>JAKAJL010000041.1 GCA_021813805.1 Pseudomonadota bacterium | reverse complement strand
GATCGCTCGATGAAAACGTCCCGGCGCGCGACCTGCTGGTGTCGCCGAAACACGCCATGTTCCTCGACGGCGTGCTGATCCCGGCCGAGCATCTCGTCAATGGCGCGACCATCGTCCAGGAAGCGCCGGGCGAGGACATCCATTATTTCCATCTCGAACTCGAGACCCACGATGTTCTCATCGCCGAAGGGGCTCTTTCCGAAAGTTTTGTGGACGACGACAGCCGGGCGATGTTCCAGAACGCCCATGAGTTCGGAAAACTCTATCCGGAGGAACGGGCGAAGGAGGCAATCTATTGCGCGCCACGCGTCGAGGACGGCTTTACGCTTGACCGCGTGCGCCGGCGCCTCGCCGAGCGGGCCGGGCTTGTCTATCCCGCCGCGACGGATTTCGGCTTGCTGATTGGCGCCGTCGCACGCTGCGACTGCGACGGCGTCTCGGGCTCGGCGCTTAGCACGGCCTATCCCGACACTCCGGTTTGCCTCGATGTGATCGTCGATGGCGTCTTCGCGGCCTGTGCCTATGCCGACGCCGAAAGGCCCGACGGCTTTTTCGGCTTCGACCTGCAGTTCGACACGGCGCTCGATCCCTCGCGCCCGCACGGGATCGAGTTGCGACGCTCGGCCGACGGGGCTAGGCTGGGCGGCCGCCTGATCCTCGCCGCCGAGGCGGCCTGAGCGCGGCGAAATCACGAACGGGTCATGGCGCTTCGCGGCAATATCGATTCTGTCTCAGCAACGCATGTCGACGGTTGGGCCTGGGATCCCGATCGCGCCGACGCGCCTGTCAGCCTCCTCGTCCTAGCCGATGGCGCGGTGGTGGGGCGTTGCCTCGCCAACCGCTGGCGTCACGATCTGCTTGAGGCGGGGATCGGCAACGGCGAGCACGCCTTCAGCCTCCAACTTCATAAACGGCTGGCGGGCGGCGAACGCCATATGATCGAAGTCCGGCGCGAGGAGGACGGCGCCGTCCTGCCCGGCTCGCCGAAAATCGTCGAGACGCCGCTGTCTTTCGATCAGGACATGATCGACGAGCTTTCGCGCATTTTCGCCGCCGCCGATACAGATGAGGATTTCGACCGGCGCATGACGTTTCTGGCGGAGCAGGCCGAAAAGCTGAAAGACGCCTATGCCCGCAAGCGCAGCGGTCTCGCCGATCGCGAGGCGTGGCGTCGCCTCCAATGGCAGGATGCGGCCATGGCCCAGGTCGGCAAAGTCGCGCCGGAAGCGCGGCCCGTGGCGCTAGTGATCGACGACCGCCTGCCCGACGTGAACCGCGACGCCGGGTCCAAAGCCATTGTCTCGCATATGCTGTCGCTGAGACGCCTGGGCTTCGACGTGCATTTCGCGCCCGCCGACATGAGCGGCCAAATGGACGCCAACCTGGCCGCGCTGGAGGCCCTCGGCGTGACCTGCCACGCCAAACCCTGGGTCAGTTCGGTGGAGGAATTGCTCAGGCGCCTTCCCGGCGCCTATCGGCTCGTCTATCTGCACCGCCTGACCAATGCGTCGTGCTATCTGCCGCTGACGCGCAAATATCAGCCGCGCGCCCGGATCATCTACAGCCTCGCCGATCTCCACAGCCTGCGTCTGGCGCGCGAGGCCGTGGTCGAAAAGCGCGACGATCTGGCGCGCTACAGCGAATGGCTGAAACAGCAGGAATTCTGGTGCGCCGCGCAAGCCGACGCGGTCATTACCCATTCGTCGGTCGAAAAGGACATTCTCCAGCGCAGCCTTCCGGCCAGGAAGATCGTGGTCGCGCCTTGGCATGTCGCCCCGAATCCCACCGCCGCAAGCTTTCCGCAGCGCAACGGGGTCGGCTTCCTCGCCCATTTCGCCCACAAGCCGAATGTCGACGCCGCCCGCCTGCTGGTCGGGACGGTCATGAAGGCGGTATGGGCGAAAGACCCGTCCATCGTCTGTGCGCTCGCCGGCAGCGACATGCCCGAGTCCTTGCGCGAACTGGAAAGCGACAGGATCGCCATTCTCGGCTCGGTCGGCGAACTGAGGGAGTTTTTCGATCGCGTGCGGCTGACGATCGCGCCCATGGCTTACGGCGCCGGGATCAAAGGCAAGGTTCTCGAAAGTTTCGCGGCGGGCGCGCCCTGCGTCTGTACGCCCGTCGCGGCGGAAGGGCTCGATCTTCCCCCCGCCCTCGCGCGCTTCGTCCATGCGAAGGTCGCCGACATGGCGGAGGCGATCGTCGCGCTCCACAATGACGAAAACCTGCACGGCGAAGCCGCCGCCGCCGGCCTCGATTTCATCCGCGACTTCGCCAGCGAGGTAAAAGTGGACGCCGCGCTGGCGCTTGCCGCGGACGTTTCGGCCCCAAAGGCGGGCGAACGGACGAGCGATCACGCCGCCTCGGTTTGATCCCGCCTCACGGGCTCACAAATGCCCGCGTCGCCATGAGCCATTCGCGCGTGCGCTCTTCGGGGTCCGGGTTGAGGGTCACGTCGGTGACCACCGCCGCGCTTTGGGCGCCGGCCTTCAGGGCCTCGACCGCCCGCTCCGGCGTCAGGCCGCCGATGGCGACCAGCGGCAGGGCGCCAACGCGCTGCTTCCACAGGCCGATCTTTTCCAGACCCTGCGGGGCCCATGGCATTTTCTTCAGGATGGTGGGAAAGATCGGGCCGAGCGCGACATAATCGGGCGCGGCGGCCAGCGCCTTTTGCAGTTCGCTTTCGTCATGGGTGGAGACGCCAAGTCGCACGCCCGCCCGCCTGAGCGCGGCGACATCGGCCGAGACAAGATCTTCCTGGCCGAGATGGACGAAATCGCACTCCAGTTCCAGGGCGAGGCGCCAATAGTCGTTGACGATGAGCTGGGCGCCGAAATCCCGGCAAAGGTCGCGCGCCCGCGCGATCTGTTCCCGCAAATCGCTCTCTTCGGTGTTCTTCACCCGCAATTGCACAAGTTTCACCCCGCAGGGCAGCAGGCGGCGCAGCCAGTCGACATGATCGACGATCAGATAGAACGGATCGAGAGTCATGAGAAGGACTCACGAAAAAGCTTGGCCGATGACCGGCGTCGAGGGCGCGGCCATGTCGCGCGGCTCGATCGGCTGGGCCAGGAAGGCGGCGCGGCCGGCCTCGCAGGCGGCGGCGAAGGCCTTGGCCATGGCGACGGGATCGCCGGCGCGCGCGATCGCGGTATTGAGCAGCACTGCGTCATAGCCCAACTCGAAGGCCTGGGCCGCCTGGGAGGGCGCGCCGATCCCGGCGTCGATCACCAGCGGCGTGTCGGGGAAACGGGCGCGCATCGCCCGGAGCGCGAAAACATTGTTCAGGCCCCTGCCAGAGCCGATCGGCGCGCCCCAGGGCATCAGCACCTTGCAGCCGGCGTCGAGCAGCTTTTCCGCGACCTTCAGATCGTCGGTGGTGTAGGGAAAGACGGCGAAACCCTCGTCGCAGAGGATGCGCGCCGCCTCCACCAGCCCGAAGACGTCGGGCGCAAGCAGGTCCTCATCGCCGATCACCTCCAGCTTGATCCAGTTGGTCCCGAACAGCTCGCGCGCCATCTGGGCGGTGGTCACCGCCTCTTTCACCGTGCGGCAGCCGGCGGTATTGGGCAGAACCCTCATGCCCAGCGAGCGGATCAGGCCCCAAAAACTCTGTCCGGCGCGCCCGCCCCCGGCCTCGCGGCGCAGCGAAACGGTGACGATCTCGGCGCGCGAGGCGGCAAGCGCCTCGGCGAGGATCGCCGGCGAGGGATATTGCGCGGTGCCGACCAGCAGGCGCGAGCCCAGTTCCACGTCGTATAGGCGAAGGGGATCGTTCATGGCTCAGCCTCCTTGGCGCGGGGTCAGGATTTCGACCTTGTCGCCTTCGGACAGGCGGCAAATCCTGCGCTCCTTCGCGCGCACAAAAGTCTCGTTGACCGCCGTCGCCACGAATTCGGGGGAAAAATCGAGCTCCACGATCAGCGCCGAGAGATCAGACGACTTCACGTCGCGCGTCTCCCCATTGACCACGATTTTCATCCATGACCTCCGGAAAATAGCCGTCCTCCAGGACGATCCGCGCGGCGCGGCTGGCCAGCGCCGGCGACAGCAGGAAACCGTGGCGATAGAGCCCGTTCAGAAATAGCCGGCGCCCGTCCCGTACGATTCGCGGCAGATTGTCCCAGAAACTCGGCCGCACGTCGGAGCCGGTCTCGACCACCTCGGCCTCGCCGAAGGCGGGATGGATGGCGAAGGCCGAATTGACCAGTTCGACGATGGAGCGCGCGGTGACGCGGGCGCGCTCCTCGTTCTCGATCATGGTGGCGCCGACCATGAACGTCCCGTCGGCGCGCGGAACCACATAAACCGGATGGCGCGGGTGCAGCATGCGCACGGGCCGCGCGAGCCTCACGTCCCGCGAGCGCACGATCATCATCTCGCCCTTGACGCCGCGCAGGCCGGAAAGTTTTGGCTTGGCGGCATAGCCCCGGCAGTCGAGAAGCCAGTCCCAGTTGTCCGGCAGCGTCTCGGCGTCCACGCCATATCGTAGAGTCACATTGGGCTCGGCGGCGAGTTTTTCGGCCAAAGCGGCTAGCGCGGAACGCGGCTCCAGGTGAGCCTCTTCCTCAAAATAAAGCGCGGTCGAGAAATTTTCCGCCAGATCGGGCTCAAGCGCCGCGAGACCGGCGCGGTCCACAGTGACGAAACGCGAAGTGCGCCGCGAGAATTGCACCAGTTCGCCACGGTCGCGCTCGAGCGCCACCACCACGCTGCCGCGCCGCTCGGCCAGCGGAACTTCGCGGGTCCAGAACTCCAGCGCCTCGGCGCCGAGACCGGCGACGATCGGCTCGGTGGATTCGGCCTCGCACCAGGGCGCTATCATGCCGCCGGCAAAGAAGGAGCAGCCCTTTCCGGGGCCGTCGCTCTTTTCAACGATTTCGATGGCCAGATCGCGCCCCGCAGCGCGGGCGCGGCTGACGAGTTCGTAAGCGGCGGTGAGCCCTGCCGCCCCGGCGCCGATGACGCGAATGCGCATTTTTGCCCTCGCTTTCCCGCCCCTTGGGCTAAACGCCGACGGAAACACGCGCGTGGGCGAAGCAGGCTTCGTTTCGCGCCATCCCTCCGCCAGTACGAACTGGATCAGGTGCGGCGGCCCGCGATCGAGCCGCCTGAGGGTCGCCGGGCCGTTCCTTAAAACGCCGCCAGCCTCTCAGCCCCAAGATACGATTTCTCTCGCGGGGCTCCCCTTGGCCATAAGGATTTATGTGTCGGTGGAGACGCCGCCGTCAAGAGAGCTGACGCGACGGCGCGCACTTCGCCCGCGGCGGCCTGTCACGGCGCGGCGCCGGACTTGCCTGACAGGATAGGCTTTGACGCCGGGCCGGGAATATGTTTAGAACAGTTCAAAGAATTGTTCTAAAGTTCTGGGCGGCCGAAAGCGCCGAGGGGAAAGAGCGGGGAAATGCAGAGTGCGGTCCATCAGATGCACCAACGGCCGGCCGGACGTCGCCCTGTGGCGCGGCCCGCCTTCGACTGGCAAGGCGGCGCTTTGGCGCGACTGGTGCGGGAAAAACTCCGCGCCGTCGATCTGCGCCCGACGCGGCAGCGCGTCAGCCTCGCGAGCCTGCTTTTCGTCGCTGGCGACCGCCATGTGACGGTGGACCAGTTGTTCGAGGAGGCCAAGGCCTTGCGCATGCCCTTGTCGCGCGCCACGGTCTACAACACCTTGCATCAATTCGTGGCGGCGGGCCTGGTGCGCGAGATCGCGCTTTATGGCTCAAAAGTCTGGTACGACACCAAGACCGGTTCGCATTGTCATTTCTACGACGAAGCCAAGGCCGATCTCTTCGACATGCCCGAGGACGTCGCCAAGCAGCTCGCGATTCAGCCGCCCAAAGGCAAGAAAATCGTCGGCGTCGACGTCATCGTCCGGCTGGCGGACGATGACGTCGACGCCACAGCCTGAATTCAAAAGGCGTTCTTGGTCGAAAACACCGAGAACGGCGTCATCGCAAGGATTTTCAGGTCGAGCCAGATCGACCAGTTCTCGATGTAATAGAGATCATGGGCGACGCGCTGCTCGATCTTTTCCAGCGTGTCGGTCTCGCCCCGCCAGCCGTTGACCTGCGCCCAGCCGGTGATCCCCGGCTTCACGCGATGGCGGGCGAAATAGCCCTCGACCGCTTCATCATAGAGCAGGCCGGCCGTCGCGGCTTTCAGCGCGTGCGGACGCGGGCCGACCAGCGACAGGTCGCCGCGCAGGACATTGAACAATTGCGGCAGTTCATCCAGCGACCAGCGGCGGATGAAGGCGCCGAATGGGGTGACGCGGGGATCGCCGCGGGTGACCAGCCTGGAAGCGTGAGCGTCGCTTTGTTCCTCATACATTGAACGGAACTTGAAGACGGCGAATTTCTCGTTGTTGAAGCCATAGCGCGTCTGGCGGAATAGAATCGGCCCCCGCGACGACAGCTTCACCCCGAGCGCGACCGCCGCCAGTACCGGCGACAAAGCCACGATCAGCAGCGCCGCCGCGACGCGGTCGAACAAAGCCTTGAGCGCGGAGCCCCAGTCGGAGATCGGCTTGTCGAAAACCGGGAGGAACGGCACGTCGCCGATATATTGATAGGCTCGGTCGCGCAGTTTGAGCCGGCTGCCGAGCGCAGAAATGCGAATGTCGACGGGCAAGGTCCATAATTTCTTGAGAATCTGGAGAATACGGGTCTCTGCGGCGGCGGGTATGGCGACGATCAGCAGATCGACCTTCTGCTGGCGGCAGAAGGCTTCGAGATCGCCGAAGGAGCCGAGGAAGGCGTAATCCGCGATCCGATCGGGCAGCCGCTCGCGGCCGCGATCGTCGAACAGGCCGAGAATTTCCAGCGCTCCCCTGCCCGAGCGCTCGAGCCGGCTTATCGTTTCGAGGGCGTGGTGGCCGCCGCCGACGATCACCGTGCGCCGCGCCAGAAGGCCCCGCCGCGTCCAGCTTTTCACGGCGACCGCGAAGCCAGCGCGCGCGAAGGCGCCGGCGGCCCAGGCGCCGCAGAACCACGCTGGAATCCAGCCGCGCAGAAGGCTCGGCGCGGCGAAACCGGTGAGCGCCGCGCCCGTCGTCAACAGCGCGAGCGCGCCGCCCAGCGCCACGGCCAGGTCGAGTGTCTGCCGTGGAAAGTCGCCCATGGCGCGGACGGTATAGGCCCAGCGCGCCCGGAGCGCGGCAATCGCAAACAGGGTCGCGACGGCAAGGCTCGCGGCGAGCGCGCCCGCATCCAGCGCC
Source organism: Pseudomonadota bacterium (assembly GCA_021813805.1). Lineage (GTDB taxonomy): Bacteria > Pseudomonadota > Alphaproteobacteria > Rhizobiales > Beijerinckiaceae > Rhodoblastus. The sequence continues at coordinate 22,968 of JAKAJL010000041.1, read as the reverse complement.
TGCGGCGCGCCTTGCGCCAGATAGGCCGAAAAGCCGCCCGCCGGAATATTGAGGGCGTCGAACAGCAGGAGCGCGCCGACCAGCAAGGGTTGCGAGATTCGCGCGTCCGGCGGCATGACGCGGCGCGCGGCCTGGCCGCCGGACGCGAGGCCCCGTTCGAGCGCCCGGCTCAGGTCCACGACGTGGAAAGCCGGCTGGAAGGCCGAATGGGAGGCCGGCTTCCCCCGAGTCTCGGCGGCCGGTTCCGAAGGTGAAGCAAGCGGGGAAGAGACGCTTTGCGCGCTACACATGATGGCACGAAATCCGGTTACGCGGGGCCGTCGGCCCGAGGAGGCAATCTAAAATCTTTGAGTAAATGGCGCGTTGCAGCGAAACCGGACTCCTGGCCGCGAAGGCGGGACGGAGGACCGTGAAAATGCCGTCAAACCATTGCGTTGCAGGCCGTCACGCGCCGCGCGCCCGCGCCTGTCGCCCTTGAGGCTTTATTTACCTTGCCGGACGATTATCCAAAAAAACGCCCCGCCACGCCCACACGGCTTGTTCCGCATGATTTTTTTGACCCGGCGCCTGCGCGCTTTCGGCTCTGCCCTTGTCCTTCCGCTCGTTGCGGCGGGCGCCGCGAAGGCGGACGAATGGCGTTTTTGCGTCGGCCTCGCGCCGGATTCGCATGAAACGGTCATCACCGACATTTTCGCCAGCCCCGAGGAAAGCACGCGGCTTGAACGTCGATTCGAGGCCTATTATCGCGGGCGGAACGGGCGCGCCCTCACCTTCCAGTGCCCCCGCGGCTATAGCGATCGAACCCAGGCCCTCAACGCCCAGACGACGGCGCTGCAATTCGACCAGCAGATGGGCTTCGCCGTCAGCAATCTTGCGGCCGCCAGGGTCGCGGCCATCGTCGGCGGGAACGATTAGAATATCCGCTCAGTCCGGGACGAGGATGAAGATGAGCAGAAAAAGGCCGAAGATCACGAACAGCCCGATCAGGCCCAGCGCGATCAGGCGATCGTCGGCGCTGATCGCCCTGCCGGGTCCGAAAGCAGGAATGGCGTCCGGCTTCTCCGTATTCGCGTCGGGCGCTGGCGCCTGAACATCTTCCCGTAAGACAGCGACCGCCGTCGCGCTGCTTTTCGGCTGGGGCGCCGGTCTGGGTTTTGGCGCCGCCTTGGGGCGAAGAGGGGCTTCGATCCGTCGCGGCGCGGCCTTCCGCGCCTCCCGTCCCGCCATCGCCTTCTCTCGCGCGAACCGGCCCTGAACCACGACGAAAATCGCGCAAGCCAGCGGCAGAACCACAGCGAGCGCCGGCGCCTGCCCGTCGATCCAGCCCGCGAACAGGGGATCATGGGCGATCATGCCGCCCGCCACCCAGCCCAGCAGGCCGGCGCCGGCGTCGGCAAGCGAAGGAAAGGCGCGCATGAGCGCGGAGAAGCCGAAGCTGCCGAAAACGATCACGGGAATGCTCAGGGCGAGGCCGAAAAGCAGGAGCCAGAAGCTGCCGCCCGAAACCGCCGCCACCGCCACCACATTGTCGACGCTCATCGCGGCGTCGGACAGGATGATGATTCCGACCACCGCGAGCATAGTGGCTTCGCTGCGCGCCGAACCGGCCCGCGCCTCCCCTTCGTCCTCCCCGTTCATGAGATTGAGCGCGATGACGAGCAGGGGGAATGCGCTCAGCAGTTGCACGAAGGGCAGCGTCATCAATTCGCTGGCCATCAGGGTCAGGAACACCCGCAGCGAAATCGCTCCCGCCGCGCCCGCCCAGGCCGCGCGCCGCGCCTGTTCGAGCGGCAGATGGCGGCAGGCGAGCGCAATCACCAGCGCATTGTCGCCGGACAACAGCAGATCGAGAAAGATGATCTGAACGATGATCCCGAGCGAAGCGGCGGCTGCGGCTCCATCCATGACGATGCTTCCCGTTCAGGCCGGAGTTACTCAGCGCCCCTCGCGGCCGTCGCCTCGGGCGGCCCCGATTTCAGCGCCTTGAGGAAAGCCGCGTCCGGCGCCAGCAGCAGCACCGGCCCGCTGCCCGCCAGCGATTTGCCATAGGACTGAAGCGAGCGGTAGAAGGCATAGAATTTCGGATCCCCCTTCTGCGCGTTGGACAGGACTATATTGCCCTCGCCATCGCCCTCGCCTCTGGTGATCTGCGCCTGCCGCTGCGCCTCCGAGAGGATGACCGTGCGCTCGCGATCAGCCTTCGAGGCAATTTCCTGCGCCCATTGCTTGCCTTCGGCGCGCAGCAGTCGCGCCTGCCGGTAGCGCTCCGACTTCATCCGGTCGTATATCGCCTGGCTAGTTTCCAGAGGCAGATCGGCGCGATGCAGGCGCACTTCGACGACATCGAGACCGAGCGGCGCGAATTTGGCCTTCACGTCTTCATGGACCTTGCTGACGATCGCCGGGCGGTTCGCCGAGAGCAGGGCGGGCAAGTCAATCTGGCCGAATTCGCGGCGCATCGCCGTGTCGACCGACAGCGCCAGTTGCGCGCGCGCGGACTCCATCGACTGGAGGCTCTGGTAGAAGCGCAGGGGATCGGTGATGCGGAAGCGCGTATAGACCTGGGCCACGATGCGCTTCTGGTCGCCGAGAATCACCTGTTCCGACGGCGGCTCGAGCAACTGGAGCCGGGTGTCGAAGATCGCCACCGTGTCGATGAACGGCGCCTTGGTCTTGAGCCCCGGTTCGCCGATCACGGCGACAGGCGCGCCAAGACGGATCACAAGCGCGCTCTCCCACTGGTTGACGGTGTAAAAGCTCGACAGAAGGACGAATGTCGTGATTGCGACGAACGCCAGAATGAAAATCAGCGCCTTTTTCATTTGCCGGACCCCGTCGAACCCGCCGGAGCCTGAGCCGCCGTCGGCGACTGGCTTGCCTGCGCCGGGAGCTTGATCTCGCCGAGCGGCAGATAGGGCGCGAGCGGCAGCGCCCCGCGCCCGGTCGAATCGACGATCACCCGCGACGATTTGGCAAGCAGAGCGTCCATGGCCTGAAGGTAGAGACGCCAGGACGTGACCGTCGGCGCGTCGGCGAAAGCGCGGTAGATCGCCGAATATTGCCCGGCCTCGCCCTGGGCAAGATTGACCGTCTGGGCCTTGTAGGCGTCGGCCTCCTGCACGATGCGCACAGCGTCGCCGCGGGCGCGCGGCAGAATGTCGTTGGCGTAGGCCTGGGCCTCGTTGCGCGAGCGTTCCTGGTCGGCGCGGGCGCGCTGGACGTCATTGAAGGCGTCGATCACCGCGCCCGGCGGATCCACGCGGGTGAGCTGAATCTGCACGACGCGAATCCCCGCGCCTTCGCGATCGAGCACGCCTTGCAGCAGTTCCGCGGTCTCGTCCGCGACCTGACGGCGCTTGTCCGACAGCACGCCCTGGATCGGCGTGCGGCTCACCACTTCACGCAAGGCGCTTTCGGCCGCCACCCGCAAGGCCGTTTCGGGACTGGCGACATTGAACAGATATTGTCCGGCGTCCTTGATCTGCCAGAGCAGGTCGGCGTCGGCCTCAAGGATGTTCTCGTCGCCGGTCAGCATCTCCTTGTCGCGGGCGCTGGGCGTCCCGCCGTTGGGCGGCAGGCCGAGAACCATCTGGCGGATCTGGGTGACTTTCGGGAACATGGCGCTCTCGATCGGCCAGGGCGCATGGAAATGCAGGCCGGGCGGCTTCGTCGCCACCCAGGCGCCGAACCGCAGAACGACGCCCTGTTCGTCGGGCTGGACCTTGTAGACCCCGGTGGAAAGCCAGATCGCGAGCGTCAAGCCCGCCAGCAGAGCCCATCCGCGCCGATCGAGCGCCGGAGGCTTCAGAAAAGCCAGAAACTTTTCCCGAAAGCCGTCATCCGATGAGTTCTCAGGCTGTTCAGGCGTCTCTTCCATTGGGTGTCCCGTCCATCCCCCGATCCGCGCGGGCCAAGCGGCCTCGCGCTCTTATCATGGCCCGTGCGGCGTTTCGACAAAAATGCGAGGGTCATAAAATCGCAAAAGGACGCGCCGCGATACTGGACAGCCCGACCTCGCTTTGCTACACACCCCCACGCTTCGACGGCGCGGACGAATTCCCGCCGGCGTTTCGATGGGCGCATAGCTCAGTTGGTAGAGCAGCTGACTCTTAATCAGCGGGTCCAAGGTTCGAGCCCTTGTGCGCCCACCATCGAAATCAAGGCGTTACCTGAAAAACATCACAAAAAGCCTTAAGCGAAAGCTGGCCCGGGTAATCAATCGGGTAACAAAATCCGGCGGGGAGCGGCGGCCTATTTTTCGCAGGCGGCGCCGCAGAGAAAATTCAACCGTTTTCCGCCAAGCCGGCCACCCTGCCGCCGTGGCTTACGCGTGAAGGCCCAAAGCTGGACTGGCGCCCGTCGATTCTTCCGGGCGCACGGCAAAGGGAGCCACTCCCCGCGCCATGTCGTCGCGCGAGATCGCCGAGTTGCTTGGCGCGCGGCATGATAGCGTGAAACGCACCGTCGAGAGGCTTACAAGTCGTGGCGTGATTGTTCGTCCACCAAAGGTGGATGAACCGGAAACCGACACTTTCGGCCGCATCCGGGTCACTAAGGTCTACCGACTCGAAAAGCGCGACACCTACGTCGCCGCCCAGCTCTCGCCGGAATTCACCAGCGGTCCGAGCTTTGGCCGCGGCGCCTCCTTGGTGCGCACATAGCCCGGCGGCGCCGAAAACCGGCACATCTTGGCGATCGCGCCCCGGCTCAGGCCAAACGCCCGCGCCGCTTCCCGCCGGCTCTTTCCTTCAATGAAAACAAACTGCCGAACCGCTGTGTAAATCTCCACGGCGAACATCCCCGACCGCCCCCAATCGACCATGCGAAAGGAGGCGATCTTGAAAGTGGCCGGTCTTTAAGCCGCCACACGGCGGCCCAATGCCGCCGCTCCGTGGCCGACTATTGCTCCGCCGCGTACAGTCTACTAAAATTTCGGCTATGGGATGGCCGTGAAGGCCACCGACTTGTCGCCCGGTTAGTCTTGTGCACAATGGGCATAACCAAGAAAATCCAGGACGCGCGGTCCGGCGATGCGGGTCGGGCTGACCGAAGGAGGGTGCCATGCGAACTTTGGCGCTGTTCCTAGCCGTGGGTGTGCTGAGCATGACGGGCGCGGCGCATGCCCAGTACAAAGCCTGGGTGCTGTCCAAGTTCGACGACACGCCCGAGGGCCTCACCGTTGACAAGGATGGCAACTACTACACGGCGCTGGCGCACACCGGCAAGATCATGAAGGTGACGCCTGATGGACAACAGGAGCTGATTGCCACGATCCCGCCGGACGGCAACGCGCACCATGGCGCCACCCTCGGCGTCGAGCTCGATAATAAAGGCAACCTGTACGTCGCCTACAAACAGGATTCGCCGATGTACGAGGCGAGCAACCTGAGCGACCCGTTCCATGCCGCCTGCCGCGACGTCAAGGTGACCGCCTCGGGCGTGTACAAGATCGAGTTGGCGACCAAGAAGGTGACGGCGCTTGCCACCAAGACGGACGGTTGGCCGTTCTGCTTTCCCGACGACGTCGATATCGACGACCAGGGCAACGTCTACATGACCGACGTGACCTATGCTGGCATCTGGAAGATTTCGCCCGACGGCAAGAAGGTCGACCTGTGGTCGGCCGACCCGTTGCTGAACTGGTCGCCGCAGCCCTATTCCGGCCTCCCGTGGGGCGTCAATGACTTGGCGATCGCACCCGACGGCAAGAGCATCTATGCCGTCACCGATGGAGACCCGATGGTGGTGAAGATACCGATCAACGCTGACGGCGCCGCCGGCAAGGTTACGGTCGTGACGCGCGGTTATTCGCCGTTGGATGGCATTGCGTTCGATGACAAGGGCAACATCTACGTATCGGAAATCCTACGCAGCGAGCTTTGGGTATTGTCGCCGGACGGAAGCAAGCGGGCGCTGGTCGCCAACAAAAAGATGGCGCCGCTGGACGACAACACCAGCCTTGCCTGGTACAAGGGCACCATCTGCACCGCCAATCTCGGCTTCACCCATCAGAAGCCAGAGCAGGCGGACAAGACCATCGTCTGCATCCGCGGCTACGACTTGCCATAAGCCGAAGCCCGGCGGCACGCAGCCGGGGTTGATGTGCGGCCCCGCAGGCCAACGCCGAGCGTGAAAATTGGGCGGCGGCGAGCGACGATCGCCGCGAGGCGGGGGGCTTATTCCATTGCTTTTCCAATCGATAAGGTATTGGCGCAATTTCCGCGCAAGATCATTAGTCAAGCCCGGTGAATCCTATCCGTAGCTCAACCGGCTTCCTTTCGCGACCGTCCAAATGGCTCGGATGAATGCGTGCTCTGGGCGGTGAGGCGAACTCCATGCTCGCACTGGAATGGCGGATATGGCGCGACCTCCGGTCCTTCCCGAAGCAACCCTTGTAGGCCCGCTATCCGCCCAATCTCCCCCCTACCGGCGATTCCGGCGGTCGTCCGTTATCCGCCGATCGCTTCCATCCAAGCTTGGCCTTGACCATATTCTCAAAGGAGGCCTTGAAAGGACGACAATCGCAATTTGCCGGAAGGAAGGCTTCGCCTTCGTCGATAAAAAAGGCCGCGAATTTCGCGGCCCTGCAAAGGTCAGGTTTGCTGAATTGCAGACAACTTCCAATCCGCGGCCTCCCCGCCCGGACGGCGTGCGAATGTCCAGATTTCGGTCGCAACCTCCGGTCTCACGGGATCACCCGAGACAACCTTGCCGGTCGCGCGATCAACCGTCACGTCGATCAGCGAGAAGCGGATCGCGACGCTCGCATATTCGCTTTGGGGCTCGCGCCAGGCTTCCGCAAGATCACCCTGCAGAAGGGTCACGTCCGAGATTTTGTTGACCTGCCCTTTTTTGGCGGTCTCTTCGATCTCCGCGGCGAAAAAGGAGGCCATTTCAGGCGTCGCCAGAGCGCGCAAAGCGGCCATGTCCTCGGCGCCATAGGCTTTTTGGATGAGACCAAGTCGCTGTTCGAAAACATTGAAATCCGCGGGACCGATTTCGAGCTTCAAAGGTCTCCCAGGCCCGCCGCCGAAGCCTCCGAAACCGCCAAACCCGGGGCGCGGGCCTTGCGCAGCGCCGCTATCGTATGTGGCGCGTTGGTACGCCGGCTGGCGTCTGCGCAGGAAGCCCATGGCGAATTTAACCAGGAGGAATAGAAGCCCGATCTGAATCACGAGACCCAGAATTGACGATATTCCGCCGAGCCCGCCGCCGAAACCGCTTCCGAACAGCAAGCCGATCAGCCCGGCGCCGACGAGGCCGCCAAGCAGGCCGCGTCCAAAACCGCCGGACATGAAGCCGCCGGAGTTCATGCCCGGCGATCCGGCATGATTCTGCGCTATCGCTGGTGACGGGGACGTCATCGAACGTTCGATCGGAGCGGCTGGGCGAGGCGCCGTTACGGTTGGGGGCGGAGCGCTGTAAGTGCGCGCGCCGCGACTGCCCATGGAGCCGCGGGATCCCGGTCTGGCGAAACTGTCGGCGGAATAGCCAAAGGCCACCAGGGCGGCCAGAGTGAGAATCAAGGTTTTTTGGCGCATGGCCATGGTTTTATCCTGAGCTTGCTCGAGCGTGTCGCTGCCCGCATGGCTTATATTGTTTATCGTTGGTCAAAGTGCAAAGGCGGCGGCCGGAGCCGGTCCGCCGGTTATGCTCAGCCATCGACGGGTGTTTTCTCCGAACCTGTCCTTCGCGCTATGCTCGCAATCCGGCTCAGGAAGAATTACAGGTCGCGCCAGTCGTCCACGCAACAGAAAAACGCGGCCGGGTTCCTCCTTGGCGGACGCGCCTTTGCCGTGGGCTCAGCGGAAGTTTCAAATGATATCGTGCCGCTGCGGCTCAAACAGCTCAGCGCTCTCATCAGCCCCTCGATTCCGCGCCTTCCTGAACAGAGTGCCGGTCGCCGCCTACTACGGAATCGGCGTCGCCGTTGCTTCGGAGCAGTTCGTTCATCGAATCCCATTTGAGTTCGCCCCGCGCGCCAATCGCAAATCGCAGGGGGAGTCGGGTCTGCCGGCGAGAGGTCTTGCGTCATTTTCAGTCCGCCTCGACGGCAGGAGCCAGACGGCCGTTCAACAACGCGCCGATCTTGAAACAAGTTCTCGCGCGGCGTCCTTGGAGGTCAGTCGACTTCCAGTTCCTTGACCCGCAATTCGTCGCCGGCCGTCATCTGCATGTGATGGCAGCCGCATTTCGGGCAGGCGCCGAAACGTTCTTCGAGAGGCGACTCCTCGCCGCAGTCGAGGCAATAGCCCCTGCCCGGCGTTCGGATGATTTCAAGCCGCGCCCCCTCTGCCAAAGTGCCGCGCGTCACCACGTCGAAGCAGAATTCCATCGCTTCCGGCTCGACGCCGCCGAGCGCGCCGACCTCCAGCCAGACGGTTTTCACACGGCTGAAACCCTGACGGCGCGCTTCCTCGCGCAGAATTTCCACCACGCTTTCGGTCAACGACATTTCGTGCATGTTTTTCTTCCGAGACTTGGGCCTCGTCTCCAGCCCAGGGACGGACGGCGAAAACAATTTTTCGGCGCCGGCCGGGCGCCCCGCGAGCGCCAGGGCCAAATCGGGATTCCGGCCGGATCCGCGCCCACGCCCGGCTCATGTTGGGATATGCGCCGCCGGAAATCAACGCCGACGCCAGCGCGCGATCAGCCGGACGTCGCGGCCGACGCCAGCCGGTCATAGGCCCTGGCCTTGTAGATCGAGGCGGAAACGATCCACGCCAGGGCGAAAAGCCCCACGACGACGAAGCCGAAATTCGCCAGGCTGTGGTTCAGCCGCGCGACGCCGGCCCATGCGCCGCCATGAAGCTGGAGTTTTTCGGCGATGAGGCCCAAAACTTCGACGCCGCCAATGAAGCCCGCAATGACGACCGAGGTCGCGGTGATGGTGAGATTGTACCAAAGCTTGCGGATCGGATTGACGAAGGCCCAGCCATAGGCGCCGACCATCATTGCGCTGTCCGCCGTGTCGGCCAAAGCCATGCCCGCCGTGAACAGCGCGGGAAAGACCAGCGTCTGCCAGGGCGACATGCCCTTGGCCGCCTCGGCGGCGGAAATGCTGAGCAGCCCGATTTCGGTCGCCGTGTCGAAGCCGAGGCCGAACAGAAAGCCAAGCGGATACATGTGCCAGGCCTTGGAGACTACGGCGAAAAGCGGCCGGAACAACCGCGCCAGAAATCCCCGCCCCGACAGCAGAATGTCGAGGCTTTCGTGATCGAGATCGCCGCCGCGCCGCACCGAGCGGAACGTGCGCCAGACCCCGGCGAGAATGACGAGGTTGGCGGCGGCGATCAGCAGGAGAAAACCGGCCGAAACCGCCGCGCCGACGGCGCCGCCGATGTTCCTGGCGACGCCGATGTCGCCCTTCATCGCGGCGGCCGCGAAGGCGAACAAGGCGGCCGCGGCGACAACCACGGTCGAATGGCCGAGCGCGAAGAACAGGCCGGCCGCGCGCGGCTTTTCCCCCCGATGCATCAATTTGCGCACGACATTGTCGATCGCGGCGATATGGTCGGCGTCGAACGCATGGCGAAGGCCGAACACCCAGGCGAGCAGAGCCGTGCCGAGGACCGCGGGCCGGCCGGAAAAAAGGGCGAAGGCCCAGGCCCAGGCAAGAACATTGGCGCCGGCGAGCGCGGCGAAAAGAGCCGCTGTCGAAGAGTCGAGAAACCGACTCTTCGCCATTAGCGCCGACAAAGCAGCCTCGCTCATCGCTTGCCCGTCCCCCTGCCCGGCTGGCCTCCGACTTTGTCTTCCGGCGCGATGAAGCTAAATTCACATTGGCCGCGGCGCCTGACAATGACGCAGATCACGCCCTGGCCGCAAGCAGGACTCGCCATGGATGACGCGCGAAATCTTTTCCGGCGCGCCGGCGCCGTCGCGGACATGCTGCGGCGCGCGGGGGCGCGGCGCGGCCGCCCGGTCGTCGCGGTTTCCGCTTCGTCCGAGGCGCTGGCGCTCACGGGCTGCGCCGCCTTCCGCCTCGCCTGCCCCTTTTTTCCTGTCGATCCCGCCCTGCCCCAGCCGATTCGCGCCGACCTCCTGGCGCAGATCGGCGACGGCCTGATCGTCGGCGACGAACGCGCCGTTTCGACCGAGACGATCGTCTCCGCCCCGCCCGGCGACGTGGTCGCCCTGACGCCTCCGCCCGGCCCCGCTCTGCTGATCGCCACCAGCGGATCGTCCGGCCGGCCGAAAATCGCGGTCCTGACCGGCGCCAGCCTCGCCGCCGCGGCGGGAGCTTCCGCCAGGATCACGCCGCTCGGCCCCGGCGACCGCTGGCTCGCCTGTCTGCCGCTCTTCCATATCGGCGGCTTCTCGATTCTTGCGCGCTGCGTCCTGGCCGGCGCCGAGGCGGTCCTGCATCGGGGGTTCGATCCCGAGCGCGTCCTCGACGCCCTGTCGCGGGAGAGGATCAGCCATGTCTCGCTGACGCCAACCATACTGGCGCAGCTTCTGTCCCTGGGCCGCCCGGCGCCCGAAACGCTCCGCCACGCCCTCGTCGGCGGCGCTTCCCTTGCCGCCGATCTGGCGCTCCGGGCTGTCGCCGAAGGCTGGCCGGTCCAGCCGACCTACGGCATGAGCGAGACCGCCTCGCAACTGGCGACCCTGCCGAGCCTGCCGCGCGGCTGGCGGACCGGTCATGTCGGCAGGCCCCTTCCTGGAGCGGAAGTCGCATTCGACGGCGAAGGCGGGCTGAGAATCCGCGGACCGATGGTGATGCAGGGCTACGCCAATCCCGAACTCACGCCCGGCGACGGGCTGGTCGATGGATGGTTCGCATCGAACGATCTCGCCGAGATCTCGCCGGAGGGCGAATTGGTGATTCTCGGCCGGCGCAACGACGTCATCGTCACCGGCGGCAAGAAGGTCCACCCAGCGAGCGTCGAGACGCTGCTCGGCCCCTGCCCCGGCATCGACGCCGTGGGCGTCGTCGGCCGTCCCGACCCCCTTTGGGGCGAAACCGTCACCGCCATTTTCACTGGCCGCATGACCGCCGGCGAGCTTCTCGACTGGTCGCGGGCGCATATCGCCGGCGCGCACCGCCCGCGCGCGGCGATCAAGCTGGACAGAATTCCGGTGCTCGCCAGTGGCAAGCCCGATCGCTCAGCCCTTCGCGAAATCGCCGCAAGGAGCAATTCCAAGACCGTAGCCATCCGGCAGACTCATCCGTCCCGCGCGGAGTAGCGGCGCCGGCGCGACGTCTTCGGCGAGCCATGCGCCGGTCGCCAGCCCATGGGCCTGCGCCCCGCCGACCGCCGCGGCGAGCTGCGCGGCGGCGCCGACGCCAATGGCCGAGTCCACCACCGAGGTGATCACCACCTCCATCCCGACCGCCGCCGCTCGTTCCGCCAGCCGCGCGGTCGCCGCAAATCCGCCGATCCGCGCCGGCTTCAGGACCAGGCGGTGCGCCGCTCCCTCGGAGAAAATTCTGTCGGCGCCGAGTTCGAACAGGGATTCGTCCACCGCGATGGCGAAAGGGACTTCCTGCTGGAGCCGACGCAGGCCGGCGAGAGTCGGATGGGCGAGCGGCTCCTCGACGCCGTCGATCGGAAGGTCGGCGACGGCGATGAAAAACTCCCGCGCCTCGCGCTCGCTCCAGGCGCGATTGGCGTCGAGGCGCAAGCGCAAGGACCCGGCGCGCTCGGCGAGACGGCGCAGAAGGCGCGCCTCTTCGGCGGCGGCGCCGAGGCCGACCTTGATCTTGCCGAAGACGAATGCTTGCTCCTGCGCCGCTTCGGCTCTGCCCAGGCAGTCTTCGTCGAGCGGGCCGAGGGCGGCGTTGACCGCGATGTCGTCCGCCGCCGCGCCGCGGCGCCAGCGCCGCAGCGCAATTTTCCGCGCGCGGCAGGTGAGGTCGAGAAGCGCCGTTTCCACCGCCCACCGCGCTTCCGCGCTTTGGACTTCGTCCAGCCGAGCCAATGCGGCGTCCGGGTCGATGTCGCGCAGAAAAAACGCCGCCCGTTCGAGCGCGGCGAAGGCGCGGGCATGACCGGATTCTCCCGAACTTGGCAGTGGCGCGCAATCGCCCCAGCCGATCCGTCCCTCGCCGTCGGCGACGCCGATGAGCATGCCGCGGCGCAGGACAAGCGTGGCCGACGCGGCGCGCCACGGCTGTTTCAGAGGCAGGGCGTAGCGCCGAAGCCGGACGCTCGCCGCGCGCACGTCAGGGACGCCTCGAAAAACGGCTGAAATCGGGCTTTCGCTTTTCGAGAAAGGCGTCGCGTCCCTCCTGCCCTTCCTCGGTCATATAGAACAGGGCCGTCGCCTCGCCCGCCAGCTGTTGCACGCCCGCGAGGCCGTCCGTATCGGCGTTGAATCCCGCCTTCAGCACCCGCAGCGCTGTCGGCGACAGGCGCAGCATTTCGCGGCACCAGCGAATCGTTTCCTCCTCGAGCCGATCAAGCGGCACGACGGCGTTGACCAACCCCATGTCCAGCGCCTGATCCGCGTCATATTGCCTGCACAGGAACCAGATTTCCTTGGCCTTTTTCGTCCCCACCGCGCGCGCCATAAGTCCGGCGCCGAAACCGGCGTCGAAACTGCCGACCTTCGGACCCGTCTGACCGAAACGCGCGTTGTCCGCGGCGATGGTCAGGTCGCAGACAAGATGAAGCACATTGCCGCCGCCGATCGCCCAGCCCGCCACCATGGCCACCACCGGCTTCGGCAGGGTGCGGATCATCCTCTGCAGGTCGAGCGCGTTGAGGTGATTGACGCCCTCCGCGTCGCGATAGCCGCCGTCGTCGCCGCGCACCTTCTGGTCGCCGCCCGAGCAGAAGGCCTCCGTTCCGGCGCCAGTGAGAATCACCACGCCGATGTCGGCGTCCGCCCGCGCCATCTGCAGCGCCGTCATGATCTCGTCGAGGGTCTCGGGACGAAAGGCGTTGCGCCGATGCGGGCGGTTGATGGTGATCCGCCCGACGCCTTCCGCCTTGTCGTAAAGAATATCCTCAAAGGCGGCGCCCGAAGCCGGACGCCAGTTGATGGACGAAGCGCTCAAGTCAGGACTCCTTCCCGGAGGCGGCGAAAAAGCATCGGCAGCGCTCCAGACTGTAGACGGGATCGATCGGGACATGAACGACCGCGGCTTCGCCAGCGGCGAGAAAGCCGAGCGCGGCCGCAGCGGCTTCCTCGACGCTTTCGACGCGTCGGCAGGGCAGACCGAATGCGCCCGCCGCCTGCGCGGGATCACAGCCCGGCGGCGTCAGCCAGCCCTGTTCGAACTCGGGCAGCGCCGCCTGGGGAAGATGGCCGAAAACGCCGCCGCCATTGTTGTCGAACAGCAATATGACAAGCGGAATCTCCTGTCGCGCCAGAGCGAGGGCGTTGAGATCGTGCAGGAAGGCGAGATCGCCGACGGCGGCGACGCCGGGGCCGAGGGCGGCGGCGAGTCCGAAGGCGGTGGAGAGATTGCCGTCAATGCCGCTCAAGCCCCGGGCGGCGAAACAACGCGGCGCCGCCGGCGTCCTGCCGACAAACCATTCCGCCGCGCGAATAGTGAGGGAATTGGCGAGAAAAAGCGGCGTTCCCTCCGGCAGCTGGCGCAGCAGGCGGCGCAGGACCGCGCCCTCGAAGGGCTTTTCGCCCGAACAGGCCGCCTCGGCGGCGCAATCCGCCGACCGGTCGAGAAAAGCGAAAAGGCCGAGCCAAAAGCTTGGCGCGGCCGCGCCTCCCAGGCGCCGGCAAAGATCGGCGGGATCGGCGTCGATCAGGTGAGTGGCGTTGCGCCATGGGTCGGCGAAGCGGCCATGATCCGACACAACCATCTGAACCGCGCTCCGCGCCCGGAAAAGCCAGTCGCCGATTGCGCGCGACACCGGCGCGCCGCCGAAACGCAGGACCCAGTCGAAGTCGGGCGCCGCGCGCGCGACCTGGTCGGGAAAAGCGAGAATGCTTTCCCACCTGCCGGCGCCGAAACGCAAACCCGATGCGACATCGGCGAAAATCGGCGCGCCCAGCCGTTCCGCCAGCGAGACGGCGGCGCGCCGGAAGTCAGGCCCAAGATCCTCGGGGCCGCAGACGAGCGCGCCCTTGCCAGTAAGCAGCGCGCCCAGCTCCTCGATCGTCGCCTCCTCGGCCCGCCGGCTGCCGCGAGAAACGACCGGACCCACGATCGAGGGACGATTCTCCGTTGCGCCGAGCGGCGTCAGAGGTTCGCGCAGCGGGAGATTGACATGGACCGGCCCCGCCGGCGCCGCGCGGCTTTCCGCCATCAGCCGGGCGGCGAAATTGGCAAGCCACGACAGGTTCGCCTCCGGCGGCGGCATCTGATGGAAGGCGCGGACATGGCCGCCGAACAGCTTGATCTGGTCCATCGTCTGATTGGCGCCGCAATCCTGCAGTTCCGGCGGCCGGTCCGCCGACAGCAGGATCAGCGGGATGCGGCCCATGTCCGCCTCGACGACCGCGGGCCCCCAATTGGCGATGGCCGACCCGGACGTCGCGATCAACGCCGCCGCCCTGCCCTCGGCCTTGGCCAGACCCAGGGCGAAAAAACCCGCCGAGCGTTCGTCAACGATCATATTTACCGCGAGATCGGGGTGACGCAGGGCGGCGAGCGTCAGGGGCGTCGAGCGCGAGCCGGGGGAAGCGACGACGCGACGCAGTCCGGCGGCGGCCAGGCCGTCGAGCAGGGCATAGGCCCAGCGGAACCCGCGCTCCGCCTCTCCGGTCAAGACGCGCTTCCCTGGAGGAGATCGAGCATGGTCGACATTTTCAGTTCAGTCTCCGCCCATTCGGCCTCGACCTCGGATTCCGCCATGATGCCCGCGCCGGCCCAGAGATGGGCCTCGCGGCCGTTAAAAAAAGCGCAACGCAGCACGACCGCCGCCTCGCCGTCGCCATCGGCGTCGATCCAGCCGGCGAGTCCGGTGTAGAGGCCGTCGCGCGGCGGCTCGGCCGTCCGCAGCCAGTCGGCAGCCGCCGATTTGGGAAAGCCGAGCACGGCCGGCGTCGGATGCAGGCGCTCCACCGCGTCGAGCAGGTCGTGGCCCTCGCGCAGCCGCCCATGAACCGGCGTCCACAAATGCTGGAGCCGGTTCAGGCGCATCAAATCCGGGGTCGAGGCGAATCCGACCTCGTCGCAGATTTCATCCATGGCGCCGGCGATGGCCTCGACCACCAGCCGGTGCTCGCGGCGTTCCTTGGGCGAGGCGAGCAAGGCTTGCGCCGCCCGCCGGTCGGCTTCCGGCCCGCCGCCGCGAGGCGCCGTTCCCGCCACGGCGTGACTGACGAGGCGCTGGCCGCGCCGGGCGGCGAGAATCTCCGGACTGGCGGCGATCGCCTGACCGCGCTCGTGCGGCAGTTTCACGATATGACAGCCTGGACAATCCTGGGCGAGCTTCCGGGCCAGGGCGTCGAGGCCCGGCGCCCGGCGCAGAGTGACGGCAAGCTTGCGCGCCAGCACCACCTTGGCCAAGCGCCCCGCGGCAATGGCCGAGGTCGCCGCGCGCACGCGGCGGCCCCATTCGTCGCGTTCGGGAAGATGGACGGCTTTTTCGACCCCAGCCCCTGATTCGGCGGCGGCCGGAGCGGCCATGGCGGCGAAACGGGTCATCCAACGGCCCGCGACGGCCTGGACCGGCGTCTCGCCGCGGACAAGGCTAAGCACGATCGACTGGCGGCCTCCATCCAGGCGCAACAGGATTTCAGGCAGCGACAGCCGGATCGAGCCGCCTTGCGGCGCTGGCGGGGCGGTGAAAAAAGCCAGCGGCGCCGGCGCGCCGTCGGAAAGCCGCGCCCAGGGGCTGCGGTCGCGCCGCCACTGCGCCGCGTCCATGGCCCCATGCCCCGCGACCTCGCCGCCGCCGAGAAAGGCGACGCCCTGTCGCGGCGACAGCCAAAGCCGGTCGCCGCGGCCCCATCCGTCGAGATCGAGTAGATCGCGCGGCAAATCGAGACTGAGGCTGACGAGACGACCCGGCGCAACCCCCGCGATCTTGTCCATCCACGGATCGACCGCCCCAGCCAGCCAACCGGAGACATCCGCGTCATGCTCCGGCTGGCTCACGAGATTTCCGGCGGATGAAATGCGCAAGACGGGCGCGCTCCTGACAACGAGACGGCAAGCCGTCTTCGCGCCCGCCGCCATTGGTTCAGGCATAACCCGCGCGCGCTTTCCCGCGCAAGTCGCGATTGCCGAAACGCTTGCGCTGGAACAGCAAGTCCGGCATCGGACCTGACCCGCAAGGCTTGGCCGGGCTTCGACGCGCAGGATGACGGCGCGCGTCGACTCCCCTATGGCGCGCCCCAAATAAAGACTCCCGCCACGGATCCGCTGGCGGGCGGCTCCATTTGCAGGGGCCGCCCGCAAGGGGCGAGGCGCCCGCGAAAGGCGTCGTGCTGGAAAATCAGGGCGAAGATTTTGAGCCAATGCCGGCGCTCGTCTTCGGCCGGCGCGAAAAGCCCGCCATCGTGGCCAGGAACGGCCAAGAGGCGCGCCAGATCGATTTCAAAGAAATTTTCCGAGACCGACCGCGCGCCCTGGAAATAGAGCCGCCAGCGGGCGCCGTTGGTCAGAACGCCCCATCGCAAGGCGCCGCTGGTCAAATCTTCGACGCGGCGGAGATAGCGGAGCATTTGGGTCGATGGCGCGGCTTCCTCGCCGCGCTTGCCGGATAGCCGGTCGAGCGGTCGCGCCCATCGTTTCGATTCAACGATGGCGACGCCAATTTCGTAACGCTTCCACTCCTCACGGAATGAATTCGCCCGGGCTTTCGCGGCTTCGTCGGCGAACAGCAGACCGTCGGGAACGTCGTCGCGGCCCACGGCGGCAAGATTCTGCTGGCGAAGGCATTGGCTCCAGCCGAGCGCTTGCAGGACCGGCCAAATTAGATCGTCTTCGGTTTGCGCTTCGTTCGGATTTTTCGCGGCTGGAAATTTCGCGAAGATTTCCGACAGGCCGGTGCGCAACCCTTCAAGGCGTGAATCGTCGAAAGCCGCCCAATCCGGCAGGGTCTAGATCGTCTCTTTCAGGAAATCGACAGCGAACAGGCTGCCTTGAAAGGGCGTTTCGGTCATTGGGCGGGATGGCTCGACAAATACCCTTGAGGGATAGCAGGGCAAGTGAGTCGAGCCTTGGCCCTTTCGGGTCAGGCGCCCGCGCGCATGGGGATAACCTGTCCGCCGCGCCGCAATTCGTCGCATTTGTCAGCCCACCAGGTCATCATCTTGACGCGCTCTTGCCAAAAATCAGCGCGGGCATAGGCGCGGCGGATTTTATTGCCGTTGGCGTGCGCGAGTTGGCGTTCGATCGCGTCCGGATTCCAAAGGCCGCTTTCGTTTAGAATTGACGAAGCCGAGGCCCGGAAGCCGTGGCCGGTCATTTCGTCCTTGTCGAAGCCGAGGCGACGCAGGGCGGCGTTGATCGTGTTTTCGCTCATGCAGCGGGCGCGAGAGCGAACGGAAGGGAAAAGAAATTTCCCGTCGCCGGTTATCGGTTTCAGGTCGCGCAAGATCGCGACAGCTTGCGACGCCAAAGGAACGCGATGCGGCTGGCGCATTTTCATCCGTTGGGCGGGAATCGACCAGATTGCCGCGTCCAGATCGAATTCCGCCCATTCGGACGCGCGCAACTCGCCGGGCCGCACCATCGTCAAGGGCAAGAGTTGCAGCGCCGCGAAAGTTTCGGGCGCGCCTTGGTACGCGTTCAGCGCCCGCAACAATCCGCCGAAGGCTTTGGGGTCGATAATCGCCGCGCCCGTGACCAATCACCGCGCCGCGAGGGCGCCCTTGAGCGCGCTAGTCGGGTCATTGTCCGCGCGATTGGTCGCGATGGCGAACCGGAAGACCTCGCCGATATAGGAGCGCAAGCGGTGGGCGGTTTCCAGCCGTCCGCGCGCCTCTACGGTCTTTAGGGCCTTGAGGATTTCCGCCGAAGTCAAATCGCGAATCGGGCGCGCGCCAATGGCGGGGCGGACGAGGCTAAACAGCCATTCGATCTTGCCGAGCGTGTTTTCGGTCTTTCCTTCGCGCCGCTTCTTTTCGATCAATTCGGCGGCGAGGGCGTCAAAAGTGTTGGCGCTGGCTTCCGCCGCCTTGTGGGCGTCTTGCTTTTTCTTTTCGTTCGGATCGACGCCTTCGGCCAATAGCGCCTTGGCTTGGTCGCGTTTCGCGCGCGCGGCCTTGATTCCAACGTCGGGATAGACCCCAAGGGCGAGGTCTTTTTGCTTGCCGGCGAACCTGTATGAAAGCCGCCAGAGTTTGGAGCCAGTCGGCGCAATCAGCAGATAGAGCCATCCACCGTCCGAAACCTTGTAAGCCTTGTCTTTCGGCTTTGCCGCTTTGATTTCCAGGTCGGTTAGGGGCGTTGCTGGTATCGCCTTTGATGGTAGCCGCGCCGTACCATCAAATTCGGCGGATACCAGCAGACCTATTTGGACGCGCCTGGACGAAAAACAAGCCACACTCGCTTGTTTTTCAATCATTTTTCGACGTTTTATGACGGTTTCGGATGGTTATTTGGTGCCGGTTGCAGGGATCGAACCCGCGACCTACTGATTACAAATCAGTAAAAACGCCTTGTCACGCCAAGACGCATCAGGAAGCAGCAATCTCTCCAATCCCCTGTGAAGCCTTGTCATTCACCCGATTGTCCGATATTGTCTAGGACACGGGGTAACGCCCCTAGACGCGCATTTTTTGTTACCCCAGGCGTTACCCCGGAGGACTTACTGATTTTCCAGCGCCGCCGGGGCTCGGGTAACGGGCGGGGTAGCGGGGGGGTAACATGGCAAAGGCTCTCACCGATCTTGCGATCAGAAATTTAAAGCCGAAAGCGAAGCGGCGCGAGGTACCGGACGGGAAAGTGCCGGGGCTCTATTACGTGATCCAGCCTACCGGCTCGACTTCATGGATCGTGCGGTTTCGCCATCTTGGAAAGCCCGCGAAGTTGACGATCGGCGGCGGCGCCATTCCGCTCGCCGAGGCCCGCGACCTGGCTCGCGAGGCGCTGGTCAAGATTGCCAAGGGCGAGAACCCGGCGGCGCAAAAGATCGAGGCGACAAAGGCCGCCAAGGCCGCCCAGCAGCGCGAGAGCGACCTTATCGAAAAAGTCGTGGAGACCTTCATTGACCGCTATGCCAAGAAGCACACCAAGGAAAAATCGTGGCGCGAAGCCGAACGGATTTTGAAACGTGAAATCGCCGCGTCGTGGAAGGGCAAGGCGCTCGGCGAGATAACCCGCGCCGACGTTCACGACCGGCTCGACGCCATCGTTGACCGTGGTTCGCCTATTATGGCGATCCGGACCTTTAGGGCCTTCGGGCGCCTCTGTAGCTGGGCCGTCGAGCGCGGGATTATAGCGGCCTCGCCCTGCGACAACGTGCGGGCGCCAGCATCCGAGCAAAGCCGCGACCGTGTTCTGACCGATAACGAGCTAAGGGCGTTTTGGCGCGCCTGCGATCAGATTGGCAAACCCTTCGGCCCGCTCGCCAAGATTCTTCTGCTCACCGGCCAGCGGCGCGAGGAAGTTGGCGCGATGACCTGGGCCGAACTCGACCTTCCGGCGCGGAAATGGACGATACCCAAGGAGCGCGCCAAAAATGGCGTTGCGCATGAAGTCGCTCTTTCTGACGCTGCGCTCGCGCTCCTGGCCACCACGGACAAGATTGAACGCCCTCGCGAGAAAGGCGCCCTTGCCCTACCTGCATTCGTTTTCACGACGACCGGCAGGACGCCGGTTTCGGGCTATAGCAAGGCGAAAGAGCAACTCGACGCGGCGATGAACGCGATCTTGAAGGCCGAAGCCGGCGACGAGTTCAAAGAACCGGCCCGCTGGACCTTCCACGACCTGCGGAGGACTGCGGCGAGCGGCATGGCCGGGCTTGGCATTGCACCGCATGTGGTCGAGGCCGTGCTCAACCATAAGAGCGGGACGATCAAGGGCGTCGCTGCGGTTTACAACCGATACAGTTATGCCGACGAAAAACGCGCCGCGCTCGACGCCTGGGCGCGACGCCTCGACATGATCGTCAGCGGCAAGCCGGCCGGGAACGTTGTCGAACTGGCGGGCGCGCGGAAATGACGCCGGACCGCATGGCGCAACTCGCGCAGATCCTCGGCGTTCCGCTCGACCGCGCCGAACGGCTCTGGAAGATAATTGAATTTCGCCGCCTGCCTATGGAGTGGACGGATGAAGCGCGGGCGCGCGTTCCGGCGATCAAAGATGAAATTCGAGACCTTGAGGCTATTTCCCGTCACGCCCGCGAATTGAAGCGCCTCATTTCCGAAAAGCGCGCGTATTTTGCTTTCGCGGTCGAGCCGAAACTTGAAACAAGCGCCAATGAAAGACGGCGGTTTCTCCGCCAGCTTGACGCCATCGCGAGCGACGCGGAACGCTTTTCCAAGGCCCCTGATCTTGCGCGGAAGGTCGCCGGCTTGCCGCGCGCGGAAGATGCGCGAACGGCGACGGAAGCTCTGGAACTTTGGCCTCAGCTCTTCGATGTGTGGCGCAGCTGCGGGCGCCGGCTCGCCTATACGCCAAACGGCCCGCTTCATAGGTTTTTCAAACTCGTACACGAAGAGCTTGGCGTCCCCGCGCCCTCCGCAAGCAGCCTCCGCGACGCGATCCGCCGCCGTATAGCGACATACGGGCAAACTTTGCCGTCATCCCGCCATAGTAACCCGCTGTAAAATAGGTCATTTTCGCTCTGGTCAAACCACGACGGAGCGAATTTATGTCCAACGTTGAACTCGAATTTCCGCCGCCGATTCGCGTGCATGGGCGCCTTTTTTGGCGTCGGTCAGAAATCGAGCGTTACAAGCGCCAACTTATCGCAAACGCGACCGGCGTCGCGCCGCAAGAGCCGAAAGAGGCCGACGATTCGCCCGAAGTTTTCGTGCCGTCCGATCAAGTCGCGCGCGAATTTGGCTTCGGCCGCCGCACGTTGGGGCGCCGCATTGCGGGCAAAAAGACCTCCGAGGAGGCCGCGTAAGGCGATGACCTCCCAAACGAAGAGCCCGGGCGCGCTGGCGGCCCGGGCTCCGAATTTTTCCCTTTGCTTGGCGGCGGGGGACGGTTCGGACGATAAGCCGGACAGCCTAAAAATTCAACACCTCCGCGCCGCGTGGCTCGCCCGCCGCGCCGCCGGCCCGCTCGGCGCCCTTCTCGACCTCCTCGCCGAGGGCTCGCCGTGATTGGAGAAAAACAAAAGCCCGTCGCATTTGACGTATGGACGCGCGAGCGGATCAACGGCGATGCCATGCGCGTCGTGCGCAACTCGTTCGCGGGCCGCATCGAAGCCAGTTTTTTCGACTTCCTGCACTGCATCGGCGTCGCGCCGGCTGACCGCCTTATGTGGCTCCGCCACGCCCGCGCGGCGCCGATCATGGTCCGCATAGTCGCGCTCGGCGAGGCTATAGAGCCGCTTATCGAGATCGATTCGCTGCGGTGTTTTGTGGAGATGTACGCGGCCCCTTCTCACCAGCGCGGCGCGGTCCTGCGGCGGCTCCGCCAGATCGAGGAAAGGCGCGGCAATGGCTAACGCCCCGAAGCGCCTACGCCGGCGCAACGCCCGCGACCGCCGGGGCGTCGCCGGCCTCACCAAGGAAGCGTTCACCAGCCGCAAGTTGGGCTGGCTTAGGCAGGTCATGCAAGACAAGAGCTTGCCGCCCAGCGCCCTTAGCGTCGCGGTCGCGATGGCCTGCGACTTCCTATCATTCAAACATGGTGGCGTCGCCTACATGACGCAGCAAACCCTTGCAGCCATTGCGAAAATTGGCCGCCCAGCGGCGAGCGCCGCGCTCAATGCAATGGCCCGTCGCGGCCATATCGAGAAACTGGGCTTCGACGGCACCACACAGGCTTACGTGATGCGCCTCGCGGAAAAATGCGAAGCCTCAGACGAAAACAACGACAATTTCGATACTTACAACGGGGCATTGTCGCCAAACGACGACAATGAAGAGC
The DNA here is from genome assembly GCA_021813805.1 of Pseudomonadota bacterium. GTDB lineage: Bacteria > Pseudomonadota > Alphaproteobacteria > Rhizobiales > Beijerinckiaceae > Rhodoblastus. Next base: position 1,055 of record JAKAJL010000041.1, on the reverse strand, counting down.
ACGGGGCATTGTCGCCGCCTGACGACACTGCATTGTCGCCGCCTGACGACACTGCATTGTCGCCGCCCGGCGACACAGAGACCCGGGAAAGAGATACCCGGGAAAGAGAGACCCGGGAAGAATCCTCGCCTTCGGCTCGGATCGCGCGCGAGGGCGAATCTGCTCCGCAAGATCATCAGAAATCGGAAGACCTCTTCGGCAAGAGCGCGGCGGCGGAAGAATCGAAGGGCAACCGAAAGGACGGCGGCAAAGCGCGATCCTCACGCCCAAAATCGATGGAAACTGAGCCTGAGGGATTCGCGGCTTTTTACGAGGCATACGGCTACAAGGTCGGCCGCAAGGATGCCGCGAGAGCTTTCGCCAAAGCGATCAGGAAGACTCCGCCGGCGGTCATCATGCGGGCAATTCCCGCGTTCCATGCAGCGAACCCCGATCGCCGATATTGGCCGCATCCGGCGACTTGGCTGAACGGCGAGCGTTGGAAGGACGAGCACCAAGCACCCGCCCGTGCGTCGCCGGCAAGTGGTCCTTCTGAGGTATCCGACCGGACGTGGATCATGATGATGCACCAGTTCCGTGAAATCGGCATTTGGCGTTGGGACAATCTTTCGCCAGAGCCAGGTGCGGCAGGCTGCAAGGTTCCCGCCCACATTCTCGCCGAGTTTGGCATCGGGCCTGACGGGAGGGCGGCATGAGGCGCATGTTCTCTGCCGTGCCGCGCCCGGACAGCCGGCCCACGCCCCGCCAATCTTTTCGACCTGGACCGCACAGGCGCGGCCGCCGGCGCCCACCGGGAAGGGGGTTTCGACTTCACCGCGATTTGGCCCTGGCAACCGGCCCCATCGTTTTGTTCGCAGGGCCGCAAAATTGAAAGGAAAATCCATGCGAGGCCGCAAACCCACGCCGACGCACTTGAAGATCGTGACGGGTGTCAATCGGCGTTCAAATTTGACCCCGTAGGGCGGGGAATCGGCGTCGAAAATTGACCCCTCCAAACAGCGCGACACGTAGCGCGCGCTCCGGCGTAGCTGGCCGGGGTTGCGCAGCCGGGGCGC
>JAKAJL010000040.1 GCA_021813805.1 Pseudomonadota bacterium | reverse complement strand
TAAGCTGAAGCAGTTGCGTGGCATCGCCACCCGCTATGACAAGGACCCGTTGAACTTCCTCGCCGCGATCAAACTCGCCGCCGCGCGCATCTGGATGAAAGCGTTATGAGTCTACGGCCTAGCCGATCCAACCCCGGAAGGCTACTCGGACATCCGCGATCGGCCGGCTGGCGCCTGTCATCGGCGCAGCTTGTGCTGTCTATCCCAACGAATTGGCCGTTTCACGACCAAGGGTAAGCAGGCGTAACGGCCGGCGCGCAAGATACGCCGGGCAAAGCCGACGGAACGATGCGGCGGCAAATCTTACGCTTTCTTTTCCGCGACTTGCGCCAGATCGCGTAAAATCTTCCGCGCCCCCTCCAGACGATCCTTGGCATGGGAAAAATCGCCAAGGAAGACGATCTTCATGTCGGGACGCACCTTGGCGTCGGAGCCCTGTTTGGCGATATAGCGCACCAGCCCGGCCGGATTGGCGAAACTGTTGTCGCGGAAGCCGATGATGATCCCCTTCGGTCCGGCCTCGACCTTTTCGACATGGGCGCGACGGCACAGGGCCTTGACGCCGACGAGACGCATCAATTGCTTCACCTCGTCGGGCATGGGGCCGAAACGGTCGATCATTTCGGCGGCGAAGCTTTCGATCTCCGTCTCTTCGTCCAGCGTGGCGAGGCGGCGATAGAGTTGCAGGCGCAGGTCGAGGTCGTCGACATAGTCTTCGGGGATGGTGACCGGCGTGCCCAGGGTAATCAGCGGCGACCAGGCTTCCTCCGCCGGCTCGCCGCCGCCCGCCTTGAGCGCGGCGATCGTCTCGTTGAGCATCTGCTGGTACAGCTCGTAGCCGACTTCCCTGATATGGCCGGATTGCTCGTCGCCGAGCAGATTGCCGGCGCCGCGCAGGTCGAGATCGTGGCTGGCGAGCTGGAAGCCCGCGCCGAGCGTGTCGAGCGACTGCAGCACTTCGAGGCGCTTCTGGGCCTGCGGCGTGATGGTCTTGTTGACCGGCGTGGCGAAAAAGGCGTAAGCGCGGGTTTTCGAGCGCCCCACCCGTCCGCGCAATTGATAAAGCTGGGCAAGGCCGAACATGTCGGCGCGATAGACGATCAGGGTGTTGGCGGTCGGGATGTCGAGGCCGGATTCGACAATATTCGTCGAGACCAGCACGTCATATTTGCCGTCGTAAAAGGCGCCGACCCGCTCTTCCAGTTCGCTCGCCGCCATCTGGCCATGGGCGATGGTGAATTTGGCTTCCGGGACGTTTTGGCGCAGCCAGGCCGCCGCCTCGTCGAGGTCTTCGAGGCGCGGGCAGACGAAAAAGCTCTGCCCGCCCCTGAACCGCTCGCGCAACAGCGCCTCGCGGAGGATGAGATCGTCGAAAGGCGTGACGAAAGTGCGCACCGCGAGGCGATCGACCGGCGGGGTGGCGATGATCGACAGCTCGCGCACCCCGGTGAGCGCCAGTTGCAGGGTGCGCGGGATCGGGGTCGCGGACAGGGTCAGCACATGGACCTCGGCGCGCAGCTCTTTCAGCCGCTCCTTGTGGCCGACGCCGAAATGCTGCTCCTCGTCGACGATGACGAGGCCGAGATTTTTGAAGCTGACGTTCTTGCCCAGCACCGCATGGGTGCCGATGACAATGTCCACCGAGCCATCCGCCAGCCCCGCGCGGGTCGCGCGCATGTCGGCGGCGCTGGCCATCCGCGACATCTGCGCCACACGAATGGGCAGGCCGGCGAAACGCGCGGAAAAATTCTTGAAATGCTGGCGGGCGAGAAGCGTCGTCGGCACGATCACCGCGACCTGAACGCCATTGATCGCGGCGTTGAAAGCGGCGCGCAAGGCGACTTCGGTCTTGCCGAATCCGACGTCGCCGCAGATCAGCCGGTCCATCGGCCGGCCCGAGGCCATGTCGGACAAAGTGGCGTCGATCGCGGCGATCTGGTCCTCGGTCTCGTCATAGGGGAATTTGGCGCAGAATTCCTCGTAAAGCCCCTCGGGCGGCGTCAGTTTCGGCGCCGCATGCAGCATGCGGGCGGCGGCGATCTTGATCAGCCCTTGCGCCATCTGGCGGATGCGCAGTTTCAGCCGCGCTTTCCGCTCCCGCCAGGCGGTATGGCCGAGGCGGTCGAGCGCGACCTCGGCGTCTTCCGAACCATAGCGCGACAAAAGCTCGATATTCTCGACCGGCAGAAAAAGCTTGTCGCCGCCGGAATAATGCAGCTCCAGGCAATCGTGCGGCGCGCCCGCCGCCTCGATGTGCCTGAGGCCGATGAAGCGGCCGATGCCGTGATCGACATGGACGACCAGGTCGCCCGCGGACAGCGCCGAGACCTCGGCGAGGAAATTCTCGGGCCTCCTGCGGCGCCGGCGCTGGGGCGCGAGCCGGTCGCCGAGAATGTCCTGCTCGCCGATGACCGCGAGATCGCCGGCGACGAAGCCGGCTTCGAGCCCGATCACGGCCAGGGCGACGCGGGCGTCGCGCAGGCCCATGGCCTGGCCGAGCGAGGACACAAGCTCCTGCTTTTTCAGCCCGTGTTCCGCCAGAACCGAACCGAGGCGCTCGCGCGAGCCATCGGTCCAGCCGGCGACGACGACTTTCCTGCCCTCGCCCTGCAAGGCGCGGATATGGTCCACCGCCGCCTCAAAGACATTGGCGTTTTCGTCATTGCGCTCGGGCGCGAAATTGCGCCCTGGCGCGCCGCCGCAATCGATGATCTTCGCGCCGCCTTCTGGCGCGGCAAAGGGCGTGAAACGCGCGGTCGCCGCCTTGTCCAAGGCCCGGGAGAACTCCTCCTCCGGCATGTAAAGCTCGTCGGGAGGCAGCGGCTTGTAATTGCTGCTGGTCGGATCGCCCGCATAGAGGCCGCGGCGCGATTCATAGTAGTCCTGGATCTGCGCGAAGCGCTCATGCGCGGCGGCTTCTGCTTGAGCGTCGAGCAGCAGCGGCGCGTCGTCGATATAGTCGAAGAGCGTGTCGAGGCGCGGATAGAGCAGCGGCAGCCAATGTTCGAGACCCGGCGGGCGGCGGCCCTCGCTCACCGCTTCATAGAGCGTGTCGCCGCGGGTCTGGGCGCCGAAATGGGCGATGTAGCCTTGGCGGAAGCGTTTGATCGTCTCGGTGCGGATCGGCGCCTCGTTGACCGGCACGAGGTCGAGCGCGCGCAATTGCGCGGTGGTGCGCTGGCTTTCGGGGTCGAAGGCGCGAATGGTCTCCAGCACATCGCCGAAAAAGTCGAGCCGGACCGGGCCGGGCAGGCTCGGCGGATAAAGATCGACGATGCCGCCCCGAAGGGCGTATTCGCCGCTCTCGCGCACGGTCGAGGCTCTCGCGAAACCGTTGGCGTCGAGCCAGGCGGCAAGCTCGCGCAGATCGACCGCCGCGCCGGGCGTGGCGGAAAAGCTGGTCGCCGCGAGGTCCTTGCGCGGCGGAACGCGCTGCGACAAAGCCGCGACGGTGGTGAGCAGGATGCGCGGCCTGTCCAGCGAGGAGCGCGTGCGGGCGAGCCGCGCCAGGGCGGTCATGCGCTGGGCGGCGATCGCGGCGTTGGGCGAAACGCGGTCGTAAGGCTGGCAGTCCCAGGCCGGGAATTCGAGAATTTCGGCTTCCGGCGCGGCGAAGGCCAGAGCCTCCCGGAAGGCGCGCAGGCGCTGGCTGTCGCGCGCGGCATGGACCAGAGCGCAGGAGCGCCCCTCGCCCGACGTCGCCAAGGCGCGGGCGAGGTCGGCGGCGACAAAGGCGTCATAGCCCTCCGGCGCGCGCGCGAGGATGAGCGAATGGCCTTTTTCGAGTTCGGAAGCGGCGCGGAGAAGGTCGTGCATGGGTCGGGTTGAATGATTGTCGTTATCGCCGCTCGCCGCGTTTGCGGCGGAGGAGCGGAGTGAGGGGCAAAGGCGCGGCTTCGATGGGTCAGGAAAGCCTTGTGCGGGAGGAAGTCGCTTCCCGCGCCCCCTCACCCGTGAATCGGGCCGTTGTGGGTATGAAAGGCCTTGATCTTGTGGAAGATCGGGCGGTCGAAGTTTGGGTCAATCGGTTTCGATCCGGCGAACCAGGAAAAGATGTCGGCGTCCTGCGCCTCCATCAGATGCTCCAGCTCGTCGAGTTCTTCCTCGCTCAACTCAGCGAGGCGGGCGTCGGCGAACCGGCCGAGCAGGAGATCGACCTCCCTCATGCCTCTTCGCCAGCAGCGCAGCAGAATTTTCCGCCGGCGCGGGTCCAGCCCCTCGCTCGAAATCGTCGTCCCGGACATGGCCGCTCCAAAAATACCGAAAGGCCCGCGCCGATATACGGCGCGGGCGGAAGGCGTCTTATAGGCCGGGATGAAGCGGCTGTCAGCGGCTCGCGACCACTTTCAGCTCGCGGATCTCGCCGCGCTGATAGGCGGCAAGGAAGGCGCGGTAATTGCGGAAGGACACGCAGCCGTTGGAATCGCCGCGCCGGCCGAGCATGAAAGTGTGGGCGAGCAGACCGCCGCGGCCATAAGTCGTGCCGCTGACCGGGGTCAGGCGGAGCGCCTGAACGCCATGGAACAGGCTTTCGCGCAGGGTCAGCCGGTAGGTCGCGGGGGGCGTCGAGCCGCGCATGCGCACATGGACATGACTCGGATCGTCGAAATAGGGGCCAAGGCCGGAATGGGCTTCGAGCCGCTCGCCGCTCGGCAAATAGACGGTATGAGCGGAAATGTCATAGACCGCAGTGCCGCCGCGCGCGCTGACCGGGGCGGGCGAGGACGGAAAGCTGTGGCCGAGGCCGAACAGGCCGCCGCCGCCGTCCGACGGCGCATAGGCGAGTTGCGGCCCCTTGGGCTGCTGATCGCTGTTGTTGAAGATCTTGTCGAAGAAACTGCGCGGGTCGTTGTGGGCCAGGGTCGCGGCCTGGGCGCGATCGCGCGCGGCGGCAGCGGCGGCGCGGGTCGGCCCCGCGGCGTCTTTCCGCGGCCCCAGCGCTGGGGCCGCGCGCGACGCCTGTTCCTCGGCGTCGCGGGATATAGCGGCGAGCTGCGCCGGACGGGACGGGGGCAGCGGCGCGGCGGCTTCGGCCGCGGTCTCGACCGTCTGCTCCGCCGGCTGGGGCTTTTCGGCTTCGGCGGTCTCGACCGGCGGCAGCGCCGGCTTCAAGCGCACGTGATCCGCCGCCTGATCCGTATTTTCGGCCATCTCGGCTTGCGCGGCCGGCTGGCTGGTCTCGTCCTCGGCGAATTGCGAGCCCGAGTCGGGCGTCTCGATCTCGGCGAACAAGGGCTGAGGCTGAAGCGGCGAGAAGGACGGCCCGATCGGATCGGTCCGCGCGGCCTGCATCGCCGCCGGCATGCCCTGGGTCTCGCCATTGGGATCGAACAGGCCGCCGAAGGGATTGCGCGGCTTGTTGAGGTCGGGCTTCGCGTCGCCCGAGGCCAGATCGACATGGGGAAGCGCGACCGACGGCTTGGCGGGGGCGCGCGCCAGCTCGGGCTGCGGCGCGTTCGCCTGGCTCATCAGGCCGCCCGCGAGACGCAAGGCCACGGCGGCGCTGAAGGAAAAGGCCGCAAGGCTCGGGATCGCCCGGACAAAAACCTTGCGGGGAAGACTGGGACGATCGTCCAAAGCCGCCTCGCAGCTCTCATAGATCCAATCGCTCATACGCCGAACCCCACGAACTGAACAAAACGCGCGCCGAGGCGTGGTTCGGCCGAAGCGACAGGAAAGCTCTTTGGCGCGAGACGGCGAATCGACGGCGCCGGGGCGCCGGAGCCGCCCGCCCGAGAGGCGCGGATGCCGAACATCTTCGAATTGAAGCAAATTATCCCTAATTTCCCCTTAACCGCCCCAAGAGAAAGCTGCATATCTCTGGCCCGTCCTTGTCGGTTTGCGCCGTCGCGCCATCGGGAGGCCGACGCAACACAACCGGTCGCCCACTTGCGAAAGCGCGCACGCTTTCCGAAGCGACCCGATTACAAAACAATGACTTGACGTTTTCGCGCCTCTCCCGCTGCGCGAATACGCCCCGACGCAACCCGTGACAATCGATTCGCACGAGAGCGCCGCCGCTTGAGCAAGTCGAAAAAAGGCGAAAAAAAAGGCGAAAATGCGGATCACGGGAATTTTATTTGACAGTGACCGAAAGAGCACAGCAAAAATATCCGCGTCACAGCGCCCCAGCTCGCCGCCGCCTCTCCCGCCAAGGCCTTGGGCCGCCTAATTTTTTGGCGCGTCACGCCAACGCCGCAGCAGAAGCGCGTCGAGCGCGGAAAGCACGCTGTAAAGCGCCACGCCACACAGGCACAGCAGCGCCACGGCGGCGTACATCATTGGAATTTTGAGCCGATAACCGGCCTCGACGATGCGGAAAGCGAGTCCTTCGCCCTGCCCTGACGCGCCCGCCGCCAGTTCCGCCGCCACGGCGCCGATCAGCGCCAGGACCCCGCCGACGCGCAGGCCGGTGAAAATCTGCGGCATGGCCGAGGGCAGCCGCAGCCAGAACAGGATTTTCGTCCGTGAGGCGCCCTTGAGGCGGAAAAGCTCGATCAAGCCCCGGTCGGTCGCCCCCAGCCCAGCGGAAGCGTTGGACAGAATGGGGAAAAAGGCGACCAGGAAAGCGCAGGCCAGCACCGCCGCCCGCGGCGAAAGATAGATCAGCAGCAGAGGCGCGATGGCGATCAGCGGCGTCACCTGCAAGGCGATGGCAAGCGGCAGAAAGGTCTTTTCCAGCCAGGACGACCAGGAAAACAGCAAAGCCAGCGCAACGCCGCCCGCCGCCGCCAGACAGAGGGCCTCGACCGCCTCTGCGAGAGTGGTCGCGGCGGCGGTGAGCAATTGCGGGCCATTGGCGAAAAGCGTCGCGAGAATCGCGCTCGGCGCCGGCAATTGCGCGGGAGGAATGGCGAAAAGCCGGACGCAGGCCTCCCACAGGAGAATCAAGCCGGCGAGCGCGACGAGAGGGAGAAATCGCGTCACGCAGCCCACTCCATCGCCTGTTGCAGACCTTCGGCGATGCGCGCGCAATCCTCGGCGAACAGGCCGCTGCGGCGCAAGGCGAGCCCGCGCTCCGGGCCGCGTTCGAGACGCAGTTGCGAATCGATCCGCCCCGGCCGCGCCCGCATGATCGCCACGCGGTCGGCGAGATAGGCGCTTTCGTAAACCGAATGGGTGACGAAAACCACGGTGGCGCCGCTGCGGCGGCGCAGGTCGAGCAGCGCGTCGTTGAGCTGCCAGCGCGTGATCTCGTCGAGCGCCGCGAAAGGCTCGTCGAGCAGCAGAAGCTCGGGCTCGTCCACCAGTGCGCGGGCGATCGAGGCCCGCATTTTCATGCCGCCGGACAATTCGCGCGGCAGGGCGCGCGGCCGATCGGCGAGGCCGACGCGCCCCAGAATGTCCTCGACCTTGGGCGCCGCCTCGCGCCGGCTTAAGCCCGCCAGCCGCAGCGGTAGGGAAACATTGGCGAAGAGATCGGCCCAGGGCATCAGATTGGGCTCCTGGAACACGAAGCCGATTTTCGGCGCCGCGCCGTCGCGCCAGAGAATTTCGCCCGAATCCGGCGTCTCGATCCCGGCGATCAGCCGCAGCAAGGTGGACTTGCCGCAACCCGAGGGACCAAGCACGCAAAGCGTCTCGCCGGGGAAAAGTTCGAGCCGCACGCCGTCGAGCGCCGGCTCGGCCTGGCCGGGAAAAGCCAGCCGCAAATCGCGCAAGGTCGCCAGCGCGCTCACCTCGCGCCCGCCCCTTCCAGGCCAAGACCCTTGTTGACGAAGGAATAATCGAAGCCTTTGGTCAGATCGAGCCCCGCCGGCGCGGCGCCCGCCCCCGCCATGTCATCATAGAAGCGCTCGATCCGCGCGGGATCCATGGCGCCAATCCCCAATTTGAGCGCATCGCCCGATTCGACAATGCCGTGCGCCTTCATCTGCTTGATCGAAAAGGCGATCTGGGCGTCGTCCATGTCGGGATTCTCCCGCTTGATCAGAGCGTTGGCGGCGCTGTTGTCGCCATGCAGATAATGCGCCCAGCCGAGGATCGAGGCCTCGACGAAGCGCCGGACCAGATCGGGACTTTTTTGCAGCAGGTCACGGCGGGTCTCGATGGTGGTGGCGTAGGTCTCGTAGCCATGATCGGCGAGCAGGAAGACATTGGGCTCGAAGCCGCCGGAGCGCGCTATGGCGAAGGGCTCCGAGGTCAGATAGCCCTGTTCGATCGAATGTCTGTCGGCGATGAAGGGCGCCGAATTGAAATTATAGGTCGCCACTTTCGCTCGCGAAAAACCCCATTTCTTCTCCATCCACGGCCAGACCGTGGTCAAGGTCGCCAAACCGACGAAGGCCTTGTCGGCCTTGGGCAGATCGTCGAAACGGTCGAGTCCGGCGCCCGGATGGGACATGAAGACCAAGGGGTCCTTCTGGAAAATCGCGGCGACGGTGACGATGGGGATTTTTTCGGCCAGAGCCGAAAATTCGCCGATCAGATTGTCGCCCATATAGAAATCGGCGCGGCCGGCGGCGAGCAGCAGGCGGTTGTTCTTTTGCGGCCCGCCGGGCAGAATCGTCACGTCGAGCCCATATTTCGCGTAAGTTCCGTCCGCGACCGCCTGATAAAAACCGCCATGCTCGGCCTGGGCCAGCCAGTTCGAGGCGAAAATCACCTTGTCCAGCGCGAAAGCCGGCGCGCAGGACAGCAGGCCGGCAAACAGCGCCGGGACGAATTTTGGCAGGCTACGGATCAAGGGACCCCTCCGCGCAGATCGACCCTGGCAGCAGAGGCGATAGCGCTGCGCCGGTCAAGACCGGGCGGCAAACGGAATTTGCCTTGCTTCAACCTGTCCTTTGCCTTTCCGCCGATTGACGCTCCCGGCGAAATCCCTTCTTTTGCCGCCTCCTGTCCCCCTCGGCGGACCGCCCGCACATGCATCTTCTTCTCGTCATTCTCGCCGGTTTCGGCGCGGGCTTCATCAATGCGCTCGCCGGCGGCGGCTCCTTCCTGACCTTTCCCGCGCTGATCGGCGCCGGGCTGCCGGCGATCGACGCCAACGCCACCTCGACCCTCGCCCTGTTCCCGGCGCAGGTGGCGACCACCTACGCCTATCGCCACAGCCTGGCGCAATCGCTGGAGGACCCGCGCGTCAACGGCCATGTTCTCGCGGTCATATCGCTTGTCGGCGGCTTTTTTGGCGCGCTCCTGCTGCTTTCGACGTCGGAACAGCTTTTCGAGCGCCTGATCCCCTTCCTGCTGCTCGGGGCGACGCTTGTCTTCGCCGCGGGCATGGTCATGCCGAAACAGGCCGAAAAGCAGGTCTTAAGCGCGACCGGCGTGCTGGTCGCACAATGTTTCGTCGCGCTTTACGGCGGCTATTTCGGCGGCGGCATCGGCATTTTGATGCTGGCGGCGCTGACGCTTTACGGGCTTAAGGACATCGTGCTGATGAACAGCCTGAAAATGGCTTTGGCGGCGCTCATGAACCTCACTGCGACCGGCGTTTTCCTGTTTTCCGGCCGTATCCACTGGCTGGAGGGGACCATCCTCTCCGCTGGATCGATCGCCGGCGGTTTTGCGGGAGCGCACGCCGGATCGCGCATTCCGCCGCTCTATGTGCGGCTGTTCGTGATCGTGATCGGCCTCGCGCTCAGCCTGCACTTCTATCTCAAGACCTTTTGACGGGAGGCGCCGATGTCTACTTTGCCCAAGACCATGCGCGAAATCTTCTTCGACGGCGCCGGAGGCCCGGAGGTCATAAAATTGCGCGAGGCGCCCGTGCCAACGCCAGGGCCCGGAAAGGCGCTGGTCGAGGTCGCCGCGGCCGGAATCAACCGGCCCGACTGCATCCAGCGCATGGGGCTCTATCCGCCGCCGCCGGGCGAAAGCGACGTTCCCGGCCTCGAAATCGCCGGGAAAATTGTCGCGCTCGGCGAGAATGTCGAGGGCTTGGCTGTCGGCGACGAGATTTGCGCTTTGGTCGGTTCGGGCGGCTATGCCGAATATTGCCTCGCCGACACGCCGCTTTGCCTACCCCGGCCGAAACCTTTGAGCCTGGTCGAGGCCGCGGGAATCCCCGAAACTCTTTTCACCGTTTACGACAATGTTTTTTCCCGCGGCGCTCTAAAACCTGGCGAGACTTTTCTGGTCCATGGCGGGTCGAGCGGCATCGGCTCGACCGCGATCCAGCTCGCCAAAAGTTTCGGAGCAAAAGTCTTCACCACCGCCGGATCGGCGAAAAAGGTCGAATTCTGCAAGAACCTCGGCGCCGATGTGGCGATCAATTACCGCGAGCAGGACTTTTTGGCCGAGGTGAAGACGCTCACCGGCAAAAAGGGCGTGGACGTCATCCTCGACATGGTCGGCGGGCCTTATCTGCAAAAGAACCTGGCGGCGCTGGCGCCCGACGGCCGCCTGGTGCAGATCGCCTTTCTTCAGGGCGCCCGGGTCAAGGATTTTGACTTCATGAGCGTCATGCTCAAGCGCCTGACCATCACCGGCTCGACCCTGCGCGCCCGCCCGCTGGCGGTCAAGGCCGCCATCGCGCGGGCTTTGCGCGAAAAGGTCTGGCCCCTGCTCGACAGCGGCGCGGTCAAGCCGGTCCTCCACGCAAGCTTCCCGCTCGAACAGGCCCGCGCCGCCCATGAAATGATGGAAAGCTCGGGCCATATGGGCAAGATTGTCTTGCTCGCAGGCAAAAAAACCTGACCGGACGCATTGAAAGCCTTGCGCCCCGGCGCTCCCCTGCCCCACGAACAGCGGCAGCGCCATTTCGAGGCGTTATGCGCCCTGCGGAATGAGATTTGAATTCGGAATTTCGCATCGTGTTCGTATCACCGGATTCCAGATCGCCAAGGACACGCCGCCGAGCGCATAATCCGCGGCGCGCGAAACGCCGTCGTGAAAAAACTGGTCCATGGAGTCGAGCGGCGGCGCGCCGATATCGCCATAAATGACGCCGACCGCCGCCCGCGCCAGACGCGGCGGCGAACCCTGCGGCGCGTGGGAGGCGCCCGAAACGGGCCCGGAAATTCTGGCGGCGTGGCCCCTCGGGCCAGCGGGAAGAGTCATCGCGTCTCCATGGTCGGAGACCAATTCTGTTTCGGCAAGGCATTGACCGCAAACGATCTAAATCAGCCGCCGCCTCAACTCCTGGCGATTTCCGCAAACGTCGCGTAGCTCGAAACCAGCGCGAGAATGAGCTGCCGCGCGTCCTCGTCGCGGATCAGGGCGAAATCGCGCGTCAGCCGCGCCTCCTCCTCGGCCGCCCGCCCGTCATTGTCGGTGAGGCGGACGAGACCCTGCGCCGTGACCGAGAAGCCCTCGAAAAATTCGGCGGGCTGGGCTTCCAGGACGCGCGACAGCGACCGCATCAGTTCGGCGGCGATTCGTTCGCGCCCCTCTTCGAGATCCAGCACGCGGTCCGCCGGAATGTTCAGCGCGGAAGCGAGGCGCTCCCGCGACAGGCCGCGGCTCTCCCGAAGGCTCCGCAACCGCGCGCCGACATATCGATCGATGAAGTTCGTCGTCATCCTGCCCACAGACCATTTCTCCCCGCTGAACAGCCGGATGTTTCCGGTAGCGTCCGCCCCGCGCCTTCGCTCGCGTCGGGTCGGCGCGGCGAAGATATCTCGTGTTTATTTATGTACCATCTTCGCCGGCAACTGCAAGTTAGTCGCCCGTTCATCATGAGTTTCAGGAGAATATTAGGTTATGGAGCCAATGTGACACCAGTCATACATGACTAAACGTCATTTTGACATTCTCGACAGCGCTTGGCGCGCGGATTCCGTCGCGGCGGTCTCGAACGGGACGCGTCGCGCGCAAAAGGAACGCGGCAGTTCGGCGCGAAGCGCGGAGCGCTCCGCCGATCCGCCGTCGGCCCGACGGTCGGGACCGACCGGAGCGCCGCCACGCGACGCCATTGGCGCTTTCGGGGCCGCCGGGGGCGCGAAGCCCCGACAGCGTCCGCCACGGCCTCGATGTCCAGGTTGACCTCCAATCCTTTGCGATGTCATAAATTCGGCTGATGGAGAGCCGCTCGCCATTGTGGATTTGAATATGGAATTTCAGGCCGATCGAGATCGAAGCCGCGACGGAATCAGATTGGAGAGACCGGCGAAATGAATGAATTGGCTGCGATGAACGATAGTCAGGCAGCCTCGCTTCTCGCAGAACAAGCGCAAGGCGCTCAAGGTGACGACTGGGGCAAGGCGGCGTCGCTGGCGGCTGAATTGCGCGCGCGCTTTCCCGACCACGAGTCCGGTTATCGAGTCGGGGCGGCAAGCGCGCGCGCGTTGGGGCTGTTCGACGCCGCCGCCGCGATCATTGCGGAAGCGCTGGTTCGTTTTCCGGCCCAGCCCTGGCCGGCGGTCGAACAGGCATGGATCGCTTTGGCGCGAGGCGATCTCGACGACGCTGGCCGGCTCGCCGCTGAATTGCGCGCCCGCTGGCCGGACGACCATGTCGGTTATCAGATCGGGGAGACGAGCGCGCGCGCGTCGGGGCGGTTCGACGAGGCCGCCACGATCGTGGCGGATGCCCTTGTCCGCTTTCCGGCTCAGGCCTGGCCGATGGCGCAGCAGTCATGGGCCGCCCGGGCGCGCGGCGACCTCGACGAGGCCAGTCGTCTCGCCGCCGAACTGCGCGCCCGTTTTCCCGACTATGGGACCGGTTACGAGGTTGGGGCACTCAGCGCGCGCGAGCTGGGGCGGCTCGACGACGCCGCGGCGATTGCGGCGGAAGCCCTGGTCCGTTTTCCCGGACAGGCCTGGCCGCTGGCGCAGCAGGCATGGATCGCCGAGGCGCGGGGAGACCACGACGAAGCCGCCCGTCTTGCCGCCGAATTGCGCGCCCGCTTTCCCGACCACGAGGCGGGATATCAGGTCGGGGCGGCAAGCGCGCGCGCGTTGGGGCGGCTCGACGACGCCGCCGCGGTCATGGCGGAAGCCATGGTCCGTTTTCCGGCCCAGCCCTGGCCGGCGGTCGAGCAGGCATGGATCGCTTTGGCGCGAGGCGATCTCGACGACGCTGGCCGCCTCGCCGCTCAAGTGCGCGCCCGCTGGCCCGACGACCATGTTGGATTTCAGATTGGGGAGGCATGCGCGCGCGCGGCAGGGCGGTTCGACGACGCCGCAGCGATCGTGGCTGAGGCCCTCCCGCGTTTTCCGGGACAGGCCTGGCCGGCGGCGCAGCGGGCATGGGCCGTCCTCGCGCGCGGCGATCACGCCGAGGCTGGACGGCTCGCCGCCGAATTGCGCGCCCGCTTTCCCGACCACGAGGCCGGATATCAGGTCGGGGCGGCAAGCGCGCGCGCGTCGGGGCGGCTCGACGACGCCGCCGCGGTCATGGCGGACGCCAGGGTCCGTTTTCCGGCCCAGCCCTGGCCAGCGGTCGAGCAGGCATGGATCGCTTTGGCGCGAGGCGATCTCGACGCCGCTGGCCGGCTCGCCGCTCAAGTGCGCGCCCGCTGGCCCGACGACCATGTTGGATTTCAGATTGGGGAGGCATGCGCGCGCGCGGCAGGGCGGTTCGACGAGGCCGCAGCGATCGTGGCTGAGGCCCTCCCGCGTTTTCCGGGACAGGCCTGGCCGGCGGCGCAGCGGGCATGGGCCGTCCTCGCGCGCGGCGATCTCGACGAGGCTGGACGACTCGCCGCCGAATTGCGCGGCCGTTTTCCCGACTACGAGACCGGCTACGAGGTTGGGGCGCTGAGCGCGCGCGCGTCGGGGCGGCTCGACGGCGCCGCGGCGATTGCGGCGGAAGCCCTGGTCCGTTTTCCGGGACAGGCCTGGCCGATGGCGCAGCAGGCATGGATCGCCCAGGCGCGAGGCGACCATGACGAAGCCATCGGTCTCGCCGCCGAACTGCGCACGCGCTTTCCCGACCACGAGGCCGGTTATGAGATCGGGACGGCAAGCGCGCGCGAGCTGCGCAAGTTCGACGACGCCGCCGCGATTGCGGCGGAAGCCCTGGTCCGCTTTCCGGGACAGGCCTGGCCGATGACGCATCAGGCATGGATCGCCCAGGCGCGAGGCCATCACGACGAGGCCATCCGTCTCGCGGCCGAATTGCGCGCCCGCTTTCCCGACGACGAGGCCGGATATCAAATAGCCTTATCCTTGCTGTCCTCGCGGAACCGGCTGGACGAGGCGGAGGCGGTTCTTCGTGAAGCCATGGCCCGTTTCTCGTCGCGCCCGTGGTTCGAGAAGCACGTCTTGGAAATCGCCAGGACGAAACGCGATCGCGCCATGGCGGCGCAAGTGGTCGTTGCGCTCCAGACCGGCGTCGCGGCCATGCTGGCGGACGCCGAGCGCCGTCTTGCAAACCGCAAGAAGGTTTTCGTCGTGGTCGGAATGCATCGCGCCGGCACGACGCTCTGCGCCCGGATGATGAACGGCCTGGGCGTTGACCTGGGAGGGCCGCTGTTGGGGCCGCAAGCCGACAATCCCGAAGGCTTCCTCGAGCATCGATCGATCCAGGAGGCTCATGACGCCCTGTTTGAAGCGCTCGACGCCGGTTGGGACACGATCTGGCTGGGCCGCGCCGCGACCGACAGGATCCTGGACAGGGCGGCGCACATCGCCATCCGGGACCGGCTGACCAGGATGGTGAGCGACCAACTGGAAGCGGCTGGCGGCGTCTGGGGGTTCAAAGACCCGCGCACCGCCCGCTTCCTTCCCTTGTGGCAGGAGATTTTCGGCGACCTGGGCGTCCAGCCGGTGTGGATCCTGGCGGTGCGCGATCCTCGCGCCGTGGCGGCCTCGCTTCTCGCCCGCAACGGCCTGCCTCCCGCGATCGGCGAGCTGTTATGGGTCGAGCACTATCTGGACGCCTTGCGCCATCTCGGCCCTCGGATCGCCGGCGTCATCCATTACGAAAAATGGTTTTCCTCGCCGCTCGCGCAGGTACAAAATCTCGCGGCGATGATCGGCGCCGCCACGAACGAAGCGGAAGCCGCCGCCGCCCGTTCGATCAAGGCCGAACTGAGGCACGATCGTCCCGGATCGGGCGGATACGCCCTCGATCTGGCGCAGGTCGTTTATGGCTGGTTGTCGCCAGATGTCCTCGACCTTGGCCTTCTCCAGCGCAAGGCCGACGCCCTGTGGCGCAGCATGGAGGCGATGGCGTCGAATTCTCCCCAGGCGACCGGCGTGAACCGCATAACGCCGCCCATCGACTCTTGAATGCCGCCATGTAAAAGCTGAAGATATCCAGAAACATCACAAGCTGCGCCGTCCCTGGGACCGCGAGCCGAAGGCGCGGCCTGAAGTCATCCGCTCCAGCCGTCTCCGCCCTCCGGCGCATCGACTGGACTTTGTCTTTAAACCAGCGGCGATCATCGGCGGTCGCCGCATGACGGGCGGCTCCGCCAAGGCCGAAACACGCCCGATCCGTCAATCGTTACGGAGGCTCGCAACTTGCTCCGCTAGCGCCCCGATGTTAATCAGTGCCGTTAGGTCAACCGATCGTTGGGCGCGCATGCGATCCCGTCATAACCACTCCACGTTGCGGGCGGCCGCGGGTCGCCGTTTTTCGGCGGCGGCCAGCAGAGGGGCGCCGCCATGGCGATGAAGAGAGTGCGGGCGCGCGCGCCCTTGCGCCTGGGATTCGCGGGGGGCGGCACCGATCTGTCGCCTTTCTGCGACGAATTTGGCGGCAATGTCGTCAATTGCACCATCACGGCCTATGCCTATGCGGTCATCCAGGAACGCGAGGACTGGGCGCTGACCTTTCACGCCAACGACATCGAAAGCGTCGACGAGACGACGCCTTCGCCGCGCCTCGACACGTCCATCGGATTGGCTCTGCATCGCGGCGTCTACAACCGTATCGTGCATGACTTCAACAAGGGCCGGCCCTTGTCGATCGACGTTTTTACTTCGGTCGACGCGCCTCCGGGGTCGGGACTCGGATCGTCCTCGGCCTTGGTGGTGGCGCTGGTGAAGGCTTTTGCCGAGCTTCTGCGCCTTCCGCTCGGCGACTACGACATCGCCAAACTGGCCTTCGACGTCGAACGCGTGGATCTGGGCATGGCGGGAGGCAAACAGGACCATTATGCGGCGGCCTTCGGCGGCGTCAATTTCATCGAGTTCCTGTCCAGCGACCGCGTGATCGTCAACCCGCTGCGCATCCACGAATCCCATTTGCTCGAAATGGAAAGTTCGATCATGATCTGTCACACGGGGCGCTCCCGGCTTTCCTCTTCGATCATCGAAATGCAGACCGAAAGCATGAAGCGCAGCGACGCCGAGGCGCTGTCGGCGCTTCAGCAGATCAAGCAGGACAGCGTCGAGATGAAGCTCGCCATGCTGAGAGGCGATATCCTCGGGATGGGCGAAATCCTCACCCGTTCCTGGGATGCGAAAAAGCGCCTGGCGGCGGGAACCAGCAACAGCAACATCGATGGAATTTACGATCTGGCGCTGAAGAACGGCGCCATCGCCGGCAAGATTTCCGGCGCTGGCGGCGGCGGGTTCATGATGCTCCTCACGCCCCCGGAGCGCCGCCCCCAATTGGCGCGCAAGCTCGCGGAGAGTGGCCTCACGGTTTTGCCCGTCCAGTTCACACACCGCGGCGTCGAAGCCTGGACGGCGGCGTGATGGCCACGGCGATCGAGACTTATCTGTCCAGCTCGGTCGCCGTGCTTCAGCGCATGCTTGACGACGCCGACCTGCTGGCGAAGGTGCGCGAAGCGGCCGACCGCTGCATCGAGGCGATCCGCGGCGATCGCAAGGTGATGTTCGCGGGGAATGGCGGCAGCGCCGCCGACGCGCAGCATCTGGCCGGCGAACTGGTGTCCCGCTTCAATTACGACCGCCCGGGCATGGCGGGCTTCGCGCTGACGACCGACATGTCGATTCTGACCGCGGTCAGCAACGATTACGGCTACGAAATGAGCTTTGCCCGCCAGATCGAGGCGTTGGCGCGGCCCGGCGACGTCTTGATCGGCCTTTCGACCTCGGGCAGATCGCCAAATGTCCTCCGGGCGCTGGAAGCCGCTCGCGCGCGGGGCGTCACGGTCATCGGCTTCACGGGACGGGACGGCGGAGAGATGACCGCATTGTGCGATATCGAGATCCGCATACCCGACCAGTCAACCCCATTGATCCAGCAGGGCCATATGGTCGTGGGGCATTTGATCTGCGCGCTTCTCGAAGAAGCCGTTCATCCACGTGCGGAGATTTGAACGGCGATGCTGAGGCAGTGCGTGATTCTGGTGGGCGGCATGGGGACGCGGCTGGGCGCGTTGACCCAGCATACGCCGAAGCCGCTTCTGCCCGTCGCCGGCCGACCGTTTCTGGACTACCTGCTTCTCGAAGCGGCGCGTTTCGGATTCGACCGGATCGTCCTGCTCGCCGGCCATCTCGGCGGGCAGGTGGTCGATGAATTCTCGGGCGTCCGCCGGATGGCCGGGCGCGACGTCGAGATCAAGGTCGTCGTGGAGCCGGAGCCTGCAGGGACGGGGGGCGCCCTCGAATTCCTGAGAGACGTCGCGGATGACGCCTTCCTGTTGATGAACGGCGACAGTTGGTTCGATCTCGACCTGCGCGCCTTCGCCAGCGCCGGCGTGGCGGACGACGCCTGGGTCAGCATGGCGCTGCGCTCGACCACTGACACCGCCCGTTTCGGGATCGTGGAGTTGGAAGACCGCCGGGTGGTCCGTTTCCTGCCACGCGGCGCCGTCGCGGCGTCCGGGTTGATCAACGCGGGAGTCTATCTGGTTCGCCGCGCGCTCCTCGACCGCATCCCTTCGCGCCCGTGCTCGCTGGAAGCAGACATCTTTCCCGCCCTGGTCGCGCAACGGCGGTTGATGGGCGTCCCCGAGCAGGGTTTCTTCATCGATATCGGCGTTCCCGACGATTACGCCGCCGCCGATCGCCTGATCGCGGAGCATCGCCGCCGGCCGGCGGTTTTCCTCGATCGCGACGGGGTGCTCAACGAGGATCTCGGCTATACTTACCGTCCCGAAGACTTGCGCTGGCTGCCGGGCGCGAGGGAAGCGGTCAAACAGCTCAACGCCTCCGGCTCGTATGTCTTCGTCGTCACCAACCAGGCGGGCGTCGCGCGCGGATTATACGGCGAGAATGACGTCAAACGCTTTCACGCGCAGATGGACAGGGAACTGGCCGAAATCGGGGCGCATATCGACGAATATATCTACTGCCCATACCACCCGGATGGTTCGGTGGCGACCTATCGGCGCGATTCCGCTTGCCGCAAGCCGGAGCCTGGCATGATCGTGGAGTTGATGGGGAGGTGGCCGCTTGACCTTGATCGCAGCTTTCTGGTCGGGGACAAGGAGACAGACCTCGCGGCCGCCGCCGCGGCTGGACTGCCCGGCGTGCTTTACCGTGATGGAGCACTGAATGAACTTGTAGCCGTCTCGGCGCTTCGCACGCGACGTGAAGCGTCATAGTCTGGATAATTTCCGGTCAACCTCCGCAGATGGACCCTTGGGGCGTCCGCAACCGGCGCCGCCCGCCCCGGCGTCAGACGAAATTGACGCCGCGCGATGACGAAATCGCCGAAGCGGACCCGGGACAATCCATAAACGATCGAGAGCCAACAATGGATGCATTGATTTATTCTCCCGTATTGAGCCATCCCGCCACTGCGGGCAATCGCCAGGCCGTCTATCATATTGGCAAATACATGCAATCCGCCGGATATAAAGTACATTTTGTATACTATACATTAGAAGGACTCACGAAGGAGCAGTATGATGAAATGAGAAATGAATGGGATTACTTTGATGTAATCGTTAAGGCGCCTTACCAACCCAGCCCACCCAGTTTGGGCGACGTTTTTGCCAAAGACGACTGGTATCAAGAGGACGTCGGCGATTTCCTGCGATGGAAGGTGGCCGAGTTCGACATAAGGCTTGTCCTTTTCCACTATATATTTCAGAGCAAGGCCCTGGATGCGCTGCCGCGCCACGTCCGCAAGATCCTCCATACGCACGATCGGATGTCGGACCGGCACAAGTTGTTCGATCTCCACGATATGCCGCGCGAGTTCTTCTACACCACGCCCGAGGAAGAAGGCGCGGCCCTGCGGCGGGCGGACGAACTCATCGCGGTTCAGGCCGGGGAGGCGGAGTTCTTCCGTTCGGTCAGCGGCCGGCCGGTCCACGTTCTGCGCCAGTTCTTTCCGCCGCGCCTGGACGTGGCGCCGGAAAGCCTCCAGCTCCGCCGGGTCGGCTATCTCGGCAGCAACAATCTCATCAACATCGAAAGCGTGCGCAACTTCGTCGCGATCTACCGCCAGCATCAGATCGCGGGCAGGCCCTTCACCCTGGTCATCGGCGGCGGCGTTTGCGACAAGGTCCGGGACCTGGCCGGGGACGGCGTCGAAGTCATCGGGCGGGTCGAGCATCTCGAGGACTTCTACAAGTCGATCGACCTGGTGATCAATCCGATGATGTTCGGAACGGGCCTCAAGATCAAAACAGTAGAGGCTTTGTCGTTCGGCATGCCGATTGTCTCCACCCGATCGGGTATGAGCGGAATCGAGACTCGCCATCCGTATCACGCCTGCGAATCTGTCGAGGACGTGATGAACGCCATCGATCTCATCATGCGTCAGCCGACGGCTTTGCCGCACCTCCGCGCGGTGTCGCGCAAGATGTTCGCCGAGTACTACGCCGACACCATGATGCAGCTTCGGAAAATATTTCCGCATGTCGACACGTTCGACGAAATGGCGCGGTTCGAATCCGAAGGCCTGACCGTCGCCGCGCAGGACTTCGGCCGCAAAGGCTGGTATCCCGCCGAGGGCGATGGGCGGGAAAACACCTTCCGCTGGCTGGGGCCCGACAAAGTGTCCGAGATACCGGTGAATTTGCCGCGACTGGCGCCGGTCCGGTGCGAACTGACAGTTGTGAATGCAGTCACCCCCGACATTTTCAGTTCGCTGGAGGTCGATGTTGATGGGATGCCTGCCGCGATGGACCTCGAAAGATGGAATGAACAAGCGGGCAAATTCCGCTTCGTCGTTCCGCCTCGCCCCGGGGATAGGAATATGGTTACGAGATTCGCGATCAAGGTGCGGGAGACAATCGCGCCGAACGACTTGAACGGGGCGTCGCCCGATAAGCGGCCGCTCGGCGTTTGCGTGAAGGCTCTGTTTTTGGCGCCGGTTTGAACATTCGAAGATTTCGCCCCCGACGGAGGAGAGCATGAACAAGGAAGTCAAAGCCAACGACGCAAAGCTGGACAGCGTGGCGACGGAGGGGGACGTTCATGAAGGAGCGGTTGGCGGCCAGCCCCCGAAGGATCAGGTGGATGGCGCGGCGAAGCCATCCGCCTCCGCCGCCGACGTTTCGAGCGCGCCCGCGGGCGCATCGACGGCGCCAGCGGCGCCGGCGCCCTTAAAGGAAGCAGCCGGGTCGCTGGAGGACGTGACACCGAACCGCATCGCCGGCTGGGTGTGGAACCCCGCCAAACCCGACGAAAAATCGACGGTCAACATCTATTTCGACGGCCTCCTCGTCGCGACGGTCGTCGCCGACAAATATCGCCGCGATCTCGAAGAGGCCAAAGTCGGCGACGGCCGCCACGCCTTCGAATGGACTCCGATGCGATCGCAGCTTCCCGCGAACGACTGCGAGGTCACCGCGCT
Source organism: Pseudomonadota bacterium (assembly GCA_021813805.1). Lineage (GTDB taxonomy): Bacteria > Pseudomonadota > Alphaproteobacteria > Rhizobiales > Beijerinckiaceae > Rhodoblastus. Next base: position 9,899 of record JAKAJL010000040.1, on the reverse strand, counting down.
GACCACGGAGAACCGGAAACTGAAAAACGCTCCCAAAAGGATGGCGGTTGCGCCGGCCCCGGCGTCGCCGGCGGCGAAAGCCGCGGTCGCAGACAGCGGAACGAAGGCGCCTGCCCCCGCCGCCGAGGGTTCGAGCGCGCCGCCTGTTGCATCGACGGCGACAGGGGCGCCGGCGCCTTTGAAGGAGGCGATCGGGTCGCTGGAGGACGCGACTCCGAATCGAATCGCCGGCTGGGTCTGGAACCCGGCCAAACCCGACGAAAAATCGACGGTCAATATCTATTTCGACGGCCGCCTCGTCGCGACGGTCGTCGCTGACAAATATCGCCGCGATCTCGAAGAGGCCAAGGTCGGCGACGGCCGTCACGCCTTCGAATGGAGTCCGCCGCGATCGCAACTTCCCGCGAACGGGTGCGAGGTCACCGCGCTGACCACGGAGAACCGGAAGCTGAAAAACGCTCCCAAAAGGATGCACGCGGCGCCGGCCCCGGCGTCCCCGGCGCCGCCAGCGGCGAAAGCGGCGGTCGCGGACAGCGGGACGAAGCCATCCGCCTCCGCCGCCGACGTTTCGAGCGCGCCCGCGGGCGCATCGACGGCGCCAGAGGCGCCGGCGCCATTGAAGGAAGCAGCCGGGTCGCTGGAGGACGTGACCCCGAATCGCATCTCCGGCTGGGTGTGGAACCCGGCCAAACCCGACGAAAAATCGACGGTCAACATCTATTTCGACGGCCTCCTCGTCGCGACGGTCGTCGCCGACAAATATCGCCGCGATCTCGAGCAGGCCAGGGTCGGCGACGGCCGTCACGCCTTCGAATGGATTCCGCCGCGATCGAAGCTTCCTGCGAACGGCTGTGAGGTCACCGCCTTGACCGCAGAGAACAGGAAATTGAAAAACGCTCCCAAAAGGATGCCCGCCGTGCCGACATCGGCGTCGACGGCGGCGAAAGCGGTTGTCGTCGAGGGGGATTTCATCGGAACCCTCGACCAGGCGGAGCCTTATCGGATCAGCGGCTGGGCGTTCAATCGCGATCGGCCGACGGAGCGGGTCAATGTCGAGATATTCCTCAACGGGACTCCTTTGGTCACGGTGACTTGCAACGAATATCGGCCTGATCTCAAAAAACACGGCTATGGCGACGGACGGCATGGTTTCAGCTGGGCGCCCGATCCCGAGATGCTGCTGCCCGGCAATTATATGGTCGAGGCGAAAATCTACGGCGCCGGAATTCAAATCGGCCAAACCGTGAATATGCTGTACAAGCCGGCCGTGCTGATCGACGGCGCCGTCAAGATCGGCGACGACGGCCTGCTCGAAGGCTGGGTTTGGAACAAGCTCCGCCGCGCGGAGCCCATTTCCGTCGGCTTGTTCGAGGGCGAAAATCTCTTGGTCACCGCCATTGCGGACCGTTACGATCCCAAGCTGCACTCCGAAGGAATCGGCACGGGCGCCCACGGATTCAGCGTGCGAATTCCCGCCTTCTATGACGGCGAACCACGGATCCTCAGCGTCAGGGCGCTGCCCTCCGGCGTCGAGCTGGCGGGCTCGCCGCTGGCGTTGCCGCCCCATGTCGGCCGTCAGACGTCGCTCGCGCCCTCCAGGCGGAGCATGGAGCCGGAGCAGACCAATTACACGCTGATCGAAGCCATCGCCAATTTCTCGCGCTACTCCGCGCCGCCGGACGCCGAAGTCGATCTGGACGCCTATCGGCGGAGCTGCATGGATGGTCTCTCGTTCATTTTCAGCGACGAGAAGAGCGCCCGCAGCAGCCCCATCGTGTTTCCCGTTTTCGCTGAACCTCAGATCAGCATCATCATCCCCGCCTACAACCAGTTCGAATATACATGGCGGTGCCTCAAGTCCGTGGCGGTCGCAACGTGGGGCCTTTCATTCGAGGTCATTCTGATGGACGACTGCTCGAGTGACGCGACCGTGAGCCTGCCGCAGCGCGTGCAGGGGCTGCGCTATATCCGGCAGGATCGGAACAAGCATTATATCCTCAACTGCAACCAGGGGGCGCGGGCGGCCCGCGGCGCCTATCTTTATTTCCTGAACAACGACACCGAGCTGACGCCAAACGCGATTCGCGCCCTGTTGCAGACGTTCAAGGATTTCCCCGAAGCCGGCGTGGTCGGATCGAAGCTCATCTATCCGGATGGCGCCATTCAGGAGGTCGGCTGCGCCATCTGGGAAGATGGCGAGGGGCACACTTTCGGGCGCCACGAGCGTGACGCGCTCCTGCCGCAGTACCGCTATCTGCGGGAATGCCACTACGTGTCCGGCGCGTCCCTGCTGATCCCGCGCGATCTGTTCGAGCGCGTCGGCGGGTTCGACGAACGCTTCGTTCCGGCCTATTCTGAAGATTCCGATCTTTGCATGTCGGTTCGGGCGGCCGGGCGCAAAGTGCTGGTGCAGCCGATGTCCGTTGTCGTTCATTACGAGCGGGTCTCGTCCAGCGCCGAGGGCGACCGAACCAGCTCGACCCTCATGAAGCAGAACAAGCCCAAGTTCCTGAGCAAATGGGGCGTGGCGCTGGCGCGGCATCCGCGATCCACGGATCGGTGGGATCTGGTGAAGGACGTCGGGATCAGCCGGCGCTGTCTCTTCTTCGACTGGCGGACCCCGCGCATCGACGAAGACGCCGGCTCATACGCGGCGTTGCAGGAAATGCGCATCCTGCAGTCCCTCGGCGCCAAGGTCACATTCGCGTCCACCGAGATGGACTATGCAGGCCGGCACACGGAGCTGTTGCAGCGGCTCGGCATCGAGTGTGTCTACGCGCCCTACTACAAGAACTGGCTGACCTTCCTCGACCAGCGGGGCGCCGAATTCGATTTCGTTTACGGCATGCGCTTCGAGATCATGGAGCAGGCCATCGAAAAGATGCGCGAGACGATGCCGCAGGCCAAGATCATCTTCAACTGCGCGGACCTCCATTTCCTGCGAAGCCTTCGCGAGGCGCGGCTCAAGAGCAGCCTGAACGACCCGACGGCCGGCGAGGCCTTCGCGAAGGCGGATGGGATCAAGGACCGCGAGTTGAGCGTCATGCGGCGCAGCGACGCCATCATCGTCTATAACGAGGTCGAGCGCGAGGTTGTTCAGACCGAACTGCCCGGCAGATCGGCGGTCGTGATGCCGTGGATCGTTCCGGCGCGCGAGTCCATCCCCGCATGGTCGGAACGTTCTGGCGTGGCGTTTCTCGGGAGCTACCAGCATGTGCCGAATCGGGACGCCGCGGAATTTTTTGCTCGCCAGGTCATGCCGCTGATCCGCGAGAAGATTCCGGACTGCACATTCCATATCTACGGGTCCGAGATGGATTCGATGCGGAAATCGCTCGAAGGACTCGAGAAAAACGGCGTCAACGTGGTCGGTTCGGTGAAAGAGGTCTCGGAGGCGTTCGACCGTCACCGAGTCTTCGTCGCGCCTTTGCGTTACGGCGCCGGCATCAAAGGCAAGGTGGTCATGGCTCTGTGCAACGGAATTCCGACCGTCCTGACGCCGGTCGCGACGGAAGGAATGAACGTGCGCGGGGGACAGGAAGTCGTCCTCGCGGAAACGCCGAGCCAGTTTGCCGAGGCGGTGATCGAGCTCCACGAGAATCCCGCGCGCTGGCAGGCCGTTTCCGACGCGGCGCTCAATTTCGGCCGCGAAACGTTCAGCGCGGGCCGCGCCCGCGACGTCCTGCGCAAGCTCATCCTGGAGGTGGGAATTGCGATATGAATTGATGTGAGCGCAAGGCCGGGAAAAACCGGCGGAGCCTCTGCGGGAGCCGCCGATCCCCCCGAAGTTGCGCCGCGAGCGATTGCGGCCTTGGATCCGGGCGCCGTCGCGGCCAGCGCGAAAATTGGGCGGCGCGGTTTCGTGGCGTCGAAACCTGCCCTGTTTGGTCAGGCCCTCGGCCGAGTGGCTCCGCGGAGGCCATGCAAGTTGACGCGACCGCCGGAGCATATAGGCTTCGAGCCCGAAATCGCGAACGGCGAGATCATCGGACAGGGGGGGTATCGATAGCGTCGCGCTTTTTGACAAATCCCGTCTTTCGACCGGCGGGCGCGAACAAAGGCTGAGCGTCAGTGAACAGCTCGTGAGAGTCCGCGGACGGTGACACATTCGCGCCTTTCCAGATCGAACAATCCCGGCGTCAATTCGTGGCGCCGAGCCCATGAGAGGGGCGCGATGACAGAAATCGTCCGCGAAGGCGCGCTCGGCGCCAGCCATCCCGCCGCAATTCCCGTCTTGCGGCCTTTGCTGCCAGATGCAAAAGCCATCGCACCCTACCTTGAAAAGATTGACGCCTCACGGATCTATTCCAATTTCGGCCCGCTCGCGGATGAATTTCAGGGCAGGCTTGCGCAAAGCCTTGGGGTTGCGCCTGACTTCGCGCTCGCGACGAGTTGCGGGACCAGCGGGCTGATCGCCGCCATCCTGGCGCTTGCGCCTTCGGGCGATGGGCGCCGCCGGCTCGCCGTCATGCCTTCCTTCACTTTCGCGGCGACGGCCGTGGCCGCGGAGCGCTGCGGCCTGCGTCCCTATTTTGCCGACATCGACCCTGTCACCTGGGCGCTCGATCCTGAGCGACTGCTGAAATGTCCCGTTCTCGACCGGACCGCCGTCGTCATCCCTGTCGCGCCCTTCGGCAGGCCGCTCCCGCAATCCGATTGGCTTGCGTTCGAGGAACGCACCCGAATCCCCGTCGTGTTCGACAGCGCAGCCGCCTTTGCCGTGACGGAACAGAATCCTGCAAGCCATATTGGACGAATCCCCTCCGTATTCAGTTTCCAGGCCACCAAGAGCTTCGGCGTCGGCGAAGGCGGCGGCGTCGTCTGCGCCGATCCAGAACGGATGCGGAAAATGCGGACCGCGATCAATTTCGGCTTTTATGGCGCGCGCGACAGCCTCATGCCCAGCCTCAACGGCAAGATGAATGAATATTCGGCCGCGGTCGGTCTGGCGGCGTTCGATCGTTGGGAAACCAAGCTCGCAGCCATCGGCCGGGTCGCTTCGCTTTATCGGGCGCGCTTTGCGGAAGCAGGGCTCGCCGAACGCTTTCTGACCTGGCCGGAGATCGACGGCAGCTACGCGCTGTTGCGCGCGGCGGACCGAGGCGAGCGCGAGGCCTTGATGGGCGCCTTCGATAAGGACGGCGTCGAATACCGGCTCTGGTATGGCGAAGGCGTCCACCGGCAGACGCATTTCGCCGAAGCGGAGCATGAGGAACTGCTGAGAACCGAGGCAATTTGTGGAAATCTCATCGGCATCCCCGTTGCGCCTGACCTGTCCGAGGACTCCATCCTGCGGGTCGTGCGGGCGGCGACCTCGGTGAGCGGCCGCATCCCAGTCGAAGGTCTGCGCAGAAAGGGCACGGCATGATCGACAAATTGCCCGTTAAAATTGATGGTATCGTCTTTAATTCGTTCATTTGGCGAGTATTGTCCGCGGGCGACTCGAAGAACGCGAAAGCTCCTGGCCCATTCCTCGAACGACGGGCGATGTTGGAAGCGTTTAAAATCAAATCAGGTTGGGGAAGAATATGAGCGGCTGGCTGGAGGTGCGTGTTCCGATTAGCCCTCGGGACGATTATTTCAACCGTGTCCACTTCATCGCTCGGTCGGTCCGATCGCTCGGCGACGAGTATGCAAACGTGCGTGTGCGCGTCACCGTCGGGGCCGACCAAGACCCCGACGATCTGGACCGTCGGATGCCATGGGCAAGTCAAGCGGGGATCGACTGGATTTGGGTCGATCGCAACGAGTTCGTGAGCTGGAAGAACACGCAGCATCCCTATATCGCGACAATGATGGAGCGGTTCAAGCCGCCTTTCTCAACCAAATATGTCCTGATGTTGGATGCGGACGTCCTTGTGATGCGCGCCTTCGATGAGGTCGTCGCCAAACTGACGGCCAAACCGGGGATCGCCGCGGTGATGGCGCACGTGTCGCCATTTGGCTTCGCGGCTGGGCCAGAGCATGTTCAGTGGTGGCGGCGAATGGCGGAAGCAGCAAATGTTCGGTTGCCTAACTTTGACAACGAACATTCTGGATGGGGGCTGATGGATTCCGATCCATTGCGTCGATTCAGCCCCCCCTATTTTAACACCGGCGTCGTATTGGCGTCGAGCGAAGTGTTGGAGAATTTCTACGAAGCCTACATGCGTTGCTTATTTGCCGTGCGCGGTGTTCTTGACAGTTATTTCTTTGAACAAATCGCGATGACCCTTGCGCTTGCTCAGCTTGGAATTGACCCCATCGTGTTGCCCCCGCGCTACAACTTCCCCAATCAGTCGGAGTTCGACCAGGCTTATGCCGACGACCTCGCGCAGGTTCATTTTCTGCACTTCTTGCGAAATGACGTGATTGATCGCGGGGCGGATTTCATCTCCTTGCAGAAGATCGCAAAGCTCGTGTCCCGAAAGGATCTGAAAGGATCCAATGAGGCGCTGCGTCGCCGCATGGAGGAACTTCTGCCGCTCGTTCAGGCCGATAGAGACGAGGCTCAATTGGACTTTTCGGCGTCATGACCTCATCCACCAAGCCCATTGCATTCTCGGCTCCCTGCATGGCGGGCCCCGAACTCGAGTATGTGGCCGAGGCATTGCGCTCGACCAAGTGGGGCGGCGAGGGACCATTTTCACTGCGTTGTCAGCGATTGATCGAACACGCGCTGAACATCAAACATGCCTTGTTGACCCACTCGGGTTCCGCTGCGCTGGAAATGGCGGCGATCGTCGCCGGATTGCAGCCGTCCGATGAAGTGATCATGCCCTCATTCACTTTTTCGTCCACCGCCAACGCCGTGGTTCTGCGCGGCGCCGTCCCCGTTTTTGTGGATATCCGCGCCGATACGCTCAATCTCGATGAGAACCTTGTCGAGTCGGCGATCACGCCGCGCACCAAGGCGGTGGTGGCCGTCCATTATGCGGGGGTCTGCTGTGCGATGGACGAAATCAATGCGATCGCTCGACGCCATGACTTGCTTGTGATCGAGGATGCAGCCCACGCCTATCTTTCAACCTATCGCGGCCAAGCGGCGGGCGCTCTCGGCGACATGGGCGCGATCTCATTTCACGAGTCCAAAAACATTGTGAGTGGCGAGGGTGGAGCATTTGTCACGCCCCGAAGCGACCTGTTTCGCGCAGCCGAAATCATCCGGGAAAAGGGAACCGACCGTTCACGATTCCTGCGCGGTGAAATCGACAAATATAGCTGGGTCGGCGTCGGATCCTCTTTTCTCGCGAGTGAAATCGTCGCGGCTGTCCTGTTGGCTCAACTGGAAGCCGCACAATCCATTACCGAACGACGAATCGCCATCTGGAGACGCTATCATGCCCGCTTCGAAAGACTGGAAGCGGAAGGCAAGGTTCGCCGGCCGATCGTGCCCACTGAATGTGAACACAACGGCCATCTTTACTATCTACTTCTGGAGAATAGCGAGAAACGAGACGCGCTGATCGAGGCGCTTCGCAAGCAATCGATTTCGACGCCTTTCCATTACGTTCCACTCCATCAATCTCCGGCGGGAGCGAAGTTCGGCAGAATTTCGGGAGACCTGAAAGTCACCAGCGACAGCGCGGCCCGCCTCATCCGAATGCCCTTGCGTTCGAACCTCACTGACGAGGATGTCGATCGAGTCGCCGACGCCATCGACGCCGAACTGCGCTCGGGCGCCCGACGGCCGCTCATACATTCGCCCGATGGGGCGTTGGCGGCCGAGGCGACTCGGCCATCCTTCGAGGCGGAAAGGGAGCAAATTGGCTTGGGACCGGCGCAGGCTTTGGCGTCCCTGATGTTCGCCAAGCGAAGCCTGATCGCCAAGCTGGGCGTTGCCGACGGCTTCTGCAAGTACAAAGAATTTTTGGGATTGTCCGAAGCCGTAACGATCAACTACTGCAACCTCATGGGTCAAAGCTCCTTTGCGAAGCGCTATGGCTTGTCCTTCGCGCAAACAGCGGAGGGCGGAAAACCATATCGCGTCAAGGCCATTAAAATCGTTGGCGAAGGAATCTGTTCGGAATTCAACGGGCTTTCCCGAGCGACCTGGGTCGCCTCGGTTGAAAAAGCCTATGTGCGCGGACGATCGGCCGTGATTGAAGTCGGCCACTATGCGCTCCTTGATTTCGAGGATGAAGAACTCGACCTGTTCGACTTCGACTGTGATATCGACCCCGCCATCTTTCATTGCGATCGCCACGGCGCCTGGGTGATTTCAGGGAAAGGTGAAGACGATTGCCTGTGTGTCCCCGAGGCTTTCACCCTGCTCGGCCCGCACTGCGGTTCCTTCGGCGACTTCATGCGCGATTATCTTCCCCGCTATATCGCGGCGGACATGTCGGGCGCCTTGCCGCCCGTTCCTATCCTGGTTCCCGGCCATCTGCCGCCGACGATCGAACAGGCGCTTCGGCTTGTATTGAGAAATGGCGTCGAGCTGATCCCGGTCGATCACTTGCGGCCGGTCCGCGTCGACCGCCTCTGGTTCGCGTCGAATTTGGCTTATGCGCCCGCGAGAGAGGTCAGAAATGAACGGTACTCTTTCGATCACCTCTTCGTTTCGCCAGAGGTGATGACGCCCGTGGTGCGCGAATTGCGTCGCCGGATCGAACCCCATTTGACGGCCGGCGACCGGCGCCAGCGGATCTATCTTTCCCGGGGCGCCGAACGGTGGCGCCAACTCGTAAATTACGAAGAGATCGAGGCGATGGCGGCCGCGCAAGGGTTTCGGATCGTGCACCCGGAGCGTCTGGATTTTCTTGCCCAGGCCGGGCTTCTGGCCAGCGCGAGCCACGTCATCGCGCCCGAGGGTTCGGCTCTCTTGCTGGGCTATTTCGCCGCTCCGGGAACGAAGGTCTGCATCCTCTTGCATCCGATTGCCGAGGGCATGGGCGTCTATGAGTCGATTTTCGACGGCATCGACCTCACCCTTTTCACCGGGCCTTTGGCCAGATCGGACGAGGAGTTTCGCGACCGCTCCGATTACAGCATCGACGCACAAGCTTTTCGTGGCTTCCTCGAAAATTGGTTGAGCGAGCGCTGACGCGCGATCTTGCGTCAGGCCCCCATCCGACGCCTTGCGCCAATAACCGGCTTCCAGCATGATCGCTGCGAATGCCGGACGATCCGGCCGATATCGGTCGCGTGCGCCGGAGCAAATTCGGAATTTCAGGGGCTGCTTCTTGCGGAAGGACGTCGAAAAACTTTCCCAAATCTATCACGACCACGACGGGCGGACTGACCTCGAAGTCCTGGGCTGGCCGAACGCTCAGGACATCCCACGCCGCTACGAGGCGCTTCTCTCGCCTCTGGACTTCAGTGCTTACTCCAGGCAACGCCCACTGCGCCTGCTCGACTTTGGCAGCGGGCTCGGATTTCTGCTCGACTGGCTCGCCGCGAATGACCTGCTGGATCGCGTCGACTACACCGGCGTCGATCTGTCCGCGCCGATCCTTGCCGAGGTCCGCAAACGCTGGCCTGATCAACGTTTCGACTTCCGCGACATCCGCGACGAGCCTTTTCCGGCCGAGGCGTTCGATTTCGCCATCATCTGCGGCATTTTCACGGTGAAGCACGAAAACAGCTACGAGGAAACGCGGGCGTTGGCGCAAGGCGCGCTCGAAGCGATCTGGCCTTCTGTGAAAATCGGCCTCGCCTTCAATTCGATGTCAAAGCATGTCGATTGGGAGCGCGACGACCTCTTCCACTGGCCGCTCGACGACATCATGGCGTTCTGCAAACAAAAATTGGGCCGGCACGTTTCGTTCAAGCTCGACTACGGACTTTGGGAGGTCGCCACTGAAATGGACCCGGTTGTGAACCGGCGTGCAATTTTCACCCCGTAGAGCGGGGGATCGGCTTACAAATTTGACCCCCCGACCATTTGGCTGAAGAGCCGCCCGCATTGCATGGCAATC
>JAKAJL010000039.1 GCA_021813805.1 Pseudomonadota bacterium | reverse complement strand
GTCTGAAAGAAGCCCAGCAAACCGCCGCCATGCTGACGACTTTCAACGAAGTGGACATGCAGGCGCTGATGAGCCTGCGCGCCCAATACAAGGACCTGTTCGAGAAAAAGCACGGTGTGAAGCTCGGCTTCATGGGCTTTTTCGTGAAGGCCTGCACCCATGCGCTCAAGGAAATTCCGGCGGTCAACGCCGAGATCGACGGAACCGACATCATCTACAAGAATTTCTGCCATGTCGGCGTGGCGGTGGGCACCGCCAAGGGTTTGGTCGTTCCCGTTGTGCGCGACGCCGACAGGCTGTCAATCGCCGGTGTCGAAAAGACCATCGCCGATTTCGGCAAGCGCGCCCGCGACGGCCAGCTCAAGATCGAGGAAATGCAGGGCGGCACCTTCACCATTTCCAACGGCGGCGTCTATGGCTCGCTGATGTCCACGCCCATCCTCAACGCGCCGCAGTCCGGCATCCTCGGCATGCACAAGATCCAGGAGCGCCCGGTCGTCGTCGCCGGCAAGATCGAGATCCGCCCGATGATGTATCTCGCGCTGTCTTACGATCACCGCATCGTCGACGGCAAGGAGGCGGTGACTTTTCTGGTTCGCGTCAAGGAAGCCCTGGAAGACCCGGCGCGCCTCGTTCTCGATCTTTGATTCGGCGTTTCCCTTCGGAGTCATCCATGTCCTACGATCTCATCGTCATCGGCTCCGGCCCTGGCGGCTATGTCTGCGCCATCCGCGCCGCCCAGCTCGGCCTGAAGACCGCCATTGTCGAAAAGCGCAAGACCCATGGCGGGACCTGCCTCAACATCGGCTGCATTCCCTCAAAAGCCCTGCTCCATGCGTCCGAAATGTTCGAGGAGGCCGCCCATGGCCTGGCGGCGCTGGGCGTCAATGTCGGCAAGCCCAAGCTCGACCTTGCCGCGATGATGAAGCACAAGGACGAGACGGTCGGCGCCAATGTCAATGGCGTCGCCTTCCTGCTCAAGAAGAACAAGATCGACGCCTTTCATGGAACGGGCTCGATTCCCGCCGCCGGCAAGGTCGAGGTGACCGCCGAGGACGGCGCGAAACAGGTGCTTGAGACCAAAAACATCGTCATCGCCACCGGTTCCGATGTCGCCAATCTTCCGGGAGTGACCATCGACGAGAAGATCGTGGTCTCCTCGACCGGCGCGCTGGAATTGCAAAAAGTTCCGGGAAAGTTGATCGTGGTCGGCGCCGGGGTGATCGGTCTCGAACTCGGTTCGGTCTGGCGGCGTCTCGGCGCCGAGGTGACCGTGGTCGAATTTCTCGACCGCATCCTGCCGGGCATGGACCTGGAAACCGCCAAGCAGGCGCAGCGCCTGCTGGAAAAGCAGGGCGTGAAATTCATGCTTTCCTCCAAGGTCGCCAAGGTCGAAACCGCGAAAAACGCCGCCAAAGTCACGGTCGAGCCCGCCGCGGGCGGCGAAGCCACGATTCTTGAAGCCGATATCGTCCTCGTCGCCATCGGCCGGCGACCCTTTACGGAGGGCCTTGGGCTGGAGGCGCTCGGCGTGGCGATCGAGCGCGGCCAGGTGGTCATAGATGACCACTTTCAGACCAATGTTCCCGGCGTCTATTCCATCGGCGATGTCGTGCGCGGCCCGATGCTGGCCCACAAGGCCGAGGACGAGGGCGTCGCCGTCGCCGAAATCCTCGCCGGACAGCATGGCCATGTGAATTACGAAGTGATTCCGGGCGTCGTCTACACCTCGCCGGAAATCGCCAGCGTCGGCGCGACCGAGGAGGAGCTCAAGGCCAGGGGCGTCGCTTATCGCAGCGGCAAATTCCCCTTCACCGCCAATGGCCGCGCCCGCGCCATGCGCCACACCGACGGTTTTGTGAAGGTTCTGGCCGACGCCGCGACCGACCGCGTCCTCGGCGTCCATATTCTCGGGCACGGCGCCGGCGAAATGATTCACGAAGCCGCTGTGCTGATGGAATTCGGCGGCTCGTCCGAAGACCTCGCCCGCACTTGCCACGCCCATCCGACCATGTCGGAGGCGGTCAAGGAAGCGGCGCTCGCCGTCGAGAAGCGCGCGATCCACAGCTGACCGACGGCGCGCCGGAACTTTCTTTTGCTCAGGCCCGGTTTCCGGGCCTTTGCTTTTTCCGCAACCCTTTGGCATTTCTTGGCGCACGCGGGGAAAGACGCGGCTCCGCGACCGTGAGCCGCGATCCCGGGCGCAGGAAATCGCAATGTCGTCAGCAACAGAACCCCTGACAAAAAAACATTCGGACAGGGCTAGGATCGTGCGGCGCATGCGCGCCTTGCTGCGGTCGCATGAACTGGCGCTCGTTCTCCCTTCCGCCTTGGTCGGGATCGTCGCCTCCGCCGCCGTCACCTTGATGACCAAGGCGGCGATGCTCATGCATATCCTGATCTACCATCTGCCTTTCGATGTCCGCCTCAGCACCGCGGACCACGTCGCCGCGTGGGCGGCGTTCCCGGCCTTGATGCTCGGCGGGTTGGGACTCGGGCTGATGGAGTCGTACCGCTTGCGCAAGGGCCTTCGCAGCCCGGTCGACCCGATCGAAGCCAACGCCCTGCGCGGCGGCCAGATGTCCTTGCGCGAAAGCGCCGCCGTCAGCTTTCAGACCGTGGTTTCCAACTCCTCCGGCGCTTCCGTCGGGCTCGAGGCTGGTTACGCCCAGATTGGGGCGGGCCTTGCCTCCTTCCTGGGCCAGAAATTGCGCCTGCGTCGCGGCGATCTGCGCCTTCTGGTCGGGACCGGCGCAGCCGCCGCGATCGGCAGCGCCTTCGGTGCGCCGCTCGCCGGGGCCTTCTATGGATTCGAGCTCATCCTCGGCAATTATTCCATCGCCGCCGCCGGTCCGGTCTTCACCGGCTCGATCGTCGGCGTGCTCGTCACCCGCGTTCTCGCCGGCGCGCCCTATCAGATCGACACGCCTCCCGTCGCCGCGCTGAAGCTCGCGAATTACCCCGTTCTGCTGGGGGTCGCCGTCTTTTCCGTCATCCTCGGCATCGCCGCAATGCGGCTTGCCGGCGTTTCGGAACGCTTCATCCAGACCACGCCGACCCCCGTCTGGGCGCGGCCGATTCTCGGCGGCGCCGCCGTCGCGGCCCTTGCCATGGTCACGCCGCAGGTCCTCGGCGCCGGCCATGGCGCGCTCGGCCTGAACGTCTCTCAGACTTTTCCCCTGGCGGTTCTCGCCTCCCTGCTCGCCCTAAAGTTGCTGGCGGCGCTGATTTCGCTCGCGACCGGCTTCCGCGGCGGCCTGTTCTTTTCCTCCCTGTTCATGGGCGCGCTCATCGGCAAGATCTATGGCCTCGCAGCCGCCGCCTGGCTCCCGTCGATCGCCCCCGACACGACGGTCTGCGCGCTCGCCGGAATGGCCACGCTCGGGGTCGCCATCGTTGGCGGGCCCCTCACCATGTCTTTCATCGTTCTCGAAAACACCTCGGATTATTCTGTCTCCGCCGGCGTGATCGCGGCCTCCGTCGCCGCCAGCCTGCTGGTGCGAGCGACCTTCGGCTATTCGTTCTCGACATGGCGTCTTCATTTGCGCGGCGAAAATATTCGCAGCGCCAGCGACATCGGATGGATTCACGACCTCAAGGTGGCCAACCTCATGCGCCGGGACCCGCCCATCGCGCCCGATTCGCTCGACATCGGCGAATTCCGCCTCCGTCACCCGCTGGGCTCCGCGCATTTCGTCGTCCTGGTCGACGAGGCGGGGCGCTATGCGGGATTGATCGATCTGCCGGACATCCATGCGCAGGCCCACCGGCTCACGGGGCGGATCGGAGACTTCGCCCGGCAAAAGGATGTCTGGCTGGTTCCGCACATGAACGCCAAGACGGCGATGGCGCTGTTCGACCAATCCGAAGCCGACCAGCTCGCAGTGCTCGATCCGGAAACCAAGGCTCCTCTCGGGGTGCTCGACGAAAACTATCTCGTGCGGCGCTATGCTGACCAGGCTGCGGCGGCGTTCCACAGCGCCATCGGAGAGTAGCGGTGGGCGCCCGTTTTCGAGGGGTGGCGGCGTTACCTGGCGCGCGGATGAGCGGCGCGAAAAGCCTCGAACAGCCGCGACTTGTCCACGGCGGTATAGATCTGGGTTGTCGAAAGGCTGGCGTGGCCGAGCAACTCCTGGATCGAGCGCAAATCGCCGCCACGGCTGAGCAGATGGGTGGCGAAGGAATGCCGGAGCGCATGAGGCGTCGCGGAATCGGGCAGCCCAAGCGCGCCGCGCAGGCGTTCGACCGTCAGCTGGACGATGCGCGGTGAAAGCGGACCGCCCCGCGCGCCGACGAACAGGGGTCCATTGCTGGCCAGGCGATGCGGGCAAAGCTCCAGATAGGCCTCGATCGCCTTGCGCGCCGGCCGGATGACCGGAACGGCGCGCGCCTTGCCGCCCTTGCCGACGATGGTCAGGCTCTCGATCGCGCCAACCGGCGCGTCACCGCGCCGGATTGAAAGCGCCTCGGAGATGCGCAGGCCCGCGCCATAGAGCAAGGCGAGCACGGCGGCGTCGCGCGCCAGAATCCAAGGCGCGCGATGAGATTCGTCCGCCTCGCCCCGCGCCATTTCACGGGCTGCCGCAGCGGGCAGCGCCTTGGGCAGGACGCGGGCCGCCTTGGGCGAACGGACCTTGTCGAGCGCATCGACGCGGGCCAGACCCTCGCGCGCCAGATGGCGGGCGAAGGAGCGCAGCGCGGCCAGTTGGCGCAAAAGGGAGCGCGAGGCGACGCCCCCGGCGCGGCGGGAGGCCAGAAAACCGCGAATATCGGCAGGCTTTAGCGCGGCGAGCGCCTCGAGATCGGGCGGCGCCGCGCGCTGATCGCGAAGAAAGGTCAAGAATTGCCTGAGATCGCGCGCGTAAGCACCGATTGTGAGGGGCGACGCGCGCCTCACCCCCGCCTGCTCGCGCAGCCAAGCCTTCGCTTCCGCCGCCAGCCGCGCCTCGACGCCCGGAAAGACGAGTTGATCGGGTCCGGGCGCGCCTTGCGCCGCATTTTCCGTCATGCCGGAAGACTAACGGAAAATCGTCAACAATTTATCCCGACGCCGGCAAACCGGAATCAGCTCTTGACCGCCTTTTCGGCGGCGACGCGGAATTCCTCGAAATGGCGCGCGATCTGGTGCTCCGACTGGTCGACTCCGGCGGCGGCGAAATCCTTGTTGATCCGTCCGAGCACGCCCGCCTTGGCGTGGGCCGCCAGATCCTGGTCGACCAGCGCCCGGGCGTAAGCCTCGGCGTCCGCCCCGGTCTTGCCGAGCTTCTCGGCGGCCCACAACCCCAGCATCCTGTGGGCGCGGGCGAGGGCCCGGAAATGAAGTTCCTGGTCATGCGCGAATTTCTTTTCGAAGGATTCCTCGCGCTTGTCGAACTCGGACATATGAAAAAACCCCTTCGCATTTCGAATGCCTGACGTGGCGCTTATATATAGTCTCAAGTCGGGCGCGCCTAGCCTTCGTCGATCGTTCTCGGGCTTCTACCTAAGGCGGAAACCGAGGAATTTCCGCGTTCGGCCGGGCCGATTGATCGAAACAGGTTGTATAAAGGCGCGGAACGGGCTAGGAACCTCGATAAACATGGCCCAAGGCGTCAAAGCCGCGCGCCAGAATCGCTGGAGGCCGGAGGAAAACCAGGCGTCCGTGGACCATCTCGAATTTCGGTTATTTCCCATGAATCGGCGCCGCCGCATTTACGAAGGCAAGGCCAAGGTGCTCTATGAGGGCCCCGAGCCTGGAACCCTGGTCCAGCATTTCAAGGACGACGCGACCGCCTTCAACGCCAAGAAGCACGAAGTCATCGACGGCAAGGGCGTCCTGAACAACCGGATTTCGGAATATATCTTCCAGAATCTCAACGATATCGGGGTCCCGACCCATTTCATCCGCCGTCTCAACATGCGCGAGCAGCTGATCCGGGAAGTCGAGATCATCCCGCTCGAAGTCGTGGTGCGCAATGTCGCGGCTGGATCGCTGTCACAGCGGCTCGGCATCGAGGAAGGCTCGCAGCTGCCGCGCTCGATCATCGAATTCTATTACAAGAATGACGCTCTCAACGATCCGATGGTTTCGGAAGAGCACATCACCGCCTTCGGCTGGGCGACGCCGCAGGAAATCGACGACATCATGGCGCTGGCGATCCGGGTCAACGATTTCCTGACCGGCCTTTTCCTCGGCGTCGGCATCCGCCTCGTCGATTTCAAGATGGAATGCGGAAGACTGTGGGAAGGCGACATGATGCGCATCGTCGTCGCCGACGAAATTTCCCCCGATTCCTGCCGGCTCTGGGACATCAAGTCGAACGACAAGCTGGACAAGGACCGTTTCCGCCGCGACCTCGGCGGGCTGGTCGAGGCTTATTCCGAAGTCGCGCGCCGGCTCGGCGTCATGCAGGAAAACGAAAAGCCGATTTCCGGCGGCCCCAAGCTGGTCCAGTAATCCATCCTCCCGAGGCGATTGCGCAAAAGGAAAGCCCCGCCATGAAGGCGCGCGTTACCGTCACTTTGAAAAACGGCGTCCTGGACCCGCAGGGCAAGGCGATCGAAGGCGCCTTGCATTCGCTCGGCGTCGAGGGAATCGCCTCGGTGCGCCAGGGCAAGATTTTCGAGATCGAGGTCGAAGGATCGGACGCGGAAGCCGCCAAGGCGGCTCTGGTCGCCGCCAGCGAAAAACTTCTGGCCAATACGGTGGTCGAGAATTACCGCGTCGAACTGCTCTGACGCCAACGCAAGAACGGACTCCGGAGAGCGCGATGAAAGCGGCCGTTGTGCTGTTTCCTGGATCGAATCGCGAGGGCGACGCAGCCCGCGCCCTGCGTCAGGCGGGCGCCCAGACGTCCATCGTCTGGCACGCGGATTACGATCTTCCCGCGGGAACCGATCTCGTGGTCCTGCCCGGCGGCTTCAGCTATGGCGATTATCTGCGCTGCGGCGCCATCGCCGGCCGCGCCCATATCATGGAGGCGGTGCGTCGCCACGCCGCGCGCGGCGGGCTCGTGCTCGGCATCTGCAACGGCTTCCAGATCCTGTGCGAAAGCGGCCTGCTGCCAGGCGTGCTGATGCGTAACCGCGACCTGCGCTTCGTCTGCAAGCGCCAGCATTTGCGCGTCGAGCGCAACGACACCGCCTTCACCCGCGCTTATCGGCTGCATCAGGCGATCGACGTCGCCATCGCCCACGGCGAGGGCAATTATGAGGCCGAGGCCGAGACGATCGAGCGCCTCGAAGGCGAGGGCCTCGTGGCCTTCCGCTATTGCGACGCCAGCGGCAAGGTCGGCGGCGCCGCCAATCCCAACGGTTCGACCAACGACATTGCCGGAATCTATTCCGAAAAATTCAATGTCCTGGGCATGATGCCGCATCCGGAAAACCTGATCGACCCCCTGGTCGGCGGGGTCGATGGGCGCGGCCTGTTCGAGAGTCTTTCACGGGCGGCGTGAATGCGAGGGGCCGCGCCCAGCGCAAGCCTGACCTTGAACTCGTCGCCTTGCCAAGAAAGACGCGAGGATTTATCGAACGGCAAGCGCCATTTCGCGGCTTTGGCGCGATCTGCCGCATGTCTCCATCGGGGCCGGATTCCTTGACCGTTCAAACCCAATCCCAAAGGCCGGCGACCGAGCCGGCGAATGAGCCGGCGATCACGCCTGAGCTCGTCGCCCAGCACGGCCTCAAGCCGGATGAATATCAGCGCATCCTCGATCTGATCGGCCGGACGCCAACCTTCACGGAACTCGGCATTTTCTCGGCGATGTGGAACGAGCATTGTTCCTACAAGTCGTCGCGGCTTCACCTGAAGAAATTGCCGACCAAGGCGCCCTGGGTCATTCAGGGGCCGGGCGAGAACGCCGGCGTGATCGACATCGGCGACGGCCAGGCCTGCATCTTCAAGATGGAGAGCCACAACCATCCGTCCTATATCGAGCCCTATCAGGGCGCGGCGACCGGCGTCGGCGGCATTTTGCGCGACGTGTTCACCATGGGCGCGCGCCCGATCGCCTGCCTCAACCTGTTGCGCTTCGGCTCGATCGACCATCCCAAGACCCGCCACCTGGTCTCCGGCGTCGTCGCCGGCATCGGCGGCTACGGCAACAGTTTCGGGGTGCCGACCGTCGGCGGCTCGACAGCCTTCCATGCGAGCTACGACGGCAATATCCTGGTCAACGCCATGGCGGTCGGCCTGGCGCGGACCAACGAGATCTTCTACGCCGCCGCGACCGGCGTCGGCCGGCCCATCGTCTATCTCGGCTCCAAGACTGGACGCGACGGCATCCATGGCGCGACCATGGCTTCGGCCGAATTCGACGAGAATTCTGACGAAAAGCGCCCCACGGTCCAGGTCGGCGATCCTTTCTCGGAAAAGCTGCTCCTGGAAGCCTGCCTCGAGATCATGGCCAAGGGTTGCGTCGTCGCCATTCAGGACATGGGGGCGGCGGGCCTGACTTCCTCGGCGGTCGAAATGGGCGCCAAGGGCAATCTCGGCGTCGAACTCGATCTCGACCTCGTGCCCTGCCGCGAGCCGGGCATGACGGCTTATGAAATGATGCTGTCGGAGAGTCAGGAGCGCATGCTCATGGTTCTCGATCCCGAAAAAGAGGAGGAAGCCGAGGCGATCTTCCGCAAATGGGGGCTCGATTTCGCCGTCATCGGCAAGACCACCGACACGCTTCGCTTCGTCATCAAGCATCATGGCAAGGTCAAGGCCGATCTGCCGATCAAGGAGTTGGGCGACGAGGCGCCGCTCTACGACCGGCCCCATGTCGCGCCGGTCAAGCCGGCAAAGCTCGATTCGGCCAGCCTCCCGGCGCCGCTTGGCATGGACGCTGCGCTCAAAAAAATGGTCGCCTGTCCCGATCTCGCCTCCAAACGCTGGGTCTGGGAGCAATATGACCATCTGATTCTGGGCAATTCCGTCCAGCCGCCGGGCGGCGACGCCGCCGTGGTGCGCATCGAGGACGGACCGAAGGGGCTGGCGCTGACCACCGACGTCACGCCGCGCTATTGCTACGCCGATCCTTTCGAGGGCGGCAAACAGGCGGTCGCCGAAGCCTGGCGCAACATCACCGCCGTCGGCGGCAGGCCGCTCGCGCTGACCGACAATCTCAATTTCGGCAATCCAGAAAAGCCGGACATCATGGGCCAGTTCGTCGCCTGTCTCGAAGGCGTCGGCGAAGCCTGCCGGGCGCTCGATTTCCCGATCGTCTCCGGCAATGTCTCGCTTTATAACGAGACGCAAGGCAAGGGCATTCTGCCGACCCCGGCGATCGGCGGCGTCGGCCTCGTGCCGGACGTGGCCCGAAGCGTGGGCCTCGCCTTCCGTGTGGCCGGCGAGAAAATCCTGCTGGTCGGCGAAGGCGAAGGCTGGCTCGGCCAGTCGATCTATTTGCGGGAAATCCTCGGCCGCGAGGAAGGCGCGCCGCCGCCGGTCGATCTGGCGAAAGAAAAGACCCATGGCGATTTCGTCCGCGCTCTGATCGGCGATGGGATGGTCAGCGCCGTCCACGACCTGTCGGACGGCGGCCTCGCCGTCGCTCTCGCCGAAATGGCGATGGCCGGCGGCGTCGGCGCGACGGTTTCGGCGCCTGGCGGCGACAGCGCCGCCAGCTGGTTCGGCGAGGACCAGGGGCGCTATGTGCTCGCCGCGTCGCAGGACAAGGCGGACGAAATCCTGCGCCGGGCCGCGCAGGCGGGTCTGCCGGTCGCGGTCATCGGCGAGACCGGCGGCGACAGCCTCCGCCTGGGCGCGGCGGCGCTCGTTCCGGTGCGGGAATTGCGCGACGCCCATGAAGGCTGGATGCCGGCCTATATGGCTGGCGGACGCAAGCCCGCGTGACTATCTCTATGCGGGCGGACCTCTCCAACCCAACCACCCAAAGGACTCCCCGATGCCCATGGAAGCCTCTGAAATCGAGCGCATGATCAAGAAGGCCCTGCCCGACGCCGAAATCGTCATCACCGACCTTGCCGGCGACGGCGACCATTACAGCGCCCGAGTCGTCTCCGAGGCCTTCCGGGGTTTGAGCCGGGTGCGCCAGCATCAGCTGGTCTATGAGGCGCTGGGCGGACAGATGGGGGGCGTGCTTCACGCCCTGGCGCTCGAAACCGCGACGCCCTGAACGGCTTGAACCGCGGCGGAATGCCGCTTAATTATGTCCCATCGCGGAGCCTTGACCTCCGTGTGAAAGGAAAAAAACATGTCGGACGCCATGCTCTCCAACGCCATCGAACGCATCAAGCAGGATGTGACGGACAATGATGTCGTGCTTTTCATGAAAGGCACGCCGAATTTCCCGCAATGCGGCTTTTCCGGTCAGGTCGCCAAAATCCTGAGTTTCCTGGAAGTGCCTTATAAGGGCGTGAATGTTCTCGAAGACCCCGACGTCCGCGAGGGCGTGAAACGCTACGCCAACTGGCCGACCATTCCGCAGCTTTACATCAAGGGCGAATTCGTCGGCGGCGCCGACATCGTCCGCGAACTGTTCCAGTCCGGCGAATTGATGGACCAGCTCAAAGCGGCTGGCGTTTCGATCAAGGACCCGCGCCAGCCGCAATAAGGCCTCACTTTCCCGCCGACGCCCGGATCAGCGCCAGGGCGTCGGCGCCATCCCATGCGGCGGGGCCGGCCAGCGCGCCAATCTCGCAGCCATCCGGCCCGATCAGGAAAGTCGTCGGCAGGCCGACGAGCTTGCCCGCCTGTTGCAAGGCCTGCAAGGCCTTGCCTTTCGGGTCGGCGTAAAAGCCTAGATTTTTTACCCCGATGTCCTGCAGGAATTTCTTCGGCCGGTCGAGCCGCGCGGTGTCCATATTGACCGCGACCACGCTGAAGGACTCATTGCCGGCCAAGCCCTGAAGGCGATCGAGGCCGGGCATTTCCTGACGGCAGGGAGCGCACCACGTCGCCCAGAAATTCAACAGAATGGTCCGGCCTGTGAAGGCGGCGACGTCGGTCGGCGCGCCGTCATGCTCGAAGGCGAGATTTTCCATCGGCTTGGGGTGGGCGCGGATGGCCAGCGCCGCGAGTTCGCCCTTGGCGAGCGGCGCGACCTTTCGCGCCAGCGCGGTCGAGACCGGACATTGCGCCGATTGGGGCGCGGCTTCCTTGCCCCTGTGCCCGTTCATCACGTATAGGACGAACCACAGGCTCGCGGCGACCCCCGCCGCGACAATGAAAACATGCGGCAGGATCAGCCGGCGGGCGATGGCGCGCATTTGCGCGGGAGTGGCCTGAACCGGGGGGTCTTGCTCGTCACTCATCCTTTGGCCTCCAACCTTTGACGTCGTTGCGGAGCGATCATGAGCAATCAGATGTGGGGCGGCCGTTTCACCAGCGGCCCCGACGCGATCATGGAGGAGATCAACGCCTCCATCGGTTTCGATTATCGCCTCGCCCGACAGGATATCGCCGGCTCCAAGGCGCATGTGGCCATGCTCGCCGCGACGGGAATCGTGTCCCAGGCGGACGCCGACGCCATCGCCAGGGGTTTAGACGAGGTCGGCGCCGAAATCGAGACCGGCGCCTTCAACTTTTCCCGGTCCCTGGAAGACATTCACATGAATGTCGAATCGCGGCTCGCCGAAAAGATCGGCCCGGCGGCGGGGCGGCTGCACACCGCGCGCTCGCGCAACGATCAGGTCGCGCTGGACTTCAAGCTCTGGGTCCGCGACACCATCGATGAACTGGACGGCCAGTTGCGCGACCTTCAGGCCGCCCTCGTCGAAAAGGCCGAAAAATACGCCGACGCCGTCATGCCGGGCTTCACCCATCTGCAATCCGCCCAGCCGGTGACCTTCGGCCATCATCTTCTGGCCTATGTCGAGATGGTCGCGCGCGACCGCGGTCGGTTGCGCGACGCCCGCGCCCGGCTCAACGAATGTCCTCTCGGGGCGGCCGCGCTCGCAGGCACCTCCTTCCCCATCGACCGTGCGATGACGGCGCGCGCGCTGGGCTTCGACCGGCCGACCGCCAATTCGCTCGACAGCGTCTCGGATCGCGATTTCGTGCTCGAAACGCTTGCGGCCGCCGCCATCGCGGCGACCCATCTGTCGCGATTCGCCGAGGAAATCGTGCTATGGACGACGCCGCAGTTCGGCTTCGTCAGCCTGTCGGACAAGTTCACCACCGGCTCCTCGATCATGCCGCAGAAACGCAATCCGGACGCCGCCGAACTGGTGCGTGGCAAGTCGGGCCGCGTCATTGGCGATCTCGCCGGCCTGCTGATCGTCATGAAAGGCCTGCCGCTCGCCTATTCCAAGGACATGCAGGAAGACAAGGAAGGCTGTTTCGATTCGCTCCAGTCGCTGTCGCTCTGCATCGCCGCCATGGCCGGCATGGTCCGCGACATGACGCCGCGCCTGGAAAGGATGAAGGCGGCGGCGGGCTCCGGCTTTTCCACCGCCACCGATCTCGCCGACTGGCTGGTGCGGACGCTGGGCATGCCCTTCCGCCAGGCCCACCATGTCACAGGGCGGATCGTCGCGCTCGCCGCCGAGAGGGGCCTCGAACTGGATCAGCTCGATCTCGACCAGATGCAGGCGGTCGAACCTGCGATCACGCCAGCCGTATTCGAGGTTCTGGGCGTCGAGAATTCGGTGCGCAGCCGCTCGAGTCATGGCGGCACAGCGCCAGACAATGTCCGCGCGCAAGCCGAGGCGTGGCGCGAGCGCCTGAACAGCGAGAAAACGGCTTGATAAGCTGGAATTCCAACCGAAGCCTCGGCTATAGTCCCGCGCGAAACGCGCAACTTTCGGGAGCCGCCTCCTTGACCTTTCACAGTCTCCTCAAGACGGCGCTGCTGGCGGCGACCCTCTCGGGCGCGCTGCTGCTCGACGGTTGCGGCCGGCGCGGCCCGCCGGTTCCGATCGATTCCACCGCCGCGCAAACGCCCGCCGACAAGAAAAATCCGAACGCGCCGCCGGCAAAGGACCTGCCGACCGGCCTCGACAGCAAATCCCTGAAGGCCGGCGCGCCCAAGACGCCGACCCCGTTCGACTTCCTTCTCTAGGCTCTCGCATGCATTTCTTCGACTATCGCAACGGCGTGCTGCATGCCGAAGGCGTCGCCCTGCCCGATCTGGCGCGGACGACCGAGACCCCTTTCTATTGCTACAGCGCAGCGACCATTCGCCGCCATTTCGAGGTTTTCTCGCTGGCCATGAGCGATTTCGACGCCCTGGTCTGCTATGCGATGAAAGCCAATTCCAACCAGGCCGTACTGACCCTGCTCGCCCGGCTCGGCGCCGGCATGGATGTCGTGTCGGAAGGCGAATTGCGCCGCGCGCAGGCGGCGAAAATTCCCGGCGAACGCGTCACTTTTTCGGGCGTCGGCAAGACCGACCGCGAGATCGCGCTGGCGCTCGACTACGGCATCCTCTGTTTTAATGTCGAATCCGAGCCCGAGCTGGAGCGCATCGCCCAGATCGCCTCGGCGCGTGGCCAGACCGCCAAGATCGCGATTCGCGTCAATCCGGATGTGGATGCGAAGACCCACGCCAAAATCTCGACCGGAAAATCGGAAAATAAGTTCGGCATCCCCATTTCCGTCGCCCGCGAGGTTTACACTCGGGCCGCGAAACTTCCCGGAATCGACGTCGCCGGCGTCGACATGCATATCGGCTCGCAGATCACCGATCTCGCGCCCTTCGACAACGCCTTCGCGCTGCTGGCGGATTTCGTGCGGCAATTGCGCGCCGACGGCCATTCCCTCCATCACGTCGATCTCGGCGGGGGCTTAGGGATTCCCTATTCCGAGCGGGACGACCCGGCGAGCTACCATCCCCAGCTTTATGCCGAAATCGTGCGCCGCCATATCAAGCCATTGGAAACAAAGCTGATCTTCGAGCCGGGGCGCCTGATCGTCGGCAACGCGGGAATCCTGGTGACCCGCGTGATCTATGTGAAACATGGCGCGGCGAAAAATTTCATCGTCGTCGACGCCGCGATGAACGATCTTGTCCGCCCGACGCTTTATGAAGCGCATCATGACATTTTCCCTGTCGTCGCGCCGGGCGAAGGCGCGAAGCGCATCACGGCCGATCTCGTCGGCCCGGTTTGCGAAACCGGGGATTTCCTCGCCCGCAGCCGCGATCTGCCGGAGCCCAGGCCCGGCGACCTGCTGGCGGTGATGTCGGCGGGCGCCTATGGCGCGGTCCAGGCCGGCACCTATAATTCGCGCCTGCTCGTTCCCGAAATCCTCGTCGATGGCGAAAAGCGCGCGGTGATCCGGCCGCGCGGCGATTACGAGAGTTTGATCGGGCTCGACAAAGTTCCGCCCTGGTTGACATGAAGCCTCCCTTCGGCGCGAAATCTCATCGGGTCAATCGAGGCGCCGGCGCGTGAAGGACGTTTTACTGGCTTTCCGGAATGCAATCCGCGCCGGCGTCGCGGCTTGGCGCGAGACGCGGCCGCGCCGCCTGGCGTTTTTGGCCTGGGGCGCGCTGGCCTTCGAGCGGCTTGCCCGCGCCTTGCTCCCTGCCGCGCTCGTCATCGCCTTTTTCGTCGCCCTGAGTTGGACCGGACTCTGGCTTGGCGCGCCGTCTCTGGCGCGCATTCTCGGCGTTTCGGCGCTGGCGGCCGCTCTCGCCACAGCGCTTTATCGTCTGCGCGGCTTGTCCTGGCCGGGCGCGGGGGAGGCGCGCGACGCGCTGGACGCCGGCGACCCGGCCGCGCCGGCCGCGGCTCTCGCCGACCATCTGGCCAATGACGGCGACCCGCGCACGGCGTCGCTGTGGCGGCTTCATCAGCGCCGCGCGGCCCGGAGCGCCGCCCGGCTGCGGCCGATCGCGCCCGCGCCCCGCCTGTGGCGGGAAGATCCCTACGCCTTGGGCGCCCTGGCTGTTATCTCTTTGTTGGTCATGGGTTTCATCGCCGGGCCGGAGAAATACGCGCGGCTCGCCGCCGCCTTCGACTGGCGGCTTCAGGCGGAAGCGAGCGCGCCCTCGCGCATCGACGCCTGGATCGATCCGCCGCCCTACACGGGACGCCCGCCCATCGTCCTGCCGCTGAAGGACAACGCCGCGATTTCCGCCCCGGTCGGCTCGATCATTATCGTGCGCGCCGTCAACGCCGCAAATCTGCGCGTCGCCGTTCAAGGCCGCATAGCCGCCTTGAAGCCAGCGGCCAATCACGACGAAACATCAAAGGAGCGGCGCTTCCGGCTGCTCGGCGACGCACGCCTGAGGTTGGGGCTTGGCCAAAGCGAAATCGCGAGCCTGGCCCTGAGGGCGATTCCCGACCTGCCGCCGAAAATCACCCCGACCGCCGCGCCGAAGACCAATCTCCGTGGCTCGTTCGAGCTGCGCTACCGGATCGAGGACGATTATGGCGCCCATGACGCGGAAGCCACCGCCACGCCCCTGGCCACGGAAACCTCCGCGACGGCCCACCCTCTCGTGCGGCCGCCCGGCGGATCGCTCGAACTGCCGGCGGGACCCGGCGGATTGGGCGAGGGCGCGACCACGCTCGACTGGAGCGACAGCCCCTATGCCGGCGCCCAGGTCGACCTCACTCTCGCCGTTCACGACGACGCGGGCAATGAAGGCCGGGCCGTCATCAGCCATTATGTCCTTCCGGGCAAGGTTTTCACCAATCCGCTGGCGCTGGCGCTGGTCGAGCAAAGGCGAATTCTCGCCCTCGACGCCTGGCAGAAAGGCAACGTGCTCACGGCGATCGACGCGCTGATGCGGTCGCCGGAATATTTCACGCCCGATTTCGGCGTCTATCTCGGACTTCGCGTCGTCCATGACTCGCTGCGCCACGCCCGCAACGACGCCGACCTTGTGGCGGTGGTCGATCTGCTGTGGCAAATGGCCCTGCATATCGAGGAAGGCGGCGTTCCGCAGGCCGAGCGCGACCTCAAGGCGGCCGAGCAGGCCCTGCGCGACGCGCTGAAAAGCGGCGCCTCGAACGAGGAGATCGCGCGACTGACCGCGCGTTTGCAAAAGGCGCTCGACCGCTATTTCGCCGCAATGCAGGAAAGGGCCGCGAAACAGGGGCAGGCGCAAGATACGGGGCACGGCGACAACCGCCTGGTCACGCCGAAGGATTTCAAATCCATGCTCGACCGCATGGCGGAGGCGGCCCGCGAAGGCGACAAGGCCGCCGCCATGCGCATGCTCGACCGCATGGAGGACATGCTCGAAAACATGCGCAACGCGCGTCCATCGCAGGCCGCTGGCGCCCGCCGGACGCTACGCGACATCGACAATATGATGCGCGAGCAGCAGAAGCTGCGCGATGACACTTTTTCGCAAGACCGCGCGAGCCGCAACGCATCCGAGGCCCCGCAGCCCGGCGGGCGGCCTTCCGGCGCACAACAGCAGAGCCAGGAGTCCCAGGGCCAGGAGTCCCAGGGCCAAGAGTCGCAGGGCCAGGAAGGACAGGGAACGTCGTCCCGGGACGAACTCGCGCAACGTCAGCAGCATTTGCGCGAAAAGCTCGACTCCCTGAAGCGACAGGCGGAAGCCGCCAAGGGCTCAAGCTCCGAGGGCTTGTCCGAGGCGGAGACCGCCATGAAACAGGCGGAAAACGCGCTGCGCAAAGGCGACGATGCCTCGGCCCTGAGCGCGCAAGCGCGCGCTCTCGACGGATTGCGCAAGGGCGCCGCCGAGGCGGCGGCCCAGGCCGAAGGGAACGGGCGGGACGGCGAGAAACGCCAGGGCGGGCGGGGCTACCAGGGCCGCGAGAGCCAGGGGTCGGTCGGCAACGCCGGCAGTCAGCAGGGCGCCGACCCCACGGCGACGCAAAGGGCGCGCAGAGTGCTAGAAGAATTGCGCCGGCGCCTCGCCGACCCCCGCCGCGCCCGCGAGGAGCTGGATTATCTCGAACGCCTGATCAGGCCCGACTGAGCCGGGCCGCGGCGGCCGTTCGCAATATGGGCGGATTTTCCAATTTACTTTCCGGCGCGGCCCTGTTTGCTGTCGCGCCATCGAGACCTTTGAGAAAGCGGCGTCTTCATGGTGAAACTGAACAAGATCTACACCAGGACCGGCGACGACGGCTCAACCGGCCTCGCCAGCGGCGAAAGACGCCCCAAATGCGACACGCGCGTCGAAGCCTATGGCGACGTCGACGAAGCCAATTCCGCTGTCGGTCTCGCGCGCCTGTCCACGGCCGCCATGCCCGAACTCGACGCCATGCTGGAACGCATACAGAACGACCTGTTCGATCTCGGCGCCGATCTGGCGACGCCGCCCTCCGAAAAACCGCTCGGCTATGAGCCCCTGCGCATTGCGCCGACGCAGGTCGTCCGGCTGGAGCAGGAGATCGACGCCTTGAACGCCCGCCTCGCTCCGCTTCGTTCTTTCGTCCTGCCCGGCGGCTCCGCCGCGGCCGCCGCCCTGCATCTCGCCCGCGCCGTCTGCCGCCGCGCCGAACGGCGGATGGTGGCGCTCGTCGCCTCGGGCGAAAGCGTCGGCGAACCCACCCTGCAGTTCATCAACCGCCTTTCGGATTTCCTTTTCGTCGCCGCGCGGATCGCCAATAATGACGGCGCCGGCGACATCCTCTGGAAGCCGGGAAAGAACCGCTAGAATGGGCCGATCTTGGCCATAGTCATGACTGCGACGCCGTTGACTTGCTGCACTGCGGCGACTACCAGATGGTTCAATTGTCATCTTGCGCCTGGAGCCGGCCGGCGTCCCAACGCCTTGCTCCTTTTCAGGCGAAAGCGTAACGCCCGTTTCCGGCGCGGCCGGCTGCGGGCTGCCGGAGGCCGAAGCCGATGAAAATCCTCGTGCCCGTGAAGCGGGTAGTCGATTATAATGTGAAGATCAGGGTGAAGACGGACGGGTCTGGCGTTGAGCTCGCCAATGTCAAAATGTCGATGAACCCGTTCGACGAAATCGCCGTCGAAGAGGCGCTGCGGCTGAAGGAAGCCGGCAAGGCGACCGAGGTCATCGTCGTTTCCATCGGCCCGCAGCAGGCGACCGAGACCCTGCGCACCGGCCTCGCCATGGGCGCCGACCGCGGCGTGCTGGTCAAGACCGACGAGACCGTCGAGCCCCTGGCCGTCGCCAAAATCCTCAAGGCCGTCGCAGCAGAAGAACAGCCCGGCCTGATCATCCTCGGCAAGCAGGCGATCGACGACGATTCCAACCAGACCGGCCAGATGCTCGCCGCTTTGCTCGGCTGGGGCCAGGGCACCTTCGCCTCCAAGGTCGAACTGGCCGACGGCTCGGTGGACGTGACCCGCGAGGTCGATGGCGGTTTGCAGACCGTGACGCTCAAACTGCCGGCGGTGGTGACCACCGACCTGCGCCTCAACGAGCCGCGCTACGCTTCGCTGCCCAATATCATGAAGGCAAAGAAGAAGCCTATTCTCGAGAAGACCCCTGCCGATTACGGCGTCGACCCGGCGCCGCGGCTAAGAGTGCTCAAGACCGCGGAGCCGCCGACCCGCAAGGCCGGCGTGAAAGTGGGCTCGGTCGCCGAGCTGGTGGCGAAACTGAAAGACGCGGGGGCGTTCTGATGACCACTCTCCTCCTGGCCGAAGTGCATAACGGCCATCTCAACGACGCCACCGCCAAGGCCTTGACCGCAGCCGCCGCGCTCGGCGAACCGGTGCATATTCTGGTCGCCGGCGGTGGCGACGCCGCCCAGGCGGCGTCAAAACTCGCGGGCGTGGAAAAGGTGCTGACGGTTTCCGGCGACGCTTTTTCGCACGGCATGGCCGAGGCTCTCGCCGATCTCATCGTTTCGCTGACGCCGAATTACGACGCCATCGTCGCGCCGGCGAGTTCGACCGGCAAGAATGTCCTGCCGCGTGTGGCGGCGCTGCTCGACGTGGCGCAGGTGTCGGAAATCACCAAGGTGATTTCGCCCGACACGTTCGAGCGGCCGATCTATGCCGGCAACGCCGTCCAAACGGTTCAGGCCAGCGGCGCCAAAAAGGTCATCACCGTGCGGACCTCGACCTTCGCCGCGACCGGAGAAGGCGGCTCCGCTCCGGTCGAGGCGGTCAACCCGCCCGCCGACGGCGGCCTGTCGGCGTTCAAGAGCGAGACCTTGGCGGTTTCCGACCGCCCGGAGCTGACCTCGGCGAAAATCATCATTTCCGGCGGCCGCGCGATGCAGAACGCCGAGAATTTCAAGACCTATATCGAGCCGATCGCCGACAAGCTCGGCGCGGCCATGGGCGCGTCGCGCGCCGCCGTGGACGCCGGCTATGCGCCGAACGACTGGCAGGTCGGACAGACCGGCAAGGTGGTGGCGCCGGAGCTTTACATCGCCGTCGGCATTTCCGGCGCGATCCAGCATCTCGCCGGGATGAAGGATTCCAAGGTCATCGTCGCCATCAACAAGGACGAAGAGGCCCCGATCTTCCAGGTCGCAGATTACGGCCTCGTCGCCGATCTTTACGCCGCTTTGCCGGAACTGAAGGAGGAACTGGCGAAAGTTGGCAAATAGACTCAATGCGGGGGTGGCGATTGTGCCCTATGATCGCCGCCGTTCACTCACGCCGCTCGGGAAATGGTCATGACTTTCGAAATTCGTAAAATCGGCGTGGTCGGAGCTGGCCAGATGGGCAGCGGGATCTCGCAGGTCAGCGCGTCGGGCGGCTTCGAGGTCCTTCTGAACGACATTTCCGAAAGCCGGATTCAAACGGCGATCGGCAAGGTCGACGCAAGCCTGAGCCGTTTGGTCGAGCGCGAGGCCATGACGGCGGCGGACAAGGCCGCGGCGCTCGCTCGGATCAAGCCTGCCAAGACCTTCGAGGATCTGGCCTCCTGCGATCTCGTCATCGAGGCGGCGACAGAGGACGAGGAAGTCAAGCGCAAGATCCTGTCGGAAGTCTGTCTGCCGCTCAAGGAAGGCGCGATCATCGCGACCAATACTTCGTCGATCTCGATCACCCGGCTCGCCTCGACGACCAACCGGCCGAATCGTTTCATCGGCATTCATTTCATGAATCCGGTGCCTCGTATGCAACTCGTCGAGCTGATTCGCGGCATCGCCACCGACGACGAAACCTTCGCCGCCGCGCGGACCTTCATCGAGTCGCTGCACAAGACGGTCACGGTGTCGGAGGATTTCCCCGCCTTCATCGTCAACCGCATCCTGCTGCCGATGATCAACGAGGCGATTTATACGCTCTATGAGGGCGTCGGGACGGTCGACGCCATCGACACCGCCATGCGCCTGGGCGCCAACCACCCGATGGGCCCCCTGCAGCTCGCCGATTTCATTGGCCTCGACACCTGCCTGTCGATCATGCAGGTCCTGCATGAAGGCCTCGCCGATTCGAAATACCGGCCCTGCCCCCTGCTGGTGAAATATGTCGAGGCGGGCTGGCTCGGCCGGAAAACCCAGCGCGGCTTTTACGACTATCGCAGCGGAACTCCGATCCCGACGCGATAAGACGACCGCTTTTTCGAAAAAGACCGGGGGCGCCTTCACAAGGGCGTCATCCGGCATATAGATTATCCGCGCTTGAAAATCGGCTCGGCCTTTGAGTCGTTTTCTGAGGAGATGGCCAATGAAAGGTCACGCTCGGTCGGAACATTCGCGGCGGCTTCCGCATGGAGCCGCGCGCCCCGCCTCGGAGTCGACCCTTCCGCTTGCGCCTCGCTGGAAAGGGAGGGCGGCGTGACCGCCGCGTTTCTGCATAGGCGCCGCGGGGCGTCCGATGCGGAAACAGCGGGCTACGGCGCCGCGCCCCGGCAAATCCTTTCTCCCTCCAAAGGCCGTGTTGGCCGCCATGCGCGATTCGCGGCGGTTTCACGGAGGCGCGCATGAACGCGGCCATCGCCAATCTGCGCACGCTTGTCCTCAACGCCGACATGCAGCCGGTGAGCTGGGCGCCTTTGTCGATCTGGAGCTGGCAGGATGCGCTGGTCGCGCTGATCAAGGGCCGGGTCAATCCGATCGCGACCTATGAAGACGTGGTCGTGCGCTCCGCCACCCAATCCTTCGAGGTCCCTTCCGTCGTCGCGCTCAAGACGTATCACCGCCGCAAGACCGTGGCCTTCACCCGCTATCATGTGTTCCTGCGCGACGAATTCACCTGCCAATATTGCGGCGACAAAGCTCTGGCCAAGGATCTGACCTTCGATCACGTCCTTCCCCGCTGCAAAGGCGGCGCGACGACCTGGGGCAATATCGTGACCTGCTGCCAGCGCGACAATCTGCTCAAGGCCGACATGACCGCGAAACAGGCCGGGCTGAAACTGAAGCGCGCGCCCTTCGAGCCGACGCCCTATCAGCTGGACATGATCGCGCGCCGGCTGCCCCAGGCCAACAGCGAACTGCACAAGACCTGGAACGATTTCCTGTACTGGGATTCCGAACTGGAGCGCTGAGCGCGGCCCGGCCGGCTGTAGCCGCGCCAAGGAACGGCGTTTTCGCTGTCGAAACGGATTGACAGCGCCACGCCGCGCGAATAACTCGACCCTCCAGGCCGCTAGAGCGGCGTGCGAAAGAGTGGATGCCGGTTATTCGCTGCCGCGGACCTTCGGTTCGCGAAAGCGCCGCGAAAGCCAAGGAATCCAGAGTCGATTGCGATTCAACCAAATCGCCATCAACTCTAGCGGAAAACGATCAAGAGGATAGCAAACGTGGCGAAACCGGAACTCGGCAGCAAAAGGCAGTGTCAGAATTGCGGCGCGAAATTCTTCGATCTCAACCGCGATCCCATCCTCTGCCCGAAATGCGGCGCGACATTCCAACCGCCGGTTGCCGCCCGGGTGGCGGCCCGCGCCGCGGCGGCTGACGACGACGAGTCCGATCTGCCCGAGGCGGGGCCGGAAATGGTCTCGCTTGAAGACGCCGACGCTGGAGACGACAAGGCCGCCCCTGCCGTCGAGGACGATGTCGATCTCGGCGACGACACGGCGGACGACACCTTCCTAGAAGAAGAAGAGGAAGATAACGACGACGTATCCGACCTCATCGACGGCGATATCGAGACCGACGAAGAGGGCTGATCGCGAGCGTCGAAACGAATCAGACCGGCGCGAAAATCCCCACGGGATTTTCGCGCCGGAGCTTTTTGGCGAAGCGCCGAAATACACGTCAATTGGCGAAGCGGAAATGGAGCACGTCTCCGTCCGCCACAGTATAATCCTTGCCTTCGAGCCGGAATTTTCCCGCCTCGCGCGCGCCGGCCTCGCCCTTGCAGGCGACATAATCGTCGAAAGCAATGGTTTCGGCCCGGATGAAACCCTTCTCGAAATCGGTGTGGATCACGCCCGCCGCAGCCGGGGCTTTTGTGCCCTTTTCGATGGTCCAGGCGCGCGCCTCCTTGGGGCCGACGGTGAAATAAGTGATCAGATGCAGCAGGCCATAGCCCGCGCGGATCACGCGATTGAGGCCGGGCTCCTTGAGCCCCACGGCTTCGAGAAAATCCTTCTGGTCTTCCGCCGCCATGACCGCGATCTCGCTCTCGATCTTGGCCGAGACCACCACCGCGACCTCGCCTTCCTCCGCTGCGCGCGCAAAGACCTTTTTGGAAAAGTCGTTGCCCATGTCCGCAGCCGTTTCCTCGACATTGCACACATAAAGCACGGGCTTGGACGACAGCAGGCCGAGCTGGGCGAACGCCCCGCGCTCGTCGGCGGAAATGTCCACCGCGCGCGCCGGCTTGCCCTCGCGCAGCAGGATGAGGCAGCGGTTGACGAGGTCGAGCAGTTCTTTGGAGTCCTTGTCGCCGCCGCGCGCCTTCTTTTCCAGATTGACCACGCGCTTTTCCAGCGATTCGAGATCGGCCAGCATCAACTCCGTCTCGATGGTCTCGATGTCGCGGATCGGATCGACGCCGCCTTCGACGTGGGTTATATCGCCGTCCTCGAAACAGCGCACGACATGGGCGATGGCGTCGCATTCGCGGATATTGGCGAGAAACTGGTTGCCGAGGCCCTCGCCCCTGGAGGCGCCGCGCACCAGCCCCGCGATATCGACGAAGGTCAGCCGCGTCGGGATGATCTCCTTGGAGCCCGCGATTTTCGCCAGCGCGTCGAGGCGCTCGTCCGGCACGGCGACGTCGCCGACATTGGGCTCGATGGTGCAGAAGGGATAATTGGCGGCCTGGGCCGCGGCGGTCTGCGTCAGAGCATTGAACAAGGTCGACTTGCCGACATTGGGCAGGCCGACGATGCCGCATTTGAAACCCATGGGAGAAGCTCTCTTTCGGTGAGGCGGGATTTGACGCGCCCTATGCGGCCCGCGCGGCGAAAAGGCAAGAGCGGGCGGCGCGAATCGCTTGACGAAGCGGCCATATTTCGGTCACCTCAACTTGCGACAAGGCGTGGTTTGCGCGGTTCCGGATCGAATGAGACAAGCCTTTCAACCTTCTTCGGCGCCTCGTCGCGCTTTGTGGTCCCTGCTCGCGGCCTCGGGCCTTGTCGCGGCGCTCGCGACGCCGGGCGCGGCGACGCAATGTCCGCGCGGGCAGTTCCTGTGGAAATCGAAAAACAAATGCGTCGACAAGGCCGAGGCGGCCAAGCTCGGCATCTACCACGGCCCGATTCCCCAACAGGAAAAGCCCGCAGCCGCGCCGGACGACGCGGCCAAGGGCAAGCCGGCGTCCGAGCAGCCCGCCGCCGAAGCAATCCCTCCGCCAGCGCCAGTCGCGCCGCAAGAGCCTGCCGCAATGCCGGCGCCGCCCGCCATGCAGCCGGCCGCCGCCCCAGCCCCCGCCGCGCCGTCCCCTTACGGCGACCTGCCGACCGACGCTTTCAACAAGGCGAAATGATCCTTCCAGCCTGTTCTCGTGATTGCATAGCGCGCGAAATCGGCTAAAAGCCGCGTCATGACCGAGGACATCTGCCCCTGCCGCGCCGGCGCGCAAGACAAGCTGGCCTTTTCCGCCTGCTGCGGACCCTATCTCGCGCGCGAAAAGAATCCGCCGACGGCGGAAGCCCTGATGCGCTCGCGCTATAGCGCCTTCGCGACCTCCAATATCGACTATCTTTTCGAAACCCTCGCCGAGGACCAGCGTCACGATTTCGACCGCGCCGCGACCGGCGACTGGGCCAAGAAATCGGAATGGCTCGGCCTCGACATTGTCGCGACCGAAGGCGGCGAGACCGGCGATTCGACGGGCGTGGTGACCTTCACCGCCCATTTCAACCGCGACGGCAAGAAACTCGCCCATCGCGAGCGTTCGCTGTTCCAACGCGACGGCGAAGGGCGCTGGCGCTTCGCCAGGGAATTGCCGATGAAGGGCGAGACTGTCGTGCGCGGGCCGCAGCCCGGCCGCAATGACCCCTGCCCCTGCGGATCGGGCAAGAAATACAAGAAATGCTGCGGCGCCGCCGCTTGAGCTTGGCGAATGTTCCGGAAAAGCGGCCCCGGATTTCGCAGACGAATATGCGCGAGAAACCAGAAGGCCAGCGCACGCTCGCTGAACTCGCGTTCGTCGCGAATGCGCTAAAGCGCGGGCCGGCGGTGGAATTCGTCGGCGGCCTCGCGCGCCAGCGCCGCCTGGACCGACAGCGAGAGATAATCGCCCAACAGATCAAAAACCGCGCGTTCGTCGATCGTCATTTTTCTCGCGCCGCGGTCATGAGCAAGCAAAAGGCCCCATAATTCGCCTTCGACACGAATTGGCAAGGAGAGCAACGCGGCGCAACCCGCGGCGCGCGCGCGCAAAATTTCGTCGGGCGTCGCGGCGCGCAGGAAAGCCATGCGGAGATCCGGTCGGCTGTCGCCGGCAAGGCCCACCGGCGCGGCGGCGACGTCGGCGACGAAGCGCAGCCGCGCCGCGCGAAGATCGGCCAGCGCTTTTTCCAGAAAATCGGCGCAAAGTTGTGCGTTGGCCTCGGCGTCCGGCCAGGTCAGCCGTTTCTGCTGGGCAAGGACGCGCGGGCCGCCGAGGTCCAGCCGCAGGATGGTGACGCAATCCCATTGCAGCATGGCCTGGATGAGCCGCGCCGCCAGGGTCATCAGCCGATTCAGGCCCCGCGCCGCCGCCAGCCGGTCGATCAGCGTGCGGAGGCGGTCCAGCGCGAAAGGATCGGCCTCGGCGGCGGTCTCGAATTCGATGATGGTCAGTTCGCCCGCGGCATGGACCGCGAAATCGTACAGGCCGGGAAGGCTGGGGATGGGCTGGCGGGGCGCCAGGGTCGGGCGCGGCGCCTCGCCGGCGCGCGACAGGCCATTGCGCAGAAGATGGGCGGTCGCCGAACCGACAAGATCCCGCAAGGCGAGGCCGAAAAATCCGCCCGCGCGCTCGGGGAACAAATCGGCAAGATTAGCGGAATGGTCGACGATGCGCGCCGCCTGGTCGTCGCAGATCGCCATCCAACCATGCGGCTGAATTGCTGGATTTTCTTTTCTTTTTGTTTTGGCAGCGTCTTCTGGCGTCATTCGCTTACTCCGACCTTCGCCGATCCCCGCCGCCGCGAGCATAATGGCTAAAAGAGCGTTGCAAATAGGCCACGACAAAATTTTTTTGAACTTTTTTGCGGCCGCGGCGTTTTAGCCCCCGGAGGTTCGTATTCGGGGAGAGTTGGCCATGCAGGGTTTGGAACGACAAATGCTTCGTTTTGGCCTCGTTCTGGCGTTGGCGTCGGGCCTGGCTTATGTCGCCGCCCATGCCCCCGCGCCGAAGCTCGCCGCGCGCCAAAATCCGGCGCCGATCGTGCTTGCCGTCGCTCTGGAGCAAAACGCCTTGCCGACACAATATTTCGCGCCCGATGGACGATCGGCGGGGCAGGAGCCGCGCGTCGACCAGTGCGAAGCCAACCCACATGCGATGTCGGACCATCACCTGATCGGCGACAAATCGGCGCAACGCGCAACGAAACGCAAGGTCGTCTTCTGCGGCTGATTCAGGTCTGGGGGTGCAAGCGGAACGGACCCGCCCGGCGCAGGTCCTTTTTTATGGCGCCTCGCTGATTGGTCGGTAGGGCGCGGGCAGTCTCCCGGCGTGGCGCAAATGCTCGAAAACCTTCAGGCCGAAAGGCTCGTTGCCATTGGGATGGACCAGGACGACCGCGGCCGGCGGCGCGACGGGCGTCAAGGCGAGCCAGGACTGCGCGCCCAAAGGGATCAGAAAGGCGTCGCGTACGGCGTCCATCGTAGCGCGGTCGGAAATCAGCCCCGGAAAACGGAAAAAGACGCTGGGAACTTCGCCATTCGCGATCAGCAGGCGCTCGACCTCAAAAATTTCCTGCCGCATGTCCACGCCCCGCATGAGCAGATAATTATGGGCGTCGGGCAGTCCGGGACGGTAGGGATGGCGGTCGGAATGGTTGACGAAGGCGATGTCGAGCCGCTTTTCCGCCTTCTCGCGCCGCAGCCAGAGAAAATCATCCGCGTGCTGCCTGATCCATAGCCCGCTGATCGCCAGCGCGATCGGGGTCCCGCCGCCGCCTTCCAGCGACGTCAGGAAAGCGCGGTCGAGCGGACGATGCGACGGGCAGAGGTCGCCGGTCAGAAAAGCGCCGCCGCTGCGCCCATGAATGAGCCCGGCATTGTCGAACCAGGTCGCGCCCGCGGGGAGTTTTTTGCCCGGCGCATTGGAGTAGCCCTGCACCGCCCGCAGGAAGCGGGTTTGGCTTTGAGCGTCGGGCGTGGTCGGCGCGCAGGTCCAGCAGGCGGCGCGCTCCAGTCGCGTAGTCAACTTTTCCGGGTCCACCGCCAGCAACAGATCCTCACCATCCACGCTCAGTGTACGGATCGCCAGAACCTCCGCGCGGTCCTGACGACGGCAATCCCGCAGCGTGACGCGCAAATCCTTCACCCGGCTCGCGGGCTGCAAAGGCCCTTCGAGCGGCGCGGCGACCGAAACCGGCGCGGCGCAATCAGGCGCCCCGCTTGCGCCCGACGGCGCCAGGAGCCAGACTGCCAAGGCGAAACACAGGTTTTTTTTCATTCCGGGATCAATGACCCAAATCGCGTCCGAACCCAAATCCTTTCGCATCGCGCGCGAGACGGGACCCGGCGCGGGCGTCGAGACCGCGGCGCGCCTGGCCGAGGACGTCGCCGCCGCCTTCGGCCCGCGCGACGAAAGTCCTTTCGCGCTCGCCGCGCATGACGCTTCGGGCGGCTGGATCGGCGGAATCAAGGGCGTGATCCATTGGCGCTGGCTCTATGTCGCGCAATTTTTCGTCGCGCCCGACTGGCGCGGCAAAGGCGTCGGCCGCGCCCTGCTGGAGGAAGCCGAGACTTACGCGCGCGAAAAAGACGGCGTGGGGATTTATCTCGACACGTTCAGCCCCACGGCGGAACGTTTCTATCGCGCTCGGGGCTTTGGCGTCGCCGGACGAATTGAAAACTTCCCACCTGGCGCGGCGCGAACATTCTTGTCCAAAGGACTTTAATGCGCTTCGTCCCAGTTGCCCGCCGCGCGCGCCTCGACCAGCAGCGGAACCGAAAGCTGCACGGCGGGTAGCGCCGCCTGCTCCATCACCTCGCGCACGATTCTGATCGTCGCCTCGACCTCGGACTCCGGGGCCTCGAACACCAGTTCGTCATGGACCTGCAGCAGCATTTGCGCCCGCAGCTTCGCTCGCTCCAAAGCCGCGTCCATGCGGATCATGGCGCGGCGGATGATATCGGCCGCCGATCCTTGCAGCGGGGCGTTGATGGCCGCGCGCTCGTTGAAAGCGCGTTCCGAGGCGTTGCTCGAAGCGATCCGCGGATAATGGCATTTGCGCCCGAATAGCGTGGTGACATAGCCCTGGTCGCGGCAGAGCTTTTTCGTCGCCTCCATATAGGCGCGTATGCCAGGAAAACGCTCGAAATAGAGTTTTATGAAGGCGCCCGCCTCCTCCCGCGAAATGCCGAGCTGGTTGGCGAGGCCGAAGGCGGAAATGCCGTAGATGATGCCGAAATTGATCGCCTTGGCGCGGCGCCGGATTTCCGAGGGCATGCCCTCGACCGGGACGCCGAAAATCTCCGAGGCCGTCATCGCGTGAATGTCCTTGCCTTCGGCGAAAGCCTGTTTGAGCTGAGGAATGTCGGCGACATGGGCGAGCAGACGCAGCTCGATCTGGGAATAATCCGCCGAGATCAGGCTTTGGCCGGGGTTGGCGACAAAAGCGCGGCGAATCTTGCGCCCAGCCTCGTTGCGCACCGGAATATTCTGCAGATTGGGCTCAGACGACGACAGCCTCCCGGTCGAGGTCGCCGCCAGGGAATAGGACGTATGGACCCGCCCGGTGCGCGGATGAACGAAGCGCGGCAGCGCCTCGGCATAGGTCGAGCGCAATTTCTGCGCCTGACGCCAGTCCAGAACCCGCGCGGCCAGCTCATTGCCCTGTTCGGCGAGATCGTCCAGCACGCTCGCCGAGGTGGACCAGGCGCCGGTCGCGGTTTTCTTTCCGCCGGGAAAGCCGAATTTTCCGAACAATATGTCGCCAAGCTGCTTGGGCGAGCCAGGGTTGAAATTTTCCCCGGCAAGTTCCTGGATTTCCGCCTCCAGCCGCGCCATGTCCTGGGCGAATTCGCCGGACAGCCGGGACAAAACCGCGCGATCGATGCAAATGCCGCGCTGCTCCATGCGCGCCAGCACGACCGGCATCGGCCGCTCCAAGGTCTCGTAAACCGTCGTCATGCCCTCGGCGACGAGTCGCGCGCGCAGCACGTCCCACAGGCGCAAGGTCACGTCGGCGTCTTCCGCCGAATATTCGGTCGCCTTGTCCAGCGGCACGCGCGCGAAACCGATGAAACTCTTGCCCTGACCGGCGACCTCGCTGAAGGCGATCGGCTTGTGGCCCAAAAATTTGACCGACAATTCATCCATGCCATGGCCATTGAGCCCGGCGTCGAGCGCATAGGAGGCCAACATCGTGTCCTCGACCGGCGCGACCTCGATCCCGTGCTGTGCGAGCACCAGCCAGTCATATTTGACGTTCTGCGCGATTTTCACCACCGAGGGCGCGGTGAGGAGCGGGCGCAGCAGATCGAGCGTTTCGCGCAGGGGAGGCTGTCCTGGCGCCAGATCGCCGCCGCCGAACAAGTCCTGCGCCCCCGCCGTCAAGTGGCCGAGCGGGATATAGCAGGCGCGGTTGGGCGCCAGCGCCAGCGAGACGCCCACCAGATTGGCCTGCATTGGATCGAGCGAATCGGTTTCGGTGTCGAAACAGACGAAGCCCGCGTCGAAGGCTTGGGCAATCCAGCCTTCCAGCTCGTCGAGCGAGGAAACGCGGACATATTTGTCGCGCTCCACTGCCGCCGCCGCAGCCTTTTCGGCGCGAGCCGTGGCCAAAGCTGCGGGCGTGAGCGTCGGCGCGTCGCCGGGTGGCGCCGGCGCCCCTTCCGGCTCTTCGGGCGCGGGCGGCGCGACGTCGCCGCCGCGGCCGCGCCAGCCATTAGCGCCGACAAAAGCTGGATCGGGATCGACGGCCGCGACATCGACATCGAACAATTCACCGACACGCCGGGTTATGGTGGTGAACTCCATCGCCTTGAGAAAGGCGACCAGGGTCTTTCCGTCAGGCTGATGAAGGCGCAGGTCGTCGAGCGGCGTTTTGACCTTCACGTCATCGACGAGCCGCACCAGCCTTTTGGACAGGCGCACCTTCTCGACCACCTCCGGGTCGGTCAGGGTCGCCCGCCGCTTGTTCTGTTTGATCTCGCCGGCGCGGGCGATCAATGTGTCGAGATCGCCATAGTCATTGATGAGTTGCGCGGCGGTCTTGAGGCCGATGCCGGGGGCGCCCGGCACATTGTCGGTGGAATCGCCGGCCAAAGCCTGAATGTCCACAACCTTTTCCGGCGGCGCCCCGAAATAGGCGATGACCTCCTCGCGCCCGATCTTGCGTTCCTCGCGCTCGCCCGACGCCGGGTCATACATGGAGACGCCGGGGCGCACGAGCTGCATCAGATCCTTGTCGGCGGAAATGATGGTGACGTCGGCGCCGGCTTCGGTCGCCTGCTTCGCGTAAGTCGCGATCAGGTCGTCGGCCTCGTAAACGTCCTGTTCCACCGGCTCCAGGCCGAAGGCGCGCACCGCCGCGCGAAACAATGGAAATTGCGGCACGAGGTCTTCCGGCGGCTCGGCGCGATTGGCCTTGTAAGGGGGATAGATTTCCTTGCGGAAGGAATTCTCGCTCTTGTCGAAAATGATGGCGAGATGGGTGGGATGGACCCCCGCCGCCCCGTCGCGGACGAATTGCAGCAATTTCGCGCAGAACAGCCGCACCGCGCCGGTGGGGAGCCGGTCGGCGCGGTAGTTGTATTTCCGGTCCTGGCGGATCGACTGAAAAAAAGCGCGAAAGATGAAATTCGAGCCATCGACGAGAAAGACATGGTCGCCGGGAGCGAGGGTTTTGCGAGCGTCGGTCATGCGCATCGTTTCGAGGGAGCCGCAGTCGCGCGACGGACGCCTTTTATAAGCCAAGCCCCGCGCCTCCCCAAGAGGCAGGTTCAAGTCGCCGGAAGGCCGCGCAAATTTGTTTTGCCGAAGCGCAGGGCATCGGCTAAACAGGCCGCCAGGCACCCGTAGCTCAGCTGGATAGAGCGCTGCCCTCCGAAGGCAGAGGCCAGGGGTTCGAATCCCTTCGGGTGCGCCATAACACACCAGAAAAACAACGGCTTATTTTTTGGCTTTTGAGCCGTTCTTTTTTGGCAACCAACAATCCGGGAATCAGAGCCGCAAAAAAAAGCGCCTGCCACTACATCCGCGGCGGGCGT
>JAKAJL010000077.1 GCA_021813805.1 Pseudomonadota bacterium | reverse complement strand
TAACCAGCCAGCGAACCCCTCAAGGCTCAAATGAAGACGCGCCAGCGCTCCGCCGCTTTCCCCGCGGCGACGCCGTCGATGAACGGCTTATAAAACTACCCACGAAGAGACGTCAAGCTGGTTTTTGAAAAAAATTGCTGCGGTGCGGTCTCATTGGCCGACGAAATATTTTATTCCACTATTTTTCAGATAGATACGTACATGATAAGCCAAACGTCCGCCCGCCGCGCGGGCTCAGAGGCGCTCGATCTGGTCGGCTATGTCGCCCAAAGGAGCCGTCCAATCTTCGCCCTCCCGGCAGCGAAACAGGCGCATGGAGGGATACCAGGGCGAATCCTCCCGCCCGACCATCCAGCGCCATTCCGAAATATGGCGCAGGGCGACCCAAACCGGGCGGCCGAGCGCGCCCGCCAGATGCGCCATGGAAGTGTCGCAGGTCACGACGAGATCGAGATTGGCGATGATCGCGGCGGTGTCGATGAAGGCGTCCGGCCCCGAATCATGGTTTTCGCCCAGGTTTTCGAGCCTCGACGCGAGGGCCCCCGGCAACTCCTCCGCGCGGACGCCCTTCTGCAGGTTGATCAGCCGCGCGCCTTTCAGGCTCGTCAGCGGCAAAAAGGCTTCGGGCGGAATGGAACGGCGCGGATCGACGCGAAAATCGACGTTTCCGCGCCAATTCAGACCGATTTTGACGCCCTCGCCCGCCAAACGCGCACGGAAAAATTCGACGCGTTCGCCTTCTGCGAAAAGATAGGGCGTCGGCGCGGGGATGGTCGCCAGCCTCGTCTGACAGGCGCGCGGCAGGGAGGAAATGGCCAGGACATCGTCGAAATCGCCGGAGACATCGCTCTCCTCGCGCCAGTTCACCCTGGCGCCCGACGAGGACAGCAGCCGCCACATTTTGCGTGGTCCGGCGAACGTCACTTCGGCGTCCGCCCGCGCGAGCAGGACGACATAGCGGAAGAACTGGATCGTGTCGCCGAGACCGTGATCGTTGACCACGAGAATTCTGCGTCCAGCGAGACGTGCCAAAGTCGAAAGGTCGAAGCGCGCGGGTGAAATCGGCACGGGCCTTTGGCCTCGGCTCCAGCGATATTCGTAGCCCTCCCAGCCCGACGCGAAATCGCCAAGCTGGAGTTGCAGACAACCCCGGTTGCTCAGGGCTTCCTCCGAATTCGGATCCAGCTCCAGCGCCTTGTCGAAGGCGCGCATAGCCTCGCTGAAGCGGCCGAGCTCCTTGGCGGCGATGCC
Source organism: Pseudomonadota bacterium (assembly GCA_021813805.1). Classification (GTDB taxonomy): domain Bacteria; phylum Pseudomonadota; class Alphaproteobacteria; order Rhizobiales; family Beijerinckiaceae; genus Rhodoblastus. The sequence goes on along the minus strand of JAKAJL010000077.1, from coordinate 5,638 downwards.
GAGCCCGCAAAGAGCCAGGGCGTAATCGGGTTTCAGCGCGGCCGCGCGCGAATAGGCCTCGCGCGCCTCGCGATAGCGGCCCAGGCGCATCAGGGCGTTGCCGAGATTGAGCGCCGTCTGCGGCAAACGCGGATCGAGCGCGAGAGCGCGGCGGTAGATTTCGGCCGCCTCGGAAAGACGCCCCAGCTCATAGAGGGCGGCGCCGTGGTTGCAATGATAGCCAGCGGCGTCCGGCCGCAGGGCGCAGGCCCGCGCGAAGCTTCTGCGCGCCTCCTCCAATTTTCGCGCGCCATAGAGGAGATTGCCGCGATTGAACCAAGTCGTGGCGTCTGTGGGCCGCAGAGAGAGGGCGCGCTCATAAAAGCGCAGCGCACCTGCGCCATGGCCGCGCTCCTGCAGGATAAATCCGGCGAAGCTCAGCGCCTCGGGGAAATCCGGTTCGATCCGCAAGGCTGCGTCGATCGCCGCGATCCCTTCCTCGATTCGCCCCGCAGCATGGGCGCGTACGCCCGCGGCGAAGAAAGCGCGCGCGGCTGGCGCGTCATGCCCGATGCTTGGCACTCAGAGGCCGCCCAGCTTGAGATTCTGCATGCTCATCAGCAGATTGACGCTAATGCCGGCGGCCGAACTGGATGAGGCGCTGAACAAGGTTGTGGCGGCCGAGTTGGCCGAACCATTGGAAGACGAAGGATTGTTGATGTCATATTGCGCGGCGAATCGCTCAAGGAAATTCTGCACCTTGGCCGGGTTCTGGAAATCCGAATAAGTGAGCAGCTTGTCGAGCTGCTTTGCCTGGAGATCGATGTTTTCCGAGGAGGTGTAGGGCGAAATCCCCAGTGTGGCCTGCACCACCGTCAGAAGATTCTTGTCCGCGAGAATCGAATAACCGTTGGTGATCTTGGAGGCGTTCTGCTGGAAATAAAGCGCAAGCTGAACGCCTGGGTTCTGCTGGCCCTGATTGGTTTCCAGCGTCTGCATCACATAGCGGTTGACGACGTCGGAGGTCGCGGCGGTCGTCTTGGTCGTATCGGCGCCATAAAGCGGGAAGTTGAACGTCTGGGCCAGGGCGAGGATTTTCGGATTGTTGAGCGTATTGGCCAGCGCCGCCGGGTTCAAAATTCCCTGCTCGAGAACCTTTTGAATCAGGCTCTTGGCGTAGGTCATGCTCCCCAGCCCGAAGGCGTTCATCACATAATTGAAGACCCGGGCGTTCCCAACCAGCTGCGCCGGCGTCGCGATCGAGCCGATATTGGCCTGGAAATATTTTGTCGCCTGGGCGACTGTGGGGTCCGACGCCGTCATCGTCTGATAGCGGGTCAGATTGTTGGCGACCGTCATGTAATCGGTGAACGTGCTCATCGCCCCTCCTCGACCGTGATCGCATCACGCCTTGGGCCGGCGGCGTTGTGGCGAACGGCGGCGGCGGCGAAAAGTCTTCCGATCGTGGCTTGCGCGAGGCTGGCGGGGTCGATCGGTCCGACCGAACGAGATGCAGCGTGTTTGCTTCGCCTCTTTTTCGCGCCATGCGCGCGGCGGCGGCGTGCAGTTCGCGCAGGCAGTCCAGGAGCGTCGCCGCGATCAACTTCTCGTGATCCGTCGGCGCCGGCGCGTCGAGGTCCGCCCGGCACAAGGAGTCCAGACGGATGATTTTTGCGCTCCATCGCGATGTCCGTCACGTTTCGTCGCGACGAACCATCTCCCGCCGACGTTAATTTTCGCTCGAGATTTCAGCCCGTAATCGCGCGGACGGCGACGCGAGCGCCATGACGCTGGTCTATTTTGGCGGCGAGCGTTTCGGCGAAGGCGGAGGCAATGCCGCTGGAACGCCCGGCCGCCGCCTGTTGCGGCGCCTCGACAGCCGGCTCGGACGCCGGAACGTCCTCGACCGTAGCTTCGGGAATCGGCGGCGCAAGGGCGCCCATGATCATCCCGATTTCCTCGATCGAACGGTCGAGCGCGAGGAGGGCGCGATATTCTGGCGACTGCAACAGGCGCTGGCGCAGGTCTTCGCGCAGCGCTCGCATGGCTTTCAGGATTTCGTGGGGCATCGCATCGTCTCCGTCAACGATGCCTCATCCTCCGCGCGGAAGCTGTCGCGAGGCTTGAAGCGCGGCGGCAAGTTTCGCAAAAGGCCGGCGTGGCTGTATGAGAAGGCGCGGTCGGCGCTGGCGAAAAAGCGGATTGTGTCGAAAGGGCGTTCCTCCATGTATCCGCTTAGCCTCTCTCTCGCCTTTCCCGTTCCGGATCCGAGCGTCGGCAACCCGGCCATTCTCCGCCTGCAACTGCTCGAAGCAAGGCTCGCGGCGCGGCGCGCCATGGACGAAGACGCGCGCCGCCATCCGGCCATGCTGATCGACTCCTTGCGGCGCGCGATCGCCGAGCGGCCTTGCCTGTCCTTCGCCGATGTCGTCGCCAAGCTCAAAACCTGCGACGAGCTCGGCGGCGGGGCGATCGGCCCCGCCCCTGACGAATCGCGCCAGTCTCGTCTCGAAGGCGCCCTTGCCGCCCCCTCCCCCGCCGCGCCGGGGCGTCGAACGTGAGCCCCGGGAAGGACCAGCTTTGAAGACCAGGGATTTCATCGCCTGCAAACGCACTTACGGCGCCGAGCCGTCCCTTTTCGCGCGGCTTTGGCGCAAGGAGAAAGAGACCGCGCTCGTCACCTATCGCCCGGCGCCCGCGTCCGAAGGGCGCAAGGATGAGAAAAGGCGGGAGGAACGGCGGCGCACGCGGCTGCGCGCGGGAAAAATTCTCGATCGCGCCAACCGCTTTCTCGCCGACGCGACCATCATCGACCGCTCGTGTTGCGGGGTGCGGCTGCGCCTCGCGCGCGAGGTCGCCGCGCCGGAGATCTTTCACTTTTTCGACGAGGAGGCAGAGTCGGTCTTTGTCGCCCGTCTCGTGTGGCGGGAAGGGCGACTCATCGGCGCCCGCCGGGGACGATTCGTCGCCGCCACGCCACGGCAGATCGCCGCCTTGCGCGCAAAATTCTACGCCATGTCGGATTAGGGGCGCCGCGCCAAAAGCGCGGCGGACCTGTCAGTTCGCGGTCAGGCAATAGCCGAGATAGCGCTTGGAATCGATCGGATCGTAACCAAGCCGATGACGCAGCTTCTTGCGCAATTTGCTGATATGGCTTTCGACCACGTCCTCCTCGACCTCGTCGTCGAACAGTCCGTAGATGGCGTTGAAGATCTGGTTCTTGGCGACGCGCTTGCCCTGGTTCATCACCAGATATTCGAGGATGCGGCGCTCCCGGCGCGGCAATGGCAGCGCCGCGCCCTTCACCTCGGGATCGCGGCCGTCGAAATAGACGCGCATCTCGCCGACATCCTTGTGATCGGCCTGCGCCGTCTTGCGGCGGCGGATGGCGCCCACCCGCGCCATGATTTCGCGCACATGCACCGGCTTGCGCACCACATCGTCCACGCCCGCCGCGAAAAGGTCGAGCGTCTGCTCCAGCGACGGCGAGTCGTTGAGGGCGATGACGGGCACATGGCACCGCTCGCGGATCATTTTCGGAAAAATTTCGCGCCTGGCGCCCTCGCCGATGAGAATGGCCTCGACCGCCTGGAGATCGCGCTTGCCGACGCCGGCGACCCATTCCTCGAATTCGTCCGGGCGTAAGCCGGTCGACGCCACGCCCTCCCGGCTGAAGCTCGACGCATAACCCGTTTTCACGATCTCGCGGTCATCGACAATGACGAACATCATGTCCCCCAATTCGAAAAAAGTCTGCCCCTTGCCGGCCTCTGCGCCAAAACGCGACGCTTCATGGCCAGTCTGCAATCTTAGGTTGTATTTTTATGGTTAATTTCGCGTTAACGGCCGAATGGAAGTCTCACATTGAACCGGATCGGACGCCTCGTAGTTCGATTATATTCTCATTTCATTGACTTTTTCAGACCAGATTGAAGGACGGCGCTCCCTTTCGCGCCGGGTCCCGGGTTCGTTCCTGAGTTGTATCATGACCGGCAGTTCAGGCTCATTTGCTCCGCGCAGCGCGTTCGAAAGCCTACTCGAACGAATCGAGTCGCGGTCCGGCGGCGAACCGCGACTCACGCCCGCGCTCGCTGAAGGACGCATCCACGCGCGGCTGTCGGTTCCGCCCCGCCAGGCGTTCCGCGCTCTCGCGGCTTTCGCAGCCTATGCCACGCTGTCGGAGGACTCCCCTCGCCCGCCCAGGGCCCAGCCCCTTCCCCTCGAAGCCCATTTCGCCCGCATCCGCGAAGAAGTGCGCGCGGCGCGCGACGCCGAGGACTTGCGGCGGCTCCGCAGGACCTGCGCCCTGCTGGTCCATCCCGACAGGCTGCCCCCGGCCGAACGCGCGCCGGCCGAAGGCTTCATGGCCGAAATCAACGCCGCCATCGACCGGGCGATCCGGGAAAAGTCGGCGCGTTGAAACCATTTCCGATATTTCCGCAAGATTGCTTCGCAATCCGCAGAAACGTCATGGCGCGAAAATCCTTTTGCTCGCGGGCGGAATTTCGCGCCATCGGAATTCGCGTCAGGCGCCGCCGGACGCGCAAAAGCGTCTGGCGCCGTCGGTCCAGGCCCCAAGGCCGCTGCGCACCATATTGGCGATCACCGCGCAAACATATTTCTTCTGGCCGGCGTCATTGTCGGGCCCGGCGTTGTAGCGCGCCACGGCGAGCGTCCAGTTCGCCTCGCGCCGGCGCAGGATTTTGAGGAAATGAGCGGCATAGGCGACGTTGCGATGCGGGTCGAACATCGAGTCCAGCGACGGAAAATCCGCGGCGTGGAAGCGATGGTTGATCTGCATGCAGCCGATGTCGATGAATTTCGCGCCGCGCCGCTGCGCCGCGTGGAAAATCTCCAGCGCTTCGGGCAAGCTGTTCGCCGTCGCCTCCACGCCGTCGATATTCATGGCGTAGGGCTGCAAGCGCCCGTGCTGGCCGGTCTCGGTCAATCCCACCGCATAAAGCACGCTCAGGGGGACATTCTCCGCGCGCGCCGCCCGCGCCATTTCCCGCTCGCACGGACCAAGCCCGGGCGCGACCCCGGCCAGGGCGGGGGAGAGACTAGAGATAAAGGCCGTCATCGCCATTCGAGCCGCCCGCAGCACTCGCTTTCTCGCCGGCGTCATCCTTGAAATCCTCCGTACTCTGTCTCAGAGCGCTGGAGCGCGGCGGCGCGGCGCCCTGCTGTCCGTTCCCGCCGCTCTGCGGCGCTCCGAAGGACGCGCCGCCGTTTGCCGCGAGACCGGCGGAAAGGTGGACGGCCGATTTCGCCGTGACGCTGATGTCCAGGCCCCCTAGGCCAAGGCCCGCGCCGCGCAACTGGCTTGCCAGGCCCGCGCTCTTGTCGTCGATCAGCCGGGCCGTGTCGCACTTGTCCGCGACGAAGGCGATCTCCAGACGGTCGCCGGCCGCTTTCATCCGCACGGCCAGGCCGCCGAGATCTTTGGGGACCAAAGTGATCTCCAGGTCGCGGCGCCGCGCCGGAGCCGACGGCTCGGGCGCCGGCGCCGCCGCGGCTGGCCCGGCTCCGGCTATCGAAGGCTTGGGCTTCGGCGCCGAAGGCAAGAAGGGCGCGGGCGCGGCGGGCGCGGGCGCCGCGACGGGCGCGGCGTCTTTCGTCGCAACCGCCGCGCCTGCGGCCGCGTCCGTCGTCAAGATCG
>JAKAJL010000006.1 GCA_021813805.1 Pseudomonadota bacterium | reverse complement strand
TTTCATCTTCGCCATCGTCGCCGTCATCAATGGCGAAATCGCCGCACTCGTTTGGCTCATCGTGCCCGAGCGCGAATGATCACGCGGCGCACTTCAGCAACGGGCTGTTAAGGCCGGCCGGCGGCCAATGTCCACAACGCCGCCGCGGGACCCGGCCAGCGTCGCGCAAGTCGTGTGACACAGACTGCCGCCGCCTCGAATACACGCGAAAAATGAACTGCTTTGGGGGCGCCGCACAGCATCATCCCCCACCCGGACGCGCCGCGCGTCGTGTTCAAATTGCTGTGGGACCGTCTCGCAGAGGGCTCAGAAGTCTTCGCCTATGTGAAAACATCACCAGGAACGGCGACTTCTATTGGGTTTTCCCCCATGTGGCGCCGTCCCGCGACGGCGCGCGGCATATGTTGGATTTCATCCCAACCGCCGCTTTCCCAAATCGGCGCGTCGTCCCGGCAACCGTCACGCCCCTCCATGCCCAACTGAAACGCGTTGACGACTCCATCGACGCCGCGCCGGCGCCCGCGTTCAATCGCGGTCTTCCGTGCCGGTGATCTCGATACCGAACCCGGACAGGCCGACATATTTGCGCGGGGCCTTGGTGCGCAAGCGGATCGAGGAGACGCCGAGATCGCGAAGGATCTGGGCGCCGACTCCGATATCGAGCCAGTTCCGCGCGCGCTCGGTCTCGGCGCCAGACTCCTGCTGGCCGACGAGATTGGCCGGAACGCCGGCGGCGCCGTCGCGCAGATAGACCAGAACGCCGCGCCCGTGCCGCGCGAAAGACTCGAGCGCGGAATGGATCGCGCCGCCGCCGCCGAACACGTCGGAAAGGATTTCGGCGCGATGCAGGCGGGCCGGAACGTCCTGGCCGTCGCCGATCTCGCCGGCGACCAGAGCGAAATGCTGGACCGAATCGAAGGGCGTGACAAAGGCGTAGCCAGTGAATCTTCCGTGGCGCGTCTCCACCGGGAAGGTCGCGACGCGCTCCACCAGCTTTTCGCGCGCCTGGCGATAAGCAATCAGATCCGCGACCGAAATTTGCCGCAGATTGTGCTTTTCAGCGAAAGCGGCGATCTGCGGGCCGACCATGACCGTGCCGTCGTCATTGGCGAGCTCGCAGATGACGCCGACCGGGGGCACGCCGGCAAGGTTGCACAGGTCGACCGCGGCCTCGGTATGGCCGGAGCGCATCAGCACGCCGCCCTCGCGCGCGACCAGCGGAAAGACATGGCCGGGGCGGACGAAATCATTGGCGCCGAGATTGTTGTTGGCCAGCCCCCGCACGGTGTTGGCGCGCTGCTCCGCCGAAATGCCGGTGGTCAAGCCGTGCTTCACGTCCACCGACACGGTGAAGGCGGTGCCGAGCGGCGCGTCGTTTTCCGCCACCATCGGGTTGAGATGCAGCCGCCGCGCCTCGGCGCCGCTCAGGGGCGCGCAGACGATGCCGCAGCAGTTGCGGATGATGAAGGCCATTTTCTCCGGCGTGCACAGGCTCGCCGCCATGACCAGATCGCCCTCGTTCTCGCGGTCGTCGTCGTCGGTCACGACGACGATCTCGCCGCGCTTGATGGCCTCGATGGCCTGGGTCACGGAATGGTTCACGGAGTCTCCTCCCATCTTGTCCTCGAGGCCGACCTCGGGCAGAAAGTCGTTCGGCGTCACCGCGCCGCCGGTTTCGCGCGCTATGGCCTGGGCCGTCTCGCGCGACATCCAGACGGTCTCCTGGTTGCACAACTGGCTCACGGCGCCGGGCGTGAGGCCAAGCCGCCGCGAAAATTCTGTCCGGCTCACGCCGGACTTGCGCAACCAATCCGCCAGCTTCATGGACGGGAAGTCTACAGGAAATTGGAACTTTAGCAATGCTAAAATCATCTCCAAGGCTTGTGCGGGGCGTTTTTAGTATTGCCGCATGGGTCATTCTGGCGCTGGCGCCGGCCCCGAAAAGCCTGGCCGCGCCCTTCCCGTTTTTCGGCGAGTCCGCCGGCCCCTGCGCCAATCTCCAGGCCGATGGGCGTTCTTATACAATCTGCCGCTTCGACCCCGCCAAGACCGACCTCCGCCTGTTCTGGCGCGGACCGAACAAGGCGCCCCTGGGCAATTTCGAGGCGGTCGCGACGCAGCTCGCGCCGGACGAAAAACTCGTCTTCGCCATGAACGCCGGCATGTATGACGACAAACAGGCGCCGCTCGGCCTCTATATCGAAAAGGGCGTCGAGCTGAAGCGCGTGAACCTGCGCGGCGGCGGCGGCAATTTCCACCTCAAGCCCAACGGCGTGTTCTATTTCGGCGGCGGCAAGCCCGGCGTGCTGGAGACGTCCGAATTCCTGAAGCTACGCCCCAAGGCGGATTACGCCACCCAATCCGGCCCATTGCTCGTGCTGAACGGCCAGATTCATCCGCGCATCAACGCCGACGGCGTTTCGGAGAAAATCAGGAACGGCGTCGGCATCGACCGCCGGGGCGAAGTCGTCTTCGCCATTTCAAATGGCGCGGTGACGTTCTACCGCTTCGCCAGCCTGTTCCGCGACATGCTCGGCTGCGACAACGCGCTGTTTCTCGACGGCTCGATTTCCGCGCTCTACGCGCCCAATCTCGGCCGCAACGATTTTCTCAAGCCATTGGGGCCGATGGTCGGCGCGGTGGAAAAGGCGCGGTAGGGCGAAACGGCTCACGCCGGTCCGCCGCAGGCTATGGCCGCGTTGGTTTGGCGAGCGTTCTGCTGTAGGCTAGCCCACCGTTTTTGGTTTGATGAGGTCGCGATGAATAAGTTTCCTGCGCTGGTCGCCGCGGTCATTGCCTTGGGCCCCGCCTTTTGGAACGCTCCGGCGATCGCCGCTGAGCCCGCCACCGTCGCGCTGAAGAGCGGCGAAACGGCCGATCTCAATCACCTGTTCTTCGTCCGCAATTGCCGCTCGCTGCTGAAAGGCAAAATAACGGTCGAACTGCTGGATGGGCCGCCGGGTCTTTCGGCCTCGCTTCGCGAGCAGCAGATCGTTCCCCGCAAGGGCCATTGCACCAAGGCCGTCGATGGGGGCGTTCTCGTCCTTGCCGCCGCAAAGGACATCAAGGCGAAGGCTGAAGCAAAGGCCATCATCCGGGTCAAATATCCGACAACCGAAGGGGACAAGCAAAAGGTCCTGGAATTCAGAGTCATCCTGCTTCCCTGACGCATTCGTACGGCCAGGGAGAGACTGCGCAACGCCTGCCGACGGTTGTCGGCCGGTTGCGGCTCGAAGCTGTCATTCCCGGCGTCACCGACGACCTCCTCGTGTCGACCCCATAGCTGCCTGCCAGATCGACTGGCCGAACGCCTGCCATGACAGGCGAAGCCGCCACTCCTATGACACGCTAGCTGGCTCCAATGTTTAAATTGCGCTTTAGCCCAGATCTTGTGTCACGAAGGTTAGCCTGGTGAGATCATCAAGGGCGAATTCGGGGCGCCTTTGAGTACGACATGCCGAGAGCACAGGCGCCCCGATACGTCTGAATCTCCGCGCCAGTCGGCGCACAATCCATTGGTCACTGTCAGCGCCCGACGGCGCGAGTGTGCATGATGCCGACCAGTTGGGCATGGAGTCCGCGCGCTTTCAGAGGCGTCAGGAGATTGATCATGCGGGTCTCCTCCGTATCGTAGGTGACCACCAGAATGTGATTGCGGCCCGGATTGTGCTTGGCCTCGACGACCCCATCGAAGCCGCAAAGGTCGCACTCGGCCGCGCGCACGCTGGATTCATCCAATGTTTCGGTCACATGAATAACCATTTCAGTCAGATAATGTTGGCCCATATTGTCCTCCTGCTATCGTGACCACACCGGGAAGGCGTGAACGCCGCCAGTGTTCCGATCTGAAACGAAAAAGCGAAAACGGTGGGTTCGGTTATGATTCATTCTCTATTCCTGCGCCGACGATGCCGGCGCAACCGTGGCTTCCGCCGCGCCCGCGCCCGGGATTACGCGCCCGCGCCCGGGATTAGTGCAGGCTGCCGATCAGAAAATAGAAACAAGCGACCGCAAGGAAAGTATACAGCACGATCAGGGTCGCGAGGACGCGGACTAGACCTGTTGAGGACATGGCGAACCTCCTTTTAGCGCCGAGACACAATTCGCTCATCGGCGCGGAGACTCAGCGCCGATCTGGATTCTTTGACATCGTCATCAGCATGAAGTGCGCTCCGCGTTCGAAATTGCAGGTTCGAACGGAAGATCGGGTCCGCACGGACGCTGCGTCACTTTGGCCCCTGCATCGCGCAGGCCGATTAAAGCCGGACAGGGTCGCCGGCGCGGCGCTGTCCAGTCTCCTAGAGCCCGATCCGTTGAGCATGGAGGCCGCGCGCCTTCACGGACATCAGGAGGTTGGCCGAAGTCGTAATCTGGGGGTCGAAGAAGACCGCAAGAAGGTGATTACGGCCCGGGCTATGCGTGGCCGAGACGACGCCGTGGCGGGCGCAAAGCTCCTGCTCCACGTCGCGCAGTTGGGCTTCATCCAAGGTCTCGTTCACATGAATGACGACGTCTGCCCGATATTGACCCATGGCGTCCTCCTGTCCGTGGGTGTGTGCCCCCGCTTATTATTCAATATTTGCGCACGTTTCCCGCCCTATCGCGTCCCTGGAACCGATGATGCCGAGGTCGCGCGGGGATCACATTTTTTTTGATCGTTCAGGCGCTGGGAGGCGAAACGAGGGAGGCAGTCTCAAAAAACCGGCGGATGAGTTCTGACTGGCGGCGCGTTTCGGTTTTGTGGAAAATGCGCCTCGCGTGGGTGCGCGCTGTCGCCTCGGCGATTTTGAGTTTTGTGGCGGCGACGAGGAGACCGTTGCCGCCAATGAGTTCCCCCAGCAGGCGTGTCTCTCCTCCGGTCAGTCCAAATCTTGCTGCGAAGCGCTGGATCGCGGCGTCGAGGTTGGCGCCGGGGTCGACGACGAAGACGACGACGGCTGGGTGATTCATGGCGAAAATCGACGCCGTGCGGCTGGCGGCGACTGGAATGACATGGGCAAGAAGCGGCGGATGATTTTCGGAGTGGCTCAGCTCGATGGTGCCGCCGATCTCAGCATCGGCGTGTGCGGGCCGAGCCCCTCGACGCGCCAGCGCATCGAGGTGATGGCTGAGCGCTGCGTTTGTCGCGCGAAGCCGCCCGCGCTCAACGCGCAAGCCCAGTTGACGCCGCGCGAGATCCTCAGCCTTGGAATTGGCGAAGAGGACGCGGCAATCCGCGTTCAGGAGGAAGATGGCGAAGCCGGCGGCGGCGGCCGCAGCGCCGAGTGACGCGCTCGCCTCACTGGCCCGGGAAAGAATTTGATGGACCTTGGCCGCCCGCTGCAAATGCGGCGCAACGGTTTCCAAGAGCCTCCATTCCGCCGAGTCCATCGAAGCCGCGGCGGGCGATCTTGTAAGGACGAGAAGCGCTAACGCATTGGGCTCGCGCACCAGACCCACGGCGACGAGATTGACCCATCCCTGCGGGCGGCCAAATTCATTGTAATATGCGGATGCTCTGAAACTCTCGGTATGGGTGTACGAGCAAGCCCGCACCTCGCCCGGAGAGATGTCCCATCCTAGCGTCCTGAGGGGGTCGCTCTTTTGATAAGTTTGGACGTATGCGTCGGCAAAGAAGGGATCAACATTGTATAACGCCGTGAAGCTGCCCGCATTGGGCTGTCGAAAAAGAAAGTTGCCGCTTAATGATTTTGTTGCCTCGACGATGCCCTTGACGACCTCGTCCCAACGCGACGGGTCACTGGCGGCATCATAAATCGCTGCGATAAGATCGATTTCGCGCTCCATGGTAAACGCTCCGCGGCGGACGACCGCCGATACAAGCCCAATTTTGGAAATGAACTACCGCAAGACTCATGAATCCCCTCTCTTTTTGAAAGCCGCGTGATTTCGTGGCGTTTTGCGCCATATCTGGGGCGACCAGAGAGCCCGAAGACCTCGCATTGAGCGAGGCGCGCTGCCCTTTTTACCAACCGGTAGGCTGTAGCTCGCATTTTTGGACTTTTCCACGCGGGACCAATCCTTAATTCGTCTCTGTCAAATCAGAGCCGCCAAAGCTAAAGACAGTCGCCAACTTAACGCACCAGCGACCTGACTTGTTCCCTCGGCCGCTGTCTTACGATCGATATCCGATGGCCGCACCCCAGAACCGCGCTGATCCGCGTCGGATTTCAGGTCGTTTCGCGCGTGTGTCGTTGGCCAAAGCGTGAAGGGGGGGAGAGTTGGATGCGTCTTCACACGCGGTTGGGCGAAAGCCGGATTTGAACCATCGACGGGCTTGTCGGGGAACTTATGCACATGACGGTAATGGGTCCACAAGGGACGGTCGCGGGCCTGTTCGGGAAAGTCGGCTTCTGAGCCGATCCCGCCCCTTCGGCCGACGACCGGTTTCCGCCCAATTTTTCCCTTGCCGGCGACTTCGCCGGGGGTTCGCTTCCTGCTGTTATCAGTCCTCCGAAAGCGAGCCCAATCGTCACATTTCCACCACTCGTTTTAGCGCGGAAACGGCCAGCTGAACCCCTCGCCCTGCTGGCCGCGATGGCGCAGAAAATGGTCGGCCAGCACGCAGGCGACCATGGCTTCGGCGATCGGGGCGGCGCGCACGCCGACGCAGGGGTCGTGGCGACCCTTGGTGCGCAAATCGACTTCCGCGCCGTAGCGGTCCACCGAGCGCCGGGGGGTAAGGATCGACGAGGTCGGCTTGACCGCGAAACGCGCCACGATCGGCTGGCCGGTGGAAATGCCGCCTAAAACGCCCCCCGAGTGATTGGCCAGAAATATCGGTCCATCGTTGCCGGCGCGCATTTCGTCGGCGTTTTCCTCGCCGGTGAGTTCGGCGGAGGCAAAGCCGTCGCCGATCTCCACGCCCTTGACCGCGTTGATCGACATCAGCGCCGCCGCGATGTCGGCGTCGAGCTTGCCATAGACCGGCGCGCCCCAGCCGGGCGGCACGCCCTCGGCCACCACTTCCAGCACCGCGCCGATGGAGGAGCCCGCCTTGCGGATGTCATCGAGATAATCGGCCCATTCGAGCGCCGCGTGGCGATCGGGGCAGAACAGAGGGTTTTGCGAGACCTCGTCCCAGTCCCAGCGCGCGCGGTCGATCTTTTTCGGGCCGACCTGAATCATCGCGGCGCGGATTTTCACGCCCGGAATGATTTTGCGCGCCACCGCCCCCGCCGCCACCCGCGCCGCCGTCTCGCGCGCGGAAGAGCGTCCGCCGCCGCGGTAATCGCGCAGGCCATATTTCATGTCATAGACATAATCGGCATGGCCGGGGCGATACGAATCCTTGATTTCCCCATAGTCTTTCGATCGCTGGTCGGTGTTTTCGATCATCAGCGCGATCGGCGTGCCGGTCGTCCGCTGCACCCCGTCCTCGCCCATCATTACGCCGGACAGGATCTTGACCGCGTCGGGCTCCTGGCGCTGGGTGGTGAAACGCGACTGGCCGGGGCGGCGCAAATCCAGCCATTGCTGAATTTCCGCCGCCTCCAGCGCAATGCGCGAAGGACAGCCGTCCACCACGCAGCCCAAGGCGGGCCCATGGCTTTCGCCGAAGGTGGTGACGCGGAAGAGATGCCCAAAAGTGTTGTGCGACATGGCGGCGCCACCGGAGAAAGGGATTTAGGGTTCTAACCTCAAAGCGGGCGAAAGGCCAAATGCGAAGGTCGCCAAGCTCGACTTTCGGGCTTTGATCCATGATTACCGGACGCCGAGCAATTTGCGCACGCGCGCGGCGAATTGCGTGGACGAACAGGCCACACCCATGAGCGGACGCCCGTCCGCCGAGAAATGCCCCATTGACCCGATCCCGATAATGACCGGTGCCCCAGCTACGTCGGCGAGGATCGGCGAGCCGGAATAGCCAAGATTGAGCAGGCACTCGAAGGTAAAGGTTCCATCGTTTGCTCCAGGCTTGATCGCGCAGTTGCGGCGAACAGAAGGCAGGTAGGGGCGGTCCTTGCCATAACCGGCCTGCATCACCGCGCTCGATGCGGCGACGGCGCGAAACGCCGCCGGGTCCAGCGCCCGAACCGCGATGGGTTTGACGGGGATGGCGTCCGCGAGGGTTATCAACGCCCAGTCATTGGCCGCATCGCTGTCGAACAAATGTTCGACGCGCGCGTAATTGGGCGCGACATCTAAACGCGCGGCAACCGAATGAGCGCCCGGCACGCCCCTGTTGAGCCCACTGAGAAAATGGACGTGGTCGGGCGGCAGCAACTTGCCCTCCATATAGACGCAGTGGGCCGCGGTCAGGACCAGTTTGGGCCCAACCAGCGTCCCCGTGCACTGCTGCATCTTGGCGATCCCCCAGATACCCTGAACGGTCCCGATGGCAGAAAGCGGCCATTTCGCCGGGTCGCCGATTTCGCCGAAATGAACGACGCCGCCTTCAATCGGCCGTTCCGCAGTTTGAGCGGAACCATGGAAGGGCGTCAGGGCCGCTACGCCGACGGCGAGCATGGCCAAAGCAAACCGAAGCCTAGCGATCATCAAAGCCTCCCGTGGGGAATGCAATCCGCGATGAGCGACGGGCCTGCAGCGCCCAAGGCGGAGAAACGACCGAGGAATAGAGCCCCCGTTCATCGCTTCGCGCAATGCCCCATCCAAGGCGGCGCGCCGCCGTCTGGCGGCAAGTTCGAGCCTGTCCGGTCATGACGATTCGATTGCCCCACTCGAGACTGGCCATTCAGCTCAGCCCCGCTTCCCGCCGGAGGTGAGAGTTCCACTCGGTTCGAAACGCGTCCTCAAAACGCCCGCGCTTGCGTCGCGCCCCTTGCGGCGATACCAAATCTCCCAGGCGATCCTTTCGGCTTTGGACGTGACATGACGGGGATGGACTGCGCCTTGCGGCGCCTGGAGATCGCGGAGCCGGTGTCGCGGCTGGCGATGCTTTCGACCCGATTCGCCAAAATCTCGCTGGGCCTCGCCGGCTTGGCGCTGGTCGCCGCCCATGCTCATGGGGCGCTGGCGCGGTTTTTCGCCGTCCTGACCCTGCGTCCGAATTCCGTGCCCGATCCGGGCGTCGGGCTGTTCTTTTTCCTCGCCGCTGTCGCGGTCGCTGGCGCGGCGCTTGTTCTTGCCCTTGGCGCGGCCGCCTCGATCTGGATCAAGGGCCGGCGCGGCGTCGGCCGCATCATCGCGACCCTGGCGCTGGTGAGCCTGCTCCTGCCCTATCCCGCCTGGCTCTTCTATTCGGCCGGATTTCCGGCCTGGATTTCCGATATTTCCACCGACGCCGACGACCCGCCGGCTTTCGTGAACACGCCGGCTGTGGTCGCGGCGCGCGACGGCTGGGCGCCCGCGCCGTTCAGTGACGCGCGCAAGCCGGCGCTGCTCGCCGCTTATCCCGACCTCGATTCGATCGAGCTCGGCCTTGGCATGGAGGAGGCGTTCGGCGCCGTCCATGAGGCGCTGCTCGGCCTGAACTGGAAAATTCTCGACGAAAGCCGCCCCGGTGGGCCCGGCCGGCCGGACGGCCATATCGAGGCGCTGACTTTTTCGCCTGCGCTCCATCTCCCGGTGGCGATCGCCATCCGCTTGCGCGCGGGCGAGGATGAAACCATTGTGGATATGAGGGCGCAAACCCGCTATTTGCCCAACGATCTCGGCGCCGGCGCCAAACTGATCGGCAAGCTCAACGACGCGCTCACCGAAGACGACGATTCGAATTGATCAGGCGAGGCTGAAAATCCCGTCGAGCCGGCAAGGCCCGTCCGTCCTCGCCAAGCCGCGGGCGCAGAAATCCTCGAGATGGGCGAAGGTTGAGAGCGCAGCCGCGCCCTTGAGGCGCGGATCGAGCTTTTCATAAACTTTTTCCACGATTTCCGGCACTGACAGCGGTCCGGCGCCCAACGCTTCGAGGATCGATTTTTCGCGCGCATGCCGATGATTCAGCAGCCCGCGCAGAAAACGTCGCGGCCGGGTGATCGGGCCGCCGTGTCCCGGCCAGAAAATGTCGTGCTCGAAGCGCCGCAGTTTCTCGAGCGACTCCATATAGAGCCGCATGGCGCCGTCAGGGGGCGCGACGATCGAGGTCGACCAGCCCATGACATGGTCGCCGGTGAACAGCGCCTTTTCCTCGACCAGTTCGAAACAGAGGTGGTTCATGGTGTGGCCGGGCGTCGCCACGGCGCGCAGGGAAAAACCCGCGCCGCGCCAGATTTCGCCGTCATCGAGGACTTGGTCGGGCCGATAGTCGAGATCGTTGGCGGCGTCGAGCTTGTTGATCTCGCCCAAAGCCATTTCTCGGGCGGGAAAATAGGGGGCGCAGCCGACGATCGGCGCCCCGGTCGCCGCGCGCAAGCGCCGCGCGGCGGGCGAATGGTCGCGATGGGTGTGGGTGACGAAGATGGCGGCGACTTTCTCGCCCTTCAGCGCGGCGAGCAGCGCCTGCGTGTGGGCGGGCAGGTCGGGACCCGGATCGATCACCGCGACCTCGCCCGCGCCGACGACATAGGCGCAGGTTCCGGTAAAAGTGAAAGGCCCCGGATTGGGCGCGACGATGCGGCGGATGAGCGGCGAAACGCGCGTCAGAGCGCCGGGCGAAGCGTCGAAAGCGAGGTCGAAGCGCGGCTCGTCCGCGCTTTCGTCCGTCGGTTCGGGGGGGCGGCCGGGATCGTTCATGGAACTGACTTAGAGCACAACGCCAAAACGATGCAGACATTTTGGCTAATATTATTCGTCAAAAAACAAAATACTACAGCGAAATCCGCAATTCAGCTTGAACGGAATTCGCTGTAGCGCCCCGACGCCCGCGCGCAAGGGTCAGTCGATCTTGTGCGCGATCCAGTCGCCGCCGCAATAATCGGTGTTGGACGACCAGGGGCCGGAGGCGGTTTCGCCCTTCACCGTCCCGTTGGCGCGCAAGACCCTCTGGCCTTTCGAGAAATGGCCGACGAAAGTGTTGGCGTCGTCGATATAACCCCAGGCCTCGACGCCATCCGCGTCGATCGCCGCGACGCGATTGTCCTTGATCGTCACCACGGCCCGCGCCGAAGGCTCGCATTTGCCGATTTTGGTCACGACATTGACGCTCCAGCGGCCGTCATGGCTCGTCTGGGCTGTGGCGGAAAGCGAAGACAACAGCAGCAAACCAGCGGCAAGAAATTTCGCGCGCACGGACGGTCCTCCCTGGGCAGACAGGCAAAGGGGAATACGCCCCGCTCGCATGATTTGCGTCGGCTGCAAAGCGCCAAAGCGCTCTTTCAAAGAAGAATTCTCACGGGCGGCGCAAAAATGTCACGCCGCCTGCAGAGCCTCGCGCAATTGGGCGAGAAGATCCGCGCCGGCAAAGATGAAGTCGCGTGCGCCCGCCGCGCGCCATTGCGCTTCCATCTCGCCGGGACGGCCGGCGACATAGAGATGGGCGCCTGCCGCGGTGAGGGCTTTGGCCGCCTCCACGCCGCGTTCGGCATAGACGGCGTCGGACGAGCATAGAACCGCGAGTTTCGCGCCGCTGGCCTTGAAAGCTTCGGCCAGCGCGACCGGGTCGGCGAAGCCGTCGGCGCCAAGGGCCTCGATCCCGCCGGCCTCGAAAAAATTCTTGGCGAATGCCGCCCGCGCCGTGAAGGCCGCGACCGGGCCGAGATTGGCGAGGAAGATTCTTGGCCTGGACGCCGCCGATTCGGCCAGGTCCCGCAGGGCTTCGAAAGGCTCGGCGGCGCGATGGGCCGCCAGCGCCTTGTCGTTCGCCGCGGGCGGCTGCGGAGCTGGCGCCAGCACGGCGACCTGCTTTTCGTGAATGTCGGGGAATTCGCTGGCGCCTGTCATGGGCTCCTTGCGCCGCGCGATATTTTTCGCCCGCTCCCGCGCTGTCTGAGCCACCTCGGCCTGGAACGCGCCGCTGGCCAGCGCTTCGGGCAGGCCTCCGGTCTTTTCGATGTCCTGAAAAAGGGCATAGGCCTTTTCAACCAATGCGTCGGTCAGCGCCTCGAAGCCGCCGGCGCCGGCAGCCGGGTCGGCGACCTTGCCGAGACTGGATTCCTCCAACAGCACGAGCTGGGTGTTCCGGGCGAGGCGCCGGGCGAATCCGTCGGGCAGACCAAGCGCCTGGGTGAAGGGCAGGACCGAGATCGTGTCCGCGCCGCCCAGGCCCGCGGAAAAGACCGCGACCGTGGCGCGCAGCAGATTCACCCAGGGGTCGCGCCGGGTCATCATCCGCCAGGCGGTCTCGCCATGGATGCGGACGGACCGGGCCTCCAGACCGCAGGCGCGTTCGACTCCAGCCCACAGGCGGCGCAGGGCTCGGAATTTGGCGACAGTCAGAAATTCGTCGGCGTCGGCGGCGAGACGGAAATCGATCATGTCGCGCCCCGCGTCCAGATCGACGCCGGCGCTCTCCAGCGCCCGAAGCGCGGCCACGCCGGAAGCAAGCGCGAAGGCCAGCTCCTGGGCCGGCGAGCCGCCGGCGGCGTGGACGACGCGGCCGTCGGCGCAGATCAGGCTTTTTAGAAAACCATTCGCCGCAAGCGCCTTGGCCTGTTCCGCCAGCCGCCGCCCTTCCCTGCCCCACTCGAGCGTGGCGCCGCGCGCCGCCGCGGCGCCGATCGGATCGAGGCCGAAGGAAATATCGAGCTTTTGCGCGTCATAGCCGCGCGCGGCGATGAGATCGAGCAAAGCCCCGATCGCGTCTTGCCCGCCTTCGGGAAGGTCGAGCAAAATCTTCAGGCCCGCGTCGAGATGGATGTCCTTCAGCGCCTGGGCCAGGGCGCCGCCGTCGGGAAGGCCGAAGCCGCAGGCGCCGGTCGAACCGGCGAAGACGATCTGCAG
This sequence comes from Pseudomonadota bacterium, assembly GCA_021813805.1. Classification (GTDB taxonomy): domain Bacteria; phylum Pseudomonadota; class Alphaproteobacteria; order Rhizobiales; family Beijerinckiaceae; genus Rhodoblastus. The sequence continues at coordinate 105,033 of JAKAJL010000006.1, read as the reverse complement.
GCCTCCGGCGCCGTTTTCCAGATCGGTCAGCGCCAGTTCATTGGCCGTCTTGCCCTCGGGATGATCGGCGCGGGCGACGATTTTCCAGTCGCCGGCGGCGCGGAAGGCGCGAGGTTTTCCAGCGATGCGAGGATAAAGCGGCTGGATCTCGATCCCGTCCGGCGTCTTGTTGACCAGCTTTTGCAGCGGCGCGCCTTTGAGCGCGGCTTCGACCTTGGCGCGCCAGACCTCCTCGGCGGCGGAAGGGAAAGCGTCGACGAAGGGCGCGGCTTGGTCCGGCGCGGCCATGGGGGGTCTCCTGAAATCCTCCCATCCTTTTGCCATTTTGCGCGTTGCGGCGCCATTTGTCCTTTGGACGACAGGCGCGCGCAGGCCGCGCTTCCCGCGAATAGCGCGAGCAGTCCCATTCTCGCCGCCTTTATGAGCGATCAACCGGCGTGTGAACGCCGCGCCCGATTTACCTTCGGTTAAGGGTCGTGGCTGTTTGTTGCGGCGCAGCAATGCGGGCGGCGAGGTCAGGAAAAGTGCAAAAGACATTCAATCTGGCGCGGGCGGCGGCGGCCGGTCTGGTTCTGGTTCTGACGCCGGCGGGAGCCGGCGCGGCGCGGGCCGGCGACGGATTCAATCTGGCCGGCCTGTTCGGCGGCCATTCTGAGCAGCGGACGATCACGACGGAAATTTTCATCGCCTCGACCCGCAAGGGCGGCGATCACGCCACGCAACTCACCCCCGGCGCCAAGGCGCGCTTCGCGCTCGATTTCATCTCGGTGCCGCCCGACCACAAGCCTGGCAGGATCGAAACGCCCGCTTTCGGCAAGCCCGATCCCAACCATCATTTCGCGATTCGTGAGCAGAGCGAACTCGACGCATCCGAATTCGCCGCGCAGCTGGCGGCGCAGCTTTCGGGCCGGGTTGGCGTCAACCGCGACGTGCTGGTCTATGTCCACGGTTTCAACACCTCTCTCGACGAAGCCCGGTTCCGGCTGGCGCAGATCGTCGTCGACACCCGTTTCGGCGGCGTCCCGGTTCTCTTCACCTGGCCGTCCAGATCGCAGCTGCTGGCCTATGGCGCGGACAAGGAGGCCGCCATGGCCTCGCGCGCGGCGCTGCGCAATCTGTTCCAGACCATCGCCGCGACGCCCGGCGTCGGCCGCGTCCAGATCATCGCCCATTCCATGGGAACCTGGCTGACGATGGAGGCGCTCGACGAGGCGGCCCTGTCCGGCTCGCCCGACCTGCACGGCAAGCTCGGCAATGTCATGCTGGCGGCGCCGGACATCGACCTTTCGGTGTTCCGCGAGCAGCTCGCCCCGCTCGACCCCTCCCATTTCTCGGTCTTCGTCTCCAAGGACGACCGCGCCCTTCAGCTGTCCGCGAGCCTTCAGGGCGACCGCCGCCTCGGCTCGCTCGATCCGGGCTCGGATCGTGACCGCGAGTTGATCGAAAAGCTCGGAATCGGCGTCTACGACATTTCCGACCTGTCCACGACGCTGATTGGCCACGACGTTTACGCCGACGCGCCGAAGGTGATCCGGCAGATCGGGAAACGGATCGAAAAGCCGCGCGCCGACGACGCCGACGTGCAGAGCGTGATCGACGCCGGCGCCGACCGCACGCCGCATCCCGCCCCGAACCAGATCGACAGCCAGGCCCTGCCCGAGCCCCCCGAGCCGACGCCGGCCGCGCCCGCGGCGCAGGCGGCGGCGGGGAAATGATCATTCCATTGCGCCTGTGACGCCGCGTTCACCCTTCTGAATCGACCGCGCCACATAGCAAGGCGGATCTTCGCCGACCGCCTCATGAAGACCGCCGCCTGGCGGCGCGTCATCGAGGAGGCGATCGTGGCGCACGGGGGGCGTGGCGTGACCTTGGCTTAAGATCGCGCGGGCGTTGCGGCATCGCCTCGAAATGGCCCGCTACGCCCGCGTATGAAGTTGCGATGAGGATGAGCGGCCCCTCTTTATCTGCAGGGTCGCAACGCGCGCCCGCCGCCCTCCCTCTTCAAGCCATTATGACCTCTGGAGGCCGGCAGCCTGAGTATTTGTCCTGGCGGACGCGAAAAGGCGCTTTGATCAACGCCGATTTTCGCCTAAGCGTCTCTGCGGCCACAAACCCTGCCGAATCGCCTCAAAGACCCCGACCAGTTCTGACCCCCTCATCGCCGTGGGGAGCTTCGTCGTGAATCCACTTTCCAGGCTCTATTACAGCTTCCACAAGATGTGGAAATCGGTCCAGCTCTATCTGATCCTTGCGGGTCCCGGCATTGTGGTGATGGTGGCCGACAACGACGCGGGCGGCATTACGACCTATGCGGCGACCGGCGCGAAATATGGCTTCAACCTGATCTGGTTCCTGCTGATCCTGATCCCCGTCGCCTATTACGTGCAGGAAATGACGGTGCGGCTAGGCGCGGTCACCAAGCGCGGTCACGCCGAGGCGATCTTCGACGCTTTCGGCGCCTTCTGGGGCTGGTTCTCGCTCGTCGATCTGATGATCGTCGACTGGTTGACGCTGGTCACCGAATTCGTCGGCATGACCGCCGCCTTGCAAATTTTCGGCGTCCCGCCCTGGCTGACCGTGATGGCGGTCTGCGTCCTGATGGGGATCATCGTCCTCAATGGCCGCTACTGGACCTGGGAAAAGATCACCCTGCTGTTCTGCGCCCTGAACCTGCTCTACATCCCGGCCGCCTTCATGGTGAACCCCTCCGTCCACGACATCCTGCGCAATGGCCTGATCCCCAATTTTCCGGGCGGCTTCAATGGCCAGCTGTTCTTCTATCTCATGGCCAACATCGGCACGACGATCGCGCCGTGGATGCTGTTCTTCCAGCAGAGCGCGGTCGTCGACAAGGGCATGCTGGAAAAGGACATTCCCTGGGGCAAGTTCGATACGTTCCTGGGGTCGATCCTGACGGTGGTGGTGGCGGTCTTCATCGTCGTCGTCACCGGCACGGTCCTGCATGGCGTCGAGATCGACAGCGCCTCACAGGCCGCCGAAAGCCTGATGAAGACGAATCATTGGGTCGGCGCCTTCATGGCGATCGGCCTGTTCGACGCCGGCCTCCTCGGCGCCATCTGCATCTCGCTGGCCAGTTCATGGGCCTTCGGCGAAATTTTCGGTTGGGCGCATTCGCTCAACACCAAGATCAAGGAAGCGCCCTGGTTTTACGCCAGCTATTTCTTCACCCTGATCACCGCCGGCCTGGTGGTGCTGATCCCCGGCGCGCCGCTGGTGCTGATCACCCTGTTCGTTCAGGTCGTCGCGGTGACGCTGCTGCCCGCCGCGCTGGTGTTCCTGATCCTGCTGCTCAACGACAAGGCGACAATGGGCGAGTTTTGCAATACGAAGTCGCAGAACGTCATCGCCGGGATCATCGTCGTGGTCATCGTCGCGCTGTCCACGCTCTATGGCGTCAGCACGCTCTTTCCCAGCCTGTTCCAATGATCCGGAGGGGTTCATGGCGTCGCAACTGAAGCGGTTTGCCGGAAAAATCCGCGAAATCAACCAGCGTTACGCGAAGCCGCGCATCGAAATGTCCGGCGCGGTGAAATTCGCGCTCATGGCGCTCCGGGTCTATCTTTTGGTCCTGGTCGCCTTGCTCGTCTATAAATTCGTCCTGCTCGTCCGCTAGAGCGAAATCCATTCGCGCCGAAACGGGATTTCGCCATAAGTTTTTGTTTTAACGCATAATCCTGTCGAAAAAGTCTGGATCTTTTGGGATTATGCTCTAACGAGGTCCGCCATGGTCGCCGTGCTGGAGCGAGAATTTTTCGTGAGCGAAATCCTCGGACGCAAGGTCTTTTTCCGCAAGGAGCGGATCGGCCGCCTTACCGACGTCGTGATCGTCGAAACCGGGGCCTTTCCCGAGGTCAGCAATTTCATCGTCGATCGGCCTTTCGGCTATCCGTCGCTGCTGATTCCCTGGAGCAAGATCGCGCTGATCTCCGCCACCGAGATCATCGTCGACGACAGCGACGTGGCGACGTACCAAGCCGCTCCGCCGGAGGGCAGCATCCTATTGAAGGATCATGTCCTCGACAAGAAGATCCTCGATATGGACGACCATGAGGTCGAGATCGTCTATGACGTCAAGCTCGTGCTCCAGAATGACAAGCTCTACGCCAGCGAGGTGGATTTCAGCCACAATCGCCTGCTGCGCCGGCTTGGGCTGAAAAAGCTCGCCAACTGGCTGGCGGAGCAGAATCCGGGCGAAAGATCGGTCTCCTGGATCTATGTCCAGCCTTTGCCGGAGAAGATCGGCGCCTTCACCGGCAATGTGAAGCTCAACGTCCTGAAGGAAAATATCGGCGACATTCACCCCGTCGATCTCGCCGACATTCTCGAAGAACTGGACCAGCAGCAGCGCCTCGCTGTTTTCCATCAGCTCGAGCCGGAGCACGCTTCGGACACTTTGGAAGAGGTCGAGCCCCGCGTGCAGCGCGAACTGATCGAGGCGCTCGACACGAAAAAAGCGGCCGATCTCATCGACCGCATGAGTCATGCCCAGGCAGCCGACGTGCTTGCGGCTCTTCCCGCGGACAAGGCCGACGAGCTGCTGCACCTCATCGACCCGGAAACGGCGCCCAAAGTCCAGCAGCTGATCGACCAGCATGACGAGCATATCGGGCTTTATGCGAGCGACAAATTCATCAAGCTGCCGCCGATCACCATCGCCAGGAGCGTGATTGACGATTACCGCCATATGGCGCGCGACAAGGACGTCGTCATGTATGTCTATGTCGTCGATGCCGACGGGCTGCTCCTCGGAGTTGTCGATATCCGCGAATTGATCGTGGCGGGAAGGGACCAAACTCTTGCCGAGATCATGGCGGAGAATGTCATCAGCCTGCGTGAGGACGCAACGCTGAAAGACGCTCTCGATATGTTCGAGCGCTACAGCTTCCGGGCCTTGCCGATCCTCGACCAGGACGAACATATCGTTGGGGTTGTCTCCTTCAAGGATGTCAGGGGCATCACGCCGAGACTGAACTGAAAAAAGCGCGCCCTGCAACCGACGAGAACGTCATGAAACCGGGCAAGGCATACAAGCTGGCCGCCCTTGCATCCGCTCATCGCGCGAAAGCGATTCAGCTGCTTGACATGGGCGATGGAGCGGGCGCCAAGCGCGAAGACGTTGCCTATCTCGACTGTCTTGGTCAGATTCCGAGCATGCTGCGTCATCAGATGGCGAGTTTTTTCGAAGATTGTCTGCGGATCAAGCTTGAATTGATGCGGCGCTGACGCCCCTGAAAGCGCCTGTTGATCGTTGGCTGAAGCCGCGGGCGAGACTCGTGCGCGGATTGCGAGCCTGCCCGGCGGAGGGGAGCCCACGCTTCGCCTCGGCCTTATCCCGGCGCGTGGCGCAGGACGCCGGGAGAAAGCCGCCTTCGACGACCAATGAGATAATCAGCTTCGCCGCCGAACCGCTGACGGAGATGGCCTGGCGCGACAGGCTCGGCGTCCATGCCGAGCCTCAACCGCCGCACGGAGAATCCGGAGCGTTCGAACAATCCGCCGGGGCTGGCCCGACAACGCGAACAGGATCGCCCTCCGCGAGGCTGTCCACGGGATTGTCGATGAGTCGGTCTTCGGCCGAAACACCCGACGCGACTTCGACCTCGGAACCGAAATCGTGGGCGATGACAATGTCCTTGAAGTGGGCGCGCCCGCCCACGACCGTAGCGACGCGGATGCCTTTGTCGTCCATGGCAAGGGCGGTGATGGGAATGAGCAGCGCGCCCTTTGGCTTGGTCGGCAAGGAAAAACGCACATAGGAAAAGGCGCCGGGAAACAAGTCGTGGCTGGGATTGGGCGCCAGAAGTTCGACCTGCAGCGTGAGCGATTTCGGGTCGATCGCGCGCGAGGTCGTGAGGATTGTCGCATCGAAAACGCGGTTCGGATATTGCGGCAGCATCAAGGTCGCCTTGGCGCCATCGTGCAGTTCTCCGGCATAATTTTGCGGCGCGTTGACATAGACGCGCATGGCGTGGATATCGGCGACCTTGAACAATGGCGTGTTTCTGGACGCCCTGAGCCTGTCGGTGACATAGGAGCCAATGTCGATATTGCGCGCCGTGACCACGCCGTCGAAAGGAGCGATCACATTGGCGAAAGCCTTCTTCGCCAACAGTCGCTGCAATTTCTCGTCGGCGGCTTTAAGGCCGGCCTTTTTGACGAGCAAATCCGCGTCATACGCCTCGACGGCCTGTTTCGAGACGGCTCCGGTCGAGCGCAGCGCGTCCCAACGCCGCGCCGTCAATTCCGCGATCGCCTGCGCGGATCTGGCGCTGGAGACCTCGTTCTGCGCCTCCGTGATTTGCTTGTCCAGCGCGGGCGTATCGATCAGCGCCAGGGTTTCGCCCTTTTCGACAGTGGCGCCGTAGTCCGTTCGCCATTCCCTGATATAGCCGGAAACCTGCGCGTCGATGGCGGCCTCATAGAAAGCCTCTACCCGCCCCGGAAGGATGAAGACGCGCGGCTTGGTGGCCAGATGGGGCGAGACCAGCGCCACATTGGCGATGGCGCGCGCATCGGTCCACTGCGCAAGCTTCGCCGAAGCCGCGCGCCGGTGCAGGATCCCATGAGCGGCAAGCGCGATGGCCGCAATCACGCCGAGCGCCAGGATGACCTTGCCGCGCTTCGGGCTCGACGTCCCAAGTTGGACGAGGGTGGCGGTCTCGGCATCGTTCATGCCGCAATCCTCAAGGGGCAGCCGTTTCGGACGCCGGAGTTTCCGGCTTTCCATGCTGCGTACGGACGATGCTGAAGACGACGGGCACGAAGATCAGGGTTGCGACCGTCGCGAACAACAGACCTCCGATCACGGCGCGCCCGAGCGGCGCGTTCTGCTCGGCGCTCAGCGCCATCGGCGCCATGCCGATGATCATCGCCGACGCCGTCATCAGCACCGGCCGGAACCGGCTGAATCCAGCTTCATGCGCGGCGCTGACCGGGTCCAGCCCTTCTTCGAGCTTTTCGCGCGCGAAGGCGACCACCAGCAGGGAATTGGCGGTCGAGACGCCGACGCACATGATGGAGCCGATCAGGGCGGGCACGGAAAGAGTCGTGTTCGATAAAAACAGAATCCAGATAACGCCCGCCAGCACCGAGGGCAAGGCGCTGATAATGACGAAAGGATCGAGCCAGGATTGGAAATTGACGACGATCACCAGATAGATCAGCACGATGGCCAAAGCCAGGCCGGCGAAGATCTGCGTATAGGCTTCGTGCATCGTCGCGGTCTGGCCCCGGAGGGCCACCAGGGTGCCGCGCGGTTTTTCCTTTTCCATGTCGGCAATGACCTTGCGCACATCGTCCGAGACGCCGCCGAGGTCGCGCCGATTGTTCGATGCGTAAATGTCGATCACCGGCTGAACCGAATAATGCGACACGACGGCGTCGCTCACGGTGAGACTGATATGAGAGATGCCGCCGAGAATTTGCGGCGGCTTGGTCGTCGAGACCGGCAAGAGCGCCAGAGAACCGAGCGAATCCATCCAATATTGCGGCGTTTGCGCGACCAAAGGATAGGAGATGCCGGTTTTCCGATTGAGCCAGAACACCGGGTTGGTCTGAATCGAGCCGGCCTCGGTCGTCTGAAGCGACGTGACGATATCGCGCTCGGTGACGCCAACCTGATCGGCCTCGATGCGATTGACATCGACGCGTACGGTGGGGACGTTGAACACCTGCTGGACGCGGGCGTCCGCCACGCCGTTGATGCGGGCGATGCGCTTGAGCATCTTGAAGGCGAAAGCCTTGTTGGCGTCCATGTCGGCGCCGACGACCTGCACGTCGATTGGCGCGGGCAGGCCGAAATTGAGAATCTGCGTCACGATATTGGCAGGGAGGAAGGAGAAGATCACGCCGGGAAATTTTTCGGGGAGTATTTCGCGCAGACGTTCAATCACCCGGTCGGTGTCCTTTTCCAGGCCATCCTTGAGCGTGATGAGAACGTCCGCGTCGGCGGCGCTGATGGTCCCGGTGTTGATATAGGCCGCGTTGATGCCGCTGATCGGCAGGCCGATATTGTCGACAATGGAGGACACATTTCCTGGCCCGGCGACCGTCCTGACCTCGGCCTCCACACGATCGGCCAGAACCGAGGTCTCCTCGATGCGCAAGCCGTCCCGTCCGCGGAAATGCAGCAAGATCTGCGTGGTCTCGACGTTGGGAAAGAAATTGCTGCCGAGGAAGGGAAAGAGGGCGAACGAAGCGATGATGACGCCAAGGAAGGCGAAGACGAAACGCAGCCGCAATTCCAGCGCTTGGGCGAGCAGGCGCGCATAAGCTTGGCGCAACTGTTCAAAACGCTGTTCGAACCCTTGCTGAAATCTCACGAGCGGGTTGCGCGACGGCGCGCCCGCTTCATGTGAAGGCGTCCGACCGCCGAGCAGATAATTCGCCATGGTCGGCACGAGTGTCGCCGACAGGATATAAGAGGCGATCAGCGCGAAGACCACGGCCTTGGCCAGCGGGCGGAACAGATAGCCCGAGACGCCGCCCAGGCTGAACATCGGCACGAAGACGATCGACATGCACAGCAGCGCGACCGTCACCGGCAGAATGATCTGGCGCGCGCAGTCCATGATCGCGGGTCCGATCTGCTTGTCCCGATCAAGTTGCGAACTGATGTTCTCGACCCATACGATCGCGTTGTCGACCAATATGCCGACCGCCAGCGCGAGACCGCCGAGAGTCATCACGTTGATGGTCTCGCCGGTGTCCGCCAGCGCCGCGATGGCGGTGAGAATCGCCAGCGGAATCGACACGCTGACGATCAGCGTCGAGCGCACGCTGCCGAGAAACAACAGGACCGCCAGACCCGTGAGCGCCGCGGCGATCAGGCCCTCGCGGATGACCGAACGCACAGCCGCCTTGACGAAGACCGATTGATCGCCCACCGCCTGGATGCGGAGCGATTTCGGCACGATTTCGCGCAAATGGGGCAACAGTTTCTTGACGCCCTGGATCACGTCGAGGGTGGACGCCGATCCCGCCTTGACGATGGTCATCAGAACGGCGTTGGAGCCGTCGACCCGCACGACATTGGTTTGCGGCGGATAGCTGTCGTGCACATAGGCCACGTCGCGGATCAGGATCGCGGCGCCATTGACGGTGCGAATGGGCAGGTTGTTAAGTTCCTGAAGCCGCCTTGGGGAATCGTTCAGATCGACGATATATTCGATCTTGCCGATCTTCTGCGTGCCGACGGGAACGATCAGGTTTTGCCGCTTGATGGCGTCCACCACATCCTGCGCCGAGAGGCCGAAGGATTGCAGCTTGGTCTGATCGACGTCGATTTGGACCTGGCGCACCTTGCCGCCATAGGGCGAAGGCACGGCGGCGCCACGGACCGTGGCCAGTTGCGGCCGGATGATGTTTTGCCCGATGTCGAACGTCTTAGCTTGCGGCAAGGCGCTGCTCGACAGCGCCAATTGCAGGATCGGCACGCTGGAGGCGTTGAAGCTCAGCACATAGGGCGGCGTGATGCCGGGCGGCAGCAGCTTGAGGACGGTCTGCGAAGCGGCGGTGATCTGGGCCAGCGCCGCGTTGATATTGACCGTGGGCTGGAAAAAGACCTTCACGATGCCGTAGCCAGCCAGCGACTGGGATTCGATGTGCTCGATGTCGTTGACCTGCGCGCTGAGCGTGCGTTCGAAATAATAGATGACATAGCCGGACATGTCGTCCGGCGGCAGGCCGTTATAGGTCCACACCACCGCCACCACCGGGATGCGGATGGCGGGAAAAATGTCGGTCGGCGTCCGCACCCAGGCCAGGACGCCGAAAATGCACATCAGCATCCCCATCACGACGAAAGTGTAGGGCCGCTGCAGCGCGATACGAACGAGCGAAAGCATTCAGCCAATCTCAATCAAGATGGACAAAAGCTTCGGACGGAACGCGGCCCCGCGCAGAGCGTCCGGTCAAGGATGGCGATCCGATTGCGCGCCTTTCGCAAAGTCGCCGCGGCCGACATCTACAAAATTATGTGGCGCCTTCCTTGTTCGATCTGGATCGAAAAAGGAGCTGGCGAGTTTACCAACGCCATGGCCTTGTCGAAGGCGACTCGGGCGCCAGTCCGAACAACGAAATAAGCCTAATCGAGCGCTCGCAATTCGTCATCTAAATATTTTTTTATTGCCCGACGGTTGACATCAAGCGTTATGACTTCGCCATGGCGGAAAGATCGGCCTCCAGATCAACGAGCGGCGTCTCGCCGGATTCCGGACGACCGACGGAGACGGTCTCCGAACCATCAGTTCGTCCGCTTGCGCCGGTTCCGTTTCGCCGCGGAGATTTTCTCGTCGGTCGCGGCCAGCCGACAAGAAAACGCCGCAACGCCCGCTTCACGGGACGCTGCGGCTCTTCTGGCCGCTATATCTTCACTCCGAAAAGGTCGAGCGCGGAAACGCCGCACAACGCCGATGGATCATCGGAACGACGGGCGCCGCTCATTTCATTCCACCAGTGATTCCCCGCAGAATTTCGCGGGCGACCGCCGAGCCGACGGTTCGGGCGGCGGAGGTCGCCGCCGAGCGCAAGGCGGATTGCGCCACCGAAGGCCGTTTGCCTTGCGGCCGGAAAAGATCGCCGAGGCCCGATCCGATCCTGGATAGCAGCCCGCCTTCGGTGGCCTCGCCGCCGACTGGCCCGCCCGACGTGCGGCCTTGCGCCCGCGCCTGAAGGATTTCGAAGGCCGATTCGCGATCGACCGCGACGTCATATTTGCCCTTGAACGGGCTTGAGTCCTGCACCTCCTGCAATTCCGCGTCGGTGATCGGGCCAACGCGCGACTGCGGCGGCGCGATTTTCGCGCGGGCGACCATGGCCGGCGCGCCGGAGCCCTCGAGCATGGAGACCAGGGCCTCGCCGACATTGAGTTTCGTTATGGCGTCGGCGGTGTCGAAGGCGGGATTCTGCCGGAACGTCTCGGCGGCCGCGCGCACCGCCTTCTGGTCGCGCGGAGTGAATGCGCGCAAGGCGTGCTGGGCGCGATTGCCAAGCTGGCCCAGAACCGTGTCCGGCACGTCGAGCGGGCTTTGCGTCACGAAATAGACGCCGACGCCCTTGCTTCGGATCAGCCGCACCACCTGTTCGATCGCGGCAAGCAAAGGCTTGGGCGCGTCGTTGAACAGAAGATGGGCCTCGTCGAAGAAGAAGACCAGCTTCGGCTTGTCGGGGTCGCCGACCTCGGGCAGCCGGGCGAAGAGTTCGGAAAGCAGCCAGAACAGGAAGGTCGCGTAGAGATCGGAGCTGCGAATCAGCTTTTCCGCTTTCAGGATATGGATGAAGCCGCGCCCGTCGATGTCGGGCTGGAGCAGGTCGAGGATGTCGAGCGCCGGCTCTCCGAAGAATTTGTCCGCGCCCTGATTCTCCAGCGTCAGCAATTGCCGCTGGATCGCGCCGACCGAGGCCGCCGAGACATTGCCATAGCGCTGCTGGAGGTCGGAGGCGTTTTCCGACACGAAGGTCAGCAGCGCGCGCAGATCCTTGAGGTCGAGAAGCGCGAGGCCCTGCTCGTCGGCGACGCGGAAGACGATGTTCAGCACGCCCTCTTGGATTTCATTGAGTTGGAGAATGCGCGCGAGCAGCAGCGGCCCCATTTCGGCGATGGTCGCGCGGACTGGATGGCCCTTTTCGCCGAACAGGTCCCAGAACACGCAGCGGAACTGGTCCGGCTCGTAGGTCAGTCCGATCTCTTCCGCGCGGGCGACGAAAGGCTTGGCGCCGTCGCCGGGCATGGCGATCCCTGAAAGATCGCCCTTGACGTCGGCGGCGAGGACGTTAGTTCCGGCGGCGCAAAAACCTTCGGCGAGTTTTTGCAGGGTCACGGTCTTGCCCGTGCCGGTCGCGCCGGCGACGAGCCCGTGGCGGTTGCCATAGCGCAGCAGCAGATAGATGTAATCCTCGGCCTTGCCGACGAGGATTTTCCCGGGGACGTTCTGCGGATCGGACATGACTTCGCCTTTTCGACAGCGATTCTTCATGCAGATTAGCGCGACGGGATGCGGATGACGATGTTGCGATTGGAACGGACCCGCTCCCTCCCCGAAAGGGGCGGGGCAATCGGCGAAAAGGCATGGACAGAAGCCAGATTTCCGCTTGATAAAATCGCCGAGCGTCGAACTTTCCCGGGAGGGCCCTGCCATCGAGACGGCCACGAAAATCATCCTGCTCGCGCCCGCCGAGCGTAAAAAAATTTTCCTGTATCTTGGCGCCCTGGTCTTTCTGCTCGCTTTCGGCGATCCCAACGGCGGGCTGATGGATGTCTCGATCAGCTTCATGCTGAAGAACAAATTGCATCTCGCGCCGCAGGACATGGCGCGCTTTCGCATGGTTATAGCGCTTCCGCTCTATTTTGCCGGCTTTTTCGGATTCCTGCGCGACAGGTTCAGCCCTTTCGGCATGAAGGACCGCGGCTTTCTCGTCCTTTTCGGACTTTTCGGCGCGTCGCTCTATCTGGTCTTCGCTCTTCTGCCGGTTTCGCCCCGCCGCCTGCTGATCGCGCTGCCGCTGCTCACCTGCGCCTTTCTCATGCTCAGCAGCGCCATGAACGGCCTCGCCTCGTCGCTGGGCCAGCAGCACGCCATGTCCGGACGCATCAGCGCCCTGTGGAACAGTTTCGTGGCCTTGCCCGGCGTCGCGGCCTTCCTCGCCGGGGGCTGGGTCAGCGACCGGCTGGAGGCCTTGGGTCTGAACGAGGCGGCGCGGCTACTCTTTCTCGGCGGCGCGGCGATACTTTCCGCGATCGCCCTTTACGGCTTTCTGCGGCCGAGGGCGGTGTTCGACAATCTCGCCGAGGAGCGGCCGGAACCGACGCGGGTATTCGACGATCTCAAACGGCTGCTGCGCCACCGTCCGATTTACCCCGCGCTGGCGATCTGGCTGTTCTGGAATTTCGCTCCCGGGGCACAGACTCCGCTGCAATATTACCTGCAGAACGCCCTCCATGCGCCGGACAGCGCCTGGGGGGCATGGAACGCCATTTTCGCCGCCTCCTTCCTCCCCCCTTTCCTGCTCTATGCCTTGCTGTGCCGGCGCATCGCGCTCAAGAACCTGCTGGTCTGGGGGACCTTGGCCGCCATTCCTCAATTCACGCCGCTGCTCTTCGTCCATGACGCGCAGGGCGCCCTGCTCGCCGCCGCGCCCATGGGGCTGATGGGCGGCGTCGCCACGGCGGCCTATATCGACCTGCTGATCCGCTCCTGCCCGCCCGGCCTGCAGGGGACGACCCTGATGCTGTCGAGCGGGCTCTATTATGTCGCCTCGCGCTTCGGCGACGTGCTCGGAACCAGCGTCTACCAGGCTTTCGGCGGCTTCGCCGTCTGCGTCGCCATGATCACCGCCGTCTACGCCATGATCCTGCCGCTGATTCTGTTCGTCCCCCGAAGGCTGATCTCTTATGCGGACGGCCATGTCCCGCAAGGGTGACTTGCTTTTTGTCGCCGCAACTTGACGCAGATCACGCCCGGCGCGCCAAGCGGGCGCGACAGCCCTTTCATTTGGCTGAGGAAAAAGATAAAGCAGCCGGCATGATCTGGTTTGTCTTCGCGCTCCTGACCGGGGCCGCCGTCCTTTCCGTTCTCTGGCCGCTCTCACGTCCTGCGCCCAAGGCGCGCGAAGACGCGGCCGATGTCGCCTTCTATCGCGATCAGATCGCAGAGATCGACGCCGAGGTCGAGCGCGGCGGGCTGGACAAGGAACAGGCCGAAGCGGCCAAGGCCCTGGCCGGGCGCCGGCTGCTCGCCGTCGCGCCGGAAGAGGCCGCGGTCAACTCCTCCCCGAAGGCGCGCAGGATCGCCGCGGGTCTCGCCCTCGTCGCGATCCCGGCGCTGGGGCTTGGGCTTTACCAGAGAATCGGCCATCCCGACCTGCCGGACATGCCGCTGGAAGCGCGGATGAAAGCCCCGCCGGCGCAGCAGGATTTCGCCGCGGTGGTCGCGCGGATGGAGGCCCATATCAAGGCCCACCCCAACGACGCCCGCGCGCTGGAGTTGATGGCGCCGGTTTACTTGCGCATGGGCCGCTTCGACGACGCCGTGAACGCCAGGAAGAAAATCATCGCGTTGCGCGGCGAGACGCCACAAAATCTCGTCGACTACGCCGAAGCCCTGGCTTACGCCAGCGACGGGACCTTCACGCCGGACGCCGAGGCGCAATTGCATCGGGCGCTGACTCTCGACCCTAAAAATCCCGGCGCGCGTTTCTATCTCGGCCTCGCGGCGGCGCAGAACGGAGACAAGGGCGCAGCGCGCAAGATCTGGAGCGAATTGCTGCCCGATCTGCAGGGGGATGCGGCCGCGCAGCAGGAAGTCAAGGCAAAGCTCGCGCTGCTCGACGCGCCCATGGAGCCAGGCGGCGCGGAAGGCGCGCCGGCTTCGGGCCAGGCGGCGGCCATCGCTTCCGCCGCGCCCGAGGCGCAGCAGAAGATGATCCGCATGATGGTCGAGCGCCTCGCCCGGCGCCTCGCCGCCCAGGGCGGCGACGTCGACGACTGGCTTCGCCTCATTCGCGCCTATAAGGTGTTGAATGAAGCGGACAAGGCGCAGAATTCATACGATCAGGCGCTGAAGGCGCTCGCCGGCGACGCGTCGGCGCGGGAGAAACTCGTCGCCTCGGCCAAGGACATGGGATTGCGGACGCCATGACGCGCAAGCAGAAACGATTGACCCTGATCGGCTCCGCCGTCGGCGTGCTCGGCGTCGCCTTGGGCCTGGTGCTGTTCGCCCTGCGCGACAATATCGTCTTCTTCTATGGCCCGACCGAAATGATCGAGAAGCATGTCGGCCCCGGCGTGCGCCTGCGCATCGGCGGGCTGGTGGAAAACGGCAGTCTGGTCCATCTCGCGGGCAAGAGCGTCACATTCAAGGTCACCGACGGCAAGGACAACGTGCCGGTCGCTTACACCGGCCTGCTGCCGGACCTGTTCCGCGAGGGCCAGGGCGTGGTCGCCGAGGGCGCGCTCGACAGGAACGGCGTGTTCCAGGCCGATTCCGTCCTCGCCAAGCACGACGAGCGCTATATGCCGCGCGAAGTGGTGGACGCCCTGAAGAAACAGGGCAAATGGGCCGGCCCCAGCGGTCAAATGAACGGCCAAGCGAGCAGCCAGCCCAACGAACAGACGGGAGCCTCCTATTGATGATCGACGAAGTCGGACATTACGCGCTGGCGCTGGCGCTGGCTTTGTCGCTGATGCAGGCGATCCTGCCGTTCTGGGGAGCGCGGACCCATGACGCCCGGCTGATGGCGGTCGCGCGTCCGGCGGCCATGACCCAATTCGCCTTTGTCGCCCTGTCCTATGCGGCGCTGACCTACGCCCATGTCGTCTCCGACTTCTCGCTGGTCAATGTGGTCGAGAATTCCGCCTCGGCCAAGCCGCTGATCTACAAGATTTCCGGCGTCTGGGGGAACCACGAGGGCTCGATGATGCTGTGGGTCCTCATCCTCACCGCCTGCGGCGCGGCGATGGCGGCCTTTTCCCGCGCCATCCCGCCGCGCCTGCTCGCCGACGCTCTATCGGTCCAGGGCGTGCTCGGCGCCGCCTTCCTGGCCTTCATCCTGCTGACCTCCAATCCTTTCGCGCGCATGGTCCCGGCGCCGATCGATGGCAATGACCTCAACCCGATCCTGCAGGATCCCGGTCTCGCCATCCATCCGCCCCTGCTCTATCTCGGCTATGTCGGCTTCTCGATCGTCTTCTCGCTGGCGGCGGCGGCGCTGATCGGCGGCCGGCTCGACGCAGCCTTCGCCCGCTTCATCCGGCCCTGGACGCTCGCGGCCTGGTGCTTTCTGACGCTCGGCATCGCCATGGGCTCCTACTGGGCCTATTACACGCTGGGCTGGGGCGGATTCTGGTTCTGGGACCCGGTCGAGAACGCCTCGCTGATGCCATGGCTCGCCGGCACCGCCCTGCTCCATTCCGCAGCGGTGATGGAAAAGCGCGAGGCGCTGAAGGTCTGGACGATCTTTCTGGCCATCGTCACCTTCTCGCTGTCGCTGCTCGGGACCTTCCTGGTGCGTTCGGGCGTGCTGACCTCGGTCCATTCCTTCGCCAGCGACCCGACCCGCGGCCTGTTCATCCTCGCCATTCTGGTGATGTTCATCGGCGGCGCGCTGTTCCTGTTCATGCTGCGCGCCTCCTCGCTCAAGCAGGGCGGCCTGTTCGCGCCGATCTCGCGCGAGGGCGCTCTTGTCGTCAACAATCTGCTGCTCACCGCGGCCTGCGCCGCGGTTCTCGTCGGCACGCTCTATCCTCTGGCGCTCGAATCGATCAACGGCGACAAGATTTCGGTCGGCGCTCCCTTCTTCAACCTGACTTTCGGGCCCTTGTTCGCGCCGATTTTCCTGCTCGCGCCGGTCGGCCAACTGCTGGCGTGGAAGCGCGGGGATTTCCTCGCCGCCGCGCAAAGGCTGTTCTTCGCCGCCGGCCTCGGCCTCGCGGCCATGGCGGTCTTCGTCGCCCTCCACGGCGCGCCGGTCATGTCCGTGATCGGCTCCGGTGTCGCCGTCTATCTGGTCGTCGGCGCCTTCGCCGAAATTTTCGGCCGCGTGTTCCCGTCGGGTTTCGGGGCGAGGAAAAACGCTTTCTTCCGCGCCAAGGGCCTGCCGCTCTCGGCCTGGGGAACGGCTTTCGCCCATGCCGGCCTCGGCCTGTCCATGCTCGGCATCGCGGCGTCCGGCTGGGGCGTCGAAAAGATCGTGGCGATGAAACAGGGCGACGTGTACGACGTCGGCCCCTATCAGCTCCAGGTCGTTGGCGTCACCACCAATCAGGGGCCGAACTATCAGGAAACCGTCGCCCATATGAGCGTCCAGCGCGACGGCCGGGTTGTGGCTTTGCTCGCGCCGTCCAAGCGCTTCTTCTCGACCCGGCGGATGGGAACCGCCCAGGCCGGCATCGTGACGCTCAATCTCGGCCAGATCTATGTCAGCGTCGCCGAACCCAATCCCAACGGCGCGATCGACGCGCGGCTTTACTGGAAGCCCCTGGTCTCGCTGATCTGGATCGGCGCCCTGGTCATGGCTTTCGGCGGCCTGCTCAGCCTCAGCGACCGCCGGCTGCGCGTCGGCGTCGCCCGCCGCGCGGTCAAGGCTCAAATCGTGGCGCAGGCGGCGGAATAATGATGAAAAAGCTTCTCCGCCTTCTCTCACGCCGTCATTGTCCTGCCGTAGCTCGGCGCACACGCCGGGCGTGGGCGAGGAACGGGCGCGCGCGCACCCTATGGCTCGCCATCGCGGCGCTGATGGCGCTGCGCGCGGCTCCCGCCGTTGCGGTCGAGCCGGGCGAAATGCTCAAGGACCCTAAGCTGGAGCAGAGGGCGCGGAAAATTTCGGAGGGGCTGCGCTGCCTGGTCTGCCAGAATCAGTCGATCGACGATTCCGGCGCCCAGCTCGCTCAGGATCTGCGCATTCTGGTGCGTGATCGGCTGAAGGCCGGCGACACCGACCAGCAGGTCAAGGATTATCTCGTCTCCCGCTACGGCAATTTCATCCTGCTGAAGCCGCCCTTCGAATGGGACACCCTGCTGCTGTGGATTTCCCCCTTCGCCATTCTGGCGCTCGGCGCGGGCGCGGCGCTGCGCAAGAGCCGCAAGAGCCGGCAAGCGGTCGAGGACAAGCCCGCCACGCCTTTGTCGGAAGACGAAAACGCCCGGCTGAAAAGCCTGCTGGAGGATGGGCGGGCTTAGCTTACAAAAATTTCATCCAGCCGAAACAGCGGCGTAAGCCAACGGCTCCCATATTCCTTTGCGAAGCGCGGCGCGAGTCGCCGCGTCCGATGAAGTCACGGTTTATGGAGCCCTCAATGTTGAACTGGTCCGCGCAACCCTCCCATCGCGAACCTTCGTTCCCGCGCGCCCGGCGCCGTCCGCTGCGCGCCGTCATGCTGAGCGCGGTGGGCGCGTCGGCTCTGGTGGTCGGTTCCGCCGCCGGCGTGGCGATGCTTCCCGCTTATGCCGAAGCGCCCGCCACCCAGGGCATGGCCCCGGTCGGCCCCGCCTCCTTCGCCGATCTGGTCGAGCGGGTCAAAGGCGCGGTGGTTTCGGTCAAGGTCGATGTCGTCGAAAAAGCGGAGGCCGCCAGCCCCGAATTCGGGGAAGGCATGCCAGGCCTGCCTCCGGGCATGCCGCCGCTCTCGCCCGACGATCCGCTCTATCGCTTCTTCAAACATTTCGGCGCGCCCAACGGCACGCCGCAGCGCCCCCACAAGGGACAGGCGCTCGGCTCCGGCTTCATCATTTCGAGCGACGGCTATGTCGTGACCAACAACCATGTCGTCAGCGACGCCACCAACGTGAAGATCACCCTCGAAGGCGGCAAGGTCGTCTCGGCCAAGATCATCGGCGTGGACAAGAAGACCGATCTTGCTCTGCTCAAGATCACCGAGCCGGGAACCTACCCTTACGTCGAATTCTCCAATGCCATGCCACGCGTCGGCGATTGGGTGATCGCGGTCGGCAATCCCTTCGGCCTTGGCGGCACGGTCACGGCGGGCATCGTTTCCGCGCGCGGCCGCGACATCGGCTCCGGCCCCTATGACGATTACCTCCAGATCGACGCGCCGGTGAATCGCGGCAATTCCGGCGGCCCGACCTTCAACACCAAGGGCGAGGTCGTCGGCATCAACACCGCGATCTATTCGCCGTCGGGCGGCAGCGTCGGCATCGGTTTCGCCATTCCTGCCGAGGTCGCCAAGGACGTGATCTCCGAGTTGAAAAACAAGGGCTCTGTCACCCGCGGCTATATCGGCGTGCAAATTCAGGCGGTGACGCAGGAAATCGCTGAAAGCCTCGGCCTTAAATCCACACAGGGCGCGCTCGTCGCTCAGGTTCAGCCCAATACGCCGGCGGTGGCCGCGGGTCTTCAATCCGGCGACGTGATCACCGCCCTCGATGGCGTCAAGGTCGAGGGCCCGCATGAATTGTCGCGCAAGATCGCCGCGCTCGGCCCCAACGCCGAGGTCGATCTGACCATCCTGCGCAACGGCGCGAACAAGGATATCAAGCTCAAGCTCGGCAAACTGCCGGACGACCAGCAGGCCAAGGCCGGCGGAATGATGCCGGAAAAAGCCGCCAAGACCGCGCTGACCAAATATGGATTCAGTCTGGAAGCGGCCAAGGATGTTTCTGGCGCCGGCAAGGACGGCGCCGTGGTCACCGACCTCGATCCGGACGGTCCGGCGGCGCAGAAAGGCCTGCGGCAGGGCGACGTGATCCTCGACATCGGCGGCAAGCCGGTCGCCGGTCCCGACGACGTGGTCAATGCTCTGGCCGACGCCAAGAAGGAGGGCCGCCGCGCCGTGCTGCTTCGGGTGAAGACGGGCGACAACACCCATTTCCTCGCGCTTTCCGCCGATCCCTCGTAAGGCGCGAGGCCTAGAGCATATTCCCGAAGAATTGATGGAGCGTTCGGATCAGAATATGCGGTAAAACAATGAATTAGCTGAGCGCGTTCGACTCCATGACTTGCGAACGCGCTCCAGAAGACAGGCGACAGGGCGCGCCCCCTCCCGCGGCCGGAAACGGCATGACAGGCGCGCTCAGAGTGGCAGGCCGGAACGCCCCTTTCCGGCCTGCCGACTTTTATCGAAGAATCGATTAAGCTCCCGACCATGCGCATCCTGATCATCGAAGACGATCCCCAGGCCTCCGCCTATCTGGTCAAGGCCTTTCGCGAAGCCGGCCATATCGCCGATTCGGCCGCCGACGGCATCGCGGGCTATGCGCGGGCGGAAAGCGGCGATTACGACGTGCTGATCGTCGACCGCATGCTGCCCAAGCTCGACGGACTGTCGCTGATCGGCGGATTGCGCGCCCAGAAAATCGACACGCCGGCGCTGATCCTCTCGGCGCTCGGCCAGGTCGACGATCGGGTGAAGGGTCTGCGCGCGGGGGGCGACGATTATCTTGCCAAGCCTTACGCCTTCGCCGAACTGCTCGCCCGCGTGGAGATCCTGGCGCGGCGGCGTGGCGGCGGGTCGGCCGAGGAGACGGTCTATCGCGTCGCCGATCTCGAACTGGACCGGCTCAAGCACAAGGTTTTCCGCGCCGGAAAGGAGATCGTCCTTCAGCCGCGCGAATTCCGGCTGCTGGAATATCTGATGCGCCACGCGGGGCAAGTGGTGACAAGGACGATGCTGCTCGAAAATGTCTGGGACTATCACTTCGATCCGCAGACCAATGTGATCGACGTGCATATCTCCCGCCTGCGGGGCAAGATCGACAAGGGCCAGGACAAGCAATTGCTGCAGACCGTGCGCGGCGCCGGCTATACTTTGCGTGAAGGACTGGCGTGAGAATTTGCCGTTCCGATCCTGATGTTATAGGGATCGCGGCCTCAGCACACAGAGGCCCGCATGAACAGCATCGCGCTTGAAACCGCCCGGAAAAGCGTCGAGATCGAAAAGGCCGGCGTCGCCCTTCTGCGCGCCGCTCTCGATGGCGAACTGGGCGAGGCGCTCGCAAAGGCCATCACGACCATCCGCGCGGCGCGCGGAAAGGTCATCGTCAGCGGCATGGGCAAGAGCGGCCATATCGGGCGCAAGGTCGCCGCGACGCTGGCCTCCACCGGCACGCCCGCCTTTTTCCTGCACCCGGCCGAGGCGAGCCATGGCGATCTCGGCATGGTGACCCAGGACGATGTCGTTCTGGCTTTTTCGTGGTCGGGCGAAACGGCGGAATTGGCCGATCTGATCGACTACGCCAAGCGCTTCGCCATCCCGCTGATCGCCGCCGCCTCGCGGCGCGACAGCGCGCTCGGCCGCGCCGCCGACATCCTGCTCGAACTGCCGCAGGTGGAGGAGGCCTGCCCCAACGGCCTCGCGCCCACCACCTCGACCACCATCCAGCTGGTGCTGGGCGACGCGCTCGCCGTCGCCCTGATCGAGGATCGCGGTTTTTCAGCCCAGGACTTCCGCCTGTTCCATCCCGGCGGCAAGCTCGGCGCGCGCCTGCACAAGGTCGACGATCTGATGCATGCCGGAGACGACATGCCGCTGCTGCCCGAGACCGCGCTCATGGACGAGGTCATCCTCACCATGACCGGAAAGAGATTCGGCTGCGTCGGACTGGTCGACGAGGCAGGCCGGCTCGCCGGGATCATCACCGACGGCGACCTGCGCCGGCACTGGAGCGATCTGCTGCAGCACAAGGCTCCGCGCGAGATCATGACCCGCGCGCCCCTGACCGCATCGCGCGGGACTTTGGCCTCGGCTGCGCTGGAAGTGATGAATCGGCGCAAGATCACCGTCCTGTTCATCGTCGAGGACGGCCGGCCGGTGGGGGTTCTACATATCCACGATCTGCTGCGCGCCGGGGTAGCGTGACGGCTCGTCGCCATTGACGCCGAAGGCCGCGGCGAAAAGCTCCCGCGTATATTTTTCACGCGGCCTGGCGAAAATCTCGTCCGCTGCTCCCTGCTCGACGATCCTGCCGTCGCGCATCACCGCGATGTCGGAGGCGAGCGCCTTCACCACCTTCAGGTCGTGGCTGATGAAGAGATAGGACAGGTTGCGCCTCTCCTGGAGATCGCGCAGGAGATCGACGATCTGGGCCTGGACCGAGCGGTCGAGCGCCGAGGTCGGTTCGTCGAGCACGATGAGTTCGGGATCGAGCGCGAGCGCCCGGGCGATGGCGATACGCTGGCGCTGTCCGCCCGAAAATTCATGGGGATAGCGGTCCATGGTCACCGGGTCGAGGCCGGTGTCGGCCAGCGCCCGGGCGACGATGGCGCGGCGCTCCGGCGCCGCCAGGCCCCTGTTCTGGATCAGCAGACCCTCTTCCACGATTTCGGCGACGGAAAGGCGCGGCGACAGCGAGCCGTAGGGGTCCTGGAAGACGATCTGCATTTCCTTTCGCAGCGGCCGCATCTCGCGCGAGGACAGGCCGTCGATATTGCGGCCGAGATAAAGGATCGGCCCGTCCGAACGGATCAGGCGCAGCAGCGCGAGGCCGAGCGTGGTCTTGCCGGAGCCGGATTCGCCGACCAGCGCCAGCGTCTGTCCCTTGCGCAGGGCGAGCGACACGCCGTCCACCGCCTTCACATAGTCCGACGCGCGGCCCAAAAACCCTTTTTTGATTGGAAACCAGACTTTGAGATTCGTGGTCGCCAGCACTTCCCGCGCCTTCGGATCGGCCGGCGGCGCGGCGCCGCTCGGCTCGGCGGCGATCAGCATTTTTGTGTAATCATGGCGCGGCGCGGTGAAAATTTCTTCCGTACGCCCGGTCTCGACCACCCGGCCGAGCTTCATCACCGCCACCTCGTCGGCCATGCGGCGCACGATGCCGAGATCGTGGGTGATGAAAAGAATAGCCATGTTGTGCCTCTTCTGCAGGTCGCGCAGAAGGTTCAGGATCTGCGCCTGGACGGTGACGTCGAGCGCGGTGGTCGGCTCGTCGGCGATCAAAAGGTCTGGATTGTTGGCGAGCGCCATGGCGATCATCACACGCTGGCGCTGGCCGCCCGAAAGTTCGTGGGGAAAGGCGTCGAGCCTTCTCTCGGCGTTTTGCAGACCGACTTCATTCAGGAGTTCGAGCGTCCGGAAGCGGCGCTTTTCGCGCGAGGCCACCCCGTGAACCTCGAGAATTTCGCCGATCTGCCGCTCGATCCTGTGCAGCGGATTGAGCGAGGTCATCGGCTCCTGGAACACCATGCCGATCCGCGCGCCGCGCACCGCGCGCAAGGCGGCCTCGTTGGCCTGCAACAGGTCGCGGCCGTGGAAGAAGATTTTCCCGCCGAGAATTTTCGCCCCCGGCGCCAGCAGGCGGACCACCGACAAGGCCGTGACCGATTTGCCCGAGCCGGATTCGCCGACGAGGCCAAGCGTGCGACCGCGCTCCAGCCGCAGCGAGACATTATCGACCGCGAGCGTTTCGCCGCCGGTCGGCCCGAAACCGACCGAAAGACCGCGGATGTCCAGCAGAGGCGCGTCGGAGGCCATTAAAATCCCTTTCGCGGATCGAAGGCGTCGCGCAAAGCTTCGCCGATGAAAACCAGCAGCGAAAGGGTGGCGGCCAGCGTCGCGAAGCCCGACAGGCCGAGCCAGGGCGCCTGGAGATTGCTCTTCCCCTGCAACAAAAGCTCGCCGAGCGAAGGCGAGCCCGGCGGCAGGCCAAAGCCGAGAAAATCGAGCGAGGTCAGGGTGGTGATCGAGGAACTGAGAATGAAGGGCAGGAAGGTCAGCGTCGCCACCATGGCGTTGGGCAGCACATGCTTGATCATGATCTTGCGGTCGGGCAGCCCCAGCGCCCGCGCCGCGCGCACATAGTCGAAATTGCGGGCGCGCAGGAATTCGGCGCGCACGACATGGACCAGACTGACCCAGGAAAAGGCGAGCAGGATGAACAGCAGCACGAAGAAACTGGGCGTCACGATGGCCGAAAGGATGATCAGCAGATAGAGGCTCGGCAGCGACGACCAGATTTCGATGAAGCGCTGGAACAGGAGATCGGTCCAGCCGCCGAAATAGCCCTGGATCGCGCCAGCGGTGACGCCGACGACCGAGGATATCCCGGCGAGCAGCAGGCCGAACAGCACCGAAATGCGGAAGCCATAGATCAGCCGCGCCGTCACGTCGCGGCCCTGGTCGTCGGTGCCGAGCCAGTTCCATTCGATCTGGCGGCAATTCTTCGCCGGCTCGCCCGCAAAAGTCTTGCCCTGCGCGCATTGCGCCTTGGTCAGCGACCAGGTCGGCGGCGAGGGCGCCGGGACGGGCAAGGCGAGATTATGGGTGTCGTAGGAATAGCGCACCGGCGGCCAGATCAGCCAGCCATGGGACTCGATTTCCTTGAAGATGACCGGATCGCGATAATCGGTCTCGGCGAGGAAGCCGCCGAATTTTTCTTCCGGGTAATTGACGAAGACGGGAAAGAGCAGCTCGCCCTTGTAATAAGCGAGGATCGGCTTGTCATTGGCGATGAATTCCGCGCCGAGCGACAGGACGAAGGCGATAAGGAAGAACCAGAACGAGAAATAGCCGCGCTTGTTGCGCTTGAAAGCGTCGAAGCGGCGCCTGCTGATCGGGGAGAGCGTGAACATCAGGTCTCCCGCGTTTCGAAATCGATGCGCGGGTCGATCCACGCATAGGTCAGGTCGGAGATCAGATTGATGACGAGGCCGAGCAGAGCGAAAATATACAAATTGGCGAAAACCACCGGATAGTCGCGATTGAGCGTCGATTCGAAGGACAGCAACCCTAGTCCATCCAGCGAAAAAATCGTCTCGATCAGCAGCGATCCGGTGAAAAAGGCCGAGAGGAAGGCGCCGGGAAAGCCGGAAATCACGATCAGCATGGCGTTGCGGAAGACATGGCCATAAAGTACGCGGCGCTCGGTCAGGCCCTTCATCCGCGCGGTGACGACATATTGCTTGCGAATCTCGTCGATGAAGGCGTTTTTGGTCAGAAAGGTCGTGGTGGCGAAGGCGCCCAGCGTCAGCGCCAAGACCGGCAGGACGATATGCCAGAGGTAGTCCTTGATCTTGCCGAACAGGGTGAGTTGGGCGAAATCGTCGGAGGTCAGCCCGCGCAGCGGGAAAATCTGCCAGAACGAGCCGCCCGCGAAGAGCACGATCAGCAATATCGCGAAAAGAAAACTCGGGATGGCGTAGCCGACGATGATGACGCCCGAAGTCCAGATATCGAAAGCCTCGCCCTCATGGCGCGCCTTGGCGATACCGAGCGGGATCGAGATCATGTAGGACAGGAAGGTCATCCACAGGCCGAGCGACATGGACACCGGGAGCTTTTCCTTGATCAGACGAAGCACCGGCTCGTCGCGGAAATACGAGCGGCCGAAGTCGAATGTCGCGTAATGGCTGATCATCAGCCAGAAGCGCTCCAGCGGCGGCTTGTCGAAGCCGAACTGCTTTTCCAGCTCCTTGATGAATTTCGGGTCGAGGCCCTGGGCGCCGCGATATTTGCCGGAATACTCCGCCGCCGCGCCGCCGCGCCCGGCGGCGATCACGCTGTTGGCGCCGCCGAAGCGCGCGGTCGCGCCCATGTCCTGCCCCTGAATCTGCGCCAGAACCCGCTCGACCGGCCCGCCGGGCGCGAATTGCACAATCACGAAGGAAAGAGCGAGAATCCCGAACAGGGTCGGGATCATCAGCAGGATCCGGCGGGCGATATAGGCCGTCATCAGCCCTTGGCCTTCGTCGCCGCCGCTTTTTCGGCGTCCCACCACCACAGCGACGAGATGCCGAGATCGAGTTTCGGCGTCTCCTTGGGCCGGCCGAAGAAATTCCAGGCGGCGATGCGCCGGTTTGGCGAATACCAGTTGGGAATCCAGTAACGCCCGGCGCGCAGGACGCGGTCCAGCACCCGGCAGGTGACGACCAATTCCGCGCGCGAAGAAGCTTTCAGCGCCTTTTCGATCAGCATGTCCACCGCCGGATCGTCGATGCCCGGCAGGTTCAGACCGCCCTGGGTCTTGCCCGATCTGGAGCCGAAATAGGCCAGAAGCTCGTCGCCAGGCACGCCGCCGATCATCTTGCGGTCGACGATCATGTCGAAATCGAATGTGTCCAGCCTCTGCTTGTATTGCGCGGAATCGACGATCCGCATGCGCGGCGCGACGCCCAGCAGCTGCATGTTCTTGAACATGGGCTGGACGACCTTTTCGAAAACGGTCGTCGTTTCCAGGAATTCGAAGGCCAGCGGCTCGCCGCTCGGCAGCAGCATTTGCGGGCCCTGCCGCTTGCAGCCGGCCGCCATGAGAAGTTCGAAAGCGCGCTTGAGGAGCGCGCGGTCCTGGCCGGAGCCGTCGGAGACCGGCGGGACGAAGGGCAGGCCAAAAACTTCGTCAGGGACCTTTCCGCGCAAAGGCTCCAGAATCTTCAGCTCTTCGGGCGAGGGCAGGCCTTCAGCCTTCATGTCGGTATTTTCGAAATAGCTCACCGTGCGCTTGTAGGCGCCGTAGAACAGGTTGCGGTTGTCCCATTCGAAATCGAGGCAGAGCCCGAGCGCCTCGCGGATGCGGGGATCCTTGAACACCGGCCGGCGCAGGTTGAAGAAGAAACCCTGGAAACCGGGGCTGCGGCGGTCGGGTATTTCCAATTTCACCACCCGCCCGTCGCGCACGGCGGGAAAGTCATAGCCCGTCGCCCATTCCGAGGCGGTCGAGGATTCGTGGAGATTCACCGTCCCGGCCTTGAAGGCCTCGAAGCCAACCGCGCGCTCGCCGAAATAATCGTAGCGGATGAGGTCGAAATTGTTCTGGCCGATATTGACCGGCAGGTCCTTGCCCCAATAATCCGCCACGCGCTCATAGGCGATATAGCGGCCCTGTTCGAAAGCCCCGATCTTATAGGCGCCCGAGGCGAGCGGCGGCTCCATCCCGGCGCGGGAGAAGTCATGCGTCTTGTAATAGGCCTCGGAGAGGATGGGCTGGCCGGCGATGTTGAGAATCGAGTCGCGCCCGAAATTTTCCCGCAAGCTCACCAGCACGACATCATCGGCCTGGGCCTCGGCCTTTTCCAGATCGCGCAGCAATTGCCGGATCACCGGATGGCCTTTGTCACGCAGAATGTTCAGGGAAAAAACCACATCCTTGGCGGTCAGCGGCGAGCCGTCGTGGAAATGCGCCTCACGCCGCAGATAAAAGCGATATTGGCGCTTGCCCGGGGAAATCTCGACAGCATGGGCGACCAGGCCATAGATGGCGTTGTCCTCGTCGAGATTGCCCGCCATCAGGCTGTCGTTGACGATCGACAGGCCGATCGCGGGATTGCCTTGCAGGATGAAGCCGTTGAGCGAATCGTACGAATTCGCCACCGCCTCCATTCTCAATTGCCCGCCGCGCGGCGCGCCAGGCTGCGCATAGGGGAAATGGTCGAAACTTTGGGGCAGGCTCAGATCGCCGAAGGACGACAGGCCGTAAGTCCTGCGCCAGGCCTCATTCGCGCCGGCGCGCAGCGGCCGGGAAAACAGCGGCAAAGCCGCAGCGGAAAGCAGCGCGGCGCGCCGGGTGACGGTGAAGCTTTTCGACGAATTCAAGGGAGTCTCTGGCAAAGAGGATTTTTGAGGTTCGCCCGCCATTATGTCGATTTTGCGCCGCCGAGTCGCCTGAGAAATGGAGGGACTCCAACTATTGCGCCAGGCGCCGCGCGTCGCCATATCCATCCCTGCTGCGGGGGCGTTGGAGGATGCCGCCATGCCCGACAAGGAAATCGAGCAGCTCAGCGAAAAGCTGGAAATGCTCGCCGCGGATCTGCGCAAGCGAACGCGGGAATTCCATGAGACCGGCAGTTTCACGGCCATCCGCGACAGGTTCCTGCGCGAGATCGAGAAAGAGAACGACGCTTGGCGCGCGCGGATCGATCAGGCGGCGAAAAACGGGGACGGCTGGGCTTATGTCAAAGCGTCGCTGCGACGCGACTATGAGGCCGCGGCGCACGATTTCTCCGAATTCGTCACGCTTGTCGTCGCCGAACCGATCAAAAAAATGTGAACGTCTCAGCCCTGCGGCGGCCGGGAGATCCACTCTTTCGCCGCCGCGAATTCGGAGCGTTTGAACAAGCGGAACTCGCAAGGGTAGAAGGGCGCGAACAGGCTGGCCGCCGCGCGGATCCATCCCTGATCCGCGACCAGCGCGACACGGCGGAAATTCTTCCAGTTGCGCAAGCCGACGGCCGCGTCGTCCCACATGGCTTCGAGATCGAAGCCCACGAAATCCTCGGCAATGGCGTAGATCATGTCCACCCGCCCCTGCGCCGCCGCGGCCTCCAGCCTCGGGACCAGCGCGTCGCGGTAGTCCGCATGAGTGACGCGTCCATGCGCCTCAAGGCCCAGGACGCCGGATGGAAGACCTTCAATCTCGCGGAACATGATCGCGCTCCCCGGCTTTACGCGCCAGTACAAATCATCAGGCGATTTTCCAGAACAGGCTTCCCCAGACCAGGCAGCCGAGCACGACCGCTCCTGAAAAGGCCAAAGTCGTGGCGAGCCGGCGCGCGACGGTTCGCGCTCGGGTTCCCGCGATGCTCCAGCCAAGCCACAAGGACCATGATCCGGCGCCGATCAGCAGCGCCGCGCGCAAGGCGTCGATGAAGGGCAGGATGACTCCATCGGTCTTGAGCATGGTCACGGTCAGGGAGGACAGGCCGAGGAAGACCCCGCAGCCGGCGACGGGGATCAAGGCTTGCGCAAGATGGTGGAACGCCTTCCACGACCATGGGCCGCATGCCCGCGCCGCCAGGGCGAGGAGAAAGCTCAGGCACAGGCCCATCGCAACGGCGAGCCCGCCGATGTAGAGCAGCAGCACCGCGCCATCGAGCGGAGTCATCGTGTCGTTGAGATCAGGGTAATTGGTCAGCACATACCACGGCAGGACCGGCTCCATCGGCCAGATCAGGTGATGGTCGGCGAGGCGGTCGGCGAGATATTGCTTGATCTGGACATAAAGATCGGAATTGCCCCAGTGGAAGGCGCCGGCGGCGACGCCCAGCAGGCCGAACAGGATCAGCGCGCTCTGCCACGGATCGGTCGTGTCGCCGGCGACATGGACGATCTCATGATTGGGCGAGCGGCGCGCGAGGGTCACGGCTCCACGATAGTCGCTGCATCGCCCGCACATATGGCAGGCGCCGGCGCCTCTCATGTTGCGCACGGGAACGAGAGGCGCGCAGTTCAGCGGCGCGGCATGGCCGCCGCGCGATTTTGGGAAATGCGCCCAGGCGTCGCGATCGACGCGGAAATGGAAGGGCGCCAGTTTGGCCAGCAGGTTGAACACGCCATTGACCGGACACAGGAAGCGGCACCAGACGCGTTTGCTGCGGCCCCACAGCCAGCCCACGCCGATCGCGGCGAGGGTCGAGCCGCCCAGCACCAGCAAAGCAGGCCCGGGATATTGATAGACGCTGGTCATCTGGCCATAGACCGTGGTCAGCGCGAAGGCGACGAAGGGCCAGCCCTTCCATTGCAGCCAATGGGGAATGGCTCCGCCGCGCCCATGTTCGGCCGCGCGCTCGCTCAAGGCGCCTTCCGGGCAGAGCAGGCCGCACCACAACCGCCCAACGAGAACCATCGAGACCAGCACGAATGGCCACCACAGTCCCCAGAACACGAATTGCGCGAAGAGCGTCAGATTGTTCCAGATATGGGCCGCGCCCCGCGGCAAAGGCAGGTTCGCCGGAACGACCAGAAGGAAGGCATATGCGCCCACCACCGCCCATTGCAGGCGGCGGATAAGGTTCTGATGGTCGCGCAGCCAGACGCCCAGCCGCGCCAACACAGCGTCGATATTGCGGGACGTTGGCGCGCAAGCGTGGCTCACCGCGTCGCGGTCTGAGGTCGAAACAGCAGCCATGCCATTGCAGCCCAATAGAGGAAAAACACCAGGAGCTCGGTGAGGTCCGGCCGCGCGCGCCAGCCGGTGAGCGAAGAGAACAGGCCGCCGATTCCGCCACCGTCGGAAAGAAAGGCGGACGCATCCCACAAATGGCCGGACAGGCGCGGCAGCAGACCGAGCGAGGTGAGGTTGTCGGCGCCATTCAGCAACAGCGAACCGGCGAGAAACAGCAGCATGACTTCGGTGACCCGGAAGAACAGCCGCCAGTTTAGGATGCGGCTGCCCCATTGCAGGGCGGCGTAGGTCAGGACCGCCAGGGCGAAGCCGCCCGCCGCCCCGAGACCCGGCGAAAGCAGCGCCGTCCCGCGCGCCGCCGAGAGCGTTCCAGCGAGAAAGACGACGGTCTCCGCCCCTTCGCGCGCCACAGCTATGGCCGCGAGGACGAAGACGCTCCACCAGTTGGCCTGATCGGCGGCTTTCTGCAATGCGCTTTCAAGCTCACGCTTGAGGGCGCCGCCACGGCGGCGCATCCACAGCACCATCTGCACGATCAGCACGGCAGCCAGCAGCATCAGGCCGGTCTGGAACATCTGCTGCTTGTCGTCATCGAGTTCGTCGCCAAACAGCATGATCGCCGCACCGAGCGCCGCGGCGCCCAGCAGTCCGGCGCCGACGCCCGCCCAGAGAAATTTCCGCCCGCGCGTGCGCCCGTCCTCTCCCTGCTTCCCCAGCCAGGCTTGTAAAATACCGATGACCAGCAGGGCCTCGATGCTCTCGCGCCAGACAATGAAGACGATATTGCCGTACTGCCCCAATTCACTCTCCTCTACGCCGCGTCATTTCGCGACCAGCACGGCCGGCGGCGTTTCCGGATGGAAATCGTCGAAGAAATCATATTCGCCGGGATCGAGATTGCGGATGACCATGGTAGTGGTCGCGCCCGGAGCGAGCACCTTCTCCTTGTGCAGCTGCTTGCTTTCGAATTCCGCCGGCCCCGTCCCCTTGTTGACCAGTTGAATCTCAAAGGTCTTATTGGCCGGGACTTCCAGCCGGCGCGGCTCGAACTTGCCGTCGGCGAATTCGATGCGGAACTGCGGCGCGTCTCCCGCCCACGCCGCGCGACAAGGCGCCGCGAGAGCGATCAGACCGAACAGGACGACGGCTTTCATCTCAATAGGCGCCCTTCTTGCCCGTGCCCGCGTAAGTGAATTCAAATGCCGCGTCGAAAGGCTGGAACCAAGGGCCGACGCCGGTCTCCTTGTCGACATGGCGGCCGAAATGGGCGCCGGCGTTGGCGCTCGGCGGCTCGATATGCAGGACCAACTTGTAACGGCCCGGCCCCATCAGCTTGACATTGTCGCCATAATGCGGGCCGTCGTCGGCCACCATCGGCATGAAATCGCCCGCGCGCTTCTCGTCGCTTCCTTCCTTGGTCAGTTGATATTTGACGACCAGATAGGGAATCCAGTCGCCGGTCGCGAAGCCGTTGGGATTGCCCTTGGTCGCGTGAATGTCCGCTTCGAGATGGACATCGGACTCCCTGGCCGGATGCATCATTCCGGGCGGGTCCATTTCGATCGGCTGGAGATAGACGGCGCCGATCTCCATGCCGGCGACATTCTGCGGCGTTCCGACCGGCGTCTCCTTGGCCAGGGCAAGCGAGCCGGCGCCCAGAAAAACGGCGGCGGCGAGACAAGTCTGCAATGTTTTTTTCTTCATATTGCGGCCTCCACGGCGGCAAGTTTCGGCGCCCCGCGCGGCCGCGCAATCGAATCCGCCCAGTTTAGAAATTTTCTAATTACCGCCCAGAATTTCGCGCAGCGCCGCGTCGAGTTCGGAGGCCGGGATTTCCTCCACGACCGGCCCGAGCGAATGGATCAGGAAGCAGCGCGCCTCCCGGCCGAAATAGAGCTGGGCGAGGCCGGCGCGATAAAGCGCGAGCTGCGCGACATGGGCGGGGCGGCGCTCGGGGCGCGGCGCGCCGGTCTTGTAATCGGCGAGCCAGAGTCCCTCCTCTGTTTCGGCCATGCGGTCGATGGCGCCGACGATCTCGACAAAGCCCCCGCCAGGTTTTTCCAGGCGCGCGGCGATGCGCGCTTCGGCGACGGATTTTCTTCCGAACAACGGAGCAAGGCGCACGTCGTCCAGAACGCCTAGCACCGACGCCAGAAGATGCTCCGCAGACGCGCCGCCAACGCCCTGCGCGGAAAGATCGCGCAAGGCGGCCTCGCGGCGGCGCTCGCGCGGCAGGTCGGGGAGATGCTGCAACAGGCGATGCGCGAGGCGCCCCTCTTCCAGCGCCGTCGCGCGCCGCGGCGAAGACGGCGTTTCCACCGCATTCTGATCCGCGCCGTCGAGCGCGCTCGATGGCCGCAGCGGCGGCGGCGCAACGAATTCGGCCGCCGCCGGCGCCAACAGCCAAGCCGGCGGCGCGGCGGGTTTTTCCTGCCCGACGGGCGACGAGGCGGCGAGCGGCGTTTCGTCGACCGTTTCGGCCGCGCCCCAACGCAAGACCTTTTGCGCGCCATCCCAGGGGGCTGGCGTTTCGACGGCGCCCGGCGCCAGCGAGGCCTCGATCATGCCGCGCCAGCTTTCCGGCGGACAATCGCGAAGGCCGCGATGGCCGGCGATATAAAGCCTCTCCTCGGCGCGGGTCAGCGCGACATAGAGCAGGCGGCGATATTCGTCGCCGCCCGTCTCACGCCGCTTTTCGCGCGCCGCGACTACGGCGGGACAGTCGAAATCCTTTTTGGGCGACCACGCGATCTGCTCCCCCAGCGGGAACAGCGCGCCGTCGTGATTGCCCGCCGGCGCGGCGCAGACATCGGGCAGGAACACGATCTTGGCCTCCAGCCCCTTGGCGGCGTGGACCGTCATCACCCGCACGAAGGAGGAGGTCAGGTCCATGTCGCGCTTGATCGAGACCTCGGATCCCGAGACCTCCGCGAGAAAGGCGGCGAGCGAGGGCGCGCGGGCGCGCTCGTGGGCGAGCGCGAGGCTCAGGAATTCGTCGAGCGCGTCGCCCGCCTCCGGCCCGAGCCTTGAGAGAAAAGCGCGGCGGGCGCCGAGCGGCCCCAGCAGCCGGGCGTAAAATCCGAAAGGCGGCAGGGCGCGGCCGAGTCTGCGCAACAGGTCGATTGTTACGCAGGCGGCCTGAAATTTCTTGTCCTCGGAGGTCCGCAACGCCTCATGCAGCGAACGTGGCCGCAAGGGCGCGACGCGCAAAAGATCGTCGTCGTCGAAGCCGAAAACCGGTGTCTTGAGCGCGGTCGCCAAGGTCAGGTCGTCCTCGGGCAAAAGCGCCGCGCGGCCGATGGCGACGAGATCCATCACCGCGATGTGCTCGGCGAGCTCGAGCCGGTCGGCGCCCGCCGCCGGCACACCCTTTTCACGCAAGGCGCGGATCATGGCGTCGAAAAAGGCGTCGCGGCGGCGCACCAGAATCATGACGTCGCCGGGCCGGATGGGGCGGCGCGCGCCGTGATCGTGCACTGTCTCGCCGGAGTCCGGCGCGAGCCATTTCCTGATCGTCTCGGCGATGCGCCGCGCCGAAGCGACGGGCGGATCGGTTTCGTCGCGGAAATCGAGCGGCAGGCGCCAGTCGCGGGGCTCTTCCTTGTCGTCCGGCGCGATCACGTCCCAGATTTCGATCCGCGCCGGCAGGTCGCGCTTGAGCGCCTCATGCGCTGTGCGCTCGTGGCGCTCTTGCGCTGACAGGCCACGAAAATGCTCCGGCGCTTCAAAAACCTTGTCCACGGCCTCCAAAATGCCGGGGGCGGAGCGGAAGGACAGCGTAAGTTCGACCGGCTCGAATGGCTTTTCCGCGGCTCGCGCGCGCTTCTGGAACTCGCGCTGCTTGGACGCGAAAAGCTTGGGCTCGGCGCCCTGGAAGGAGAAGATCGACTGCTTTTCGTCGCCCACCGCGAAAAAGCTGCGCGGGCGCCGCGCCTGGCCTTCGCCGGCGAAAAAATCCTCGGAAATGCGGTCGAGAATTTCCCATTGCGCGGCGCTGGTGTCCTGCGCCTCGTCCACCAGAATATGGTCGATCCCGGCGTCGAGCTTTTGCAGAATCCAGCGCGCGGAAGAGCGGTGGAACATGTCCCGCGTCCGGACGATCAAGTCCTCGAAATCGAGACTCTGCCGCTCGGCCTTGATCGTATCGTAGCGGTCGAGAATGGCGGTGACGACAAGGCTCAAGGCAAGGCTGCGCTCCAGCGTTTCCGCCGCCTTGATCCTTTCGCGCAGGGCGAGCAGGCGATTCTGTTCGCGCGCGAGTTCGTCAAGCAACTCAGGGCGGGCGCCCGCCAGCTTCTTGTTGAGCAAAGTCGCGCGCGGACCGCCTTCGCCATCGGCGATGAAGAAAACGCGGCGATAATGGGCGAGCGCCTCCGCGCGCCGCCCGGCGCGCAAGGCCGCGAAAGCCTCGGAAAAATGGGCGCCCAGCCTGCCGTCGGTCGCCGTGCCGCCGGATAGGAAAGAGGCGAAATCCGGCCAAAGCTTCGGCGCGATCCCGTCCTCCAGCGTCGAATCGCGCAACGCCTCCGCCGTCTCGCCCGGCGCCAGTCCGAGCGCCGCGCGCAGGCCGTTGGGATCGGCGCGGCGGAAAAGCCCGCGCTTCGACAGGGCTTCATTGAACAACTCGTCGAAGACCAGGCCTGCGTCCTCGGCGACACGGGCCAAAGCCGCGCCGAGTTCGGAATCGTGTTCCGCCGCATGCAAGGTCTCGCGGCGGGCGCGGGCGATCAATCCCTGCTGCTCGACCTCCTCGACGACGGTAAAGCCCGCCGCGACATTGGCCTCGAAAGGCGCCGCATGCAGAACGCGTTCGCAGAAGGCGTGGAGGGTCTGGATTTTCAAGCCACCCGGCGTCTCGACGGCGCGGGCGAAAAGTTTTCGCGCGAAATCGAGGTCCTTTTGCGCGCGAGGGCGTTGGGCGCCGGTCGCTTCAATGGCGTCAGCGAGGGCGCTGTCGTCCAGCGCGGTCCATCTCCCAAGAGTCTGGAACACACGCTCGGCCATATTGGCCGCCGCCGCCTTGGTGAAGGTCAGGCACAGGATGCGCCCCGGCTCGCAGCGCGCCAGCAGCAGGCGGATGACCCTCTGCGCCAGCACATGGGTCTTGCCCGATCCGGCGTTCGCCGACACCCAGGCGGAAACGCGCGGGTCCGAGGCCAGAGCCTGCCGCGCCCGCGTCGTCTCCGGAATTTTCCGCGCGCCGCTCATGACTCGTCTCCGCCGTTTTCCGCGCCGGAGGCCGACCATTCGCGGGTGCGGGCGAGATGATCATAGGCGTTGTAGCGGAGCGCGAATTGCGGGAAGGGCCGCGCCGGATAGGCCTGTTTCGGATCGCGGAAGTCGTTGAGCAAACGGACGAGTTCGTCGAAATGCCCGGCGACGAGGTCGCGGAACGGCTCCTTGTCCATGCCAAGGCGTCGCGCCTTGTCCTTGCCGCCGCCGACCGGAACATAAAAGGCGTCGCTCACCTCGCGCATTTCGACGCCGTGAAAGGCGCCGGACGACAGAATCGCGGCCTCCAAAGTGAGCTGCGGCGCCCAGCCCGCGCCGACTTCCTTGCCGGACGGCGGCCGGCCGCTCTTGTAATCGACCAGCGCAGCCGTTCCGTCCTTCAACAATTCGACGCGGTCAGCCTTTGCGGTAAGAGTGAATTCCGAGCCGTCGTCGAGGGGAATGCTTAAGCTTCCCCCAACCTCGACCTCGACGCGCTCGATCAACGGGCGGCGCTCTGCCTCGAAGGCGAGAAACAGATCGAGCCCCTGCAACAGGCGCGGCCAGCGAAAGGCCAGAAATTCCGCGTCCGTGTGGAATGTTCCCAGTTGGTCCCGCGCCAGCCGGACCAGTTCCTCGCGCGCATCTTCCGGCAACGCTCCGGCCGGATGGCGTCTGCAGAATTGTTCCAGCGCCGCGTGAAGCGCCGTGCCGATTTCCCGCGCGCCTGGCTCCTGATCCATGTCTGGCAGGGGTAGAAGTTTCAGGATGAACTCGGCATAGATCGCATAGGGGTCGCGGCGCAGGGTTTCGATCCGGGTCACCGACAATCTCGTCGGACGCAAGGCGAGATCGGGCGTGGGCGCCGGCCGTTGCAGCGGCGGCGCGAGCGTCGTCCGGTCGAGCTGGCGCGCGAGTTCGAGCCAGTTCGCGCCGCGCGCGCGCAATTCGCCAAAAATCTGGTCGCCAGCGAGCGCCTCCATGCGCTGAAGGAAGCGTGAGGGCGCGGTCGGCGCGCCGCCGCGTTTTTTCGCCCGGCTCAGCACGACTTGAGGGGCGCCGAAGCCCTGGACGAAATCATGCGCGGTCTGGCCGATGCGCCGTTCGGGCGACGACAGGCCAAGCTGCGCCCGCATCGCCCGGTTGAGAAAACAATCGGTCTCGCCGCGCGGCGGCCAGATTGTCTCGTCCAGCCCCGCCATGACCAGCCGATCGACGCCGATCAGGCGCGCTTCCAGCAGACCCAGAATTTTCAAACGCGGATGGGCTTTGGCTCCGCCGCGCAGAACCTGTTCGGAAATCAGCGCGTCGAAAAACGCCGCATAGCTTTCGGCGTGGAAGGTGAAGGCGGCGTTTGCAGAAGCTTCGAGCTCGGCGAAGAGCTTTTCAAGCGCCGCGCCGTCGTCGCCTGCGGGAAACGCCTGCTCGTCGCCGGCGACGACCAGGCCCAGGGCCCTGCGATGGGCGGAGAGCCACGGTTTTAGCGGGGTCTCGCCGCCCTGAGCCAGGGCGCGCAGGGGCGCGAAGGCGGCGTCCATGCGTTCCACAAAATCGTGCAGCGCCGCCCAATCCGTTTCCAGAATCTCCCTCTGGCGCGGATGGGCGCGTTTGTCCTGGGCCGCCACGCGCGCAGGGTCGATGCGGTCGCGCCAGGAATCGCCGCCGGCGTCGGAACGCAGGACGCCGATCTCGAACAGAAGCGCCAGCCGCTCCGCCTCGGCGCCGAGACCGAGCGAAAAATCGGGATGCGAGACCAGCGCCGCGCAATCGGCGCCCCCACCTTCAAGCGCCAGCAGGATCAGCCGCGCCAGCGACCCGGCGCGCGAGGCGGCAAGCGAGGCGCCGCCGGAATCGTCGATCTCGACATTCCAGCGCAGCAATTCGGCGCGCACCCTTTCCGCGAGACCGCGATCCGGCGTCGCCAGCGCGGCGGTCAGACCTTCATGCTCCAGCGCCTCGCGCAGGATCACGGCGATGGCGAGAGCCTCCTCGCGCTCGTCCGCCGCCTCGATCAAGGTGACGCCGCCCAGCGCCTCCTTCAGGGCGTCCGGCGCCTGCGCGGCGCGCCAGCGCGGCCAGAGATCGGTGGTGTCCGCCGGCCGGAAAGCCTCGGAGCAAAAGGCGTCGCGCAGGCTCCCCGCTCCGGAGAGCGCCACCACCTCTTCGCGGGCCACGCCGAGGGTCTCGATCAGCCGCGCGAGAAAAGCCTGGGGATGGGTAGCGCACGGCTCGCCGCCCTCGCGAATAGAAGCGAAAGAGTCGCTGTCAAGATTCTGATCGAGGCCTGGCAGGACCACCGCGCCCCGCGGCGCGCAAGCGATCGCCTTGAGCAGACGAGCGGTGCGGATATTGGACCCGGTCGAGCCGATGGCGATCACGGGCTCGCCATCGCGACCGACCCTGTCAATGGCGTGCGCGATCAGGGCCTGCTGGCGCGCGGCCGCGTCGACAAAACCCCGCTCCTGCTGGATCGCCGGCCAGGCGCTGGTGGCGATGTCGAGGAAATTCAGCGTGATCCGCCAGTAATCGTCGAATTCGCCATTGAGATTTTTCAAAGCCGCCCAATCGACATTCTCGATAATCATTTCATCGATCAAGGCGGCGAGATCGCCCGAAAGGCGCCAGGCGTCGGCGGGATGGGCGGCGACCAGCAGGCTTTCCGGCGAATGGCGCATGGTCCCGTCCGCGTCGATCGAGACGATGGCCTGTTTCAGGCTCCGCGCCCAAACGAGGATGAGTTCGCCCAGGATCATCCGGCGCTCGATGTCGCCCGCCGCCCGCGGAAGGCTCGGATCGAGCGGATTGTCGAAAGCCGCCTCGCCGTTCTCGCCGTCGAGCGCGCCGAGGGCCAGGATTTTCGGCAGCAGAATGGCCGGATTGCCGCTCTGGCGCGCAAGCTCGACAGCCAGGGCGCGGCCGGCGCGGCGAGTGGGAACGAAAATCGTCGCCTTGGCGAGCGCCAGCGGCCCCGAAGCGCGGGACAGGCCGGGGACGACCCGCCCGTCGAACAAGGCCCCCGCGAAGACTTTCAGAAAAGGCGCGTCCGGAGGGATGGTGAAAACGCGCTGCGGCATGTTTCAAGCTCCGGCTCTAAAGCTTTTCCGGGCCGGAATAGACGCGCTCGACCCGCGCAATCCGCACTTCATAATGCGCGTACCATTTTGCTCGGCCAAGCTCCTGCGCCAGCCGGTGTTCGGCGTGGTCGCGCCACGCCGCAATATCGGCCTCGGTCGCGAAATAGGCCACGGTCAGGCCGAAGCCCCTCGGGTCGCGCGCGCTCTCGGCGCCGAGACAACCCGGCTGCGCCAAGGCGAGCGCCATCATGCGCTTCGCCATGTCGGCATAGCCGTCGTCGCCCTCGCGTCGCAGCGAGGTGAAGATCACCGCATGATAAGGCGGCTCAGGGGTCCTGGCGAAAGGTGAAATTGGCGCAGGATCCGACATGCGGCACTCCGGATTTTTCCTCACGCCGCCGCCGCCCGATAGATCCTTTCGGCCTTTTCGATCGTCTCCGGCGCGCCGACATGGAGCCAGCGGCCTTCGAGCGGCAGGCCGTAAAGCAGGCCCCGTTCGGCCGCCGCGAAAAAGAACGGCGCGAGGCGGAAAGGCTCCAAAGCATGGCCTTCGAAGAGCGAGGATTTGATGATCCCGACGCCGCTATAGACATAAGGCGCGGCCTCGCCCGGCTTCGGGCGCGACAACCGCCCCTGGGCGTCGCGGAAAAAGTCGCCGCGCCCCTCGACGCCGAGGCTGGTCTTCATGTCGGCGAGCAGCAGCAGAACGTCCATCCTGTCGCCGTCCCAGGCGCGGGCCAGCCGCGCGATCTGCGGCTCCGGCTCGTCGATCCACAGAGCGTCGGTGTTGCAGATGAAAAACGGTTTGCCGCCGAACTGGTCCAGAACCTTGACGATGCCGCCGCCCTGGTCGAGCAGCAGGTCGCGCTCATCCGAAATCCTTATGCGCGGCGCGCGCCGGCCTTTCAGATGTTCCTCAATCTGGTCGGCGAGCCAATGGACATTGACGATGGCTTCCCTGACCCCTGCCTCGTCGAGCCGGTCGAGCACATGGTCGAGCATGGCCTTGCCGCCGATGCGAACCAGTGGCTTGGGCAGCGACAAAGTGATCGGCCGCATCCGCGCGCCGAGGCCCGCCGCGAAAACCAGTGCTTTTTCAGGCTGCGCGTTCAAGCGGCCGCCTCCTCGACGAAAATCTGCGGCAGATATTGCTCGAACCAGGCCTTGAGCTCGGCGAGCGCCGGATGGCCGAGATCCTTGGCCAGATAGTTTGTCACCCGCGGAATATGGGCGAGATAGCCCGGCTTGCCATCGCGTTTGTCGAGCCGGGCGAAAATTCCCAGGACCTTGCTCGCGCGTTGCGCGCCCATGACCGCGTAAGACGTGGCGAAAGTGGCGACGTCGAAACCCTGTTCCATATTCTTGCGGATGAAGGAATAGGCGCCTAGCAGTTTCAGCTCCAGTTCGTCCGGCACGGTGACGCGGGCGTCCTGCAACAAGGAAACGAGGTCATAGGCCGGCGGCCCGAGCAAGGCGTCCTGGAAGTCGAGCAGGCCGACGCGCTGGTCGCCGCCGCGATTGGCGAGCCAGAGCAGATTGGGCGAATGATAGTCGCGCAGCGTCCAGGTCCTGGGCTCCGCCAGCGGCCCCGAGAGAGCCCCCCGCCAGGCGTTCTCATATTGCGCCCGCGCGCCCGAGGCGAGCTGGACGCCGAGAACATGAGGCGCATACCACTCGACCAGCAGATCCGCCTCGATCAGAAAGGCGCCGAGGTCATAGGTCGGCAGACGATAAGTCCCGCCCGAAAACCTGATTTCCTCGGGAAGCTTCCTGCCATGCAGATGGGCGAGCAGGCGCATCGCCTCGGAATAGCGCTCCGGGCGCGGCCCGTCGGCGTCGATCACGCTTTCGTCGCCGAGATATTCCAGCACCGCCAGGCCGGCGTCGAGATCCGCGGCGAATATGCGAGGCGCGGAAAAGCCCTCCGCGATCAGGGCCTCGTCCATGGCGACGAAGGGTTTGATGTCCTCGGCGAGATGCGCCAGCGCGCTGTATGGCTTGCCCCCCTTGACCGGCGGGCCGTCGGCGCGCGGCGGCGAGATCATCAGCACCGCTCTGTCTCCGTCGGGCTTGACCAGCAATTCATAGGCGCGGGTCGAAGCGTCGCCCTGCATGTGCCTTCGCTCGGCCTCGTCCCAGCCGCAGCGCTCCAGAAGAGTCTGCGCGCCCCGCAAGCGGACAAGGCGGCGCGCCGCCTCGCCATGGCCGACGATTTCGGCGCGTCGGAAATTCGGCCCGCGTTTCGCGTCCATATACAACGCGATGTCGATCCGGTCGGCCGAGAGCGCCGAACCCGCGCGCTCGGCCCATTCGACGATCACCAGCGCCCCCTCCGCCGCCTCGTCCCAGCCGAGTTCGGCGAGTTCGGAAGGGTCTTTCACCCGGTAGAGATCGGCGTGGACGATGGGGAAGGCCGGCGTGTCATAGACCTGCATCAGGGTGAAGGTCGGGCTCGGCGCTTCAAGCTCGGGATCGTCGGCGAGGACTCGAATCAAGGCCCGGGCCAATGTGGTCTTTCCGGCCCCGAGATCGCCGCTCAAGGTGACGAGGTCGCCCGCGCCGACCATGCCCGCGATTTCCCGCGCCAGGGCGCGGGTCGCCGCCTCGTCGGGCAATTCCACGCGCCACACCGGCTCGCTCATGCCCGCCCCTCCGCGCGCGACTCGACTTTCGGGCGGACGATCATCTCGCCGCCCCGCAGCGGGAACATGCAGGTCACGACCGTCCCTTCGCCTGGCGCGGAATCGATACGCACCGTTCCGCCATGCAATTCGACAAAAGCGCGAACGATCGACAGGCCGAGGCCGACGCCGCGATGGCGCGAACTGATCGTATGGCTCTCGAAACGGTCGAACACCTTGTCGAGCAGCTCCGGCGGGATGCCACGCCCCCGATCGGTGACCTTGAACACGATTTCGCTGTCGCGGCGCAAGGCCGCCAGCGTCACGACCTGGCCCGGATCGGAAAAGCCGACGGCGTTGGACAGCAGGTTGAAAAGAATCTGGCGGATGCGCTGGCCGTCAGCCTGGAAGACGCCGACGTCCGGAGCGGCGATGATCGACAGTTCGACATGGGACTCCGCCAGCCGGTCCTGCAGGCCTTCGGCGGCCTCGGCGATGACGCGGCGAATATCGACCTCGCCGATCTGGAGGGCCATGGCGTCGCGGTCGATGGTGGCGAGGTCGAGAATGTCGTTGATGATCGCCAGCAGCGCCGCCGACGATTTCAGCACATAGCCGGCATATTCGCGCTGCTTTTCATTGAGCGGGCCGACGCTGCCGTCGCCCAGAAGCTGGATGAAGCCGATGATATTCGTCAGCGGCGAGCGCAGTTCGTAGGAGACATGATGCACGAAATCGTTGCGCAGCCGCTCGGCGGCGAGCAGCGCCTGATTGCGCTCTTTCAGCGCGCGCTCGACATTCACCCCGTCGGTCACGTCGATAAAGGTCAGAAGAGCGCCGCCGTCGGGCAAAGGCGCGACGGCGCAATCGACGACCGCGCCGTCGGCGCGGTTCATCCGCCGCTCGAAGCCCATGCGCGCCGAATGGAGCCCCGTGACCGCGGAGCGCAGGTCGGCCCAGATGGCGTCCTCGGGCGAGAGCGGCTTGCAGGCGGCGGTGACGGCGTCGATATGTGGGCGCTCCGCGATCAGCTTTTCAGGCAGCCGCCACAGACGGGCGAAGGCGGGATTGGACAATTTGAGGCGCCCGTCGGCCCCGAAGACCGCGACGCCTTCCTGCAACGCGTCGAGCGTCTCGCTCTGCACCCGGGCCAGCGCGTTGTATTGCGACTCGAGCGCGAAGCGCTCGGTGACGTCGTCGAACAGATAAGTCACCCCGCCCTGCGGATTAGTGTCGAAGGCGACGCGCAGCGTGCGGCCGTCGGGCAAGTGCCAGATCTGGGGCGGCGATTCCACGGCCAGATAGACGCTGTGCAGCGCCGCCTTCCAGCCGCGGTAATCGGCCTGCTCGGGCAGGCGGCGGTCGGCGCGCAGGCGGTCGAGAATCTGGGAATCCGACGGGCCCTGTTCGAGAAAGGCCGGATCGAGCTGCCACAGATGGCGATAGGCGGCGTTGGCGAAGAACAGCCTTTTCGACCGGTCGAAAATGGCGACCGCCGTGGCGATCTGATCGAGGGTGCGGATATGGGATTCGACCTGAAGCGCATGATCGGCGCGCACGGATTCGAGTTCGGAAAGATCGTCGGCGATGCCGCCGCCGCCGCCCGGCAACGGCGCGTCGAGCACGTCCATCAGGCGGCGCACGCCGGCGACGACCACATGCTCCCGCCGCGTCCAGACATCGCCCGCCTGACGCGCACGCGCCGCAGCCTCGCGGGCCGGGCGGTCGAGCAGTTCGAGGCCGCGCGCCACCGCGTCGCGCGGCGTCTCGGCGTCCACGGCCTTGGCGTAAGCCATATTGACCCAGTCGAGCGCCTGGTCGGCGCCGCGCGT
This sequence comes from Pseudomonadota bacterium, assembly GCA_021813805.1. Taxonomy (GTDB): domain Bacteria; phylum Pseudomonadota; class Alphaproteobacteria; order Rhizobiales; family Beijerinckiaceae; genus Rhodoblastus. The sequence continues at coordinate 62,989 of JAKAJL010000006.1, read as the reverse complement.
CCAGACCGGATGGCTGCTCAGATCGAGCAGGCCGCGCAGGACATTGAACTGGGCCGTTTGCGCGGCGTGAACCTCGCGCAACCGCATCAGTTCGAGGCGGTCGCCGGAGACGTCGCGCACCCGCATGACCACCCGGCTGCCGATCGCCCGCCCCTCGGCTTCGAGATGGCGACCGTTGTGGCTGACCAGATCTTGCCGGAACCCCTGGCCCATCTCGCGCAGCAGCGCGACATTATTCTCGAGCGCCTTCGCCTGATCGGGCGGCAGCCAGGCGCCGAAGCCAAGCACGCGGCGCGGCGCAGTCGCGGCGTCGAGCGCCAGGCTCACGTCGCCCTCGATTTCCGGCTCGCCGCGCGCGCCGGCCCAGACCACGGCGAATTGCGTTTCCGACGCGAGAAAGGCGCGGGCGCGCTCGGCCTTCTGGCGCAGTTCCTCGATCTCCGCGGAAAGCTCGGCCTCGTGCGTCGCCCAGCGCCGTCGCCCGGCGAGATAAAGCAAGGCGGTCAGGGTGGAGAAAAGGATCAGACCGGTGCCGAGGGACAGGCCGACCGCGTTGTCGGCGCCGTCGAATCCCGAGGCAGCCTGGGCGCGCACGGCGGCGCCGGAGAGGAACAGGACCGGCGCGGCGAAACGGAGCGCAAGAGCTGGGCGCATGGCGCGGCGCCGAGCTGTCTGGCTTCCTCGTTGCGGCATGGACGGGGATTCCCTTTCCTTCCGGGGCCGCCGCCCCGCACGAATCACCTCAATTTACCTTCTCGATTCATGGTTAAGAAAGAGGAACGAAATGAAAAACGCCTCCGGCCGGGGCCGAAGGCGTCGAATTGTGCACAGGCGCCACAGTTCGCGCTGGCTTAGGCTCAATAGCGGTAGTGATCCGGCTTGAACGGGCCCTCGACCGGCACCGACAGATAATCGGACTGCTTCTGGTTCATGACCGTGAGCTTGACGCCAATCTTGTCGAGATGAAGCTTGGCGACCTTCTCGTCGAGATGCTTGGGCAGGGTATAGACCTTCTTGCCGTACTCGCCCTGGCGGCTCCACAGCTCGATCTGGGCGAGGGTCTGGTTGGTGAAGGAGGCCGACATCACGAAGGACGGATGGCCGGTGGCGTTGCCGAGATTCACCAGCCGCCCTTCGGACAGCAGGATGATGCGCTTGCCGTCGGCGAATTCGATCTCGTCCACCTGCGGCTTCACATTGCTCCATTTCAAGTTGCGCAGCGCCGCGACCTGGATTTCCGAGTCGAAATGGCCGATGTTGCAGACGATGGCGCGGTCCTTCATGGCGCGCATGTGGTCGATGGTGATGACATCGACATTGCCGGTCGCGGTGACGAAAAGGTCGGCGCGGGGCGCAGCGTCTTCCATGGTGGTGACTTCATAGCCTTCCATCGCCGCCTGGAGCGCGCAGATCGGGTCGATTTCCGACACCAGCACGCGGCAGCCGGCGTTGCGCAGAGAGGCCGCAGAACCCTTGCCGACGTCGCCGAAGCCCGCGACCATGGCCACCTTGCCGGCCATCATAACGTCGGTGCCGCGGCGGATGCCGTCCACCAGCGATTCGCGGCAGCCATAGAGATTGTCGAACTTGGACTTGGTGACCGAATCGTTGACGTTGATCGCCGGCCACAGCAGCTTGCCTTCCTTCTCCATGATATAGAGACGGTGGACGCCGGTGGTGGTTTCCTCGGTCACGCCGCGAATCGCCATGGCGCACCGTCCGTAGAAGCCGGGATTGCCCTTGACGCGCTTCTTGATCGCCGCGAACAGGACCTCTTCTTCCTCATTGGTCGCCTTGTCCAGGAAAGCGACGTCGCCCTGCTCGGCGCGCAGGCCGAGATGAATCAGCAGCGTCGCGTCGCCGCCGTCATCGAGAATCATGTTGGGCGTTCCGCCATCGCCCCATTCGAAGATGCGATGGGTATATTCCCAATATTCCTCAAGGCTCTCGCCCTTGATGGCGAAGACCGGGGTTCCGCGCGCGGCGATGGCGGCGGCGGCATGGTCCTGCGTCGAATAGATGTTGCAGGAGGCCCAGCGAACCTCGGCGCCGAGCGCCTGAAGCGTCTCGATCAGGACCGCCGTCTGGATGGTCATGTGCAGCGAGCCTGCGATGCGGGCGCCCTTGAGCGGCTGGGCCGGGCCATATTCGGCGCGGGTCGCCATCAGGCCGGGCATTTCGGTTTCGGCGATGGCGATTTCCTTGCGGCCCCAATCGGCGAGGCCGATGTCGGCGACGATAAAATCATGGGTGAGATGGCTGGCGTTCATAACTTCCCATCCTGTTGCAAATCGCCGGTCCTATAGCAGTGGCGGCGCGAGAAGGCAATAAACATATATGCAAGTCTTTATATGATTATCGCGAAAATCGAAGTCTTCGACGACCGCGCTCCCAACGCCAATGTCGCTTCGAGAAAAGACCGGCGTCGATCCAAAGATCGGTCCGCCGCGATCACCCGCCGGATTTTTCGATAGCGCCGCCGTCATGGAGCCTTCCCTGCGGCGCGGCTTTGGCGCTGTGGCTTTTCCCCCGGACCTCGCCTAACGTGGCGCGTCCATGCCGAATCGACCGCATCTGTCCGCACGAGCCTCGAACAGCCTCCGCGATGGCGGAGCGCTGAGCGTGGCGTTCGCCAGCTGTCTCGGGGCGGTTCTGGGCGGCTGCGCCCAATATCATCCGCAGCCGATCTCGCCGGCCGCGAGCGCGGCGGCGATCGACGCGCGCACGCTCGGCGACCCGCGTCTCAAGATGTTCATCGCAGCGGCGGACGAGCGGGCGCCCCGCCGCTGGGGCCTTTCGCAACTGACTCTGGCCGCGCTTTATTTTCATCCCAGTCTCGATATCGCGCGCTCGAAACTGGCCGAGGCCGAGGCACGCGCCAGGACCGCCGGCCAGATTCCCAATCCGAGCCTGAGTTTCGAGGATCTCGCTTACAATGCGACCATCGCCGCGCCTTCGCCGTGGACCATCGCGCCGGTCGTCAATTTCCTGATCGAAACCGCCGGAAAAAGGGAAATTCGCACCGCCGAGGCGGAGAATCTGGCGGCGGCGGCGCGCGACGATCTGGCGACGGCGAGCTGGCGGGCGCGCAGCCAGGTGCGCGACGCCTTGATCGACCTATGGGCGGCGGGACGCAAACGGCGCCTGTTGCAAACGCGTCTCGCGCTTCAGAATGAACTCGTCGGCCTGCTGGAGGCGCGGCTTGCCGCCGGTCAGGCTTCAGCCCTCGACGTTGAGCGCGAGCGCGCCAGACGCAATCAGGCGAGCCTCGCCGCCCAGGAAATCGACCCGCAGGAAATCGACGCCCGCGCGCGGCTCGCCGCTGCCATCGGCATTGCGCCCCATGCGCTGGATGGCGTCACGCTTTCGTTCGACGCCCTCGAAAAGCCGGAAACGCCTCTCGCCGACAGAAGCGCCCTTCGGCGCGAGGCGCTGGTCGGCCGCAGCGACGTCAAAAGCCTGCTGGCCGATTACGCCGCCGCCGAGTCGGCGCTCCAGCTCCAGGTCGCCAACCAATATCCCAATATCACCCTGAGTCCGGGCTATGGCTATGATGCGGGAAGCAATATGTACCGGCTGCTGCCCGCGAGCGGCCTGCCGATCTTCAACCAGAACCAGGGGCCGATCGCCGAGGCCGAGGCGAAGCGGCGCGAAGTCGCGGCTCGCTTCGTCGCCTTACAGGAACAGATCATCGCCGCCGCCGACGGCTCCGCCGCCTCCTATCGCGCCGCCGGCAAGGTTTTGCGCGCGGCCGATGTTCTGGCGGCCGGAGAGGCGGATCGCGCCCGGCGCATGGAGCAATCCTTCACGGCCGGGCAGGTCGACCGGCCGGCGCTGGTCGCGGCGCAGGTCGGCAAGGCCGTGGCCGAGGAATCCCGCTTCGACGCCGTCGTCCGCCAGCGCCGGGCGCTGGGCGCGGTCGAGGACGCCCTGCAACATACGTTCTTCGGGCCGGCGGCGCCGGCCGCCTCTGACCAGAACCCGCGCCTCGCGCCCGCATCCTCAAGCTAGACGAAAATGACAAAAGCGCGCGCGACGATGCTGCTTCTTCTCGCCGCCATTGCGGCGGGCGCGCTGGCAGGCGCGCTATCTTGGGGCTATTTCTCCGGACGGCTCGAGCAGGCGCGGGAAGAAAAGGGAGAAAAGCCGATCGCCGCCTCGCCGCGGGTAAAAATCGTCGACGGCGAATCGGTCATTGCCATCGACGCCGCCGAACAGGCGCGAAGCGGCATAGAAACCGTATCTCTGCCGAATGTGACTTATCAACCGCAGGCGACCGCCTATGGAACGGCGCTCGATCCGCAGCCGCTGGGCGATCTCGCCAGTTCCATCGCCGCCGCCAAAGCTGATCTTGAGATCGCGGAAACGCGGCTGACCGCGGCGAAAGCAGATTATCAGCGCACGCAAAGCCTCTATCGGGATCAGCGCAATGTCTCGGCGGCGCAATTTCAGGCGGCCCAGGCCGAATTCCTCGCCAACCGGACGAAAAAAACAGCGGCGCAAATCCGGCTCGATGGACTGGCGTCCTCTGCGAAGCTCGCCTGGGGCCCGGCGCTCGGCCAGGCCGTCGCCGCGCGCGCGCCGCTGCTGACGCGCCTGCTCGACCGCGAGGATGTTCTGGTCCAATTAACCGCGCCGCCGGGAAAGGCGCCGCCCGCGCCGCCGCCGACGGCCTTTTTTCGGAGGGACGGCGGGAAGCCTGTCGCGCTCACGCTCGTTTCGGCCGCGCCGCGAACCGACCCGCGCATCCAGGGAGTGAGCTATTTCTACCTCGCTCCGGCGCAGTCGGGCCTGACCCCCGGCATGACTCTCGCCGCCCGTCTTCCGGCCGGCGCGCCGCTCGAAGGCGTGGCGGCGCCTGTTTCGGCCGTGGTCTGGTTTGGCGGCCAGGCCTGGATCTATTTGCGCAACGGCCCCGACAACTTTGTGCGGCGCGCGGTCGCCGCCGACCGGCGGACGGAAAGCGGCGACATTTTTGTCGGCGCCATTCCGAAGGACGCGCGGGTGGTGACGGCCGGGGCCCAGACCCTTCTGTCGGAGGAGCTTCGCGCCGACATCAGGGTGGAAGAGGAATGAAAGACGAGCGCGGCCTTCAGGCGTGGCTGGTCCGAACCTCGATCCGGCGCCGGAGCGTGGCGATCGTCCTATCGCTGCTGCTGCTGCTTTACGCCGTCGCTCGGCTGGCTGGGGCCAAATATGAGGTTTTCCCCGAATTCGCGCCGCCCCAGGCGGTGGTCCAGACCGAGGCGCCGGGCCTTGCGCCCGAACAGGTGGAAAGACTCGTCACCCAGCCGATCGAGAACGCCCTTGCCGGGGTTCCCGGTCTCGCCTCCCTGCGCTCGTCCTCGATCCAGGGCCTCTCGCTCGTCACCGCGACTTTCGATGCGGAGAGCGACATTTATCGCGACCGGCAGATCGTCGCCGAGCGCCTCGGCTCCATCATTCTGCCAAAAGGCGTCGCGGCGCCGACCATGACGCCGCTCACCTCGTCGACCAGCACCCTGCTTGTCGTCGGCCTGACCTCGCCGGTCCGCAGCCCCATGGAGTTGCGGACGCTGGCCGAATGGACGATCCGGCCGCGCCTGCTGGCGACGCCCGGCGTCGCCAAGGTGGCGATCTTCGGCGGCGGCGAGCGGGCGCTGCAAGTCCAGATCGACCCCGACCGGCTCATCCGCCATCATCTCGGCGTCAAGGACCTTGCCGCCGCCGCCGGCCGCGCCACCGGCCTTCGCGGCGCCGGCTTCATCGACACGCCCAACCAGCGCCTCGTCCTTCAGACGGAAGGTCAGACCACGACCGCCCCGGCTTTGGCCGGCGCGGTCGTGGCGGCGAATGACGGCGCGCCGCTCACGCTCGGCGAGGTCGCCCATATCGTCGAAGCCCCGTTGCCGCCGATCGGCGGCGCCTCGATCATGGGCAAGCCGGGAGTCCAGTTGGCGATCTCGTCGCAATATGGCGCCAATACCGTGCTCGTCACCCGCGCGGCGGAGCGGGCGCTGGCGGAGCTGAAGCCGGCGCTGGAGCGCGAGGGCGTCGAGCTCCACGGCGATCTTTTCCGCCCCGCGACCTTCATCGACAACGCCATGGCCGGCATGCGCTCGTCGCTGATCCTCGGCGGCCTGCTGGTCATCGCGATCATTTCGGTCTTCCTGTTCGACTGGCGCACGGCGCTGATCTCCAGCGCCGCCATTCCGCTGTCGCTGCTCGCGGCGACCGCCGTTCTCGACGCTTTCGGCGTGAGCCTGAACACCATGACGCTCGGCGGCCTCGCCATCGCGGTTGGCGTGGTGGTGGATGACGCCGTGGTCGACGTCGAAAACATCGTCCGGCGCCTGCGGGAAAACGCCCGTCGCGCCCGGTCGCGCCCCCCTGCGCGGGTTGTTTTCGACGCCTGCATGGAGGTGCGCGGCGCGGTGACCTACGCCACTTTCGCCGTTCTGCTGCTGGTTGTCCCCGTCGTCCGCCTCTCCGGCCTCGCCGGGCGTTTGTTCACGCCCCTGGGCCTCGCTTATTCGGCGGCGGTGCTGGCGTCTCTGGCGGTGGCGCTGACCGTCACCCCGGCCATGGCCATGGCGCTCCTCGGCGACCGTCCCATGCCGGAGCAGGACCCGCCGGTGATGGGTTGGGCCAAGCGGCGCTACGAAAGCGCCTTGCTGGCCGCCTGCGGCCATCCCCGCCTCGTCATCGGCGCCGCGGCCACGCTGACCCTGGCCGGGTGCGCCACGCTGCCCTTGTTCGGGGCGAACTTCATTCCGGAACTCAAGGAAGGCCATTTCATCGTCCATATGGCGGCGGCGCCCGGAACCTCGATCGCCGAATCCCTGCGCATGGGCGAGCGCGTGACGCAAACGCTTCTCGCCGTCCCGGGCGTGCGGACGGTGGCGCAGCGCGCGGGCCGCGCCGAATTGTCCGACGATGTGCTCGGAACCCATTACAGCGAGTTCGACGTCGATTTGAAGCCGCTCGCCGGCGACGCCGCCGAGACGGCGGAAAGCGACATCCGAAAGGCGCTGACGCCGTTCGTCGGCGTCAATTTCGGCGTCAACACCTTTCTCACCGAACGGGTCGAGGAGACGCTTTCCGGCGCGGCCGCGGGCGTCGTCGTCGATATTTTCGGCGACGATCTCGACGCCATCGACCACAAGGCCGGCGAGATCGCCTCCATCCTGAAAGGCGTTCCGGGCGCCGCCGACGTGCAGGTCCAGGCCCCCGCCGGCATGCAGCAGATTGTCATCACATTGCGCCCCGACGATTTGCGGCGCTGGGGCGTCGACGCCGTGGACGCGCTCGACGCGGTCCGGACGGCCTATCAGGGCGAGACCGTCAGCCAGGTCTATCTGCATGGCCAGGTCATTCCCGTCGTGGTCCTGCTCGCGCCCCGCCGGCGCGCCGATGCCGGCGCCATCGGCGACCTGCCGCTCGACGCGCCGGGCGGCGCCGTGGTTCCTCTCGCGCGGGTCGCCGACATCGTCGAGGGCGTCGGACGCTATGAGGTGCTCCATAAGGGCGCGCGGCGCGCGCAGACCGTCTCCGCCAATGTGGAGGGCCGCGACGTGGCCTCGTTTGTCGCCGCGGCGCGCAAGGCCATCGCCGAAAAAGTGGCGCTGCCGGGCGGGCTTTATCTGGAATTTTCGGGCGAGGCGCAGGCGCAGCGGCAGTCGCGGCGCGACCTTCTGACCAATTCGCTGTTCGCCGGCGTTGGCGTCATTCTCCTGCTGTCGATGGTGACGCGCAACAGTCGGAACCTTCTGCTCGTGCTCGCGACCTTGCCCTTCGCCGTCATCGGCGGCGCCTTGGCGGTGTTCGCCTCAGGCGGGCTGCTCTCGCTCGGCGCCATGGTCGGTTTCGTCACCCTGACCGGCATTTCGCTGCGTAATTCCATTCTCATGGTGTCGCATTACGAATATCTGGTCGCGGTGGAGCGACGGCCCTGGAGCCTGGGGACGGCCTTGACGGGCGCCGCCGATCGCCTGACGCCGATCCTCATGACGTCTCTCGTCACCGCGCTCGGCGTTCTGCCGCTGGCGCTCGCCATGAACCAACCTGGCCGCGAAATCGAGGGGCCGATGGCGGCCGTCATCCTTGGCGGCCTGCTCAGCTCGATGGCCCTCAATCTTCTGGTTCTGCCGATCCTGGCGTTGCGCCATGGACGCTTCGAGCCGTCCAAGGAGAGCGCGGAATGAAACGCCAACCCGCTTGACGCCTTGCCGGAAGGACCGGGTCGTCACGATGCGCAGCGCGTCATCCTCCGCGACCCGATCGTCAGTGAGGCGGCTCAAACCGCATGACCAGAAAGGCGGTCGCTCACCCCTCCCGCGCCTTTTGCGCCTCCCGGAAGGCCAAGGCCTTGTCGCCGATGTTGAGGCCAATCTGAAAACTTTCCGCGATGCGGTTGGCGCGGGCGACGAAGAAGCGGGCGCCTTCGGCCGGCAAAACATCGCGCGCGGTCTCGGCGAAGAGTTCGAGCCAGGTTTTGAAATGCTCCGGCGAGAGATCGAGCGCGGCGTGCGCCGGCAGGGGGCGGCCGTTATAGCGTCCGGTGCGCAGGCCGATCTGCGACCAGAAATCGGTCAATCTGGAAAAATGCTCCTCCCAATGGCCGGCGAGCTTTTCCTCGAAGATCGGGCCGAGCAGCGCGTCGGCGCGGGCGCGGGTATAGAATTCGCGCACCAGGCGCGCCATCATGTCCTCGGTCAGGCCGGGCGGCGGCTCTTCGACATCGGCCGAACGGATGGCGAGGGGATGCGGCATCTCACTGTCCTCTAATATGTTTCCGGCGCGGGGGCGGAGCTGAAAAAATAGGTTTGGCGTTGGCTTGGACACTTTGCTACATGGAGGCGCGTCGGGATTCAATCAAGGAAGCCGGCGCCGCCCTGGCGGCCCGATCGCCGTGGGGCCCGCCGCATGCAACCAGGGGTGCGCCAGTGACTTCGGTTTCAAATGACCAGCAGGCGATGATCGACCAGATCCTCGATGTGATCGCCTCCGAGGGCATGATTCCTCGCGAAGCTCTCAAAGACGACGCCACGATCGACATTCTCGGCCTGAAATCGATCGATCTGGTGATGATCCTGACCGCGATCGAAGAGAAATTCGACGTCTATATCCCGATGGACGGCTCCTTTCAGGAGGCCAAGGATCTGAAAGGCCTGGTCGAGGCGATCAGCTCCCATATCCTCAAGGAAAAAGCCGCGAAATGACCTCCCGGCGCGTCGTCGTCACCGGCATGGGCGCCGTTTCGGCGGCCGGCGTCGGCGCGAATCTCCTCTGGCAAGCCGCGCGCGACGGAAAGCCCTGCATCGGCCCGCTCGACGTGCGGCAGCCTTATGGCGGCCGCATAACAATTTCCGCCCAGGTGCGTGACTTCGACATCGCGGCCCGCGTCGGCCCGCAACTCGCCCCGTTCTGCGACGCCTTCACCGCTTACGCTCTCGCCGCCGCGGACGAGGCGTTGGCCCAGGCGGGGCTCGACCCTGAGGAACGTCAGGGTCCCCGCTGCGCGGCTTTGCTCGGCACGGGAATCGGCGGCATGAAGACCGTCGACGACGGACTCTACACTGTCTATGTCGGAAACAAGCGGCCGGAAACGCTGGCGGTGCCAAAACTCATTCCGAGCGCCGGTCCGGCCATGCTCTCCATGCGCTATGGCGCGACGGGACCCTGTTTCGCCCTCGCCAGCGCCTGTTCCTCGGGCAGCCAGGCGATCGGCCTCGCGATGCAGATGATCCGTGCCGGCATGATCGACCGCGCCATCGTCGGCGGCTCGGAAGCCTGCGCCACCAACGGCACGATGCGCGCCTGGGAGGGCCTGCGGGTCCTCACTCCCGATATCTGCCGGCCATTCGCCAAGAACCGCAACGGCATGGTGCTGGGCGAGGGCGCCGGCATGTTCGTGCTGGAGGCCGAGGACGCCGCGCGCGCGCGCGGCGCGGAGCCGCTGGCCGTCCTTGCCGGCTATGGCACCAACAGCGACGCGCTCGACCCGGTGCGCCCCGACGCGGCTTCCGGCGCCGCCTGCATGGCCATGGCGCTCGAAGACGCCGGCCTCGCGCCCGCCGACATCGATTATGTCAACGCCCACGGCACCGCCACGGTGGCCAATGACGCGACCGAGGCGCAGGGCCTCAACCTGGCCTTCGGCGCCCATTGCGACCATCTTCTGGTTTCCTCGACCAAGCCGGTCCACGGCCATGCGCTGGGCGCGGCGGGGGCGCTTGAGCTGGTGGTTTCGATCATGGCCTTGCGCGAGCAGATCGCGCCGCCCAATCTCAACACCGAAATTCAGGACCCCAACTGCCAGATCCGTCTCGTCGGGCCTCAGGCCGTCAAAACGGAGATTCGGGCGGTTCTGTCCAATTCGCTGGCGTTCGGCGGCATCAACGCCTCGTTGATCGTCACGCCCTATCCCGCGGCCTGAGGCCCCATGACGCCGCCCGTGCAGCGCGCCGGCCCCTTGCGCGTCTCGGCGCCGGCCGATGTGGTGCGCGCCTTCCGCCGCGAGACCGGCTGGCGCGACGAGGACGGACCGCCGCCGACGAGCTTTCCCGTGGTGTGGATGCGGCTGCCGGAAATCGGCGAGCCGATTCGCGCCGCCGCGCAGGAAATCGGCCTTCCTGTCCACGAAGCGCAGCTTTTCGACTACGCTCGCCCGCTCGAAACCGGCGCCTCCTACGATCTGAGACTCGAAATGAGGCGCCAGAGCGATCCGCCGCGGCTCATCGCCACGGCGGAGATTTTCGATCTGTCCGGCGCCTTTGTCGCGCGGGTGGTCTCCACCCTGCGGCTGATCGACCCCGCGACGGTCACGCCCTTTCCGCCGGAGTCCGCGTCATGACCGCCGAACGGCCTGCGCCGCGCGTCGGCGAAAAGCTCCCGGCCCGGACCGTCGGCCCCTTTTCGGCGCAAGACCTCGCCCGTTACGCCGAGGCCTCCGGCGACAGCAATCCCCTCCACCTCGACACCGCTTTCGCACGCGGGTTCGGATTTTCCGCCCGCCCCGTCCACGGCATGAAACTTCTGGCGGCCTTCGAGCCCCTGCTCGCCGAATGGCGGCCCGATCTCGCCGTGCTCCACCTCCACGGCCAGTTCCTGACCCCGATCCTCGAAGGCGAGAAGGCCCAACTGACCGCCCGCATCGCCAAGGTCGAACCCGGCGAGGCCGGCTTCGTCGCGGTGGCGCGGCTGATCGCCCATACCGAAACAGGCGCCCCGGCGCTGATGGGCGAGGCCCGCCTCGTCCCGGCGCGGCGCTGATCGCGGACTGACGCTCTCGACGAAGAGTCGCATGGACGCGCGGCTCGCTTTTGACTATCCATTCGACACGCCATCGCCCGAACCGGAGGCCCGCCCCGATGACCGAATTTGACCCCAGCGATCGCATCGTCACCGTCTTCGGCGGCTCCGGCTTCATCGGGCGCCATCTCGTCCGGGCGCTGGCGCGCGACGGCTGGCGGGTGCGGGTCGCGACTCGCCGCCCCGACCTCGCCTTCCATCTCCAGCCGCTCGGCTGCGTCGGCCAGATCAATGCGGTCCAGGCCAATGTCCGCTACCCGGACTCGCTCGCCGCCGCCCTGCGCGGCGCGGAGGCGGCGGTCAATCTGGTCGGCATTCTCGCGCCGTGGGGCAAGCAGACTTTCGACGCCGTCCAGGCCGAGGGCGCCGGCGCCATAGCGAGGGCCGTCGCCCAAGCCGGAATTGCGAATTTCGTCCATATGTCGGCGATCGGCGCCGATGCGGGATCGGCTTCGGCCTACGCCCGGACCAAGGCGCAAGGAGAAACGGCCGCGCTCGCCGCCCTGCCCGGCGCGAGAATCTTGCGCCCCTCGGTGGTTTTCGGGCCGGAGGATCAGTTCTTCAACCGTTTCGCCACGATGGCGCGGATCATGCCCGTGCTACCGCTGATCGGCGGCGGCAAGACTAGATTGCAGCCGGTCTATGTCGGCGATGTGGCCGAGGCCGGCGCCCGTCTGCTGCGCGGCGCGGGCCAGGACGGCGCAACCTATGAACTGGGTGGACCGTCGGTCCGCACCATGAAGGAACTGCTGGACTATGTGCTGGCGACCATCCACCGTCGCCGCCTGCTCGCGCCCCTGCCCTTCTCGGTCGCCGCGCCGCTGGGCTCGGTGACCGAGACCGTCAACAAATTGCTGCTCGGCCTGCTGCCGCGGGAATTCGTCTTCACCGCCGATCAGGTGGAGTTGCTGAAGCACGACAACGTCGTCTCGGCGGAAGCCGTCGCCGAGGGCCGCACCCTGGCCGGGCTGGGGATCACGCCGGAATCGATCGAGGCGATCGTTCCGACCTATCTCTACCGCTTCCGCAAGACCGGCCAATATGCCGACCAGCGGCTGGCCTGATCCTTCACAGGGCTGAGGCAGCGGTAAGCCTCTTGTAGAGCCGCGCCATCAGGCCGACGCCGAACAAGGGCGTCAGCAGATTGAGCACGGGCGTCGCGACAAAAAGCGCGATCAGCAGGCCGGCGAAAAAGACTGTCACGCGATTGGCGCGTCGCAGGTCGCGCGCCGATTCGAGCGGCAGGAAACGCATCGCCGCGAGCTGAAAATATTCCCGCCCGAACAGATAGGCGTTGGCGGCCACGAAGATCAACGCGTTGACGCCGGGCAGAAGCCACAGCGCGAAGGCGAGAAGATTGACCAGAAGGGCGACGCCGGAAAATTTCGCCGCCAGGACCATCGAGGCCAGCGCCGGAACAGCCTGACCGCGCCGCCCGTCGGCATAGATTTTCGCCTCGACGTGATCGGCAAGTTCATCGAGGAAAAAGCCCGCGACCAGCAAGGCGACGGGCGCGATCAGAAAGATCAGGCCGATGAAAAGCCCGAGCCCTGCGGCGATCTCGACGACGGTCTTGAGCCAGGGCGCGCCGTCGAACCAGTGCGCGCCGCCGGTCGTCGCCCAGATCGCGAGGCGCTCCAGCCCCAGCCACAACAGAAAGAGCAGCGCCAGGGTCAGGCCGAGCGACTTGATCAGCACGGCGCGGAAGGGCGGCGTGAACATGTCGCGGAGGCTGGCCAAAGCGTCGTCGAACATGGGAAGCCGCCCGAAAAAGGAACGCCGGTCAGGCCGCTGCGTCGGACGGCGGCGAGGCCTGGGTGAGAATCGCATAAAGCGCCGGCGCCTCGCGCGTCGACCGGATTTTCGCCAGGACCGCGGAGTTTCTAAGCAGGCGGGCGATCACCGCCAGCGCTTTGAGATGATCGGCGCCGGCGTTTTCCGGCGCGATCAGGCCGAACAGGAGATCGACCGGCTGGCCGTCGATGGCCTCGAAATCGATTCCGCGTTCGAGCCGGGCGAAAATGCCGAAAATGCGCGGCGCATTGAGCAATTTGCCGTGCGGAATGGCGATGCCGTCGCCCAATCCGGTCGAATTCAGCTTTTCGCGCTGCATCCAGGCGTCGAAAATCTCGCGCGCCGGCAGTCCGGAAACCTCCGCCGCCTTTTCGCTCAATTCCTGCAACGCCTGCTTTTTGCCGTTCACCCGCAGGGAAGGCAGGATGGCCTCGGGAGCCAGAAGATTTTCAAGCGGCATGAGGGTCGGTTTCCATCAGAGCGCCCCGCTGGCGCCCGCCAGGGCAAAAAAACGCGCCGGCGCGCCGGCGCTCATAAATTCACGCGCGGCGGCGCGGACCACGCCTGAAGGCGTCCGCGCAGTCCCCAACAAGAATTGAGCCGCGATCACGCGGAGCCTTTGGCGCCGTTGGTCGGATCGACCCAGCCGATGTTCCCGTCGAGCCGGCGGTAAATGACGTTCACACGGCCGGTGTTAGCGTGACGGAAGACGAGAACCGGCGCGCCGCTCAAGTCCAGCTCCAGCACCGCGGCCGAAACCGAAAACTCCTGGAGCAGTTTTTCCGATTCGGCGACGACCAGGGGATTGAACTCATGTTCGGCTGGCGCCTCCTCGGCCTCGTTGAGGGCGCCGAGGACGGTGTAGCGGATCGGCTCGCCGACCGGAGCGGCCTCGCGCTGGGCGGCCGAACGGTCCTTGAGCTTGCGCTTGTAGCGCCGCAGGCGGCTTTCGATCCGGGCCGCCGTCTGGTCGAAGCTGGCGTAGACCTCCTGCGCGCGGCCTTCGGCCTGAAGCGTGACGCCGGAAGCGAGATGCAGCGTGCAGTCGGTGCGAAAGCCGGAGCCTTCCGGCTCGATCGTGACATGGCCGGTGACGGAGCCGTCGAAATATTTGCCGGTGGCGGCGTTCAGCTTCTCCGACACATGCGTGCGCAGAGCCTCGCCGATATTGATGTTCTTGCCTGAGATCCGCAGGGCCATCCGTTTGTTCCAATTCTGTCGAAAGCTGGCAGTCGGAGCCCCCCAAGCTCCGTGCGGCTGGCGGGCGCCGCCGCGAGAGATCGGGGTTCGAGCCCGAATAATCCGCAAAGGGTTAGAAGCCTCCGCGCCCGAAGTCAATAACGCTTCTCAAGCGCCCGATCCGGCGCGAAATCAGGCCGCAGGACCGAAGCCTTGGCGCCGGCGCGCTCAAGGTTGCAACGCCGTCTGCTTCTCGCGGCGGCGTTCGACAGACGACGGAATCCGCAGGCTTTCGCGATATTTGGCGACGGTGCGCCGGGCGATGTCGATCTGCTGCGCCTTGAGCCTTTCGACAATGGCGTCGTCGGACAGAATCGCGTCGGGCAGCTCGGCGTCGATCATCTGCTTGATCTTGAAGCGCACGGCTTCAGCCGAGTGGGCCTCGCCCCCGCCATGGGCCGCGATCGACGCGGTGAAGAAATATTTCAGCTCGAACAGGCCGCGCGGCGTCGCCATATATTTGTTGGACGTCACCCGCGACACCGTCGATTCATGCAGCCCAACGGCGTCGGCGATGATTTTCAGGTTCAACGGCCGCAGATGCGCCACGCCGTGAGCGAGAAAAGCGTCCTGGCGGCGCACGATCTCGGACGCGACCTTCAAAATGGTGCGCGCCCGCTGCTCCAGGCTCTTGGTCAGCCAGTTGGCGTTTTGCAGGCATAGCGACAGATAGCTCTTTTCCTCGCCGCCGCCGTCCCTGCGCGACACTTTCGCGGCATAGGTCTGGTTGACGAGGACTCGGGGCAGCGCATCGGAATTCAACTCGACCAGCCAGGAGCCGTCCGGCGCCGCGCGCACGATGACGTCCGGCGCCGCCGGCTGGACCGTTTCCCCGCCGAAGGCGCGGCCGGGCTTGGGGTCGAGCCGGCGGATTTCCGCCATCATGTCCTTGAGGTCTTCGTCGTCCACCCCGCAGATCTTGCGCAAAGCGGCGAAATCTCGTCTGGCGACCAAAGGCAGGTTCGCGACCATGGCGGCCATGGCGGGATCGAAGCGGTCCTGCTCGCGCAATTGCAAAGCCAGGCATTCGGCGAGATCGCGCGCGCCGATTCCCGTCGGCTCGAAGGTTTGGACAAGAGCGATCGCCTTTTCGGCCCGCTCGATTGAGACGCCGAGCCTTTCGGCGATTTCGCCCGCGCTTTCGCGCAGATAGCCGGCCTCGTCGATGGCGTCGATCACCGCGAGGCCGATCATTCGCTCGATGGGATCTTCGGTCGCGATCGTCAGTTGCGCGCCCAAAAACTCCGCCAGACTGCGCTGGCCGGCGACATAGGCCTCGATATTGGGGGGCTCGCCGGACGAATCGCCGCCGCCGACCCCCGACCAGGCGGAGTCCGAAAGCCCCATATTTTCCAGCTGCCGCCGCTCCGCGGCGGGAGAGAGCTCACGCTCGCCGTCGAAGACGTTCTCGACCTCCGTGCCGAGGCTTTCCGCCAGGGCTTGAGGGGAGGTCGCGAGCTGGGCGCTACTCCAGTCGCCCTCGCCCGGATCGTGGGCAAGGCCCGCCGCCTCGTCGCCGGAGACGGGCGCGCTCGCGGCGTCGATCCCGGTCGGCGCAGGATCCGGCCCCTCTTCGGCGCGCTCCAGCAGGGGATTGCGCTCAAGCTCTTCCTCGACAAAAGCCGCAAGTTCCGCGCCGGAATATTGCAGCAGTTTGATCGCCTGCAGCAATTGCGGCGTCATCGCCAGGGTCTGGCCCTGGCGCAGCAGCATTTTGGCGGTCAATGCCATGTCGTACTCGCAACGGCGGCGCCTCGCGCCGGGCGCTTCCGGCTCGGCCCGTTTTTTGCATACACCGTTTCGCCCGAGCCGGCCACCAAAAAAACCGCTGCGCCCGATGGCCTGCGCAAGCGGTTAATGCGCAAGGAGGATTCGCCGTTTCCGCGCCTCTTACATACGGAACGCCTCGCCGAGATAGAGGCGGCGCACGTCGGGATTGGAGACAATGGCGTCGGGGTCGCCCTCGGTCAGAACATGCCCCGAATGGATGATATAGGCGCGGTCGATCAGCCCTAAGGTCTCGCGCACATTATGGTCGGTGATCAGCACCCCGATGCCCCGCCCCTTGAGATGCAAGACCAGATTCTGGATGTCGCCGACCGCGATCGGGTCGATGCCGGCGAAGGGCTCGTCGAGCAGCATGAACGAGGGATTGCTGGCGAGCGAGCGCGCGATCTCGCAGCGGCGCCGCTCGCCGCCCGAAAGCGCGATAGAGGGCGACTTGCGCAGGCGCTTGATGTCGAATTCCTCCAGCAGGGCTTCGAGCTGCTGGGCGCGGCGGTCGCGGTCGGGCTCGGCGATTTCGAGCACGGCGCGAATATTGTCCTCGACGCTGAGGCCGCGGAAGATCGAAGCTTCCTGAGGCAGATAGCCGATGCCGAGCCGCGCGCGGCGATACATCGGCAGGGCGGTGACGTCATGGCCGTCGAGTTCGATCATGCCCTTGTCGGGCTTGATGAGCCCGGTGATCATATAGAAGACGGTGGTCTTGCCGGCGCCGTTGGGGCCGAGCAGGCCGACGGCCTCGCCACGGCGGACGTTGAGGCTGACGTCCTCGACGACCCTTCGGGCCTTGTAGCTTTTCCCCAGATGATGGACGTTAAGCATGGCCTGGCCGATCGCTCGCAAAGCTTATGCCGGTCAATGAGCGCCGCCGCCGGAAGCCGCCGGCGGCTTGGCGCCGGGCTTCTGGGACTCGTCACTGGGGATGATCAGACTGTGGACCCGGCCCTTCGACGTCACCACCGCCTGGCCGCTTGAGAGGTCGTAATCCATCTTGTCGCCGCGGGTGACGTTGTCGCCCTGGGACAGGGCGACATTGCCGAGGAGAGTGAACCTGTTGCGCGGCTTGTCATAGAGGAGCGAATCGCCGGTCCCGACCTGATCCTTGCTGGTGATGACGATCGGCCCTTTCCCCTCCATGCGGCGGACGCCGGAATTCGACCCGAGCGCCGGCCCCGACGCCGTTTTTCCGTCGGCCTGCTTGCCGTCGAAGTAAATGGTCAGGATCGCGGCCTTCAGGCGGGTGTCGCCCTGGATCACGACGACATTGCCGGTATAGATCGCCTTCTGCTGCTTGTCGAAATAATCGAGCTTATCGGCGGAAATATTGATCGGCTCGCGACTGGAAGCGCCTGGCAAAAGCGTCGGGCCTTGCGCCGCGGCGCCGGCGGCGGGCCGTTCCGGCGCGGCGCGGGCCGGCGCGGCGGCGAAGGCCGAGGCCAGCAGGACAACGGCCGTCGCGCGGAAAATCGGGCGTTTCATGGCGTCGAATCCTTGTGTTCGGGCAGGGGCGACTCCTGTGGCGCGGCCTGACTGAATTGCGATTTCACGTCGCCGGAGAAAGTGATCTTCTCGCCGTTGTCGCTCGAGGTCATGCCGTTCGCCTCGACCCAGCCATTGTCGAGATCAAGCCGCACCGGCTCAGTCGAGATGAAGACGCTGTTCTTGAAATCCATTTTCATTTGGCGCAGCGACAAGGTGAAATTCGCTCCCTTGATCCGGACATTGCCGGAAAGATCGAGGGTCTGCGCGACGTTGTCGTAAACGCCCTGGTCGCCGAGCACCCGGGTTTCGCTTCCGTCCGCCATAGCAAGCTTGGCGTTGAGTTTGGTCAGAACCGTGCGGTTCGGGTCCTTCGGGTTCTGCACGCCGGTTTCGGCGATCACGTCATAGGGCTTGCCGTCGCGGCGCAGCCCGGTCATGCGCGGGTGCTCCATGGTGATCTTGTCGCTGCTGATTCCGAGACGGTCGAGGGACAGGTGGGCGTCGCCTATGTCCTCGGTGCGAAACCAGGAATACCAGACGATGCCAGCGATCGCGGCCAAGGCGCCGATCAGAATGGCCCGGCGCAGCCTTTTGACGCGCGAACTATGGCGCGCCGCGGAGCGGAACGCGCGGGCGCGGCCCGGAGAAACGGCGTAAAGACCGCCGCCGGCCCGACCGTCGCTTTCGCCTGTCATGCCCAGCCCCGCGCCGCCGCGACGACCGCCGCCATCATCATTTCCCTTCGACGCATCCGTGGCGAAGCCGGTTAAGGAAGAACCAATGAACTTTTGATGAATCCAAGGAATTGCTCCAATCATGGCCTTTGCGCGGCGCCCCGTCAGCTGTGCGCGAAAATGTCGGCGTCCGGCCAGCCAAGCAGGTCGAGGTCCGCGCGCGTGGGCAGGAATTCGAAACAGGCCTTCGCGATCGCCGCGCGTCCCTCGCGGGCGAGCAGACGATCGAGCTTTTCACGCAAGGCGTGGAGATACAGCACGTCGGAGGCCGCGTAAGCGACCTGAGGATCGCTGAGCTTATCCACCCCCCAGTCCGACGTCTGCTGCTGTTTCGAAATTTCGACGCCGAGCAGGTCGCGGGTCAGATCCTTGAGCCCATGGCGGTCGGTGTAGGTCCGGGTCAGGCGCGAGGCGATCTTGGTGCAGTAAACCGGAGCGACTCGCACGCCGAAGGTCTTTTGCAGAATTGCAAGGTCGAAGCGCGCGAAATGGAAAATCTTGGTCACCGCCGGATCGACCAGCATGCTGACAAGATTGGGCGCCTCCTTCTGACCCTGGGCGATCTGAACGAGATCGGCGTCGCCGTCGCCGCGCGAAATCTGAACCAGGCACAAGCGGTCGCGATGCGGATTGAGCCCGAGCGTTTCGGTGTCGATGGCGACGCTGTCGCCCGGCCGGTAATCGACGGGCAGATCGCCGTGGTGCAAGCGGATGGTCATGACATTTCCCGTAATACTGGTTCTCATTGAAGGGAACCAGCTAGGAGCGAGCGCCGAAAGGGCGCCGGAAGACCCCCGTCTGACGACGGGCTAACCGCCGAACTGACGTGAGGGACCTCGTCGATCGCGACACGTCGCGACCGACGAAACCAAAATAAAGCTCGCAACGCGTAGCACCGTGGCCGCGCGGCGGCAAGCCGCGCGGAATTCCTCAATCGAGATCGGGCTTGCCGCGAAAGGACTTGATCGCGCCGCGCTGCTTCTTGCCGTCGAGCCGGCGCTTCTTCGAGGCCAGCGTCGGCCGCGTCGGGCGGCGCGGCGGCGGCGGCGGGCGGGCGGCCTCGCGGATCAGCGCGATCAGCCGCTCAAGGGCGTCGGCGCGGTTGCGCTCCCGGCTGCGGAATTTCTGCGCCGCAATGATCAGGTCGCCATTGGCGGCGAGCCTGCGCCCCGCGAGAACCGCGAGCCGGGCGCGCACTGGCTCCGACAGGTTCGGCGACGCTAAGATATTGAACCGCAATTGAACGGCGGATTCGACTTTCTGGACATTCTGGCCGCCGGGGCCGGAAGCGCGCAGGAAATCCTCGCGCAATTCGGATTCGTCGATCGCGATGGAAGGCGTGATCCTGATCATGCGCGCCTCGCTCGCCGCCCCTTGGCCGCTTCAGGCAAATCCGACAATTGCGCTCACTGTCGCCGATTGGCCACAGTCCCGCGCCGGCTTTGCGTCTAATATGAGACTCGGCCTCGCCGCCAGAATTTTTTTTTACCCTGCGTTCCTTGCCCGATGATCGACAGCGACAAAGCAGACAAGACGTCGGAGGACGCCGCCAATCTCCTGCTCCGGATCGCCGTGGCGGCGGCCTTTGTCGCGACGCCTCTTCTGCAGCTTTTCTCCCAGCGCGCGATCTTCATCCTGCCGCCGATCGCGGGCGCGCTCATCCTGACCGCTGGCGTCACGCTCGCGCCACGGCTGAACATGCGCGATATTTTCGCCTTTCTGCTCTCTCCGCTCGGCCTCGCCGCGTCCTTCCTCGCCTTCTGGATGCTGCTGTCCCTCTTGTGGACGCCCTTCCCCGTGGAGGCCTCGACACGCCTGATCAAGTCGCTGCTTACCCTCGCCTGCGTCCTGCCGGCCATCGCCTCCCTGCCCGCGCGCACCCGCGCCGCCAATCTTTATTTCCTGCCGCTCGGCGTCGCCCTGACCGCCGTGGCGGCGCTGATTTTCTCCGCGCCCGGCCTTCCCGGCGGCGGCGAGACCGCGGCCGGGGAAAATCTGAGCATCGGAATGGAGGCGGCTTTCCTGCTGCTATGGCCGGCGCTGGCGGCGACACATTTGCGCGGACGCGCGACCCTCTCGGCGGCGCTGGTCATCGTCGTCGTCGCGGCGGCGGTCTCGGTTCCGACGCCCGGCGCCCTCGGCGCGGCCGCGCTTGCCGCGGCGGCCCTCGCCTTCGCCTGGCGCGACCCGCAGTTCGTCGGCCTGTGGCTCGGCAGGCTGGGCGCCGCCAGTTTCCTGCTCGCGCCGCTCGCGCCGATACTGCTCAACTTGAGGACCGGCCCCGACGCCCCGGCCTGGGCGGTCAGCCTCAAATTCTGGCGCTGGATGATCGCCAGCGACGGGGCGCGCGTGATCACCGGCCACGGCTATAATTTCGTCAATTCCGGGCTCTGGCGCGGCTATATCCCGCTGCAGGCGCCGCATTCGACTCTGTTCGAGGCCTGGACCGATCTCGGCCTCGTCGGCGCGGCGGCGACCGCCGTCCTGATTCGGCTGGCCTACAAGGCGGCGGCCGACCAGTCGCGGCGTCTCGCGCCCTTCTGGATCGGCGCCCTGACCTATGCCTTGGCCATGGGCCTTTTCGGCCTCGTCACGACCCAGGCGTGGTGGATCACCGTGCTGGCGCTTGGCCTCACCGCCTTCGCCTTCGTCACGCGCGCCGACTACAAGACCGCCAGGCCCAGCGCGCCGAGATAGACTTTCAAGGCAGGACTTCGAAAACCTTTTCCTTGGGGCGGCAAAGGCGCGCGCCCTTGGGGCTGACGACGATCGGCCGCTCGATCAGCACCGGATGCTCGGCGATCGCCACGAAAATCGCGTCGTCTGACAAAGCCGGATCGTCGAGGCCCATTTCGGCGTAAGGCGGCGCCTTTTTCCGCAGAATATCGCGCAGTTTCAGCCCGGCGCGCGCCAGAATTTTTTCAAGCTCGGCGCGGCTCGGCGGCGCCTTGAGATATTCGACGATTTTGGGCTCGATCCCGGCCTCGCGAATCATGGCGAGCACGCTCCGCGACGTGCCGCAGCCCGGATTGTGATAGATCGTGACCTCGAAACCGCTCATGGTTGTCCTATCCACCGAGTTCTTCCCGCAGAATCTCCAGCTCCAGCCATTGATCCTCGGCCGCCGCGAGTTCGGCCTCGGTTTTGGCGAGCAGCGCCGTCGCGTCATTGAACCGCTTGGGATCGCGGGCGTAAAGCTCGTGATCGGCCAGAATGTCATGGAGCTTGGCGGCCGTGGCGCGCAGCTTCTCCATTTTCTCCGGCAGGGTCTCCAGCGCGTGCTTCTCCATGAACGTCAGCCGGCGCCTGGTCTCCGCGCGCGGCCCCTCGACGCGCTCCGCCTTTTTCTCAGGCGTTCTGGGCTTTGCCGCCGCCGCGAGGCCATGGCCGCGCTGGGCGACCATGTCGCTGTAGCCGCCGGCATATTCGATCCACCTGCCGTCGCCTTCCGCGGCGACGACCGATCCGGCGACGCGGTCGAGAAAATCGCGGTCGTGGCTCACCAGCAGGATGGTGCCGGGATAATCGCCGAGCATTTCCTGCAATAGGTCGAGGGTTTCGAGATCGAGATCGTTGGTCGGTTCGTCGAGCACGAGGAAATTCGAGGGCAGCGACAATGCACGTGCCAGAAGCAGCCGCGCCCGCTCGCCGCCCGAAAGTTTCGCCGTCGGCGTCCGCGCCTGTTCCGGCGCGAAGAGGAAATCCTTCATATAGCCGATGACATGCTTCTTCTCGCCGTTGATCTCGACCCAGTCGGAGCCGCCGCCGGTCAGGGAATCGGCCAGAGTCGCTTGGGGGTCGAGGGCGGCGCGACGCTGGTCGAGCGTCGCCATCTGGAGATTGGTCCCCAGCCTGATCGTGCCGGAATCGGGTTCGAGCGCGCCGGTCAGCAGATTGATCAGCGTCGTCTTGCCGGCGCCGTTCGGTCCGACCAGAGCCAGCCGGTCGCCGCGCAGCAGGCGCAGCGAAAAATTTTTTACAATCGGGCGGTCGCCAAAACTTTTCGAGATATTTTCCGCCTCGACCACCAGCCTGCCGGAAACCTTGCCCTCGGCGACGCTCATTCTGACCTCGCCGGCGGCTTTCGTCGCCTCGCGCTTTTCCCGGCGCAGGGCGGCGAGGCCAGCCATACGGCGGACGTTGCGCTTGCGCCGCGCGGTGACGCCATAGCGCACCCAATGTTCCTCGGCGGCGATTCGGCGGTCGAGTTTCTGGGCGTCGCGCTCCTCCTGCTCCAGCAACGCGTCGCGCCAGGCCTCGAAACCGCCGAAACCTTCATTGAGCCTCTTCGTCCCGCCCCGGTCGAGCCAGACCGTGACCCGCGACAGGTTTTGCAGGAAACGCCGGTCGTGGCTGATGAGAACGAGCGCCGAGCGCAGGCCGGCCAGTTCGCCTTCCAGCCATTCGATCGCCGGCAGGTCGAGGTGATTGGTCGGTTCGTCGAGCAGCAGAATGTCGGGCTCGGGCGCGAGCGCCCGGGCGATCGCGGCGCGGCGAGCCTCGCCGCCCGAGAGAGTCTCCGGCTTTTCGTCGCCGGTCAGGCCCAGAGCGTCGAGCAGGTAATGGGCGCGATATTGCCCGTCGCCCGGCCCCAGCCCGGCGACGACGTAGGAAAAGACATCCTCATAGCCGGAAAGATCGGGCTCCTGCGGCAGGTAGCGCACGGTCGCGTCAGGCTGGAAAAACCGCTCGCCATGATCGGCCTCGATCTCGCCGGCGGCAATCTTGAGCAGAGTCGATTTGCCCGAGCCGTTGCGGCCGACCAGGCAAATCCGGTCGCCGCGCTCGACGACGAGATCGGCGGAATCGATGAGCGGCTTGCCGCCAAGGGTCAGACCGACGCCCTGCAGGGCGAGAAGGGGAGGAGCCATGACGGCATGAAACGCAAAATGGCGGCAAGGGCAAGGGGCTCGGCTGGCGGGGCGCGTTCGCCCGGGGCCGAGCGGCCGGGGTCGGTAAGCAAAAAACGGGCGCCGCCCCATCCGGACGGCGCCCGAATTGGTTTGCGGACCGCGCGGCCTCTCCTTACTGGATGAGGTGCGGCGCGGAATTGACGGCGTTGATGAATAGTTGATTCAGCGCCGCTGTGATGTCGCCGTCCGTGCTGACCTGGGCGAAGAGCTGCGGCGAAGACGCGCAATTCTGCAGGTTGGTCGGGACCTGGGAGATGAATGGCGCTACGGTATTGTTATACCATGAATTGCTCGTGACCGGATAATAGGTCGTGTAAAGCACAGCGATGCGGATTCCGCGCGCCTTGATGGTCGAACAAAGCGCCGTGTTCACCGGCTGTTGGCAGCGGGTGAAGCTGCCATAACCATTCGAAAAGCCCCAGAGCTGCGATGTGTTGCAGGAGGTGCTTTTGTAGAGGGATACGTCGTCAACGCCGTCGGTGACGATCAGCAACACGCCTTGCGGCGAATCGCCCGCATTATTCGTGCCATTTCCGGGAGTTGGCATGAAGCTGTTCACGGTTGTGAGGGCATTGCTGAAATTGGTGCCGGTGTCATTGTTGTAGGTGTTCGCCGTGAGACTGACCGTCTTGTATGTGCTGGTCCCGGTCGGATAGGTATAGGACGAGCCATTCGCCAGATAACTGTTGTCGCTCATCAATGGCGGCATGATCGCCGAAATCGCGCTCTGCATGCCGGCGACATTGCCATCCGAAACAGCATTGAGCGCCAGCAGCTTGGTCGCGCCATCGCTGAAAGTATGCGCGGACATCTGATAGGTGATCTGCTGGCCGGCTGGCGCGGACGCGTTGTATTGATCCATCAGACTGTTCGCCGTTGTGACAAGGCCTTGCGCCGCCACGCGCACATTGTCGATGCGCAAGGTGATCCCGTTCTTTTCCGCGTAGGTGTAGCTGTCGGTCGCGCCCCAACCCGGATATTGTTTGAGTTCGGGATCCTTGAAATTCGTTTCATGGCAGGCAAGGGCGCAGCCGGCGTTTTGCACCATGGCGTTGATTCCCGCCGTGGTCGCGGGAAGCTCCATCGACGGCGAGGAGTCCAGCAGCAGGTAAAAATTGATGTTGGGCGCCGTGCGGACCGTGGCGGTCGAGGTGACGGCGAATGTCGTTGTCGGGGCGTTTTCCAGGCCGCCAAAAAAATTCTTGACCGAGATCGTCGCGGTGACGGAGACCTGACGCACTTTCCCGTTCGTCACGTTGGTGTCGGTCACGTTCACGCACAGGCCGGGCGAGGTCGTGGAGCAGTTCGGGCTGCCGTAGTTGACGATGGCGCCCTGGACCAGCGCCGCCTGGGCCTTGAACATCACGATCGACGCGGCCTGCGCCGTGGCCGTATCCTCGGCGAACATCGCCGGGGTGGTGGCGGCGAGCGCGGCGGCGTCCGCCACGGCGGTCATCTGGCCGCGAATCATCGCGTCACGCGCGTAATCGATGGCGATTCCATTGATGAGCACCATCGGAATGGCGGCCACGGCAAAAATGATCGCGACATTACCGCGACGATCGCGCCAGAAGCGACCGAATGACTCCCGATGGTTTTTTTCGAGCAGCATGTTGGTCGAGCCTCAATTTCAGGAACAGCTGGGGGCGGCATAAGGAATGCAGCCTATAGTGCGCGGATTCTCGTAATAGGTTGAATTGAAGACCATCGGTCCGAATAGATTGCTTTTCAGCACCGGCGTGTATCTGAAACTCGCGCTCGCATAAATCAGGGAAACAGGAACCGGAGGCGTGCCCTGTTCGGACAATACAGCTTGTTTAACGGAATCCGGTAAAGTGAACGGGCTGCCTTGCGTCAAAGCCGCGCCGTTGACCGCCTGACTCCAGGTCACGGTCGTATTGCCGGTTCCATCCGTCGTCAGTTCGGCGACCACGACCGTTGTATTGGCCATGTTATAGGGCGATACGATCTGCGCCGAAGCGTTCAGGATCTCGGACATGAGCGTGGCGTCGACGCTTGACTGACGGGCGACGAGATCGGCGATCGTATGCGCGGTGATCGTCACCTTGCGTTGCGTGCTCATCGCGTCGGTGAGCGTGTATTCGCCAATCAGGAGCAGCAGGGCGAGGGGCACGATCACGGCGAATTCGACGGCGGTCGCCGCGCGGCGGTCGCGCAGGAAGCGCGACGCCGTCGCCCCGTTCTTCATCCACCAGACAGGACGTGACCAACGCATCTTCAGCTCCCCTGGTAAGGCTCGACCTGAAACACCGAGGTCGTCATCATGAGGTGGTCGCCATTGGGGAGATTGGCGAGGTTGAGGGCCATCGCGCCGAGATAGATCGGGAACTGGTACATCACCCGCAACACCAGGATGCTTCCCGCCCCGCCGGTCTGGAACTGCCAGTTGTTCGTCACCTGGCCTTGCGCGTTGTAGGTCAGGGTCGGCGCGGACACGTTGGCCGAGGCGAACGAGCTGACGTCTTCGAGATCGACCATGACGCCGGAGCACTGGAAAGGAACCGTCAGGTGTTGACACACGGAGGAGACAAACTGACTCGCGGTGAGACCGGCGCTTTGCACCTGGCCGGTCAGGAGTTGCCGCGCGGCCATCTCAGTCGCCGTCTCCAGCTCATTCTCGGCGATGTAAACCAGGCCGATCTGGAAAATGACGATCAGAATCGCGAAAAACGGCCCGGAGATGAGGACGAACTCAACCGCCGCCGCCCCGCGCCGGTTGGCGGCGAAGGAAACCAGTCGCCTTTGGAAGGAACGCGCCACCTTACGCACGAAACGACCCCCCTGACGCGCGCCAGTAATTGCCACGCGTGAGACATAAAAAACGCCAAGGCCCTAATTCGCCGTTACAAAAACGCCTGCAATCCGCCCGCAACGTCATTTGCGAGCGCGAAAAGTTCACCGGAGGGGGAGCGTGGCGACCGGCGCGCCGAGGCCGGCCGGGACGCGCGTCGGCGGCATCCGCGAAAGACTGTCCTTTGCCGGCTTCACGGGCTAAGGTCCAGCCCGACGAAAACGCAAGAATCGGGCTCCAACATGGATCGCAACGCCGTCGCCGCCGCCTTCGCCGCCCTCGAAGCCCATCGGGTCGAAGTCGCGGCTCGGCGCGCGATCGATTTCTTCGCCGAGGACACGAAAAGATTCGAGCATTTCTCCGCCCGTCTCGACGATCTGCTCTATGATTATTCCAAGAACCGCCTGACTCGCGCCACGCTCGGCCATCTGTTCGACCTCGCCCGCGCCGCGAGGCTGGAAGAGCGGCGCGAGGCCCTGTTCACCGGCGGAAAGGTCAACAACACCGAGCAGCGCGCCGCCCTGCACGTGGCCCTGCGCAATTTCTCGGGCGAGGCGGTGCGGGTCGACGGCGAAAACGTCATGCCGGCGGTCGAGGCCGAACGGGCGAAAATCGCCGCCTTCGCGGCCGAAGTGCGCCAAGGCGCCATTTTGGGCGCGCGCGGCCACGCATACACCGATGTGGTCAATATCGGCATCGGCGGCTCCGACCTCGGCCCGGCCATGGCCGCCCGCGCCCTTTCGCCCTTCACGTCGCCGGAGCTGCGCGCCCATTTCGTCTCCAACGTCGACGGCGCCGACATCGCCGACACGCTGGCCGCGCTCGACCCGGCGCGCACATTGTTCATCGTCTCGTCCAAGACCTTCACCACCCAGGAAACCATGGCCAATGCGGCGACCGCGCGGGCCTGGATCGCGGCGGCGCTGGGCGAGGCCGCCGTCGGCGACCATTTCGCGGCCGTGTCCACCCATCTCGACCGCGTCGCCGCCTTCGGCGTCCGGCCGGATCGCGTCTTCGGCTTCTGGGACTGGGTCGGCGGCCGCTATTCCATGTGGTCGGCGATCGGACTGAGCCTGGCGATCGCCATCGGGCCAGACCAGTTCGAGGATTTTCTGCGCGGCGGGCACGACGCCGACCAGCATTTCCGCAACGCGCCGATGTCGCACAATATTCCGGTCCTGATGGGCCTGATCGGCGTATGGCACCGCAATATCTGGGGTTTCGCCGCTCAGGCCGTCATACCCTACGACCAGCGCATGGCCCGTTTCCCGGCCTATCTCCAGCAACTCGACATGGAGTCGAACGGCAAGAGCGTGATGCGCGACGGCGCGCCCTCGCCGCGCGCGACCGGCCCGATCGTCTTCGGCGAGCCCGGCACCAACAGCCAGCATGCCTTCTTCCAGTTGCTGCATCAGGGCACGGAAGTGGTCCCGGTCGATTTCCTCGTCGCCGCCGAACCGACGGACGCCGACGAGAAGCATCACGAACTACTGTTCGCCAATTGCCTAGCTCAAGGCGAAGCCTTTTTGCGCGGACGCTCCGAGCGGGAGGTTCGCGACATTCTCCGCGCCGAAGGCCTGTCTGCGAGCCAAATCGACGCGCTCGCGCCGCATAAGACCTTTTCCGGCGACAGGCCGTCCTCGACGCTGCTCTATCGCCGGCTCGACCCCCGCACCTTGGGCCGGATCGTCGCGCTCTATGAGCACAAGGTCTTCGTCCAGTCCGTGATCTGGGACATCAACCCCTTCGATCAATGGGGCGTCGAACTGGGCAAGGAATTGTGCAACCGGCTGGCGCCGCTCGTCGCCGACGCCCGCGCCGATCTTGCCGGCCTCGACGGCTCGACCGCCGGCCTGATCTCGGCGCGCAGGGCGCTGACGGCCTGCTGAACGGCGGCGGCGCGCCAAACCTCCCGAAAAAACATGGATCCCCAAAAAACATGGATCCCGAAAAGACGTGACGTCCGAAAAGAAATACTGGTTTCCCGCCAAGCGCTATGGCTGGGGCTGGGGCCTGCCGGGAACTTGGCGGGGATGGCTCGTCCTGGCCGCTTATGTCGCGCTCGTGATCGCGAGCGTCGTCATTTTCCCGCCAACCGAAGCGCCGGCGGAGTTCGTTCTCGGCAATTGCGCGTTTGCGGCCGCATTCGTGGCGGCCTGCTGGCTGACCGGAGCGCCGCCGCGCTGGCGCTGGGGCGACAAGGACAGGGAATAGAGCTATTCGTCCTCGCCGAATTTATTGGCGACCAGAGCGGCGAGAGCGTCCACGGATTCACGCGCCTGCGGGCCGGTTGCGGAGACGACGATCGTGCTGCCGATGCCGGCGCCGAGGGTCAGAATGCCCATGATCGACTCGCCGCCGACCGTCTCGCCGCAGCGGGACACCGTGACCTCGGCGTTGAACTGCTCGACGCAATGAACGAATTTCGCCGTGGCGCGAGCGTGCAGGCCCTTGCGGTTGACGATTTGCAGTTCGCGGGTGACCGCGCCTTCGGCGGGCGCTGGATTGGGCGGGCAGTCGCAGGGGCTGGCGTCGTCGCGTTCAGTCATTTTCCACACAGGATCTTGCTGGCGACATAAATATATTTGCGTCCGGCCTCCGCCGCCTGGCCCACCGCCTGTTCGAGCGGAGCTTCGTCGCGCACCGAGGCGAGCTTGATCAGCATCGGCAGATTGACGCCGGCCACCACTTCGACATGGACGCCGTTCATCACCGAAATCGCGAGGTTGGAGGGCGTGCCGCCGAACATGTCGGTCAGAACCACCACGCCGGAGCCGGAATCGACCTGAGCGATGGCGTCGATGATATCGTGCCGGCGGCTTTCCATATCGTCCTCGGGGCCGATGGTGATGGTCGCCAGTTGCGATTGCGGGCCGCAAACATGCTCCAACGCCGCGCGAAACTCCGTCGCCAGATGGCCATGTGTCACGAGCACCATGCCGATCATCGACAATTACCGTCCTGTCCTCGCCCGAGCCGGATTGCCGCCCGCGCTCCGGGGCGCGCGGCGATCCGGCAGGTCGGCGATGCGACAGAGCGCCTTCTCGTGACCGCTCCCGTCGCCACGAAATCGCCGAATTCCAGACCGGTCATTTTCGTGTTTGCAGCGCACTTGGCAAGCGAAATGAGCGATCGGCGTCACTTTGTCGAAACTTTATGCAAGAAAGCCATAATCGCCGCGACCGAGCGCTCAGTCTCCCGCGCCGGGAGACGCAGGCGGGGAATATCGCTCAAACCATGGAAACCGCATGACATTTCCGCCTCCTCCGGTAGCCGGCGAGGCCCATCGCCAGCGCCATCCGCCTCCAGATCGACGATCAGGGCGAGCACCGCGCCGGGTTCGAAATCCTGCGGCAAGATCCCGATCCCGCGCCATTCGGCGAGGCCGGCGATGGCGCGATGCGGGCCGAGCACGGCGCGCCCGCCCGATAAATGGGCCATCACGCAATCGTCGCCGACCAGGCGGGCGAAATCGCCTTGCCTGCGCCAAGCCTCGACCAGAGCGAGCGCGAGGCTCGACTTTCCGGCGCCGGACCGGCCGCGAATCAGCACGCCCCGCTCGCCTAAAGCGACGGCGTTGGCGTTGACCCGAAAGGCCGGCTCCGCGATGCGCGGCATTCGAGCCTCCCTCACGCCGCCGCCGGAAGGAAGACGACAAAGCGGGCGCCGAGCGTCCCACCCTCTACATCCGTGCGGTTTTCAGCGCGAATCGTTCCGCCATGCGCCTCGACGATCTGGCGTGAAATCGACAGGCCGAGGCCGGAATTCTGTCCGAAGCTCTGATTCGGACGGTCGGTGTAGAAGCGTTCGAAAATGCGCTCCAGGGCATGGGCGGGAATGCCCGGACCGTCGTCGTCCACCACGATCTCGTAGCCGCCGCGCCCTTCGGCGCGGCGCAGCGTGACGCGAACTTCGCCGCCAGGCTCGGAAAAGGTGCGGGCGTTGTCGATCAGATTGTTGAACACTTGGCCCAGGCGCGAATCATGGCCGAACACCAGCCATGGGCGCGGCGGGCCGCCGAAAGTCTGGTTTTCGACATAGATCCGGACCTTGACCCGGTCCCCGCGCTCGACCTGATTGGCCACCTCGACCAGGGCCCGCGCCAGTTGGACTAGGTCGATCGCGTCGCGGTCGCCGCGCGCCAGTTCGGCGTCGAGCCGCGAGGCGTCGGAAATGTCGGAGATCAGCCGGTCGAGCCGGCGCACGTCGTGGTGGATGACGTCGAGCAGCCGGCCGCGCGCCTCGTCGGTTCGCGCGATCGGCAGGGTCTCGACCGCGCTGCGCAACGACGTCAAGGGGTTCTTCAACTCGTGGGCGACGTCGGCGGCGAAACGCTCGATCGCCTCAATCCGGGTGAACAAGGCGCGGGTCATATCGCGCAAGGCCCCGGACAAATGGCCGATCTCGTCGTTACGGCTGGTGAAATCGGGAATTTCCTGGCGCGACTTGACGCCGCGCCGCACCCTGTCGGCGGCCTCGGCGAGCCGGCGGATCGGCTCGGCGATGGTTCCGGCGAGCGCGGCGGACAGCAGAAACATCACCCCAGCCGCGACCAGGAAGATGCGGATCATGGCGCGCCGCTCGGCGGCGATGGCGTCGTCGATCTCGCCGCCCCTGGTCGACAGCAGCAGGGCGCCGCGCACAGTCCGGAAGCGCTGGATCGGCTCGGCGACCGTCACCACCGTCTCGCCGCGCTTGTTGACGCGGACGAAGGACTTTTCCTGGCCCTCGAGGGCGGCGGCCACTTCGGGATAGAGCCGGCCGTTGGCGGCGCCGATGTCCTTGTAACGGGGAAGGCGCTCCGTATGGAACCTGCCGTGGAAGAAATTGCGCAGCCCTTCAAACCAGCGCGGGGCCTCCTCCTGCCCCGGCGGCGGCAATTCGTTGCTCAGAATGTTGGCGCGCGCGGTGAGCGAACGCGAATCGAGCAGCAGATAGCCGTCCCGGTCATAGATGCGCGCGTGCGTCCTGGTGGGCGGAACCAGACGGCGCAGCAGCGGGCCGACACGATCGGGGTTGATCGAGAATTCCAGTCCCGGCTCGGATTCCTGGTCAAGCGCGTAACTCTGGCCGGGGGCCAGTTTCAGCAGCTTTTCCGGGTCGATGGTGATGGCGTCGGCGTCCACCGTGGCCGAAGACGCGATCGCCGCCGAAATGATCTGCGCCTGGGTCGAAAGGCTCTGGATGCGGGCGTCGATCAGGCCCTGACGGAACTGGTTGAGATAGAGAAAGCCGACCAGAAGAGCGAACAGGCCGCCGAGATTGAGAAAGACGATCCGCCGGGTCAATGACGAAGAAAAACGCGAGACGAAGCGCCGCAGGAAGGCGCGAAAGCCGACGACGCGGCGCATGAGGTTCGCCCGCGACGGCCAGAGACCGCGTCCCTCCGCCCATTTTCGCGGCCTGCCGCCTCGATTGCCTGGCTTCGCGCCTACGCGCTCATCCAAAATCGCCCCCGTTCGCGGCTCGCACTTACATCCCTATTGTCTTCCGATTTGTCGGAAGAAAAGGCCCGCCGGCGGCAGCCGGCCAAGTGTCCTTTCGACCGGCCCGTCGGCGCGGAAGCCCCCGGCCTTCGTCGAGAACCAAGGGCTCATTCCTTGAAGCGATAGCCCACGCCATAAAGCGTCTCGATCATCTCGAAATCGTCGTCAACCATCTTGAACTTCTTGCGCAGCCTTTTGATATGGCTGTCGATGGTGCGGTCGTCCACATAGACCTGGTCGTCGTAGGCCGCGTCCATCAGGGCGTTGCGGCTCTTGACCACGCCGGGCCGGGTCGCCAGCGCCTGAAGGATGAGGAATTCGGTGACGGTCAGAACCACCGGTTCGCCCTTCCAGGTGCAGGCGTGGCGCTCGGGGTCCATCTTGAGCTGGCCGCGCTCGAGCACCTTGGCCTCGGTCTCCTTCTGCGCCGCGGCTTCCTTCGGACTGGCGCGGCGCAAAATCGCCTTGACCCGCTCGACCAGCAGACGCTGGGAAAAGGGTTTGCGGATGAAATCGTCGGCGCCCATCTTCAGACCGAACAATTCGTCGATCTCCTCGTCCTTCGAGGTGAGGAAGATCACTGGGAGGTCGGATTTCTGGCGGAGCCGGCGCAGAAGCTCCATGCCGTCCATGCGCGGCATCTTGATATCGAAAATCGCCATGTCGGGAGGATTGTTGCGCAGGCCTTCGAGCGCCGCCATCCCGTCATTGTATGTCTGAACGCGATAGCCCTCGCCCTCGAGGGCGATGGAGACCGAGGTCAGGATGTTGCGATCGTCGTCCACAAGCGCGATGGTCGGCATGATTTCCTCTGCTTCTGGCGCGGCGGCGAACCAAACCGCTCCTCGAAAGCTATATATATAGGAGCCTCACCGTGGAATTCACGCCGTTTTCAATGAACCGACCATGAACGCACCCGACGACAGCCCAAAAATTCCGTTCGCGCCGCCTTTTGCGGCCTTGCCGCAAAACACTTTCGACGGGCTTGGCCTGGCGAAGAAATTGCTGCGGTCGATCCCCGCCGCCGCGCTCGCCACCTTGACGCGCGAAGCGTCCTTTCCCTTCGCGACCCTGACCAGCATCGCGACCGACGGCGACGGCGCGCCGCTCCTTCTGCTCTCGGATCTCGCCCATCATACCAGAAACCTGCGCGCCGACCCGCGCGGCTCGCTGCTGCTCGCTGAAGGAGGCAAGGGCGACCCGCTCGCCCATCCGCGCCTGACGATCGTCGGACGCCTCGCCCCGACCGCCGACGCCCGGGCGAAAGCGCGATTCCTGCGCCGCCACCCCAAATCGGCGCTTTACGCCGGTTTCGCTGATTTTTCTATCTGGCGGCTGGAGCCGGAGGCCGCCCATCTCAACGGCGGTTTTGCGCGCGCAGCCGATTATCCGGGCGCCGACCTGCTGACCCGCGTCGACGGCGCCGGGCGACTTTTCGCGCAGGAAGAATCGCTGCTGGAGGAAGTCAACGCCTTGTCGCGCAGGGCGCGCGGCGATCTGGCGCGGGCCGCCGGCAAGGCGGCTTCGCTGAACTGGCGCGCCACCGGCCTCGACCCGGAAGGCCTCGATCTGGTCGCGCCGCAAACCACCGCGCGGCTCATCTTCGCCCGGCGCGCGGAAAATCCCGCCGCCTGGCGGGAGGCGCTGGAGGAAGCGCGGCGAAACGCGCCGGCGCCGGGCTGACCGGCGAGCAGGCCGACCGCCCGCCATCGGCCTTTTTGCTGATTGTCGCGCGAAAACGGCGCGCGTAAATCGGCGCGTTCGATACAATTGCGGCGCGCATAACAACAATTCCAGGCGCTGACGGGAGCGAGAGCATGACGATACTGGGCGTTTTCAATCCGGAATTTCCGGTCGAATCTTTCGGGTTCAGGAATCTCGGCAATGTCTATTACAATTTGACGGCGCCCGCGCTTTACGAGGAATCCCTGCGCCGCAACGAGGCCGCCCTCGCCGCCGGCGGCGCCCTGGTCGCGAAAACCGGCGTCCATACCGGGCGTTCGGCCAAGGACAAGTTCATCGTGCGCGACGAAACCACCGAAAGCAATGTCTGGTGGGACAATAACGGCGCGATCGGCCCCGAACATTTCGACGCCCTGCTCGCCGACTTCCTGGCCCATGCCGAGGGCAAGGACCTGTTCGTACAGGATCTTTACGGCGGCGCCGACCCGGCCCATCGCGTCAAGGCGCGCGTGGTGACCGAATACGCCTGGCACTCGCTCTTCATCCGCAATCTGCTGATCCGCCCCAGCGCCGAAGAGGTTCTGGCCAATGAGGCCGACCTGACCATCGTCGATCTGCCCTCGTTTCGCGCCAATCCCATGCGCCACGGCTGCCGCACCGAGACGATCATCGCGGTGAATTTCGCCCGGAAGATCG
Source organism: Pseudomonadota bacterium (assembly GCA_021813805.1). Classification (GTDB taxonomy): domain Bacteria; phylum Pseudomonadota; class Alphaproteobacteria; order Rhizobiales; family Beijerinckiaceae; genus Rhodoblastus. The sequence goes on along the minus strand of JAKAJL010000006.1, from coordinate 29,073 downwards.
TGCTAATCGGCGGCACCTCCTATGCCGGCGAAATCAAGAAATCCGTGTTCACTTTCCTCAATTATATCCTGCCCGCCGAGGGCGTCATGCCGATGCATTGCTCGGCCAATGTCGGCGACGGCCACGATTCCGCGATCTTCTTCGGCCTGTCCGGCACCGGGAAGACAACGCTTTCCGCCGATTCGTCGCGCACGCTGATCGGCGACGACGAGCATGGCTGGTCGAAGGAAGGCGTGTTCAATTTCGAGGGCGGCTGCTACGCCAAGGCGATCAAGCTGTCGCCCGAAGCGGAGCCGGAAATTTACGCCACCACGGGGCGTTTCGGCACGGTGATGGAAAATGTCGTGCTCGATCCCGAAACCCGCGCGCCCGATTTCGACGACGCCAGCCTGACCGAAAACACCCGCGTCGCCTATCCGCTGGATTACATCCCCAACGCCTCGGCCACCGGCCGCGCCGGCCATCCTAAGAACATCGTCCTGCTGACCTGCGACGCCTTCGGCGTGCTGCCGCCGATCGCCAGGCTCGACGCCTCGCAGGCCATGTATCATTTCCTGTCCGGCTATACCGCCAAGGTCGCCGGCACGGAAAAGGGCGTGACCGAGCCTTCCGCCACCTTCTCGACCTGTTTCGGCGCGCCCTTCATGCCGCGCCACCCATCGGAATATGGCAATTTGCTGCGTCATCTCATCGACGAGCATCATGTCGATTGCTGGCTGGTCAACACCGGCTGGACCGGCGGCAAATATGGGACGGGGCGCCGCATGCCGATCCGCGTCACCCGCCGCCTGCTTTCCGCCGCGCTCGACGGCTCGCTGAACAAGGCGGAATACCGCATCGACCCCTATTTCGGCCTCGCCGTGCCGACCGCCGCGCCGGGCGTCGAGCCGCATATTCTCGACCCGGTCAAGACCTGGGCCTCGCGCGCGGAATTCGCCGAAACCGCGCAGAAGCTGGTGAGACTGTTCCGCGACAATTTCGTGACCTTCGAGTCCCATGTGGACGCCAAGGTGCGCGACGCCGCTCCAGCCATGCGGATCGCCGCGGAATAGCCCGTGGCGCCCGCGCTCGCCGCCCGGCGCGCCGACGGGGTTTTTCGCGTCACGGCGACGGCGCGGGTTCATGTCCGGTTCAGACGGCAAAATCTATTTGGTAACGCGATCGTAACGACAGGCCGAAAACTCCTTCTGGTCTTAACCAAGCCATTAATCAACCGGTAACCCTCGCCTGTTGTCATGATCGCGACTGTCGAACTGGGAATGTGAGAAAGAAGATGCGTATCGGCTCCTCGAAGGACCTGAAGAATGAAACCCTGAATTCGCTTGGGCTGATCAGCGCGGCCTCGGACTGGCGCGGCGCTGGCGAACAGTCGGATACGGACGACGCCTTCCGGCTCAAGGCTCTCCATCAGCTGATGCGGACGGCGGAGGACCATGACGCCGACGCGCTGCTCGACGTGAATTACACCGAGGAAATCCTGCCGCGCGCCGAATATCCCGGCGCGGCGCCCTTGAAGCGGATCTGCGCCACCGCCGTCGCGGTCAAGCTGAAATCCGCCTGATTTAATAAACAATTCAACTTGGAAGCGCCGCCGCGAGGCGGCGTTTCGCCTTCCGCCTCAGCGTTCGAAAACATAGGCTCCCGGCGCATCGGCGAGCGCTTTGCCCATGGCCGGCGGGCGCTTGAGCGCCCCGGAATGGCCATCGAGCCAGTCGGCATAGGCCGGCCACCACGAGCCCTCATGCGTCCGCGCCCGGATCAGATAATCCGCAGGCGGCGGAGCCTCCGCGCCCGGCCCGATGTGAAGCAGGCGATAGGAGCGATGGCGATGGCCGGGCTCGCTGACGATGCCGCCGTTATGGCCGCCCGACGCCAGCAGGAAGGTGACGTCCCCCGAGACGAAGCGATGGATTTTGTAAACCGAGCGCCAGGGCGCGACATGGTCGTTTTCGGTCCCGACCGCGAAGACCGGCGCCGCGATCGCGGCGAGATCGACCTTTTTGCCGCCGGCCTCGAACCGTCCCTCGGCGAGATCGTTGTGAAGGAAAAGCGCGCGCAGATAGGTCGAATGCATGCGGCAGGGCATGCGTGTGGCGTCGGCGTTCCAGGCCATCAGGTCGTTCCCCTGGCTCTTCACGCCCAGCAGATAGCTCTTGACCATCCGCGACCAGATCAGGTCGCGCGCATGGAGCATGGAGAAGGCGCCGGCCATCTGGCTGGCGTCAAGATAGCCCTGCCGGGCCATGACGCGGTCGAGTTCGTCGAGCTGGGGCTCGTCGATGAATATCTTCAGTTCGCCCGGCTCGGTGAAATCGGTCTGCGCCGCCAGGAAGCATAGACTTGCGAGCCTGTCGTCGCCGTCGCGGGCCATGGCTGCGGCCGCGACGGCCAGCAGGGTTCCCCCTATGCAATAGCCGAGGGCGTGGATTGATTGCTCTCCACAAATGGCGGAAACCCTGTCGAGCGCCGCCATGAAGCCGAGGCGGCGATAGTCGTCGAAGCTGGTGTCGCCCAGCTCAGGCCCCGGATTGCGCCAGGAAATGCAAAAGACAGTGAAGCCGCGCTCGACCAAATAGCGGATGAAGGAATTGTGCGGCGACAGGTCGAGAATATAATATTTCATGATCCAGGCCGGGACGATCAGCAACGGCTCGGGGCGCGTCCGCGGCGTGAGCGGCGCGTATTGGATCAGTTCGATCAACTCGTTGCGGAGCACGACCTTGCCCGGCGTCAGCGCCACGTCGCGCCCGACGACATAATTGTCGGACGCGGGCGCCGCCTTGGGGTCTAGTTTGCGGCGCAGGTCCTCCAGCCAGTTTTCGAATCCGTGCAGGAAATTCACGCCATTCTCTTTCAGCGTGGCGCGCAAGACTTCCGGGTTGGTCCAGGGCAGGTTCGAAGGCGAGAAAGCGTCCAGCCACTGCCGCGCGGCGAAAGCGGCGAGCTTGGCGTGGTGTTCGGAAACGCCCGGCGTATGGAGAATGGCCTTGTTCAGCCATTCCTCGATCAGGAGAAAATTGCTGGCGTAGTAGCAGAAAGGCGGCGCGCCCCATGCCGGATCGGCGAAGCGATGGTCCTCCTTCTCGGGACTGGGCTTCGCCCCCGCCTCGACCGCGCGCAGGCTCTGGCGCAGGGCGTCTTCCGCTGTTTCGGCGAGATAGTCCGGCGCGGCGACGGCGTGGCTCACGACATCGGCCACGGCGGGAGTCAAGGCCGCCGGCGAAAGCGGACCCGCGGGAATTTCGGGAAGCCAGGGTTCGACCGGGCAAGCGGCTTCCCCCGCCTGTTTCGAAGGATCGGCGATCTTTTTCCCTGACATGAGAGAACCCGGAAGGCGCGATGGCCCGGCGCGACGGCCGCGACTTGCGCGATACGGCCACGTCCGCGCGGCGAAAACAAGGCGGCGCGCCCGGCGCACGCCGATATCCGCCGCCGACGGGCTGCGGGCGCGGCTCAGCTGAAGGCGGCGCGCAGCCGGTTGAGCTGCTGCTCGACCGGGCTGACCGCGGGCGCCGCAAGGGGCGCGCCGGGGTCGAGATAGAGCAATTGGTCGAGATGGATGATGCGGGCCTGCAGACGGAGGGAGTCGATGACCAGATCGCGCAGGGTTTTGGGCAGGCGGGCGAAGATGTCGGGCGCGGAGGCGGTTTCCTGATAGGACAGCTTGACCTTGCGCTTTTCGGTCGCCGCCTGTTCGAGCGTGAGTTCGCCTTCGTTCACCGCGCGCTGGAGCAGCAGCCAGGAGGCGAGCTGCATCAGCCTGGTGGTCAGGCGCATGCTCTCGGCGGCATAGGCGAGGGAATCGTTGCGCGGCAGAGCCCGGGCTTCTTCCCGCCCCTGACCATCGAGATAGGCCGCGGCCTCCTCCACCATGGCCATGCCCTCGCGGAACATGGACCTGAACGCCTCGGACCCCGCCAGACGCTCAGCGAATGAAACGGCCTCGCCGCCTTCGAACTTCGTGCGACCCATGCGCAACCCCAAACCAGCGCGCCGATGACCTCGGCCCGTCATGCGCGGACCACTTCCGCCCTTCAAGGAACCAGACCACAATAGCGCGCCATGCGGGCGGACGCTCGCCGAAACTAAATTAATGTTTAATGAACGGGGACGCGGAGGTCGCAGCGCAAAAAGGAGAGCTGCTTTTCAGCAGCTCCCCAAGTCGATACAGGGAGGCGTCAGACAAGGCGAAAATCGCCTGGTTCCGGATGGAACGATTTTCAACTTGCCGCAAAAAACTTAAGAACGCGTTAAGGTAAATCGAGGAGCCGAATTTTTCCGCCTCCGAATCATGACGTTAGGTCACGATGGTTTCCGGAAAAAAGCGTCGGCGGCCGTGCGCGAGGCGCTCTTGTTCTCACGGGCCGCCTCCAGCCGCGCGATTTCCGCCCGCAGCAATGCGATTCGTTCGCTCAGTTCGTCAACCGAAAGCGCGTCGAGCGGCTGGCCCAGTTCATGGCGCGCCGGTGTCTTTTTCGGCGCGAAAAGCTCCTCCTCGTCCCTCGCCAAGTCCCCCTCCCCTGCCCGCCTCCAGTCGCGCGCCGACAGGCATTGATGAAAATTCGACGGATCAATTGCCTTTCGCCGTCCTTCACATTATATCTTTTACGATCCCCGTCATGAACGAAATTTGAGGCTGAGCCTCGGCCGGGCCGGAGCGCGGAGGCGCGCGTCCGACGGCGGAAAGAAGAGATTCCAGGAGAACAAGATGAGCAACGCCCCGCTCATGCCCAAGGCCACCGCCGTCTGGCTGGTGGAGAACACCTCGCTGACGTTCGACCAGATCGCCGAATTCTGCGTGCTGCATCCGCTCGAAGTCAAGGGCATCGCCGACGGCGAAGTCGCCTCCGGCATCCGCGGCCACGACCCGATCACCTCCGGCCAGCTGACCCGCGAGGAAATCGAGCGTGGCGAGAAAGACCCCAACTACCGCCTCAAGCTCGCCGTTTCGAAGGTCCGCCTTCCCGAGGCCAAGCGTCATCGCGGGCCGCGCTATACGCCTCTGTCGCGCCGCCAGGACCGTCCCAACGCCATTCTCTGGCTGGTGCGCAACCATCCCGAGCTGAAGGACGCCCAGATCATGCGCCTCGCCGGCACGACCAAGAGCACGATCGCCGCGATCCGCGACCGCACCCACTGGAATTCGGCGTCGCTGACCCCGATGGACCCGGTGACTTTGGGCCTGTGCTCGCAGATCGACCTCGATTTCGAGGTGCAGCGCGCCGCCAAGGATCGCCCTGCTCTGGTTCAGGACCATGGCCCGACGCTCGTCCCCGCCGAGGAGACGACGCAGCCCTTCTATTACGAGCCGACCACCCATGAGGAGGTTTTCGGAACCTCCGCTGCGCCCGCGAAGCCCGAGGAGGAGGAGATCGACGTGGATTCGGTCTTCGCCAAGCTCAAGGACCTCAAGACCAAGGAATAAGATGGCGGCGGTTCGCATTCTCGGCGTCGATCCCGGCCTGCGCCATACCGGCTGGGGCGTGATCGAGGCCGATGGATCGCGCCTCGCCTTCGTCGCTTCCGGCGCCGTCCACTCGCCCACCGGCGGCAACCTCGCCGAGCGGTTGCGCATGCTTCACGACGGCCTGGCCGCCGTGATCTCCGAGCACCGCCCGGACGAGGCGGCGGTGGAAGAGACTTTTGTGAACCGCGACGCCCAGTCGACGCTCAAGCTCGGCTATGCGCGCGGGATCGCTTTGGTCGTCCCGGCGCTGGCCGGCCTCGAAGTCACCGAATATGCCGCCAATCTGGTGAAAAAGACCGTCGTCGGCGCCGGCCACGCCGAAAAGGCGCAGATCGCCATGATGGTGAAGGTCCTGCTGCCCAAGGCCGAGGCCCTGAGCCCCGACGCGGCCGACGCTTTGGCGGTCGCGATCTGCCACGCCCAGCACCGCGGCGCCCGGAAGCGGGCGGCGGCTTTGGCTGGAAAATGATTCTTCTTTTGTTCGCCCAACCGAATTAGACTTCGCTTCACGCGATTCGTTTTGGGCGAGAAATGATCGGCAAGCTCAAGGGCGTGGTGGATTCCCTGCACGAGGATCATGTGATCCTCGACGTGCAAGGCGTCGGCTATGTCGTCTCCTGCTCCACCCGCACCCTGCAAAGACTGCCGCGCGCCGGCGAGGCCGCCGTTCTCGCCATCGAGACCCAGGTGCGCGAGGATGCGATAAGGCTGTTCGGTTTCCTGAGCGATTCTGAGCGCGACTGGTTCCGCATCCTGCAGAATGTTCAGGGCGTCGGCGCGAAAGTGGCGCTCGCCATTCTCTCCATCCTCCCGCCCCCGGAATTGACCTCGGCCATCGCCTTGCAGGACAAGGCCGGAATCGCCCGCGCGCCGGGCGTCGGCCCCAAACTCGCCGCGCGCATCGTCTCGGAACTGAAAGACAAGGCCGGCGCCCTCGCTGACGTGGACGCCGGCGCCATGGCCCTGGCCGGCGCCGACGCCGCGTCCGTCGGCTCAAGCGCGGCGCGGGAGGCGATCTCCGCCCTGATCAATCTCGGCTATCCCCGCCCCCAGGCTGCGACGGCGATCGCCGCGAGTTTGAAGGCCCTGGGCGAAAGCGCCGAAACCGCCGCGCTGATCCGGCGGGGGTTAAGGGAATTGGCGCAATGAACAAGGCCCGCCCATGACCTCTCCCGCCAGCCGCATGATTTCGCCGCAAAAGCGCGAGGACGATCTCGACTCCTCGATCCGGCCGCTGACGCTCGCCGACTTCACCGGCCAGGAGGCGGCGCGCAAGAATCTCAAGGTCTTCATCGAGGCCGCCAAGGCGCGGAAAGACGCGCTCGACCATGTGCTGTTCGTCGGCCCGCCGGGCTTGGGAAAAACCACGCTGGCGCAGATCGTGGCGCGCGAGCTGGGTGTCAATTTCCGCTCGACCTCCGGCCCGGTCATCGCCAAGGCCGGCGATCTCGCGGCGCAGCTTACCAATCTCGAAGAGCGCGACGTGCTCTTCATCGACGAAATCCACCGCCTCAATCCGGCGGTCGAGGAAATCCTTTATCCGGCGATGGAGGATTTCCAGCTCGACCTCATCATCGGCGAGGGGCCGGCGGCGCGTTCGGTGAAAATCGACCTCGCCAAATTCACGCTTGTCGGCGCCACCACCCGCGCCGGCCTGCTCACCACGCCGTTGCGCGACCGTTTCGGCATTCCGATCAGGATGAATTTTTATAACGTGGAGGAGCTGCAAAGCATTGTCGCGCGCGGCGCGCGGGTGATGAACTGCCCGATGAGCGAGGACGGCGCCAACGAGATCGCGCGGCGCTCGCGCGGCACCCCGCGCATCGCCGGGCGGCTGCTGCGCCGGGTGCGTGATTTCGCTTTGGTCGACGGCGACGCCGTCGTCACCCGCCAGGTGGCCGACCGGGCGCTGAAACTGCTGGATGTCGATACAATAGGCCTCGACCAGATGGACCGGCGCTATCTCGACATGGTGGCGCAGAATTTCGGCGGCGGCCCGGTCGGAATCGAAACCATCGCCGCCGCTCTTTCCGAGCCGCGCGACGCCATCGAGGACATTATCGAGCCTTATCTTCTGCAACAGGGCTTTTTGAACCGCACCCCGCGCGGCAGGATGCTGACGCCGCTGGCCTTTCGGCATCTGGGGCTCGCGGAGCCGGCACAGGCGTCGCAGATCGGTCTGTTTGGCGAGGAAGCCCAGTGAGCCGATGCCTCGGAAATCTCTGTCCCTCTATCACGAGCGCGGGCCTGAAGCGGAGCCGTACTGGACCTATCGAACGTAGGCGTACGTCAACCGCTTGCCAACAACGATGGTATACAACGGAACAATACGATGGATAAGAACGATGAGGAGTATATCAGAAGGCGCTCTATAAGTTTCGCTCAAGCGGAAGGTCGGGAAACGCTTCCGTATCAACTCAAACGCGATGAGATAACGCCGGCGCTACGCGCGAAATTATGGCAATTTGTATTTATTAACTCTAAGCATGGCTACAATAATTCTGCGCGCACCTTTCTATTTTCTTATCCTTGGAGTGATATATATAGAGATTTGTGGGTAGACCATCTACATGGATTCGCCGACAAATATGAAAGGCGACCGGAAAAGTTTATTGAGCATGTTCTGTCTCCAATATTTAAACTTGGCGATTACGTCAAAATATATTCGGCAATTCAATTCATTATCCGCCATCCACTTTGCCCGGCTGAAATTCCCATTGGACTTCAGTCTATCTTGCAGTCGGAGCGTTCTCCATTTCGCGTCGTGAATAGCGACACTCTCTGTCCTGTCGCCAGCACCGAAGAAATCAACGCTGTGATAAACGCTGTTAGCGCTGCCGGAGAGTCGCAGTTCGTTGGAGCGCGGTCCCATCTTCTAGCAGCGGCAGCCGCCGCGACGAGCGGTGCATTCGCCGATAGTGCACGAGAAAGTATTCACGCAGTTGAGTCTGTGGCGCGCAGCCTATCCTCGAAGGGGGGGTTGGCAGGCGCCCTAGCCGTGCTTGAATCCAAAAGGGTCATTCATAGAGCGATGAAAACGGGCTTTTCTGCACTCTACGGTTACACCAGCGACGAGGAGGGAATTCGCCATCCGCTATTGGAAGATGGCACCGCCGATGTGAATGAGGCAGACGCATTATTTATGCTCGGAGCGTGTGCGTCGTTTGTCTCGTACATGATTAGCCGAGCGCGCGAGGCGGGTTTGATCGGCGACGGCGAAGCGTGAGCGAGGCATGGTGCCGAAATTTTTGCGCACGATAGCCGGTTCCGGCAACGGCCGCCATACCTTCCCCATCCGCGTCTATTTCGAGGACACCGACTTCACCGGCCTCGTCTATCACGCCAATTTCCTGCGTTTCATCGAGCGCGCGCGCACAGAAATGCTGCGCGAGCTTGGCTTTCATCAGGGCGCGATCCATGCCGGCGAGAGCGGCGACGCCCTGTTTTTCGTGGTTGCGCGGATGCAGCTCGAATTTTTGAAACCGGCGCGCATGGACGATCTGCTCACCGTCGAGACCAGGCCGCTCAAGATCACCGCCGCCACGATCGAGCTGGAGCAGATCGTGCGGCGCGCGACGGAAATTCTTTTCACCGCAAAAGTCCTGATCGCGGCGCTGGCCGACGGCAAGCCACGCCGGCTGCCGCGCGAAATTCGCGAAAAGCTGGCGCTCGGCGCGGCGCCGCACAAATCGTAACCCATTGTTAACCACGCAATGCGCTTAACTGAAAGTGAATCGCGGCGGCGCTTTTTTAAGCTTTGGGGCCGCAGAAATGACCGATTTCCAAGGCAGAGGGTCGCGCGCGCAAGAAAAATGGCCGCGCGCCGCCGGAATTGCGAAGGACCGTCTTCATGAATGAAATCGCCGCCACGCCGCTCGCCGACGCCGGGGTTCAGGCCTCCGTCTTCGCCATGTTCTGGAGCGCGTCCTTCGTCGTCAAGCTGGTGATGATCGGCCTGCTCGCGGCCTCGGTCTGGTGCTGGGCGATCATCATCGACAAGACCCTGCTGATCCGCCGCGCCCGCGCCGCGATCGAGGATTTCGAAAATCTGTTCTGGTCTGGCAGTTCGCTCGAAGACCTCTATCATTCGCTCTCCGCCCGGCCCACCATGGCGACGGCCTCGCTGTTCATCGCGGCCATGCGCGAATGGAAGCGATCCTTCCAGAACGCCCACGCCTCTTTCGTCGGCCTGCAGTCGCGCATCGAAAAAGTGCTCGACGTATCGATCGCCCGCGAGGTCGAAAAGCTCGAAGCCAATCTTCTGGTTCTGGCGACCGTGGCTTCGGCTGGCCCCTTCATCGGCCTGTTCGGCACCGTGTGGGGCATCATGACCTCGTTCCGCTCGATCGCGGCCTCGAAAAACACCTCGCTCGCGGTGGTCGCGCCGGGCATCGCGGAGGCCCTGTTCGCCACGGCCCTCGGCCTGTTCGCGGCCATTCCGGCGCTGATCGCCTATAACAAGCTCTCCGGCGACGTCGCCAAGACCCAGGCGCGGATGGAGAGTTTCGCCGATGAATTCTCGGCCATCCTGTCGCGGCAGATCGACCAGCACGCCGCACAGCGCAACAACGCGGCCTGAAGCATATTCCCGAAAAGCTGACAGAGTTTTCGGACAAGAATATGCGGCAAAACAATTAGATAACAAGAGAGCAGCCAAATGGGTATGGCGGTTTCATCAGGCGGAAAAGGCGGGCGGCGGCGGCGCGGCGTGCCGCGCTATCGCGCCATGGCCGACATCAACATGACGCCCTTCATCGACGTCATGCTGGTTCTGCTGATCATTTTCATGGTCGCGGCGCCTTTGCTGTCCTCCGGCGTGCCGATCGACCTGCCGGCGACCAAGGCCGGCGAACTGAATATCGACAAGAAGCCGATCGCCATCTCGATCGACGACCACGGCGACCTCTATCTGATGGACCAGAAAATCGCCCAGTCCGATCTGATCGCTGGCGTCCAGGCCCAGGCGTCGGCCGGCGTTGACGAGCGCGTCTATGTGCGCGCCTCCAAACAGGTGCCTTACGGACGGGTCGCCGACATCATGTCCGACCTCACCGCCGCCGGCTTCAAGAAGGTCGCTCTGGTGACCAGCCAGCAGAGCGGTCAGCCGGGAGCCAGTCAGGGAGCCAGTCAGGGTCAGACGAAGTGAGGTTTTCGCGGTCGGAGCCGGGTTTTCTCGTCTCGGCGGCGGTCCATCTGGGGCTGCTGGCGTTTCTGCTCGTCCATTTTTCCCGTGACGAGAAATTCGCCGACGCGACCGAAGCCGTCCCGGTCGAGACCATCACCGACGCCCAGTTCCACGAGGTCATGCAGGGCGAGAAAGCCGCCAAACTGGCCGAAAAGCCCCAGGTCGACAAGGTCGCCGAACCCTCCGAGCTCAAACCGACCCCGCCGCCGCCTCCGCCACGGCCCGAGCCGCCCAAGGCTTCGCTGACGCCGCCCCCGCCGCCGCCCACGCCCCCGGCGCGTCCCGCGCCCCCGCCAGCCGCCAAGGAGCCGCCGCCCGAGCCGGAAAAACAGGCCGAACGGGACGACGCGGAGACGGTCCGCCCGCCGCCGCGCCCGACAAAGCCGGAGCAGGCGCAACAGAAGCCCGCCCCCGAGCCGCCGAAGCGCCCGCCGGAAAAGCCGATCCCCAAGCCCACCCCCAAGCCCACCCCCAAGCCGCCCAGGCTCGACGAAGTGGCCAAGCTGCTCGCGCAAAGCAAGGACCAGCCGGCGCCCAAGCCCAAGGCGCAAAGCGAAAAACGGCATCAGACCGCCAATCTCGACGAGGTCGCGAAGCTCCTCGACGAGAAGGCGCCGGAGGCGAAATTCACGACGGGGCGCGAGGTCAGCCATTCGGCCGCCCTGGGCGCGCGCCACGCCACGGGCGCGCGCATGTCGCCCTCGATGGCCGACGCGCTCGGCGCCCTGCTGCAGGAGCAGTACAAGCAATGCTGGAACTATCTGCCGCTGACCGGCGACAAATATGTCGCAAAGATCCGCGTCTCCTACCGTCCGGACGGCTCGCTCGCCAGCCAGCCGGTGCTGCTCAACCCGCCGTCCGATCCCAATTTCCGGGGCCTTGCCGAAAGCGCCCTGCGCGCGGTGCGGCGTTGCAATCCCCTTCGCATTCCCGCCCAATACCAGCCCTATTATGATCAATGGAAGGATTGGGTGGTCGGGTTCGACCCCGAAATCTTGAATTGACCTAGAGCATGATCCCAAAAAGTTGCAGACTTTTTGAATTAGATTATGCGTCAAAAACAAAACGCTTCACACGGAACGCCAGGACCTCCCGATGCCATTCACGCCCAGCCGCCGCGCCGCCGCCGCCCTGTTCGGCGGCCTCGCCCTCAGCCCCCTTCTGCCCCGGCTTAGCGCCGCCGAACGCTATCTCGACGTGCATGGCGGGGGCAATTTCACGCCGGTCAATGTGGCGATCGTCCCCTTCGCCGGCGACGGCGGCGCGGCGATCGCCTCGGTCATCGTCAGTAATTTCAAACGTTCGGTTTTCATCAATCCTGTGGACGCCGGCGCGGCCGGGACGGGCGTCAACCCTGACGCCGCCCCCAACATGGCGGCGTTCCGGGCGCTCAACGCCCAATATGTCGTGGTTGGCCGCGCCGCGCGCGGCCCCGACGGCCGCATGAAGACCGAATTCCGCCTCTGGGACGTGGCCGCCGGAACTCAGGCCGCGGGCCAGCAATATGTCACCGACCCCAAGAATTCGCGGCGCGTCGCCCATATCGTGTCGGACGCGATCTTTTCCAAGGTCACCGGCGAAGGCGGCTTTTTCGACACCCGCATCGCCTTCGTCGACGAGACCGGCCCGCGCCAGAACCGCACCAAAAGGCTGGCGATCATGGACCAGGACGGCGCCAACGCGCGTTATCTGACGCGCGGCGACGATCTCGTGGTGACGCCGCGCTTCTCGCCCAATTCGCAGGAGCTCACCTATATGTCCTTCGGGGCGGAGGACCCCCGCGTCTTCCTGCTGAACATCGACACCGGCCAGCGCGAGGTGGTCGGCAATTTCCCCGGCATGACCTTCTCGCCGCGCTTCTCCCCGGACGGCCAGAGGATCGTCATGTCGCTGGAGCAGAACGGCGTCGCCAATATCTACAGCATGGACCTGCGCTCCCGCGCCACCACGCGGCTGACCAATTCCTCGGCGATCGACACCTCGCCCTGCTATTCGCCGGACGGCTCGAGAATTTGTTTCGAATCTGATCGCGGCGGCGCCCAGCAGATTTATGTGATGAGCGCAAGCGGCGGCGGCGCCAACCGCATCAGTTTCGGCCAAGGCCGCTATTCGACCCCCGTCTGGTCGCCCAAGGGCGATTATATCGCCTTCACCCGCCAGTCCTCCGCCGGCTTCGCCATCGGCGTCATCAAGCCCGACGGCTCGGGCGAGCGGATCCTCGTCGAAGGCTTCCACAACGAGGGGCCGACCTGGGCGCCCAACGGTCTGTTCGTGATGTTCTTCCGCAATGTGAACGGCGGCCCGCGCCTGTTCATGCGCGATATTTTCGGCCACGCCGAATTCGAGATCCCGACGCAGAGCTTCGCCTCCGACCCGTCCTGGAGCGGCCTGATCGGCTAGCGCATATTCCCGAAAAGCTGATAGACTTTTCGGATCGGAATATCCGCCAAAACAACGAGATAACAGAGCGCGTTCGACCAGACGCCCCTCGAACGCGCTCTAAGCAATCGCGCCGCCGCCCCATTCCCGCCATGAACGCCCTGTTAACCACGCCGGGAAAGATCACAATACCGCCAAGTTTCATAACCTTTCATCAAGGTTACGAAAACTCTCGCTTAACATTCGCGGTCTAGGACTTGAGACAGAACCCGCCCGTCCTTTTGTCCGGCGGGCGTATCGCGGACTAGAGCGTAACGGCGACCCGGCCGCGAGGGTTTCGACCCTGCCCTGGCCGCCAGGTAAAGGAGCGCAACGGATGAAGAAACTTGGCTCGATGGTCGGCCTGAAGCACGCCGCCGTTCTCGCAGCGGCCCTGGCTCTCGGGGCCTGCGCCAAGAACCCGACCGACATGGCCGGCCTCGACGGACGCGGCGGCGCCGGCGTCGGCGTTTCGGGCTCAGCCACGCCCGGGTCGAGTCAGGATTTCGCGGTCAATGTCGGCGACCGTGTATTTTTCGACAGCGACTCCAGCCAGTTGAGCGCCACGGCCCAGGCCACGCTGGACAAACAGGCGACATGGCTCAACCGCTATGCAAGCTACAATTTCACCATCGAAGGCCATGCCGACGAGCGCGGCACCCGCGAATATAACTTCGCGCTCGGCGCGCGTCGCGCCCAGGCGACCAAGGATTATCTGGTCTCGCGCGGCGTCGCCGCCTCGCGCATCAAGACCATCTCCTATGGCAAGGAACGCCCGGTCGCGGTCTGCGACGACATATCCTGCTGGTCGCAGAACCGTCGCGCGGTGACCGTGCTGCACGGCGGCCAGAGCTGATCCAGCCCAGGCTCCCATGGTTTCGCCGGCGTCCTCGGGCGCCGGCTTTTTTGTTTCCGTGGGCAAAAAGCAACGCCGACGCCACTTTTTTACCTCATCGCGGCGCAACATATGTTAAACATGAATTCTCCCCCGCCGAGGTTTGAAAAAGGATGGTCATTTTGTCGCCGCGCGCCCTTCGTTTCGCCGCGTCACGCAAGAATTTGATCGCGGCCCTGGCCGCCGCCGCGCTCGTTTCGGGCGCCGACGCGGCGCGGGCCCAGTTCTTCGACCGCCCCGCCGCCAATGTTCCGAACCAGGGCGCCGACGCGCCGAGTCAGGACACGAGGCCAGACACTTCCGCGCTGCTGCGCGTCGACCGGCTGGAAAGCCAGGTCCGCGACCTGAACGGCCAGATCGAACAGTTGCAGTTCCAGGTCAAGCGGCTCGAAGACGCCCTGCGCAAGGTCCAATCGGACGCGGACTCCCGCGCCGGCCAGCCCTCCGACGGCGCGGCGCCGCGCCATCGCTCGGAGCTGAACGGCGATCCGGACGCCGGGGCTTCCGTCTCGGCCAATGTCCCGCCGCCGGCAGACCCCGCCGCTCCCGCGGCGGCCGCCGCGCCCGATCTGGCGCCCCCGGCGGCGGCGACCAGCGCGGACGGGCGCCGCCACGACGCCTTCGACCCCAGCGCCCAACCCAGCGCGCCCGGCGCGCCGCTGCCGCTGGGCTCGCCCGGTTCGGCCAGCAAGCCGCTCGACATTCGTCCCCCGTCCCTGCGGGGCGGCGACGCCGCCGCTTTGGCGCCGGCGCCCGCGGGGCCATCCGCCGCCGGCGCCTCGGCCCGGGCCGCGGCGCTTCCGCCTGCCGATAAGGTCAAATCCGAATATGACGCCGCGCTGGGCGAACTCAGGTCGCAGCATTACGACGCCGCGCAGCAGGCTTTCGCGGCCTTCGTGCAGAACAATCCGCGCAGCCGCTATATCGCGACGGCGATCTTCCACCTCGGCGAGTCCTATTTCTACGAGAACCGCCATCGCGAGGCGGCCGAGCAGTTCCTGAAGATCGCCAAGGATTACGCCACCAGCCCCGTCGCGCCCTACGCCATGGTCAGGCTTGGCGTTTCGCTCAACGCCCTCGGCGCCAAGGAGCAGGCCTGCGCCTTCTTCTCGGAAATGCCGCGCAAATATCCGAGCGCCTCGCCGGCTGAAAAGCTCGCCGCCGAGCGCGAGGCGAAAAAGGCCTCTTGCTGACGACGCCCGACGATCTCGCGCCCGACCGGCTGTTCGCCGGCTTCGAGAACCTGTCCGGCCTGCTGATCGCCGTATCGGGCGGAGCTGATTCCCTGGCTTTGATGCGCCTTGCGCTGCGCTGGCGCGACGTAAGGCGCGGCGTCGCGCTCCACGCCGCCACTGTCGATCATGGGCTGCGGCCGGACTCGGGGACCGAAGCGGCCCAGGTTGGCCGCTGGGCGCGCGG
This sequence comes from Pseudomonadota bacterium, assembly GCA_021813805.1. Lineage (GTDB taxonomy): Bacteria > Pseudomonadota > Alphaproteobacteria > Rhizobiales > Beijerinckiaceae > Rhodoblastus. Next base: position 13,689 of record JAKAJL010000006.1, on the reverse strand, counting down.
CCTCGGCCTCGATCACGCCATTCTGCCCTGGCGCGGCGCCAAGCCCGCGACGGGCGTTCAGGAAAAGGCCCGCGCCGCCCGCTACGCCCTGCTGTTCGACCATGCGCGCCTCGTCGGCGCCGAGGCCGTCGCCGTGGCCCATCACGCCGACGACCAATGGGAGACCGTCCTGATCCGGCTCGCGCGCGGCAGCGGGATTTCGGGCCTTTCCGGCATGGCGCGCGACCAGAGGCTTGACCAGAACTTTGGCGGAGGCCGCCTCATCCGTCCCCTGCTTGGCCTGCGCAAACAGGCCCTGATTGATTTTTGCCGGCGCGAGGGGCAGGATTTTTTCGACGACCCAGCCAACTCCAATGCTGTTTTCGCGCGCGCGCGCTGGCGCGCCGCCGCCTCCGCCTTGCACGGTCTCGGCCTGACGCCGGACAGGATAACGACCTTTGCTGAACGGGCGCGCAAGGCCGACGAGGCGATCGGATGGGCGGCGCGCGATCTCTTGTCCCGGGCGGCGACCGCTGAGCCCCATGTCTATGATCTGCGCCAGATCGACGGCGCGCCTCCGGCCATTTTCGAGCGCTTTCTCGGCCTGGCTTTGGCCCGGGTCGCTGGCGCGCCGCCCTCCCGGCTGGAGCGCCTGGAGGCTATCGCGAACAATTTGCAGAACGCGCGCCGGAAGGGCGACGCCTTGCGCGCGACGCTCGGCGGATGCGCCGCGAGGCTCGATGCGAGCGGCGTCCTGGCGCTGCGCCGGGAAAAGGCGCGCCGGCGCGGCGCGGTCGCGGCGGGCGAAAGCGTGGCGGGTGAATTTCGCGGGCCTTTGCCGGATTGACCCTCAACTCACTTGGCAAGGCCGCGCGGCGGGCCTACATACGTGGAAAGGCAAGCGAGCGACGCTCGACGGGAGAGGCTCCGCGGGACAGACGATGAATCCGAATTTCCGTAATTTCGCATTGTGGGTGATCATCGTTCTGCTGGTGGTCGCGCTGGTGGTGCTGTTCCAGAAACCGAGCGAGCGCGCTCCGACGCAGGAAATCAACTTCAGCCAGTTGCTCACCGACGCCGATCAGGGCCGCATCCATGACGTGACGATCGCTGGCTCCGAAATCGCCGGCCATTACACCGACGGCAAGCAGTTCTCGACCTATGCGCCGAACGATCCGACGCTGGTCAACAGCCTCTACAAGAAGAATGTCCAAATCACCGCCAAGCCGCCGTCCGACGGCAACAGCTGGCTGATGACCCTGCTCGTCAACGGTCTGCCGCTGCTGGCCTTCATCGGCATGTGGATTTTCCTGTCGCGCCAGATGCAGGGGGCCGGCGGCAAGGCCATGGGCTTCGGCAAGTCCAAGGCCAAATTGCTGACAGAGGCCCACGGCCGCGTGACCTTTGAGGATGTCGCCGGCGTGGACGAGGCCAAGGAAGACCTCCAGGAAATCGTGGAATTCCTGAAAGACCCGCAGAAATTCCAGCGTCTCGGGGGCCGCATTCCGCGCGGCGTGCTGCTAGTCGGTTCGCCCGGCACCGGCAAGACCCTGCTCGCCCGCGCCATCGCCGGCGAGGCCAATGTGCCCTTCTTCACCATTTCCGGCTCGGATTTCGTCGAAATGTTCGTCGGCGTCGGCGCCAGCCGCGTCCGCGACATGTTCGAACAGGCGAAGAAGAACGCGCCTTGCATCATCTTCATCGACGAGATCGACGCCGTTGGCCGCCATCGCGGCGCGGGCTTGGGCGGCGGCAATGACGAGCGCGAGCAGACGCTAAACCAGCTGCTGGTGGAAATGGACGGCTTCGAGGCCAATGAGGGCATTATTCTCATCGCCGCCACCAACCGGCCCGACGTGCTCGATCCCGCCCTTCTGCGCCCCGGCCGCTTCGACCGCCAGATCGTCGTGCCCAATCCGGATGTGATCGGCCGCGAGAAAATCCTCAAGGTTCATGCGCGCAAGGTGCCTCTGTCGCCGGACGTCGATCTCAAGGTGGTCGCGCGCGGCACGCCGGGCTTTTCCGGCGCCGATCTGATGAATCTCGTCAACGAGGCGGCCCTGCTCGCCGCGCGGCGCGGCAAGCGCGTGGTCACAAAGGACGAGTTCGAGGACGCCAAGGACAAGATCATGATGGGCGCGGAGCGCCGCACCATGGTCATGACCGAGGAAGAAAAGCGCCTGACCGCGTATCACGAGGGCGGCCACGCCATTGTCGCGCTCAATGTCCCGGCGACCGATCCGGTCCACAAGGCGACGATCATTCCGCGCGGCCGCGCGTTAGGCATGGTCATGCAACTGCCCGAGCGCGACAAATTGTCGATGAGTTACGAGCAGATGACCTCGCGCCTCGCCGTGCTGATGGGCGGCCGCGTCTCCGAGGAGATCATTTTCGGCAAGGACAAGGTGACCTCGGGCGCGCAGAGCGACATCGAGGCGGCGACCAAGCTCGCCCGCGCCATGGTGACGCGCTGGGGCTTTTCGGACGAACTCGGCACCGTGATGTATGGCGAGAACCAGGAAGAGGTCTTTCTTGGCTATTCCATGGGACGCCAGCAGAACCTTTCCGAGGCCACGTCGCAGAAAATCGACAGCGAAGTGCGCCGGCTGGTCGAGGCCGGACAGGCGGAGGCGCGCCGGATCATCACCGACAAGCGCGACGACCTGGAAAAGCTCGCCCGGGGCCTGATCGAATATGAGACCCTCACCGGCGAAGAGATCGTCGGCCTGATCAACGGCGTCGAGCCCAAGCGCGAAAACCCGGACGACACTACTCCCGCGGCGCCCCGCCGCTCGGCCGTGCCGGCCGCCGGCAAGTCCAACTGGACTGGCCCGGACGGTGATCCGGGCCTCGCGCCGGCCCCGCAATCATAGTCCGGCCTCCCCCAATTTCCTGATTCGCGGGCCAGATCGAACGATCCGGCCCGCTTTTCATGCGCCGGCGGCGGCTCGCGGGCATGTTAAGCCTGTATATCTTTTGTGAACGCCGGTTCCGCCCAGTTTGATTATATTCGTGCGGATTTTCACGATTCGCGCCGCCTCAGACGGAGAAGCCTTGGCCATGAGCCGCAAATATTTTGGCACCGACGGCATTCGCGGTCTCGCCAACAAGGTCATCACCCCGGAACTGGCTCTGAAGGTCGGCCAGGCGGCGGGCTTTGTTTTCCGCAACGGCGACTATCGGCATCGCGTCGTCATCGGCAAGGACACCAGGCTTTCCGGTTATATGATCGAATACGCCCTGGTCGCCGGCTTCACCTCGGTCGGCATGGACGTGCTGCTGCTTGGCCCGATGCCGACCCCGGCGGTCGCCATGCTCACCCGCTCGATGCGCGCCGACCTCGGCGTGATGATCTCGGCCTCGCACAATCCTTTCGAGGACAATGGCATCAAATTGTTCGGCCCGCAGGGCTTCAAGCTTTCCGACGAGGTCGAGCGCCAGATCGAGGCCCTGATGGACTCCGATCTCGCCGGGCGCCTTGCTACCTCCTCCAGCCTCGGCCGGGCGCGGCGCGTCGACGACGTGCGCGCCCGCTATGTCGAATTCGCCAAGCACACCCTGCCGCGCAACATGTCCTTCGAGGGCATGCGCATCGTGATCGACTGCGCCAACGGCGCGGCCTACAAGGTGGCGCCGGAAGCCTTGTGGGAGCTGGGGGCCGAAGTCTTCTCGCTCGGCGTCGAGCCGGACGGCATGAACATCAACCGCGACGTCGGCTCCACCTCCCCCGAAGCGCTCGCCCGAAGAGTCCGAGAATTGCGCGCCGATATCGGCATCGCCCTCGACGGCGACGCCGACCGCGTGCTGATCGTGGACGAGAACGGCCATCTGGTCGACGGCGACCAATTGATGGCCGTGGTCGCCCAGGACTGGAACGCCGAAGGACGCCTGTCCCAACCCGGCATTGTCGCCACAATCATGTCCAACCTCGGGCTGGAGCGCTATCTCCGCTCGATCGGCCTGTCGCTCGCCCGCACCCCGGTCGGAGACCGCTATGTGCTCGAACACATGCGCGAGCATGGCTATAATATCGGCGGCGAGCAGTCCGGCCACATGATCCTGTCGGATTATTCCACCACCGGCGACGGCCTGGTCGCGGCCATGCAGGTCATGGCCGTGGTCAAAAGGCGCAACCGCCCGGTGTCGGAGGTCTGCCACGCCTTCGATCCCCTGCCCCAGATCCTGAAGAATGTGCGCTTCAAGGGCGGCAGGCCGCTGGAGGCGGCCAATGTGTCCAAGGCGATCCAGACGGCCAAGGAAAAGCTGGGAGACGGCGGCCGGCTGGTGATCCGTCCCTCCGGCACCGAGCCGGTCATCCGCGTGATGGCCGAAGGCGACGACCGCGCTTTGGTCGAGCAGATCGTCAACGACGTTTGCGAAGCGGTGGCCGCGGCGGCATAGCCGCCCCGTCAGCCGGCGCGCAGGGCTTCGAGAAGGTCCAGAAAATCTTCCGGCGGATCGCTTTCGAACAGAAGCGCCTCGCCCGTGACCGGATGTTCGAAGCCGAGCGCGCGGGCGTGGAGGGCCTGGCGCCCGAGCGCGGCCAGCGCCTGTTGCGCCTTGAAGCTCAAAAGCCTCGCCTTGGTTTTGAAACCCGCGCCATAGACCTCGTCGCCGAGCAAGGGATGGCCGATCGAGGCGAGATGGACGCGAATCTGGTGGGTGCGGCCGGTCTCCAGCGCGCAGGCGATCAGACTCGCGACCGGCCTGCCCTCGCGGTCGGCGCCGAATTTTTCCAGCAATCGCCAATGGGTAAGCGCCTGCCGGCCGCGCGCCTCCGATACGATCGCCATTTTCTCGCGCTGGATCGCATGGCGCCCGAGCGGCGCGTCGATCGTGCCGCCGGGGCGCTCCGGCGCGCCCCAGCAGATCGCCAGATATTCGCGGGTCAAAGGCAGGCTGCGGCCGTGGTCGGCGAAAAGTTTTGACAGGCCCTGATGGGCGGCGTCGGTCTTGGCCACCACCAACAGGCCGGAGGTGTCCTTGTCGAGGCGATGGACGATGCCGGGCCGTTTCACCCCGCCAATGCCGGAGAGCGACTCGCCGCAATGGGCGATCAGGGCGTTGACCAGGGTTCCAGTCTCGTGCCCGGCGCCGGGATGGACGACCAGGCCCGCAGGTTTGTTCAGAACCACCAGAAATTCATCCTCGTAACGAATATCGAGCGGGATTTCCTCGGCTTTCGGCTCGGCCGGCGCGGGATCGGGGACATCGATCTCGACGATCTGGCCAGCGCGCAATTTTGTCTTGGGCGCCAGCGCGGGCGCCTCGTCGAGCCAGACCAGCCCGCTTTCGATCAGGCTTTTGATGCGGGTGCGCGACAGGCTTTCCGCGACAAGTTCGGGCCGGGCGGCGAGATAATGGTCGAGCCGCTGCCCCGCGCCTTCGTCTTCGACCGCGATCTGGATTTTTGTCGCCATGAGCGCAATAGCGCGTTTCGCTCCAAACTTGTAAAGCCTGGACATGACAAAAACAGCCGCCGTGATCGGCGCCGGCCCCGCCGGCTTGAGCGCCGCAGAGGTCCTGGCCGAGGCCGGCCTCGACGTGACCCTTTATGAACGCATGGCGAGTCCGGCTCGCAAATTGCTGATGGCCGGGCGCGGCGGCCTGAATCTCACCCATAGCGAGAATTGGTCGTCCTTCGTCGCTCGTTTTGGAGCCCGGTCGGAACGCCTAAAGCCTTTCCTCGAAGCCTTCGGGCCTCAGAATGTGCGCGACTGGAGCGCGGAGCTCGGCGAAGAGACGTTCGTCGGCTCCAGCGGCCGGGTCTTTCCCAAAAGTTTCAAGGCCTCGCCGCTGCTGCGCGCGTGGTTGCGGCGGCTCGACTCTGCGGGTGTGAAATTTTTGTCGCGCCACGATTTTCGCGGTTTTGGCGGACGCGCCGCTTTGTTCGAGACGCCTGAAGGACCGAAGCGTGTCGAGGCCGATGTTTTCGTTCTGGCGCTCGGCGGCGCGTCCTGGCCGCGTCTCGGCGCCGATGGGAGCTGGGTCGCGCCGCTCGCCGCCGCCGGCCTGTCGTCCAGCCCGTTGCGTCCGGCGAACTGCGGGCTTCTGGTCGCCTGGTCCCCTTATTTCCGCGAAAAATTCGAGGGCCAGCCGCTGAAGAACATCACGCTGCGTTTTGGCGATTTTTCCGCGCGCGGCGAATGCGTCGTCACCCGGCGCGGACTTGAAGGCGGCGCGGTCTACGCCCTTTCCGGCGCGGTTCGCGAGGGTCTTAGGGCGAAAGGCGCGGAAATCCTAATCGACCTGCGGCCCGACATGACCGAGACGGAACTTGCGCGAAAACTGGCCAGGCCGCGCGAAAAACAAAGCTTTTCGAACTTTCTGCGCAAGACCGCGCATCTCGGACCGGCCGCCATCGCGTTGCTGCGCGAGTTCGAGCCGCCGCCGGACGAGACCAGCCTGCTGGCGGCGCGGATCAAGGCCCTGCCCTTGCGGGTGGCGGGCGTTTCCGGATTGGAGCGGGCCATTTCCACCGCCGGCGGCGTGATGTGGGAGGCGCTGGACGAAAAGCTCATGGCGAAAAATATTCCTGGCCTTTTCGTCGCCGGCGAAATGCTCGACTGGGAGGCGCCGACGGGCGGCTATCTCCTCACCGCCTGTTTTGCGCTCGGCCGGGCCGCCGGCGCCGCGGCGGCCGACTTCGCCAAGGGCGATCAGCCCGTCTCGTCGTGAACCGTGGTCTTTTCCAGCTGCGCCGCGATCTCGCGGCGCAGCGATCGGCGCAATTCCGCGGCGCGGTTGCGTTTGATTTCAAGCGCCGTTTCGACCTTGAGGGCGGGAACGGCGACGGGGCGGCCGTCGTCGTCCACCGCAACCATGGTGAAATAGCAGGAATTGGTGTGGCGGCGGGTTCCCTTGCGAATATCCTCCGCCTCGACGCGAATGCCGACCTCCATCGACGTGCGGCCCACATGGTTGACGCTGGCGCGGAAGGTCACGAGCTCGCCGACATGAACCGCCTGCTGGAACGTGACCTGATCGACCGAAAGCGTGACGGCGTAACGCCCGGAAAAGCGCGAGGCGCAGGAAAAGGCGACGCGATCCAGCAGATTGAGCAAGGCGCCGCCATGCACCTTGCCGGAAAAATTGGCCATGTCCGGCGTCATCAGCACGGTCATTTCCAGCCTTCGCGGATCGGTCATTTTTCGGCTCGCGGCGTTGCGGACGGAGACCGCAGTCTAACCGGGAATTCGCGCGAGCGGCGCCCCCATGCGGCAATCGGCCGGACCGGCGTCGATTCGTCGCGCTTGACCAGGGCAGGACTAAAGGGGTAATCGCCTTTGCGGGACATCCCGCCCCAACGCGGGACGCCCATCTGTGAGGATGGTCTCGATGCAAAAGCCTGCCGCTCTGCCGAAAAACCCAAATTTCTCGTCCGGCCCCTGCTCCAAGCGTCCCGGATGGTCGTTCGAAGCGTTGAAGGACGCGCCGCTCGGGCGGTCGCACCGCGCCAAGATCGGCAAGACCAAGCTCAAGCTCGCCATCGACCTAACCCGCGAGGTCTTACAAGTTCCGGCGGATTACCGCATCGGCATCGTGCCCGCCTCCGACACCGGCGCCGTCGAAATGGCGATGTGGTCGATGCTCGGCGCCCGTCCGGTGGACGCGCTGGCCTGGGAAAGTTTTGGCGAAGGCTGGGTCACCGACATCGTCAAGCAGCTCAAGCTGAAAGACACGCGGGTCCTCAAGGCGGGTTACGGCGAAATCCCCGACCTGGCTTCAGTGAATTTCGACCATGACGTGATCTTCACCTGGAACGGCACCACTTCGGGCGTGCGCGTGCCCAATGGCGACTGGATCGCCGCCGACCGCAAGGGCCTGACCATCGCCGACGCCACTTCCGCCGCCTTTGCCCAAAAACTCGACTGGCCGAAGCTCGACGTCGTGACCTTCTCCTGGCAGAAGGCTTTGGGCGGCGAAGGCGGCCATGGCGTGCTGATCCTTTCTCCGCGCGCGGTCGAACGGCTGGAGACCTATTCCCCGCCGTGGCCGCTGCCGAAAATCTTCCGCATGACCAAGGGCGGCAAGCTGATCGAAGGCATTTTCCAGGGCGAAACCATCAACACTCCGTCCATGCTCTGCGTCGAGGATTACATCGACGCCCTACAATGGGCCAAAAACATCGGCGGGCTCGACGCCATGATCAGCCGCGCCGACGCCAACGCCAAAGTTCTGGCGGACTGGGTCGCGAAAAGCGCCTGGGCCGGCTTCCTCGCCAAGGACGAGGCCATCCGCTCCAACACTTCGGTCTGCCTGAAGGTCACCGACCCCGCCGTCGCCGCCCTGCCCCCCGACGCCCAGGCGGCTTTCGCCAAGAAGCTCGTGGCGCTGGTGGAGAAGGAAAAGGCGGGCTACGACCTCGGCGCCTATCGCGACGCCCCAGCCGGACTGCGCATCTGGTGCGGCGCGACGGTCGAATCAGCCGACGTGGCCGCGCTGACCCATTGGCTCGACTGGGCTTTCGCCACCGCCAAGGCGGAACTCGCGGCGGCCTGATTCTTCGTCATTGCGAGCGCCGGGCGCGCTTGGCGCGCCCGGCAAAAAAGCAACACCCGGCGTACGGCGCCGAACTATGGCGAAACCATCCGCCTTTGCAGAGAACCGCGGCGCAGGTTGCTTCCTCGCTCAGCTCCTCGCATTGGCGGCGCACAGCGCAACATGGTCTTCGAATGATCTTTGGAGGACGACGGGCCGAGAAAATCCCCGTGTCCCGCCCTGAGGAGGAAAATATGGCGCCTCGTGTTCTCATTTCTGACGCTCTTTCGCCCGCCGCCGTCGCCATCTTCAAGGAGCGCGGGGTTGAGGTCGACTTCCAGCCGGCGCTGGGCAAGGACAAGGAAAAGCTTGCCGCGATCATCGGCGATTATGACGGGCTCGCCATCCGCTCGGCGACCAAGGTCACGGCCAAGATCCTGGAAAACGCCAAGAACCTGCGGGTCATCGGCCGCGCGGGCATCGGCGTGGACAATGTCGATATTCCCGCCGCCACCGCGCGCGGCGTGATCGTCATGAACACGCCCTTCGGCAATTCCATCACCACCGCCGAGCACGCCATCGCCATGATGTTCGCGCTGGCCCGCCAGATCCCCGCCGCCGACGCCTCGACCCAGGCCGGCAAATGGGAAAAGAACCGCTTCATGGGCGTTGAAATCACCGGCAAGACGCTCGGGATCATCGGCTGCGGCAATATTGGCTCGATCACCGCCGATCGCGCCTTGGGCTTGAAAATGCGGGTCATCGCCTTCGACCCCTTCCTGTCGCCGGAGCGCGCCAAGACGCTCGGGGTCGAAAAGGTCGATATCGACGAAATGCTCGCCCGCTCCGATTTCATCACCTTGCATACGCCGCTAACCGCCCAGACCAGGAACATCCTCTCGGCGGAAAATATCGCCAAGGCCAAGAAGGGCGTGCGGATCGTCAATTGCGCGCGCGGTGGACTGGTCGACGAGGTCGCGCTTCGGGCGGCGCTCGAGTCCGGCCATGTCGCGGGGGCGGCCTTCGACGTGTTCGCCGAGGAGCCGGCCGTCAACAATCCCTTGTTCGGCCATCCCAATGTCGTCTGCACGCCGCATCTCGGGGCCGCGACCAACGAGGCGCAGGAAAATGTCGCCTTGCAGGTCGCCGAACAGATGTCCGACTATTTGATCCGCGGCGCCATTTCCAACGCCGTGAATTTCCCATCCATCACCGCCGAAGAGGCGCCGCGCCTGAAACCCTTCATCGCGCTGGCGGAAAAGCTCGGCTCCTTTGCCGGCCAGTTGACCGAGGCGGGCGTGCGCAAGCTCACCATCACCTATGAAGGCCATGTCGGCGAACTCAAGACCAAGGCCCTAACCGCTTCGGCGTTGGCCGGCTTCCTGCGTCCGATGCTGTCGGATGTGAACGTGGTTTCGGCGCCCACGGTCGCCAAGGAGCGCGGCATGGTCATCGACGAGGTGACGCGGGCCGCGGAAGGCGATTACGACTCGCTGATTTCGCTTCATGTCGAGACCGAGGCCGGGACGCTCGCGGCGGCCGGCGCGGTGTTCAACGACGGCAAGCCGCGCATCGTCGAAATCGCGGGCATTCGCGCCGAGGCGGAATTCTCCCCCTCGATGATCTATGTCTCCAACGAGGACAAGCCCGGCTTCATCGGCCGGTTCGCTACCCTGCTGGGCGAGGCGGGCGTCAATATCGCGACCTTCGCGCTCGGCCGCGACGCCGAGGGCGGTTCGGCCGTCGCTCTGGTCGGCATAGATGGCGAGGTTCCGGAGAAGGTCTTCGACCATATCCGCGCTCTGCCCGGGGTGAAGAAGGTAAAGGCGCTGAATTTCTGAGTTTCGAGAGCCGATCGTGATTCGGCCGAATCACGATCGGCTCTGGATTCCTTTGTTTTCGCATCGTTTTTGCGAAAAGCCGGCCCCCACTTTTTTGCATGTCGCTTTGATGGCCGGCTTCACGCCGACTTGACTTCGCTTCGGCGAATGTCCAGTTTCCGCCCGCCCTCGCCCATTCGGGGCGGCGGGCGTGCGGGCGCGCGCGCGCCGAAAGACCCGGATCATGGCCGCCTATCTCGATTTCGAAAAGCCCTTCGCCGAACTTGAAGCCAAGGTCGAGGACCTGAAAGCACTGTCCGAGCGCGAGGAATCGCCGCCGATTGGCGAGGAGCTGGCCAAGCTCGAGGCCAAGGCCGCCAAGGCGCTCGCCGACCTTTACTCCAACCTGACCCCCTGGCAGAAGACCCAGGTCGCGCGCCACCCGCAACGCCCCCATTGCCTCGATTTCATCCGCGAACTGATCGAGGATTTCACCCCGCTCGCCGGCGACCGGAGCTTCGCCGACGACGAGGCCATGATCGCCGGACTCGGCCGTTTCCGCGGCCAGGCGGTCGCCCTGCTCGGACAGGAGAAGGGCTCGGACACCGAGACGCGGATCAAGCATAATTTCGGCATGGTCAAGCCCGAGGGCTATCGCAAGGCGGTGCGGATCATGGAGCTGGCCGACCGCTTCGGCCTTCCGGTCCTGTCCTTTGTGGACACCGCCGGCGCCTTTCCCGGCGTCGAGGCCGAGGAGCGCGGCCAGGCCGAAGCCATCGCCCGCGCCACCGAGGCCGCGCTCATTCTCGGCGTTCCCAATGTCGCCGCGGTGATCGGCGAGGGCGGCTCCGGCGGAGCGCTGGGCGTCGCCGCCTGCAATGTCGTGCTGATGATGGAGCACGCCATTTACACCGTCGCCTCGCCCGAGGCCTCGGCGTCGATCCTGTGGCGCGATTCCCAGCGCGCCCAGGACGCCGCGACCAGCATGAAGATCACCGCCCAGGATTTGCTTAAATTCGGCATTATCGACGGCATCGTGCCGGAACCCGTCGGCGGCGCCCACCGCGATCCCGCAGCCGCCATTCGCGCGGTCGGCGATGCGATGGAGAGGGCGCTGACGATTTTCGGCGGCCTTTCGCCGGACAAGGTGCGGTCTCTGCGCGAGGAAAAGTTCCTCGGCATCGGCCGGAAGGCGTGATCGCCGGCCGGGGGACCCGGCGTTGAGTCTTTTGCAGGAATTCCTTAACCTTGAGGGTGTTTCATCGCCGCACGTTAATGGAAGGTAAAAACTTGATGGATAAGTTGCCTCCGAACGGCGCCCGCGTCTGCGCTTCACCGGGCGAAACCGGACGCCGCGCCGCGGAAAGACGGAACATCAAGATGAACGCCCTTTTCAATCTCGGCAATGCGCCGCGCCGCCCGGTTTTCGCGGCGGTGGCGCTGGGCCTCGCGGCCGCCGTTTCCGGTTGCAGCGACACCCATGTCAGCCGCGCCTCCCAGCCGCTGTCGCGCCAGATGCTGGCGCTGATGGAGACCAAGGGGGTCGCGCCGTCCTCGCCCATGCTAATTCGCGGGTTCAAGAAGGAATCCGAGCTGGAAGTATGGAAGATGCGGCCGGACGGAACCTATGTGCTGCTGAAGACCTTTCCGATTTGCCGCTGGTCCGGCCAGCTTGGCCCCAAACGGCGTGAGGGCGACCGCCAGTCGCCTGAAGGATTCTATTCGATCACCCCGGCGATGATGAATCCCGAATCCCATTATTATCTCTCGTTCAATGTCGGCTATCCCAACGCCTATGACCGCGCCCATGGCGCGACCGGCGGCTCGGTCATGGTCCATGGCATCTGCTCCTCGGCAGGCTGTTTCGCCATGACCGACGCGCAGATCGCCGACATTTACGCCCTCGCGCGCGAATCCTTCGCGGGCGGCCAGCGCGCGATCCAGATGCAGTCCTATCCCTTCCACATGGACGCGCGGAATCTCGCCAAATATCGGCTCGATCCCAACATGCCGTTCTGGAAGGAGCTGAAAAAGGGCGACGACCATTTCGAGGCGACGAAGCGCGAAGTTTCCTACGCCATCTGCAATGGCCACTACATGTTCGGCGCCCAGGCGCCGGAGGGCGCGACGCTCGACGCCAGCGCGCCCTGCCCGTCCCTGAAATATGACGCGCAGGTCGAACAACGGGCCGCGGCGCAGGAACGAGCGGAAAAGGCTGAAGTGGCGGAAATCGTCGCCAGGGGCGAGCGCCCCGTCCGTCTGGTCTACAAGGACGGCGCCCAGAATCCAGTTTTCGCCAACAGGATCGCCGAGGTGAGCCACCCCGATGCGCTTGTCCCGCCCCTCGAGGTCTGGATGGACAGCCCCCGGAATGGCGCCGGCGCAAAATCGCGCAAGCTGGCGGCCAGGAACGATCCGCTGCTGGTCGCGGAGGCGCAGGCCAAGGCGTCGGCGCAAACTGCGCCGCCTCTGAGCGCGCCGCCGGCGCCCGCGAACAGATTTTCGGCCCTGCTCGGAAGCTTCTGAGCCGAGGCTTAATCGTCCTCGCCGACGGGCGCCGCCCAACCATTGACGCGCGCGATCAAGGTCGGCGAGGCTTTGAAAGTCAGGACCTTTCGAGCGTCGATTTTCGCCGCAACGCCATTGCGCGGGTTGCGTCCGACGCGCTCGCGCTTGGCGCGGATGTTGAAAGCGCCGAAAGCGCGCAGCTTGACCGGATCGTCGCGCAACAGGGCGGTGACGATTTCCTCCAGCGTCATCTCGAACAATTCGCGGGCCTGCGCCCGCGACAGCGACGGGCAGGCCTTATAGACCGCGTCGAGCAATTCGACGCGGGTCGTGGTCCTGCCCGTGGCGACCTTTCCCAACGGCGTCTCGCCGACCGGCGTCGGCGCCGACTTCGCGGTCGGCCTCAACTTGTTGCCCGCTATGTCCATGAACCCCTCCGGCCCGGGCTGCGAAACCTCGCCTGCAACGCGTGAAATGCAAATCGAGCAATATAATGACCGTTATGACCTCCGGGCATTGCGCGAAAGTGGCGATGGTCATGTCCCCGCACAACAAAGATCAAGCAAAAAAAAGGCCGCCCTGAGGCGGCCTTCGCAATCGGATCTTGGCGCCGGATCAGAAGTCCATGCCGCCCATGCCGCCGCCGGCGGGCATGGCCGGAGCGGTTTCCTTCTTCGGGGCCTCGACGATGGTGGCCTCGGTGGTGATCAGCAGGCCGGACACCGAAGCGGCGTCCTGGATGGCGGTGCGCACCACCTTGGTCGGGTCGATGATGCCCTTCTTGACCAGATCGCCATATTCGCCGGTCTGGGCGTCGTAGCCGAAGGCATATTCGCCGGATTCCATCAGCTTGCCGACCACGACCGCGCCATCGGCGCCGGCGTTGTCGACGATCTGGCGC
>JAKAJL010000038.1 GCA_021813805.1 Pseudomonadota bacterium | reverse complement strand
GCACCACCGCGACGCGGGCCGAAACCGCCGACATCGACCGCGCGATGTCGTCCGCCAGCCCAATCACCCGCGACGACTTGATCCCCGGCGCAGGCTCGAATTCGTAAAGCGTCACAACAGGGCCGGGAAAAACGCTGACGATATCGCCTTTGACGCTGAAATCCTCCAGAACGCCTTCGAGAAGCCGCGCGTTCTGCTCCAACGAATCCTGGTTGATCGTTCCGGCGGCTTTCTTGCCCTGGGCGAGAAGGTTGGCCGAAGGCAGGGCATAGGCCGCGTTGTCCCCGTGACGGGAAACCAGATCGTTTGCGGCCTTGTGGCCCCATTTTTTTTGGCGCGGGGACGGAGCGGTCGAATCGTCGGGCTGTTCCGCTCCCGGCGAAGGAAAATCGCCGGCGCGGACGAGCTTGGTCTGGCCATTGGGCCTGGCCGGCTGTCCGGATGCGAAAGGCAATTCATCGAACTGGCCGCCGGCGATTTCCCGGTCTGTTTTGCCGGCGCGTCTGCGGAATGAGAAAGCATTTTTCACGAAATCAAACAGGATCGAAGGCTTCGCCGTGCGATCCGGCTCTCGTGTCGATGCCGGAAAGGGTCCTGTCGGCCCATACATCGAAGCCGATCGCTCCTGATCGTCCTTTTGACTCGACATCCCCGGCCCGAGGGAGGCGGCGAGGGAGAGGATGGCTAAGGCTAAATAGGCGAGGCCGGCGAGGGCGAGTCCGAAAGCGGAGAAATAATGCTTCGGCAGGAAAACCAGCGCGTCGCCGATCACGCCGCCGAGACCGGTCGGCAAAGGCCAGCGATCGGTCATCGGGAGCAGGGAAGCGACAGCCGCGGCGCTGAATGTGCCGACGAACCAATAGGCCAGATAACGGCCCGGGCCGCCAACGCGCCGATGCGAAAAGATGCGCCAGCCGAGAAGGCCCAGAGGCGCGAGGAGCACGACGGCGCTGACGCCGATCAACTGCATGATGAGATCGGCGAGGATCGCGCCCTTGGCGCCGAGAAGATTATGCGCCGGCGTGTCCGTCGCATGATTGAGGCTGGGGTCGGAAATCGACCAGGTGGCCAGGGATAAGCCGAGCGCGACGGTCGACGCCATGACGGCGAGACCGACGAATTCTTGGAGCCGGCGGCGCGCGAAGTCTCGCGCCGAATCCGGCAATAACTCGCCGAAGCCGAAAGTGGTCGCGCGCATGGGCAGGGTCCGGGGAGATTGCGCCAAAAATTGAGCGCAAATGGTAAAAGCGATCAGTTAATGTTTATTTAACTTTGGTAAGTAAGCGTATAGGAAAACATAAATTACAAACTCTTCCAGTAATCATTGGCTATGGTGCGTTGTCTCAAAGCGGGCAGTGGTAAAATATGCCCATCAAATTCTTGATTTTCGTTTGAATAAAGCTCCAAAATGCACCGTAAGCCGCCGCGCCTGTCCGGCGAGGCCACAGCCTCGCCGATCTTTTCTTGGAGTCAGCGACGCCTACCGGCGTCGATCACGTCTTCCAGCGTCCGCAGGCCCGTCTGGGTCGCGTTGACCAGAACCGCCATATTGCCGGGCGCGTGCTGGTTTTTCCACATCTTGGTGTGGGCGGCCGGAATCTTGTCCCAGGGGAAAACCTCGGACATGCAGGGATCGACGCGCCGGTCGACGACGAAATTATTCGCCGCGGCCGCTTGTTTCAGATGGGCGAAATGCGATCCCTGAATGCGCTTCTGGCGCATCCAAACATAACGCGCGTCGAAGGTGATGTTGAAACCCGAGGTGCCGGCGCAGAAGACAACCATGCCGCCGCGCTTCACCACCAGCGTTGAAACCGGGAAAGTCGCTTCGCCGGGGTGTTCGAAGACAATATCGACGTCTTTCTTGCCGGTAATGTCCCAGATCGCCTTGCCGAAACGCCGCGCTTCCTTGAGCCAGTCATTGTATTCCGGCGAGTTCACCTTGGGCAGCTGGCCCCAGCATTTGAAATCCTTGCGGTTGATGACTCCCTTGGCCCCGAGCGAAAGGACGTAGTCGCGCTTGGATTCGTCGGAGATAATGCCGATGGCGTTGGCCCCCGCCGCCGCGATCAGCTGCACGCCGAAAACGCCAAGGCCGCCCGAGGCGCCCCAGACCAGGACGTTGTCGCCGGGCTTCAGACGATGGGGCTCATGACCGAACAGCATGCGGTACGCCGTCGCCAGGGTCAGCGTGTAGCAGGCGCTTTCTTCCCAGGTGAGATGTTTGGGGCGCACCATCAATTGACGGTCCTGCACCCGGCAGAATTGCGAGAACGATCCATCAGGCGTCTCATAGCCCCAGATCCGCTGCGACGCCGAGAACATCGGATCGCCGCCGTTGCATTCCTCGTCGTCGCCGTCGTCCTGGTTGCAATGGACGACGACTTCGTCGCCGACTTTCCAGCGCTTCACTTTCGAGCCGACCGCCCAGACGATGCCCGAGGCGTCGGAGCCGGCGATATGATAAGGCTGCTTATGAACGTCGAGCGTGGAGATCGGCTCGCCGAGCGCCGCCCAAATTCCATTATAATTGACGCCCGCCGCCATGACGAGGACGAGCACGTCATGGCTGTCCAGTTCCCAGGTCGGGACCACTTCAAGCTGCATCGCGCTTTCCGGCGGGCCGTGCCGGTCCTTGCGGATGACCCAGGCGTGCATATTCTTCGGCACATGGCCGAGCGGCGGAATCTCGCCGATGTCATACAGATCCTTGAGGACCGGCTGGTTTGCGGCTTCAGAGCCGCCCGCCGTCGGCGATTGATTGCTCAACACTGACTCCTGTCGTAAATGGCCGCTGAAATTTCCGCAGGGATTTTTTCAAGCCGTTCCCCGGATGGGCGCCGCCCATCTTCGGCCCGAGAAACCTTCTCCCTCCGCATATTCCAGGGAATTGTGCGACCGCGTTGGACCCTTGCGCGGCAATATACATATTATCCGCATTTGGCGAGCGCATGCCCAACTTTTTGCTTCGTGCTAAAGTTGGCGCCTTTCGGCTTTAATTTTAAAAACAAATATAAATCAATAAATTAAACTCGTGGGCGGCGCGTCGGGTCATTCTAAAGTCGCAGCGGATGGAGCGATTGTGCCGTGCAACAAAGTCAAACAAATGAATTATAGCAATTCTGGCCCGGACCAATGAGGGGCAAGCTCCGCGCGCAAAAGTGAGGTTCCGATGACGACGACAATTCCCGGCCGCGACAAGGCCTGGATTTTCCGGACCTATGCGGGTCATTCGACGGCGGTCGAATCGAACAAGCTTTACCGGAACAATCTCGCCAAGGGTCAGACCGGCTTGTCCATCGCTTTCGATCTGCCGACGCAGACCGGCTACGATTCCGATCATCCGCTGTCGCGAGGCGAAGTCGGCAAGGTCGGCGTGCCGGTGTCCCATCTCGGCGACATGAAGGCCTTGTTCGACGGCATTCCGATCGCCAAAATGAACACGTCGATGACGATCAACGCGACTGCGCCCTGGCTGCTTTCGCTTTATATCGCCGCCGCCGACGCTCAAGGCGCGCCGCGCTCCGTCCTGCAGGGCACGACCCAGAACGACATCATCAAGGAATATCTGTCGCGCGGCACTTACGTCTTTCCACCCGGCCCGTCGCTGCGGCTGACCAAGGACGTGATCCTGTTCACGACCAAGCAGGTTCCCAAGTGGAACCCGATGAATGTCTGCTCCTACCATCTACAGGAAGCCGGCGCGACCCCGGTCCAGGAGCTCTCCTATGCGCTGGCGACGGCGGTCGCCATTCTCGACATGGTCAAAAATTCGGGCGAGGTGTCGGAGGCCGATTTCGGCGAGGTGGTCGGGCGGATTTCCTTCTTCCTCAACGCCGGCATGCGCTTCGTCACCGAACTGGCCAAGGTCCGCGCCTTCACCGAGCTCTGGGACGAACTCACCCGCGACCGCTATGGCGTCAGGGAGGAGAAATTCCGCCGTTTCCGCTACGGCGTTCAGGTCAATTCGCTGGGCCTGACGGAGCAGCAGCCCGAAAACAACGTCTATCGCATCCTGATCGAAACCCTGGCGGTCGTCCTGTCGAAAAAGGCGCGGGCGCGGGCGGTCCAGCTCCCTGCCTGGAACGAGGCTCTGGGCCTGCCTCGGCCGTTCGATCAGCAATGGTCTCTGCGCCTGCAGCAGATTCTGGCCTACGAAACCGATTTGCTGGAATATGGCGATCTTTTCGACGGCTCGGTCGAACTGACCAGGAAGGTCGACGCGCTCAAGAAGGAAGCCTTGGCGGAGCTGGCCGCGATCGACGCCATGGGCGGCGCGGTCACCGCCGTCGAAACCGGCTATCTCAAGTCCAAGCTCGTCGAATCCAATACGAAGCGGCTGGAGGCGATCGAATCGGGCGAACAAACCGTCGTCGGCGTCAACAGATTCACCGAAACCGAGCCTTCGCCGCTCACCACGGGCGACGGCGCGATCCTGGTCGTGCCGATCGAAGTCGAAGCCGAGCAGATTGAACGACTCAAGGCCTGGCGGGCGCAGCGCGACGCGACGGCGGTCGCCAAGGCGCTCGCCGATTTGCGCTCGGCGGCGCAGGAAGGCCGCAATATCATGGAGCCGTCGATCGCCGCGGCAAAAGCGGGCGTGACCACCGGCGAATGGGGCCAGACCTTGCGCGATGTCTTCGGGGAATTCCGCGCGCCGACCGGCGTCGGCCGCAGCGCGCGGCAATCGGGCGGCGCGCTCGACCCTGTTCGCGCCGAGGTCGAACGCGTGTCCAAAAAACTTGGCCGTCGCATAAAATTCCTGGTCGGAAAGCCGGGCCTCGACGGCCATTCCAACGGGGCCGAGCAGATCGCGGTTCGGGCGCGCGACGCCGGAATGGAGGTCGTTTACGAGGGCATCCGCCTGACGCCCGCCGAAATCGTCAACGCGGCGCTCGAGGAAGGCGTCCATGTCGTCGGGCTTTCGATCCTTTCGGGATCGCATGTTCCGCTGGTCCGCGACGTCCTCGAGCGGATGAAGACGCAAGGCATCGCCGATGTGCCGGTAATCGTCGGCGGCATCATCCCGCCGGAGGACGAAAAGCTGCTGCTCGCCGAAGGCGTCGCCGCGGTTTACACGCCGAAGGATTACGAACTGAACGCGATCATGGCCGACATCGTCCGCGTCGTGGAGCACAGCGCCGCTTCCGTGTGAATTCAGCTCCACCGCGATTGAAAGCCCCCCGTGGTTTTGCAAAAACTGTCAGAAGCGCATCCTGTGATTCGGCGGGGGGATTTGATGTCGGCTGGAGCCTGCACCCATGGTTTAGACACAGGATTCATCGATCTGGGCGTGGCCAAGGTCGCGGTGCTTGGCGTCGTTCAGGGCATCACCGAGCTTCTGCCCATCTCCTCGACCGCCCATATGCGCATCGTTCCTGCCGTTCTGGGCTGGCGCGATCCCGGATCGGCCTTTTCCGCCGCCATGCAGGTGGCGGCGCTCGCCGCTGTCGTCTCCTATTTCTGGAGCGACGTGCGCGGATTTTTCTTCGGCTCGATCAATGCGGTCCGCCGTCGCGATTTCAAGGACTGGCGTTTCCGCTTCACGGTCTGGATCATGCTGGCGACCCTGCCGATCGTCATTTTCGGCGTCATCCTGTCGAAGGGACTCAACACCTGCGAGTCCTCGTTTCGCAGCCTGTGGGTGATCGGCGCCTCCAGCATCGTCATGTCGCTGCTGCTCGCCGTCGCCGAAAAAGGCTGCGCGCATCGGCGCACTCTGGACAATGTTTCGCTCAAGGACGCGATGATCGTCGGCCTCGCCCAGGTCGGCGCGCTGATTCCGGGCGTTTCGCGCTCCGGCTCGACCCTGACGGCGGCGATGTTCCTCGATCTGGAGCGCGACGAGGCGGCGCGCTTCTCGTTTCTTCTGGGCTTGCCCGCCATTTTCCTTGCCGGGGTCAAGGAAATCTATGAGCTCCACAAGGCTCATTTGCCGCCGGAAGGCTGGCTCATCCTCGGCGTGGGCGTGGGCGTCGCCT
This sequence comes from Pseudomonadota bacterium, assembly GCA_021813805.1. Classification (GTDB taxonomy): domain Bacteria; phylum Pseudomonadota; class Alphaproteobacteria; order Rhizobiales; family Beijerinckiaceae; genus Rhodoblastus. Next base: position 25,491 of record JAKAJL010000038.1, on the reverse strand, counting down.
CGATCTCCGCTTTCGTGGCGATCTGGGGGCTGATGCGGATTCTGGAGCGCTTTTCGTCCTGGCCCTTCGTCGTCTATCGCTTCGTCATCGGCGTCGTGCTGCTCGCCGGCGTGGCGACCGGCTGGCTTAAATGAGGGCGGCGGACGCGCCGCTTGGTCCACGTCCGGATGTCTTGAGCTTTGCCGGACCTTGGCGCCATAGCCTCAAAAGCCGATCAACTGGGCATGGAGCCCGCGCGCCTTCAGGGGCGCTAACAGATCGACGGCGCGGGCCTCCTCATTGTCATAGGTCACCATCAGAATGTGATTGCGCCCCGGAACATGCTTGGCCGCGACCACTCCGTCGACCCCGCATAGGTCGCATTCGACGACGCGCAGCCCGGTCTCGTCCAGTGTTTCGTTCACATGGATGACGATATCCGCCAGATAATCGAGACGCATTTTGCCCTCCTTCGCTCACAGTCGCCCTTTCAACGTCCGAGAGCCGCGGCGGTTTCATGAGGTCTCATTTTTCTCTGAATCGCGCAGGTCGGCCGGCGGAACCGCGGCGCCGCTCCAACCCAAATAGTCGAGGCGGGCCAGTTTTTCGGCGGTCAGCGGGTCCCGCTGGCGCAAGAGACGGGTGGCCGCGTCGATCATGGACGCCTCCTCGGCCCGGTTTCATCTTGGCGCGCTCAGTCGAGCGCCTCATGGCCGGTGGGGCCGCACAGGGCCAGATCCGACCCGTCTTTCGCCGGCAGCGACCGCGAGACATCGCGCAGGGCGCTGCGCAGGCCTTCTTCGAGCACGGGATGATAGAAGGGCGCGGCGAGCAGGTCCCAGACCGTCGTTTTGCGTTCGATCGCCAGCGCCAGCAGATGCGCGATATGTTCGGCCGCCGGAATGCACATTTCGGCGCCAAGCAGCAGGCCAGTCTCCCGGTCCGCATGGACGCGCAAAAGTCCGGCCGCCGCCGCGCTCATGCGCGCGCGCGGCTGTTTGGCGAAATCGAAACTGCCGCTTGCCCGCCGCGCTTCGGGAATTTCGGAGACAGCCGCCCCGACGCGGGCGATCTGCGGCGAGGAAAAGACGATGGCGAGCGGCGTGCGCCGGCAATGGGGCAGGTTCGCGGCGTCGGGCGCGGCGTTGCGGCCGGCGATATGGCCTTCGTCCGCCGCCTCATGCATCAATGGGCGATAGCCATTGGCGTCGCCGGTCAGAAAGACCGGCAGGTCGCCCAGGCGCAGGGTTGTCGGATCGATCTCGGGCATGCCGCGGGCGTCGAGCGCTACGCCAAGGGTTTCGAGACCCAGCCCGTCGATATTCGGCCGCCGTCCCATCGCGGCGAGAACGGCGTCGGCCTCGTAACTTCCGCCGGCGCCGCTGACGAGAACGCCGCTCTGCGTCGCCGCCAGTTCCGCGGGGGCGCCGAGATGAAGCGGAATTTCGCGTGCGAGCATCGGGCGGAAAGACGCCAGAATCCTGGGGTCGCTGATCCCGGCAAGGCCGTCCAGCGCATCGAATCCCGCGACCTCGACGCCGAGCCGCGCCAAAGCCTGCGCGATCTCGACCCCGATCGCGCCCATGCCGATCACGGCGATGCGGCGCGGAAGGTCGTCCTGCTCGAATAAGGTATCGCTGGTCAGGATGCGGTCGCCGAAAGCCGCCCATGTCTTGGGGACGACCGGCCGGCTCCCCGTCGCCAGAATGATCGCCCGCGCCTCGATCTCCTCGCCGTTGACCTCGACGCGGTTCGGGCCCTTCAGCCGCGCACGCCCTGAAATGGCGCGGCGGCCGAGCTTTTCCCGCATCGAACTCGGTCCCGCGACAAATCCGTCGCGCAACTTGCGGACATGGGCGAGGACGTCGGGAATGTCGGCGCGCAAGGTCTCGCCGCCGCGAATGCCGAATTCCTCGAACACATGGCGGCGGTGGAACGCATTGGCGACCTCGATCAGCGCCTTGGAGGGCATGCAGCCCACGGCCGCGCAGGTCGTGCCCCACCGTCCGTCGTTGATCAGGAGGAAATCCTCGGTGTAGCCCCGCACCTCGCGCAAGGCGGTGAGCCCCGCCGTGCCCGCTCCCACGATGACCGTGTCGACTTTCATCATGCGTCTCCGATCGCGAATCTATAGTCAATTATAGCAACGAAAGAGGCCTTCTCCGCACGATAAGCGCCCGCCGCGGATTGTCGCAGACTTTTGCCTGGCGAACGATTCCCTTGGTTGCGCGTTGTCACGCTTGGAACATCAAGGAGATCGCCTCATGAACACGGCGAATTTGCAGCTTGAAGGAGTCTATTTCGTCCTTTCCGCGCTGATCGAGGCGCTGATCGCCAAGGGCGTTTTCCAGAAACCCGAAATGATCGCGATTCTGTCGGAGGTCGAGCGCCGCATGGGCGCCGACGCTTCTCGTCCGGCTGAAATCCGGGACGCCAATATCGAGGCGACGCTGTTCCCCGCGCGATTCCTGGCATCCGCCTTGCGCGCGCCGGCCGAAGGCGCCAAGCCATCCTTCGCGGAAGTGGTTTCGCTGATCAAGGACATCCGGCGCCCGCAAGAGGAGGCGATGATCAGCCCCTGATGCCGACCCTTAATCCTGGCGCCGGGCGCTCCCGCATCACTTCGCGGCGGAAGCGGAACAGAGCCGCCGGACGACCGCCGGTGGCGCGTGACATTTCGCCGGTCGGCTCCACTACGGCGGAGGCCTCGACCAGGCGGCGGAAATTCTGTTTATGGAGATGACGGCCGGAAATGGCCTCGACCGTGGTCTGCAGGGCGGTGAGGGTGAATTCCTCGGGCATGAGCTCGAAAATCACCGGACGATATTTCATCTTGGCGCGCAGCCTGCCCATGGCGGTGGCGAGAATCCGGCGATGGTCGGCGTGCATCGATTCACCGAGCGGCGGGCGCTCGGAAAAACCCGGCGCCGGCGCCCGGCCATCGCGCACGCTTTCCTCGACCAGCCCCAATTCATAGAGCAATTCGTAACGGTCGAGTACGTTTTCCTCGTCGAAACGGTCGCCGTCCTCGCCGAACAGCAGACGCACCCGCTCGATCAGGCCGACGCCGCGCCGATGGACCGAATCGCCGCCCCGCGCGACAAAGGCGCGCAGGCCCGGCATGATCGTCGTGTCGATCAGCGCCGGCCGGCCTTGGCGCCAGTCCTCCCACGGAAAAAAACGATACCATTCGCGAAAGCCGGCGCCAGGCGCGGTGGGGGCCTCGGCGTCGCCGAACCGAGTGAGGGCGAGATAGCCGACCGAAACCACATGCGGATCGCGGCTGCCGGCCCGGCTGTGGCGGCCGCGGTCGCCAAATGTGTAAAGCTGCTCGACATAGCCGAGCGGCGCGCCGGTCTGTTCGGCGACCCAGGCGCGCAGCCCGATTTCGAAGGTTCGATGGTTGACCGGATCGAAGGGACCCGAGGGCAGGGCCGCGAGATCGCCCGCCTCTTCAGCCACGTCGCCGCCGGCGCCGCGCGCGACAAGGATGAGCGGGGTGTCCCCGCGCACCGCGACGATCGCGGCGGTTAGGCCGATTTCCATTGGAATGGAAGCTGCGGAGGGGACGTTCATGCCGAATCCATGCACAAAATTTGGCCCTAGAAACGATCGGCGGCGCGGTGGATCGATTCGATCGCCGCAATCATTCATCCTTGCCGAGACAAAATTGAGTCGGCAAGGGCTAGGACGCAAGGCGTCACGCATTTTTCGGCCTCGTCGGGCGGGCGGATTTGGAGCGCCGCCATCATAAAGCCTTCTCCAGGACGTTGAACCGTTCCAGAAACAGGGCCTGCGCCATTTCCAGGTCCATCGGAGCCAGCAGATCCTCCAAGAATCGCCGATCGACTTCGGGAGCGCCGAACAGGCGCGTCGCTTCCCCGGTTTCGAAGCCGGCGTAAAGCGTCGCCTCGAAAAAGGCGGAGATCCGGTCCGCCTTTTTCGTCAGGCGCGTCAGAGCCGCGGGAGGATCGGGCGCCAACGAAAAACGTTGAAGGATGGCTCGCGCCAGCCGCTCCTCGACTTCGGCGTAGATCGCGCCGAGCGCCGCCTTGAAGGGCGAGATCATGTCGCCGATGACATATTCCGGCGCGTCATGGAGCAAGGCGTGCAGGCGCCAGCGCGCCGGCGCGGAGGGATCGAGCCGGCCGAAAATCTCGGCGACGAGAACCGAATGCTGCGCCACCGAAAAAATCATGCCGCCGCGCGTCTGGCCGTTCCAGCGCGCGACGCGCGCAAGACCATGGGCGATGTCCTCGATTTCGATGTCGAGCGGCGAGGGATTGAGGATGTCGAGGCGCCGGCCGGAGAGCATGCGCTGCCAGGCGCGTGGCGCGGGCTTTGGCCTCATCTCCCGTCGGTGCTCCGGAAAGCCGCGTGACAGGCCTCGTGGCGCCAGCACTCGATCAGATGATCGTTGACCATGCCGACCGCCTGCATGAAGGCGTAGACGATGGTTGGGCCGCAGAATTTGAATCCGCGATCTTTGAGGTCCTTCGCCAGTCGTTCCGACACGGGCGTCCGCGCCGGAACTTCGTCGAGTGAACGGAAGGCGTTCGCCAACGGCCGCCCGTCCACGAAATCCCACAGGTAGGTGGAAAAACCCGTCGCGGCTTCGATGTCGAGATAAGCCCGCGCCGAGGCGACCGCGCCTTCGATCTTCGCGCGGTTGCGGACGATGCCGGGATCCCGCATCAGGCTCTCGATTTTCGCCGCGTCGAAAGCGGCGATTTTTTCCGGGTCGAAGCCGGCGAACGCGCGGCGGAAATTGTCGCGCTTGCGCAGAATGGCGATCCAGGACAGGCCGGCCTGAAAGCCGTCGAGCACAAGCTTTTCGAACAGGGCGCGGGAATCGAATTCGGGAACGCCCCATTCGTCGTCGTGATAGGCGACGTAAAGCGCGTCCGTCCCCGGCCAGGGACAGCGATGCTTGCCGTCGGAATGGCGAATCGCCGGTCCTTTCGCCGGATCTGTCATGATCCATGTTTAATCAATGCGCCGCGCGAATCCAAGGCGGATCGCCGGGCGCTCGCATGCCGGCCATGAGGGATTTTGAAATATTCGCCCGCTGCGATATGTATTGCGGCGCAGCATGGAGCGCCGAATGATTTTCGACTGGCCTGAAACCACCCACAAGCTTTCCACACAATTGCGCGACCTGCGCGCCGGCGACGGCGTCGCCGATGTGATGAAGGCCTTTGCGGCCATGGCGCAGAACGCGACCAAACAGGGCGTGCTCGACCCCAAGACCAAGGAGTTGATGGCGGTGGCGATCGGCGTCGCCACCCGCTGCGACGATTGCATCGCCTTCCACGCGCGCGCCGCGGTCAATCTCGGCGCGACCCACGAGGAGCTGATGGAGACGCTCGGTCTCGCCATTTACATGGGCGCCGGGCCGTCGGTCATGTACGCCAGCCACGCCGTCCAGGCTTTCGGCCAGTTCGCCGCCGCCAAGGCGACCGCCGCCGAGTGAATCTCACACCAGCTTCAGACGGGCCTCGCCGCTGACCAGCGCCTGGCCCGCCTGAGCCGCTTCCTCGGCGCGGTCGATGCGCAGAAGCGCAAGTCCCCGCGCGCCGGAGCTGGAGCCCATCACGCCAACCCGCGTCTCGCCCGCCATGACGATCGCTCCCGGCGGCGGCGCGGCGCCGTCAAGGGCCACTCGCAGCACGCGATTGCGGGTCGTGCCGCGATATTGCATGCGCGCCACCACTTCCTGGCCGATGAAACAGCCCTTCCTGAAGTCGACGCCGTTGAGCTGGTCCATGTCGGCTTCATGAGGAAAGGCGTCGCCATAGGCGAAATCCACGCCGCCCTCGGGCACGCCGAGGGCGATGCGATGGGCCGCGTAATCGGCGAGCCCGGCGTCGCCGCCGAAGGTCAGCATCTGCGCGTCGATGTTCGAGACCGGCAAGATCAGGCGCGTTCCGAGGTCCGGATGGCGTGAATCGCGGACGCCTTCGCCGGGCGCTCCGCCATAGAGCGCGATCACGCCCAGTTGGCCGCTTGCGTCCGAAACTTCGACCTTCGCGCGCAATTTATATAGGGTCAGGCGCTTCAACAGATCCGCCGCCATGTCGCGCTTGACGTCGAGAAGAATCGTGTCCGAGCCATCGGTTTCCGCTTTGGCGCTCATCAGGAAATCGAAGAGAATCTTGCCCTGAGGCGAAAGCAGCGCCGCCCATCGCGCTTCGCCCGGCTGCAGCGTCAGGACATTGCCGGTGACCAGCCCCTGAAGAAAGCCGCGCGCCTCGGGGCCGCCGACTCGAACCACGCCACGATCCGTCAAATGAGCCGCTTTCATCTTCCTCCCCATTGGTCTCGCCGCGGGACACGTCGGCCGCCGACGGCCTGTCCAAACAGATAAGTGCGATATAATGTCGGTTTCTGTCTATTACGAACGCGCTTGCGCCGGCTTTGGTCCCGCGCGCTTGAAATTTTTGGAGGCTCCATGCCGCGACCCCTCTTCGACCTCATCCTGCGCGGCGGCGTGCTGGTCAACCACGACGGCGTGGCGCCCCGCGACATCGGCGTCGTCGGCGAGACCATCGCGGCGATCGGCGATCTGTCGCGGGCGAGCGCCGGCGAAGCGATCGATTGCGCCGGGCTCCATATTCTTCCGGGGGTGATCGACAGCCAGGTTCATTTCCGCGAGCCCGGCCCGAGCCATAAGGAGGACCTCGAAACCGGCTCGCGCGCCGCCGCGCTCGGCGGCGTGACGGCGGTGTTCGAAATGCCCAACACCAATCCGCTGACGACGACGCCCGAGGCGGTCGCCGACAAGGTGGCGCGGGCGACCGCGCGGATGCATTGCGATTTCGCCTTCTGGGTCGGCGGCACCCATGAAAACGCGAAAAATATCGCCGAACTCGAACGCCTGCCCGGCGCGGCCGGCATCAAGGTCTTCATGGGCTCTTCGACCGGCTCACTCCTGGTCGAGGACGACGAGGGCGTCGCCGAAATCCTGCGCCATGCGCGGCGCCGCGCGGCCTTTCACAGCGAGGACGAATATCGCCTGAACGAGCGCAAGCATGTTCGGGTCGCCGGCGACCCCTCCTCGCATCCGCTTTGGCGCGACGTGGAGACGGCGCTGAGCTGCACCCGCCGGCTGGTTGCGATCGCGCGCCGCGAGCGCGCCCGAATCCATGTGCTGCATGTCTCGACCGGCGAAGAGATCGATTTTTTGAGCCAGCACAAGGACATCGCCAGCATCGAGGCGACCCCGCACCATCTCACCTTGTCGGCAGACGAATATGCGACGCTCGGAACCAAGATTCAGATGAATCCTCCGGTGCGCGACAAGAGCCATCGCGAAAGAATCTGGCGCGGGCTCGACCAGGGCGTGGTCGACGTGCTCGGCTCCGACCACGCCCCGCATACGCTCGAAGAAAAGGCCAAGCCGTATCCCGAAAGCCCGTCCGGCATGACCGGCGTCCAGACTCTCGTGCCGATCATGCTCGACCATGTCGCGGCAGGGCGCCTGACCTTGCAAAGATTTGTCGATCTGACCAGCGCTGGTCCCGCCCGCCTGTTCCAGATCGCCCGCAAGGGCCGGGTCGCCGTCGGCTATGACGCCGACCTCACGGTCGTCGATCTGAAAAGGCGGGAAACCATCACCGACGCCTGGATCGCGTCGCGCTGCGGCTGGACGCCCTATCACGGCAAAATCGTGACCGGCTGGCCGGTTGGAACCTTCGTGCGCGGCGCCCGCGTGATGTGGGAAGGCGAACTGACGACGCCTTCGACGGGCAAGCCCGCGCGTTTCCTGGAAGCGCTCTGACGCCGCTCAATCCTTGGGCGGCTTGCGGCAGACGCGCAGGATGGGATGCTGGTAATCCCAGGAAGTGATCTGGACCCTGCGGCGGAAGACGCAATTTTCCTTGCCCGAATGAGGCCCGATGACCGTCATCGGATGATATTCCGGGTCCCAGCGGCTGCGCTCCATATAGCCATAGGGATCGTATTTGTACTGACCGGAGGTCCAGTAGGGGTCGGTGACCGGTCCCGGCGGCCCTTCCCAGTATGATTGCCCGCCCGCCGTCCTGATGTTTTCGGCGCTGGCGGACCCGGACCCGTACCACGGCGAAGCGGCGACCAGCGCCAAAATCCCGACGATCAAAAAACGCCGCATTTCATGCCTTTCCCCGTTCTAACAACAATAGCGAATTTTCACGGCGTTTTCGTGAAAAGCCCCCGCCGGCCGACTTTCACGGCTAATTGAAGCCGCCGAACAATTTCTGGAAGATATTGCGGTTGTCGGGCGCGGGCGCTCGCCGCCGTCCGCCCGGCCCATTGGGAATATCTTCGGGCGGAACCGGCGCGGCGGAGCCGGCGCCGTTGACGAAGACGGGCGCCGAGGGGTTGCTTGTGTCCATATGAAGCACTTGTTGCGGCGGCGGGATCGGCGCGCCGGGCGAGAACGGCCACAGCGACGCGGCCGGACCCGAGCCCAGCAGGCTTTCGCTACGCCAGCCGCCGGTCGGCAAGCCCGCGACCACCATGCCCTTGAGCGCGTCGCGCATGTAGCGCGACCAGATTTCGACGGGCAGATTGGCGCCCGAGGCTTTTCTGGTCGGCGAAGAATCGTCGTTGCCGATCCACACGCCGGTGACGAGCTGGCTGGTGTAGCCGACGAACCAGGCGTCGCGGTAATCCTGGCTGGTGCCGGTCTTGCCGGCGGCCTGCCAGCCAGGCAGGTCGGCCCGTTTCGCGGTGCCGATGATCAGCGTCTGCTCCAGCATCGAGTTCATCATCGCCACATAGGTCGGGTCGATCACCCGCCCGTTGCTCGATCCCTTGCGGGCGTAAAGCAGCTTGCCGTCCGCGGTGCGGACCTTGGTGATGATGTGGGGCTGCACGCCTATGCCGCCGTTGGCGAAAGGCACATAAGCGGTGACGAGTTCGAGCGGCGTCACTTCCGACGTGCCGAGCGCGATCGAGGCGTTGGACTGAAGATTCGACGTGATCCCGAGCCGGTGGGCGGTCTGGATGATTGCGTGCGGGCCGACCTCGAGACCGAGCCGCACCGCCACCGTATTGAGCGACATGGCGAGCGCCGTGGTGAGATTGACCTGCCCCATGTAGCGCCGGCTGGCGTTTTCCGGCTGCCAGCCCCTGACATTGATCGGCGCGTCTTCGCGCATCGTATCGGGGGTCAGGCCGTGTTCGAGCGCCGTGAGATAGACGAACGGCTTGAAGGTCGAGCCGGGCTGGCGGCGGGCGGCGATGGCGCGGTCGAACTGGCTGTCCTCGTAGTCGCGGCCGCCAACCAGGGCGCGGATCGCCCCGGTGGGGTCGATGGACACCAGGGCTCCCTGTGAGACGCGATATTTGGCGCCCTCCTTGTTCAACACGCCGTCGAGGGCGCTCTCGGCGGCTTTCTGCATGCCGGGATTGATGGTCGAGGCGACGACGATGTCTTCGTCGATCGCCCCGATCGTGTCGTCGAGCACGTCCATGACGTAATCGGCGGCGTAATTGACCGCCGAGCTGTCGCGTCCGCGCACGGCCCGGGCGGGATGGGCGAGGGCGTTCTGGGCTTCGCTTTCGGTGATGAACCCCGCCTGAGCCATGGCGGTGATGACCTCGCTGGCGCGGTCGATCGCCGCCCGCGGGTTGTGGTTCGGCGCGAGCCGGCTCGGCGCCTTCATCAGTCCGGCGAGCATGGCCGCCTCGGGCAGGGTCACGTCTTTGGCCGGATGACCGAAATATTTCTCGGCGGCCGCGTCCACGCCGTAGGCGCCGGAACCGAAATAGACCCGGTTCAGGTAAAGTTCGAGAATCCGGTCCTTGGAATATTTCCGTTCAAGCCACAAAGCCAGGATGGCTTCCTGAATTTTGCGGGAAAGCGTGCGCTCCTGGCTCAGGAAAAGGTTTTTGGCCAATTGCTGGGTGATGGTGGAGCCGCCCTGCATGCCGCGGCGCCCGGTCGCGTCATTGACCAGGGCGCGGAGAATGCCGATCGGATCGACGCCCCAATGGCTGTAAAAACGCCGGTCCTCGATGGCGATGAATGCGCGTGGCAGGTAGGGAGGCAATTCATCCAGGCGGATCGCCGCGCCGCCGGTGTCGCCGCGATTGGCGAGCAGGCTCCCATCGACGCCGAGAATGGCGATATTGGGCGGACGTTTGGGGATCGCCAGATTGTCGATATGGGGCAGTTGCGCCCCATAATAGATAAACAAACCGCCTGCGCCGATCGCGCCCCAGGTCGTCAGCACCAGACCCCAATAGAACAGGAAGCCCAGCAACGAGCGGCGTCGCCGTTTCGATTCCTTGCGACGCGACCCCTTCTGCTCCTCCCGATCCTCGACGCGTTTCCGGCGCGATGCGCGGCGTTCCGCCACGACCGGCGGCGCGGGATCGTCGTCATCGTCGGAAAATCTGGGCTCGATACGCTCTTTCAGCGCCTTCTTGCGCGTCATGCCTCGCAATCCGCCTTTCCGGACGACGGCAGTGATCCCTGCTGCCGCGATAGAAAGAGTAAATCGGGCGGTTTAAGGGCCGGTTAAGCTTTTTGACCGCGCCAGAGCGTTGGAAAATCGAGGGCGGCGCTTGCTTTGCCGGCCAAGGCGCTGCAAAGTTCCGGCCCCTTTTGGCAGGTTTGCTCTTTGGAACGCCGCCCCATGAAAGTCACGCTCGAGAGAACGGCTCTTCTGAAATCGCTTGGTCATGTCCATCGCGTCGTCGAGCGCCGGACGACCATTCCGATTCTCTCCAATGTTCTGCTCAGCGCCAGCGGCGGCGGGCTCCAGCTCAAGGCGACCGACCTCGATCTCGAAGTGACGGAGACCGTTCCCGCCGATGTCGGACAGCCCGGCGCCACGACTTTGCCCGCGCATACGCTTTACGAAATCGTGCGCAAATTGCCGGACGGCGCGCAAGTCTCGCTCGAATCGGACAAGGACGGCGGGCAATTGCAGCTGCGTTCGGGCCGCTCTCGCTTCACGCTCCAGGCGCTGCCCGAGAGCGATTTTCCCGATCTTGCGGCGGGCGAAATGGCCCATAGTTTCAAGCTCGGCGCCGGCGAACTGAAGCGCCTCCTCGACAAGACCCAGTTCGCGATTTCCAACGAGGAGACGCGTTATTATCTTAACGGCGTCTTTCTTCATGTGACGGAGGCCGACGGCAAGGCGATGTTGCGCGCGGTCGCGACCGACGGCCATCGCCTGGCCCGGCTCGAAACGCCGGCGCCGGCGGGCGCCGCCGGCATGCCGGGCGTGATCGTGCCGCGCAAGGCCGTCGCCGAAGTGCAGAAGCTGATCGAGGACCCCGGCGCCGAAATCACGATCGAACTCTCGCCGTCGAAAATCCGCTTCACCTTGGGGTCGGTGGTCTTGACCTCCAAGCTGATCGACGGCTCCTTCCCCGATTACGCTCGCGTCATCCCGACTCATAACGACAAATATGTCACCGTGGAGCGCAAGGATTTTTCGGAAGCCGTGGACCGCGTCTCGACGATTTCGTCGGAACGCGGGCGCGCGGTCAAAATGGCGATCAGCGCCGGCAAGCTGGTGCTTTCCGTCACCAATCCCGATTCGGGTTCGGCGATCGAGGAGCTCGAAGTCGATTATAACGGCGACCCGATCGAAATCGGGTTCAACGCCCGTTATCTGATCGAGATCGCCGGTCAGCTCGACAGCGACACGACCTTGTTCAAAATGAACGATTCGGGGTCGCCGACCGTTATTCAGGATCGCGACGGAGCGAGCGCGCTTTTCGTCCTGATGCCGATGCGGGTGTGAGCGCCGCCGCGCTCGACCCGGACGCAATCGGCCTCTCAGCGATTCTGGCGCCGCCCGTCGAGTTGACCGGGGCTTTTGCGGGAGCGGACCGATGAGGCGGGCGGCGTGGATTCTCGTGATTTTGGTCGCCGTCGCCGCTTCCTTCGCCATGAGGCGCGCGCGTATCGACCACGCCGCCGATCTGCGCGCGGTTCTTGCCCATATCCGCCTGCCGCCGGGTTTTCATATTTCCCTTTACGGCCTTGTTCCCCATGCGCGCGGCCTCGCGGTTTCGCCGGATGGCAAAACGCTCATCGTCGGGACCTCTTCCGACAAGGTTTTTCGCGTCGAGCTCGGTCCGGGCCAAGCCCGCGCCATCGCCCCTTTCGCGCGGGAGGAAAAATTCATCCTGCCGACCGGGCCCTGTTTCGCGGCGGATGGGACGCTCTTCCTCGCCACATTCGACCGAATTCTGCGTTTTTCGCCGCGCGCCGGCGGCTGGGACGAAGATCATCCGCAGGACATCGTTCCGCGCGGGCGTTTGATTCCCTCGGATGAAGAACGTCGGGGACACGGGATGCGGGTTTGCCGGATCGGGCCCGACGACAAACTCTATGTCGCGGTCGGTCAGCCGACCAATGTCCCAGCCCCGGCGGAGCAGGCCTTGTTCGCGCAATGGGGCATGGGCGGAATTCTGAGATTCGAGCGCGACGGCGGACACCGCCAAATTTTCGCCAGCGGAATCCGCAACAGCGTCGGCATGGATTTCGAGCCGGGAACCGGAACCTTATGGTTCACCGACAACCAGGTCGACGGCATGGGCGACGACATCCCGCCCGAAGAGCTGAACAAGGCGTCACAATCGGGCTTGAATTTCGGCTTCCCCTGGTATGGCGGAGGCCATGTGCGCACGACACAATGGGCGAATGATGCGCCGCCCGCGGGACTTGTCTTCCCCGAGCGCGAACTCGACGCCCATGCCGCCGATCTTGGCATGCTTTTTTATCGCGGCAAGGTTTTTCCGGACAAATGGCGCGGCGTTTTCATCGCCCAGCACGGCTCCTGGAACCGTAGTGTCCCCGTCGGCGCGCGCATCATTTTTCTGCCCTTCCGCGACAGCAAGCCGGGCGCGGAAATTCCCTTTGCCGAGGGCTGGAACCAGGGCGCGACGCCCTATCTTGGGCGCCCGGCGGCGCTCGCGGAATTGCCCGACGGCTCGCTGATCGTCTCCGACGACCAGGAAGGCGCGCTCTACCGGATCTCCTATGGCGGAGAATGATTACCGCCGTCCGCCGGCCATGGCTGCGGACTCTGGGCGCGCGCGCAACGTCAGCATCGCCCAGACGCCGAGGAATGGGCCGATCGACAGAGTGGCGAAAGCATAGCGCCAGCCCAGCGCATCGACAGCGACGGGCATGAGATGAATGCTGAGGAGCGTCAACAGAAAGCCGAAGCAGGTCTGCGCCGTGAGCATGGCGCCCCGCAGGCTCGGCTCGCAAAGTTCGACGGTCGAGGCCGAAAATTGGGCTGAATCCGCGATGATGCTGGCGCCCCAGACAAGGCCCGCAGCCAGAACCGCGCTTGCCGACCCGCCAAAGGTGAAGCCGATGAGGATCGAGCACAGACCGGAGACCGCCATGGCGAGCGAAGTGACCATGGTTCGACCGACCCGGTCCGCGAAAAAGCCGCCGAGCAGCGCGCCGAAGGCGCCGGACGCGACGATGAAGAAAGTCGCCAGAGCGGGCGGCATCGGCGGCGCGTGGCCATAGCGCGCGCGAAAACTCGCGGCGACAAAGGCGCCGATCCAGGACCACATCGCATAGAGCTCCCACATATGTCCGAAATAGCCGAAATTGGCGAGCCGGAGCGGCGCCGAACGCCAGCCCAGAAGGACATTGGACCAGCTGAACCGGGGCGCTCGCGCGACATTGGGGCCGAGCGCGATTAAGCCGGCGAAGGCGGCGGCCAACAGGGCGCCGGCGCTGGCGAACAGAATCGGCGCCCGCCAGTCGAGGCCGCCCAAAGCGGCGGCCAAATGGGGTGAGGCCGAGCCCAAGGTCAACGCTCCAACCAGCAGGCCAATCAGCAGGCCGAGATCGCGGCGCGCCCAAGTCGCCGCGATGGCCATGCCGACGGGATAAACGCCGGCGAGGCTGACGCCCGTCGCGAAGCGCAGAACGGGCGCAAAGGGCGAGGTCGGAGCCAGCAGTCCCGCCGCCCCGGTGCATATCGCGGCGATCAAAGCCGAAAGTCTGAACATTTGACGCTTGTCGAAGCGGTCAGGCAGCGCCAGCAAGGCGGAAAAAAAGGCGCCGACAACGAAACCCGCCTGGACGCTGCTGGTGAGCAAGGCGGCGAAAAAGGGGCTCAGCGGTTGCTCCGCCTTGATCGCCGCGATCGAGGCGTTGGAGGCAAACCAGCAGGCCATGGCCGCGACTTCACACAGCAGCAAGACGGCAAGCGATCCCGTCCGCCCCAATCTCGCCTTGTTCATTCTTCCCCCCGGCTTTCCGATTCCAGCCATCAAACCGCGAGGGCGGACGCCGCGCAAGGCAAGGGCGGACTTGCTTTCCGGCAATTGGCGCTCGCGCGCTTTCGTGGCAAAAGCAGGCTTCTGGGAGACGCAAGGGTGGAGTCCGTTCTTACCATTCAAAAGCTGACGAAGACCTATGACAATGGCTTCGTCGCCTTGAAAGGCGTGGATCTTGCGATCCGCCGCGGCGAGATTTTCGCTTTGCTGGGGCCGAACGGCGCGGGCAAGACGACCCTGATCGGGATCGTCTGCGGACTGGTCCGCGCCAGTTCCGGCAAGGTCACGGTGGACGGGTTCGATATTGCGGAAAATTATCGCGCGGCGCGGCGGAAGATCGGCCTGGTGCCGCAGGAACTGTCGGTTAATGTCTTTGAAACGGTATGGGACAGCGTGACCTTTTCGCGTGGGCTGTTTGGCAAGGCGTCCGATCCCGCGCATCTCGAGAAAGTGCTGCGGGCCTTATCCTTATGGGACAAGAAGGATTCGGCCATCCGCGCTTTGTCGGGCGGCATGAAAAGGCGCGTGCTGATCGCCAAGGCCCTCGCCCATGAGCCGGAAATCCTGTTTCTCGACGAGCCGACGGCGGGGGTGGACGTCGAATTGCGCCGCGACATGTGGGCGATGGTGCGCAATCTGCGCGAAAACGGCGTCACCATCATTCTCACCACTCATTATATCGAAGAAGCCGAGGACATGGCCGATCGGATCGCCGTGATCAACAAGGGCGACATCATCCTGGTCGAGGACAAGCACAAATTGATGCGCCGGCTCGGGCAGACCCGCGTGCGGATCGCTTTGACGGCGAAACTGGAAAAAATTCCGGACGGCCTGTTCGACCGGCCCCTGACCCTTTCGCCCGATGGGACGTGTCTCGCCTTCACCCAGATGGGTGAAAGCGACGCGCGCGACGACAGTCTCGCGCGCCTCCTCAAGACTCTCGTCGCGCGCGGCATTGATTTTTCCTCGGTCCAGTCGACCCAATCCTCGCTGGAGGACATTTTCATCGATCTGGTGGGCAAAAGCCGATGAATTTCCACGCCGTCCGCGCCATTTACCTGTTCGAGCTCGCACGCTCGCGGCGCACCCTGTTCCAGAGCATCGCCTCGCCGGTCCTCTCGACAACGCTTTATTTCGTCGTCTTCGGCGCGGCGATCGGCTCGCGCATGCAGCCGATCAATGGCGTGAGCTATGGCGCCTTCATCGTGCCGGGCCTGATCCTGCTCAGCGTGTTGACCGAAAGCGTCTCGAACGCCTCGTTCGGCATCTATCTGCCGCGCTTCACCGGCACGATCTACGAAATCCTCTCCGCCCCGATCTCCGCCTTCGAAGTCCTGCTCGGCTTTGTCGGCGCGGCGGCGACCAAATCCATGATTCTGGGCACGATCATTTTCCTCACCGCCCAGTTGTTCGTGTCGTTTGACCTCGTCCATCCTCTTTGGGCGCTGGGCTTCCTCGCGCTGATTTCGATCACATTCGCCTTGTTCGGCTTCATTCTCGGGCTTTGGGCGGACGGATTCGAAAAATTGCAGATCATTCCGCTGATGGTGATCTCGCCGCTGACCTTTCTCGGCGGCACATTCTATTCCATCGACATGCTGCCGCCGCTCTGGCGCAAGGCGGCCTTGTTCAATCCGATCGTCTATCTGATCGACGCCTTCCGCTGGACCTTTTTCGATTTCGCCTCGGTGCGGCCGCTGACGAGCCTGACCATGACCCTGGCGATGCTGGTCGCCTGCGTCGCGGTCGTCGTCTGGATCTTCAGGACGGGCTATCGGCTGCGCAGTTGAGCCCTCGCGCGCCCACGATCCTCAGCCGGGCGGGAGGGAAGCGGCGGCGCCGTCAGTTCCGCGCCGCGCTCGACGCCTGATGACGGTAATGATGGCGGCGCCCGCCGCAACCGCCCTTCAGGCTGCAATTGATGCTCGGACCGGCGGAATAACCAATCACGCCGCCGGCGACGAGGCCGACCGGGCCCAACACCAGCGCGCCGGCGCCGGCGCCGAGCAGGCCGTCCACGACCCGGTCATCGGCGAAAGCCGAGCCGCTTGCGAGCGAAAAGCCAAGAACGAGCGCAGCAACCGAGAGTTTTTTAACCATGAATCGATTCCCCTTGTCGCCTCCAGACACGTGATGAAAAAGGTCAAAATAAGGCGGCTTTCAGGCCGCGAGATCGGCCACGACCGCGTCGAGAACCGGAAAACCTTCCGAGGTGACGCGAATCCGCCCCTGGCGGGTATATTCGACCATGCCGTTGGCGATGAGGTCGGCGACGCGCGAGGCCTCGAATCTTTTGCCGGTCAGCGCCTGGAACCGGGCCGGGTCGATCCCTTCCGTGAGGCGCAGGCCCATCAGCAGGAATTCGTCGCCCTGCTCCTCGAGCGATAGGGCCTCGTCCTCGATCAGGCCCGTCCCTTCGCTCTCCACCACGGTGAGCCACATTTCCGGATGCGGTTCGGTGGCGTGCGCCCGCCTCCCGCCTTTGGAGACAATGCGGCCATGGGCGCCCGGCCCGACGCCGACATATTCGCCGTAGCGCCAATAGATCAGATTGTGCCGGCTCTCGCGGCCCGGTCGCGCGTGATTGGAAATTTCATAGGCGGGCAGGCCGGCCTTTTCAGTCAGCTCCTGGGTCACGTCCCACAGGTCGCGGGCGACGTCGGCCTTGGGGATCTTCAGCTTGCCCGCGCGAGAAAGCTGCTCGAACATCGTGTCGGGCTCGATGGTGAGCTGGTAGAGCGACAGATGTTCCGGCGCGCGGGCGAGCGCCTCTTCCAGCTCGTTCGCCCAGGCCCGCGGCGTCTGGCCCGGCCGGGCGTAGATCAGGTCGAAGGACGTCCGCTCGAAAGTCGCGGCGGCGATGTCGAGGGCGCGCAGGGCTTCCTCGACATTGTGCAAGCGGCCGAGCAATTTCAGATCGGCGTCGTTGAGAGCCTGGACGCCGAGCGAAACCCGGTTGACCCCCGCTTCGCGATAGCCCTGAAACCGTCCCGCCTCGACGCTGGTCGGATTGGCCTCAAGCGTGATTTCCGCTTTCGGGTCGAGCTTCCAAAGCTTCCCGATTGTTTCGATGACGCCCGCCACCGTTTCCGGGGCCATCAGCGAGGGCGTGCCGCCGCCGAAGAAGATTGAGCGAACGGTGCGGCCCTGGGTCAGGGCGGCGCGCTGCTTGAGCTCGGTGCGAATCGCGGCCAGATAGCGGTCTTCCTCGATTCGGCCCCGGCGGACATGACTGTTGAAGTCGCAATAGGGGCACTTCGACAGGCAGAACGGCCAATGGACGTAAACGCCAAAGCCGGGATCGGGAATCATGGGAGCAATGCTGGCCATGAGGTCTTATGCCATTTCTGGAAATTTCCGTCACGCCGCGCTTAACGAAATCTTCAGCTTCGTGGCGACGGGGTTAACAAGGCCCGCGCCAGCATCTGGAACGCCCGCGCCCGGTGCGACAGCGCCTCCGATCCGTCGGCTGGAATCCCGTGCTTTTCCTCGGCGCTCATCTCGCCGAAAGTGCGCGCGTGCCCGTCCGGCGTAAAGCAGGGATCGTAGCCGAACCCCCGGTTTCCTCGGGTTGGAAAGGCGAGATCGCCGAAAACCTTGCCCTCGAATATCTCCTCCGCGCCGTCCGGCCAGGCGACGGCAAGAGCCGAGACGAAATGCGCGCGGCGGGAGGGCGAGCCGGATTTTTCCACCTCCTGTGCGATCCGCGCCATGGCGGCGGCGAAATCCTTCGTTTCGCCGGCCCAGCGCGCCGAATAAACGCCAGGCGCGCCGCCGAGCGCCTCGACGCACAGGCCGGAATCGTCGGCGAGCGCGGGAAGGCCCGCGCCCTTGGCCGCCGCGCGCGCCTTGATCAAAGCGTTGGCGGCGAAATCCGCGCCGGTTTCTTCGGGTTCGGGCAAGCCAAGCTCGCCCGCCGAGGTCGCCTCGATCCCGTAAGGCGCGAGCAATTCGCGCATCTCACGCAATTTTCCCGGATTATGGGTGGCGATGACGATTTTGCCTTCGAGTTTGCGGGTCACGCTTCGATCGCCTGTTTCTGCAATTCAACCAGGAGCCTGATCCCGCCGCGCGCGAGGCCGAGCAGTTTCGTCAGTTCGTCCTCGGAAAAAACCGCGCCTTCCGCGGTGGCCTGGACCTCGACCAGCCCGCCGGAACCCGTGATCACGAAATTGCCGTCGGTATGGGCGGAAGAATCCTCGGCATAGTCGAGATCGAGCACCGGGACGCCCTGATAGATGCCGCAGGACACCGCCCCGACATGGTCGGTCAGCGGCATGTCCTTGATCATCGAGCGGCCGCGCATCCATTTCAGGCAATCGTGCAGCGCGACCCAGGCGCCGGTGATCGAGGCGGTGCGGGTGCCGCCGTCGGCCTGCAGCACGTCGCAATCGATGGTGATCTGCCGCTCGCCAAGCGCCTGGAGATTGGTCACGGCGCGCAGCGAACGCCCGATCAGGCGCTGAATCTCCTGGGTGCGCCCGGACGGCTTGGAGGTCTCGCGCCTGGTGCGGGTGTGGGTGGCGCGCGGCAGCATGGCGTATTCCGCGGTGATCCAGCCTTTGCCCTGGCCGCGAAGCCACATCGGCGGCTTGTCCTCGAGCGAGGCCGTGCAAAGCACCTGGGTTTCGCCGAACTTCACCAGGCATGAGCCTTCGGCGTAGCGGGCGAAATTGCGCTGAAGCGAAACGGGACGCATCGCGTCCGGCGCGCGGTTGGATGGGCGCATTTTTTCTCCTGGGTTGTCGGCCCCGCTTTTAGTCTCTTGCCGACGGCGCGCAAGGGGCCGGTAGGGGCCGCCCAACTGAAAATCAGCTCTTGCCGCCCGGCGAAGCCGTGGCCAGTGAGGACGGCTCAAGCATCGCGGCGGCTGTCGGAGTGGCCGGAACACAACTTCGCCAACCGCTCGCGGGTTTTCTCGGCGGGACTTCCGAAATGTGCGTCTCTCTTGCCGTAGCGTGGATTTTGAGTCAGAGTTTTACCATCTTGGGATTCCCCTTCGAACCATTTCGTCCGGGTCACTCCGCGGCTCAACCCGAAAATTCGGAATGGGTGAAAGCGTTGGCGTTCTGGAAAAGGCGCCGCGCCGCTCGCCGGTCTCAAGTTCAGGTCCTAATCGATGGCGTTGGGCAGCGTCGAGGAGTCGCTTATGTCTTCTACGTTTTGCATCTACCCGTTCATATCGTTGAATATTACCCCGGGCGGCAGCGTAAAGCCATGCTGTGCGTTCATGAAAGAAATCTCCGTCGACGATAAACCAATGTCGGTCTATGAGCATTCGCTCCCCGAGATCTGGAATTCCGATTTCATGCGCGAAATCCGCCGCGAGATGATTGCGGGCGAGCGTGTCGCCGGCTGCGATTATTGTTATCAGCAAGAACGCTCCGGCGTGCGCAGCATGCGTGTGGTGACGAACGAGATCTGGATTCAAGAGTTTGCAGAACCGCAGGAAGCCATAAAGCAGCTCTTCGCCGACGTCGAAGCCAACGGCTACAGGGTTCCAAACCGGTGCTCGGGGCTGGAACTCGATGTCGGCAATTTGTGCAATCTGAAATGTCGTATGTGCAACAGCCAATCGAGTTCGGGCATCTCAAGCGATCCCGTCCATTCGCGCTGGGCCTATTCCGGACTCATCGCGGCGCGTTGGCGAGGAAACGGGATGATCATCGCTCCGGAGCGCGCACTGGGGGTCGCGTCCGAAGGAATCGCCTGGCCCGTCGTCGAAGGCGGCGTCAAAGTCGGATGGACGGACGGCAACGCGGGATTGCGGTTTTCTATTTCCGACATCGATCTGGCCGGTCTCGAGATCGAGCTTTCCGACGACAGGCCGGAGAATCATCCGTTGGCGGTTCTAGCCAATGGCCAATCAATATTTGAGGGGAACCTGCCGTCCGGGCGGTGGGTCGGCAAATTCGACCTGGAACAGTTCGGAAATGCCGCGGAACTCGACATTCGGCTGAACTCTCCATTATTCCGCAATGACCGCCTGGGCCGCCGCGTTGGCGTTGGAATTGAGAGGATCGAGCTTTTCCGTAAAGAGCGCGGAAGGAACGAGGTGAACGCGAGCCGGCTTCCGGGCCGCGGTCTGTGGTTTCAGGAGATGGATTTCCTGATCAATGAAATATTGGCCGAACCAGAAAAGATCTCCCGTCTGCGCTTCATTGGCGGCGAGCCGCTGCTGATCAAGGAAGTCGAGACAATGATGCGGCACTTGGTCGAAACAGGCGCCGCCGGGAAGATTGAGCTTTGGACTGTCACTAATTGCGCCGTGCGTAACGAGGCTTATTTCGAACTGGCTCAGCATTTTAGAAGTCATGGACTTATGATGAGCCTCGATGGTGTTGGTAAAATTAATGAGTACATAAGGTTTCCTAGTAGCTGGGACGTGGTCAATCAGAATATCGAAATGTTCTTAAAGCAAAAAAACACAACATTATGGGCTAATATGACAATACAGCCGTATAATTTATTGCATATCTCCGATCTGATAGAATATTGCCTTGCAAAAGGAATTGCGTTCAAACACCACCTGTTGCAATATCCGCAATACCTTTCCGTTGCTGTTTTGCCGCAAGACATTCGGGATCTTGCGGCGGATCGCGTGCTCGAATATATCAATAGCAAAGACACTCTGCCCGCTCCCCTGAGAGCAGGCGTTCAGGAGCTTAGAGATTCGGTCGTGGAGGTCGCAGAGGCGATCAGAACAGCAAAGATCGATGATCGGGAAAAGTTTTTGCAAGAATTTATAGTCTTCACGAATGATCTGGACATGTCGCGGGGGCAAAGCTTCGCGCAGTCGTTGCCTGAGTTATATCATTTGTTGCGGGACGCGGGCGTCCAGTGGCCGCAGACGCTTCGTTTCGCCCGGCCGAAGCCGCAACCTGTCGCGGCGCTTTGAAGCCCGCGACAGGCGCTCCGTAATACCCCGGTCCCATGCTCTCCCGTGTTGTGACGCGAAGCGCAACCCCAGCGGATTTCGCTGTTCAGGACCAAAGCGGGTGTCGCCGCGCGATCCCCTTCGCGCCTTTCCGACGAAGAAAGAGATCAAACCGCCGTTTTGCGGTCGGCCGCTTGCTCGACTGGCGCCATCGCCATGGCGCCCCCACGGCTCGATCAGTTGGTTGCCGCGCGTTTTTTGCGTTTCGGGAACAGAAGTTCCCAAAATGTGCTCCTTTCCGCGGGCGCCTCAACGGGAGCCGGCGCCGCATTATTGTCATTGATGGAGACAACCTTGCACGGAGCGTTGTCCTGGCCAGCCGGTGCGTCGAGGTAGGAGGCAATATTAAATAGATCGACTTCTTTCGATCGCAGGATCGGGTGTTTCAGCACTTCGAGGAATCGCTGATGCTCGGGATGCGATTCATCGACAACCGCGTTGCTCTGGTAATCGTCGGTATGGCCATAGAGTTTGATAAACTGAATGTTATCCGCAGCCCAGTGCTGTCCGAGTTCAACGAAGGCCGGTATCTGCTCGTAATTCTTCTTTTGGACTACCATACTGATGTTTAGATAAGAAATTTTTCCTGCGCGGCGCAGACTGGCGAGAAGATCCATATTCGCAGTGATCGTGCTCCACTTGCCGGGTCTGCGGACATCCTCATAAGTGGCTGGTTCTGCCGCGTCGATCGATACGCAGACGCCCGTGATCAGATTGTGGATGGATGAAAGCGAGTCCCACTCCTTGGGCGTCAACAGGAGGCCATTGGTTTGCAGGAACAGTCTCACGCCGCCATTTCGAACCGGATCGAGTTTGCTCAGCAGCCGACGATAATGTTTCGACCCGAATGGGTCGCCGTCTCCCGCGACCCACAGGTCCACTTTGGCGCCGTCCAACAAGGGCAAGATGATCCTGTCGGCGAAACTGTCCATCTCTTGCCGGGCTTCGTTTTTCGTCGTGATGAGTTCCGTACGGCAAGAGGGGCAGGCGAGATTGCATGCCGCGTCATGCGCAAGGAGAACGAGACGCGGCGGCGTCGATATATGGGTCCGCTTGTTGTCGATAATGTCACGCAAGACAGGATCGGTTACTTCGTCTTTTCTGGGAAGGCTGTCGTTCACAAGCAAAAAACAAAGCTTGCGGTTACAATAGGTAAAATCGCCGTCGTGGATCGACCGACGAATTTCCTGAACTTCCGGTCCGTTCCAGACATCTTCGCTCTCTTGGCCCTCCGTCAGATTCGACGGAAATCCCGCGATCGGATAGGGCAGCATGGCCGGGCATCGGCAGGCATGCAGCGCCGCTTTCCAGCTCGCGTCTCCACCTTCCGTGCTTCTCGCTGAAAGCGTCGAAAGCGCGACAAAAGGCTGATCGCAGAACCTGTCCGACATATCATGGAGACCGATGCTCGGCGCATCGGTAAGCGTTCCGGCTTCTTTCTGTTTCAAGAGCGCCCGATAAAGGATGTGCTCGGAATATGGGCACGTAGAATGAGCTTTAAGATTTTCGTTTATCGCGGCGACAGCCAGATCGTAGTCCCGCTGCTCAATCAGAAATTCGGCCAGCGCCGCGCGAAAACCCAGTTCGAATTCGAAACGGCCGAGCGAATGACCGGCGCCGGCGAGAGATTCCAGCGCCTTCCGTTCCGCGGCGTCATCGCCTTCCGCGAGATACTCGATCAACGCCCGCGTGAATTTGCTGACGACGCCGACCGGAACCTTACCCCCTGAAGGCGGCCGCAGCCGAACGTCCGTCGGGCGCAAGTCATAATTGTCCAGCGACGTGATGGCGTCGACAAGGACATCGGCCAGTGGCGAAATCCCCAATTCGGCGTTTCTTGCCTGCCAAGCCTCGCTCAGCGGGCCTAACCAAATCTGCGCCCTGTCCGCGAGATTGGCGAGTCCAGGTTCGCCGGCCGTCGAAAAAAGGCGCCGTTGGAATGCTGCGAGCATCTTGAAACCCTCTCGTCTTGAACGGACCCTAGCGCTTGGCCCTAATAGGCGGCCGGCGCGTTGCCCGTTTCGATCCCATCGAATCGGGAAAGGCGACAAATATTCATTGCGACGCCATTCCTCTCCACCTCGCCGCGCAGCGCCCTGGAGCTGCGCTCCGACCCCGAGTCGAACCGCGCCGACGGTGAAGACCGTCCGATTCCAGTGCGGCCCCCGCTCTCAGACTGAAACCGCGTCAGGGACCGGCTCCGACCGCGCGGCCGTAGCATAAGTGAGCCCCTGAATCCATGGGTGTCCGGCCTGCTCGATCATGGCGTGAAGCTCCGGCAACGCGGTGGCGAAACTTTGCTTCCTTGACGCGTCGATATCGTTGGTAAACAGCATGAATCGGCGAAGCAGTTCCGGGTCCTCCGTCAACGGCCCGGATTCCAGAGCCGCGGCCAGGGCGAACGCGGATTCCGCATAGCATGATGTCTGCGGCGAGTTGCGACGCCCTTCAGCGTAGGTGCGAAGGCGATCCGCCGCAACTTTTCGCACCGGCGATGGCAGGCTCAGGGGACTCAAATAATCGGGATAATGGAGCAAGTGACCCCTGAAAGTAATATTCAGCTTCTCGCAAAATTCGATGAGATCGACCACCTGCAACACATTATAGGATTGCACGGTCATATTGACGATGACCATGGTGTTTGGTTGTTCACGAAAACGCATTATGTTGTTTTCGATTTCCGTCCACACGGATGGAAAGCGGATGTATTCGTTCACTGCGCCATAGCCATCGATACTTACGCTCAGGGAGACGTGTCGGAATTTCGAGCTTAATGCGAACCACTCCTCGTCGGCTTCCGTCCCGTTCGTCGAGACCACCAGTTCGATGTTGCTGGCCGCGCCTGCTCCGATCAGATGGCGCATGATGTCGCGCGCCTCCTTGATCAGCAGAGGCTCGCCCCCGATGAGCGTGAGTAACGTCACCTTTTCCGGATTGCGGAACAACTCGCCGGTCAGGAACTCCTTGTTCTGGAACCATTGCTCTCCGCTGGAAAACCGGCTCAGCGCAATCGTATTCTTGCCGGTTTCGCGCCGCATCAAGCGGATTTCCTCCACGCCGACGCCCGATTGGCGGCCTGTTTCCGGGTCTTTCACCAGCGGCGACGAGATGCGAATCTCCACTTCGTCCGCGCCCTTGAGCGAGGGCGTTTCGAATTGTTTTACGAACGGGCTGGAAGGCAGAGGTTCCGAGAACAGCGTCACGCCATTCGCCGTGACGGTCACGGGCTGATCGCCAGGCGCTGGCGACACGAGGCGGATCGAGACGCCGGACAAGTCCATGTCGCGCGCGTCGAGTCGCACGGACGCGTCGCCGCATGTCCAGCTTCTATGGAATTTCCCGGTTGGCTCCGTATAGCCGAATCCCGCATAGACCACACCGAGCATTTGACGAGGCGCGACAATAAAACTGTTGCCCTGCCAGCGCGGCGCCGCCGGCGGCAGCCCGGTCCAGCGGGCGTGAACCGGATCGTTCGCTATTTTGGAACTATAAGACGAGTTGCAGGTTCGGCATTTGAGGTTACACAGGTTGCCGACATCGAGATAAAGCCATTCGGGCCCGCCTGGAACGGCAAAGTTGTCCGCCTTGGCTCTTGCCGCCACCTCGCCTGCCTCCTGTCCAAGCGGCTTGCCAGGCCGACGCAAGGCGGACATCTGCGTCCGCATGCTCGAAAGGCCTTCACGCTCCAGCGCGTAACAATATTCGCAAGCCGCCACCGGCCGGCCTTCGACCATGTCGGCGCGGATCCCGCGCATGGCTTCCGAGTTCCAGATGTCTTCCACCGAATTTTGATAGACGGACATTGGGCGCCCGTCCTTTTCGAGAAGGGCGTTATAAGCGCAGCACGGTTTGATCGTTCCCGCCGGCATGATATTCATTGCAAAGAACGGATATAAACAGAAATAATCGAATTCGCCCTGTACAGCTTCCCGCGCCCCCGAGCGCGCCAGGATGGGAGCCTCCGCAGCGCCGGGATCGAACGCCGGGTCGGCGTCGGAATCCGCAAGCGGCAATTCATGGGCCGCGCCGGACTCGCCGTCATTGTCCGCCGCAAAACGTCGAAAACAACTCTTGGTCAAAGCGACGCCAGTTCGAATGAGCTTCTTCATGGATTGCCTCATTTTTGGGGCTGCGGCGACCCTGTAGCAGCAAATTGGCGCCGTTAGGGCAGGACCGCCGATCTCATCGGCTCCTTCAAGCTTTTCGGGCTAGTTAACACACCTGCTTGAAATAGCAATCAGGATTCCGCTTCACATTGCGGCCGGAGCGATCGCATCTATCGCGATCAACCTGGTATTCATGCAGATTTTTGACGAGGAAAG
>JAKAJL010000005.1 GCA_021813805.1 Pseudomonadota bacterium | reverse complement strand
CACCGACGACTTCACCGACGAAGCGGAGAAATATTTCGAACGCAAGGCCCGCGAGGCCGGCCTCGACGTCGCCGCCGACTGACCGCCGGCGCTAAACAACATCAGGCCCCGCCCGCGAGGCGGGGCCTGTTTGCGTTTTTGCGCATCCGGCGACTGGACATTTGCCGGCGCCGATCACACATCCACACAGCCTCCCGGCGCCGAAAACGCATCCAAAAAGTGCGCCGGGCCAGTAACGACAACACGCGCAATCGGACGGGGAAAGCGCAGCAAAGGGTCAATTCATGTTCACCAACGACGACATTCTCGCGGCTTTGGCCAAGGTTCCTGGTCCGGACGGCAGGACGCCGTTGCCGCAATCCGGGGCCATCTCTGGAATCAGCATCCGCGAGGGCAAGGTTTTCCTCTCGATTGCAGTGACCCCCGAGCAGGCGCCCCATTGCCAGCCGATGCGGCAGGCCGCCGAGACGGCGGTCAAGGCCATTTCCGGCGTCAAGGGCGCCGTGGTGGTGCTGACCTCGGAGCGCGCGCCGGACAGCGCGCCGCAGCAGGCGGCGCCCAAGGGCGGCAATGGCCAAGGGGCGCATGGAGCGCCGCACGGGGCCACCCACGGCGCCGGGGTTGAGGGAATCAAGAAGATCGTCGCGGTTGCGTCGGGCAAGGGCGGCGTCGGCAAGTCCACGACCTCCGCCAATCTGGCGATCGGCCTCGCCCGCCTCGGCATGAAGGTCGGCCTGCTCGACGCCGATCTGTTCGGCCCCTCGCAGCCGCGCCTGTTCGGCATTTCCGGCCGTCCCGACATGGAGGAAGGCGGCGCGCTGAAGCCGATCGAGAAATTCGGCGTAAAAGTCATGTCGATCGGCTTCCTGGTGCCTGACGACGCGGCGATCGTGTGGCGCGGCCCGATGGTCATGTCCGCCTTGACCCAGTTGCTGCGCGACGTCGCCTGGGGTGAACTCGACGTGCTGGTGGTCGACATGCCGCCCGGCACCGGCGACACCCAGTTGACCATGGCGCAGAACGTCGGCCTCGCCGGCGCGGTGATCGTGTCGACGCCGCAGGACCTCGCGCTGATCGACGCGCGGCGCGGCATCGCCATGTTCAATCAGGTTCATGTGCCGATCTACGGCCTGTTCGAGAACATGAGCTATTTCCTGTGCCCGCATTGCGGCGAGCGCACCGATATTTTCGCTCATGGCGGAGCGAGGGCCGAGGCCGAGAAAATGGGCGTTCCCTTCCTCGGCGAAGCGCCGCTCGACGCTTCGGTGCGCGAAACCTCGGACGCCGGCCTGCCCGTCGTCGCCAAGGACCCCGACGCCCCTCAGGCGAAGCCCTATCTCGTGCTGGCGGAGAAGGTCCGCGACGCGATGAATCAGGCGCCGGCCAAGAAGGCGCCGCGCATCGCGGTCGAATAAGGCGGGACGAAATCGCTAAATGCTTGGGGCCCGTTGCGGTTGGAAACACCGCGACGGGCCCTTCGTTTTTTTCCGCCTGTCCGCTTGACGTTCAGGAGCGCCGCCCGAGAAACCGGGAAAAGTCTCGCCAGTGGGCCGCGATGGCGAAGCTTTTCGCGGAGAAGGCGAATATCAAAAAAAAGAGGACATTCCCTGGGGGAGGGAATGTCCTCGAGTTGACCTGAAGGCTTGGGGGGAGGGGAGCGCCCGGCAGCCTCTCAGGAATTCAAAACCTCATTTCAGACGCCCCGGTTCGTCCTCGGCGAGATAGGCCGCCTCGGCCTTCGACAATGGGATCGTGTCA
Source organism: Pseudomonadota bacterium (assembly GCA_021813805.1). GTDB lineage: Bacteria > Pseudomonadota > Alphaproteobacteria > Rhizobiales > Beijerinckiaceae > Rhodoblastus. The sequence goes on along the minus strand of JAKAJL010000005.1, from coordinate 119,571 downwards.
TAGCCGGTGATCATCGTCCTGACATAGTGGAGCGGCGTTTTGCCGGTCGTCGTCATATAAATGTGAATAATGACGAAAATGGTGATCAGATAAGCTGCGGCAAGATGAACGAAGGCGACGACCGGCAAGGCGATGGTTCCCGCCGCTATTTTCGCCCACAGAGGATAGGTCAGATAGACGATGCCGGACGACCATAACGCCGGGCCGATGATGACCATGAACCAGAGATAGGCCAGGGACTGGAGCGCGTTCTGCTTGCGTTTCAGCGTCTTGGTATAGGGATGCGGCGCGCCGGCGAGGATGCCCCACGCATAGAATTTCAGGATCGCCGGCAGGCTCGCCAGCTTCGGCAGATATTGCCGCCACTGTCCGGTGGTGAAATGCCAGAAGGTGGTGAAGGCCCACAGCGCGATCAAGGCGATCGCCGCATAGGAATGGATCTGGGCAGCTGTCCTGTAGGGCAGCGGAATGAGGCCGTGGACGGCAAAGCCGGTGAAGGCGAGGATGAGGATCAACGCCGCCTGAGACCAGTGCCAGAACCGCTCATAGCGGCTGTAGATCATCACCGTGCGCTTGGACCCGTCCTGGCCCAGAAGGTCGTTGGTCGTGACGGCGGTCATCACGCGTCTTCCTTGTGCTTCTTGGTCAGGGCGATGCGCAGGCCGCCGTGGACCGCGACGCCGGCCAAGGTCAGACCGACCCCCGCCAAACCGAGAAAATCCATCCAGGGAAAGCGGGTGTGGCCGGGCATATAGACGCCGGGCACATTGGCGAGACGGCTCTTTTGCGCATGGCATTCGCCGCATTTCACCGCGTCCTCCTTGGGCGCGACCATATGGGTGATTGGCCAGTTGGAGACGGTCTTCAGGAAGCCGATCTCGCCGGAGAAGGGCCGGTGTTCGATCTCCATGCCGGCGGCGATCGCCTTCTTGATGTTGAAATTGCCCCAGAACGCGGTCTTGTCGGCGCCCCACAGGTGGTTGAAGACGAGAGTTTTGTTCCCTGCGTCATAGGGCACGTTGGTGTGCATTTCCTTGAACGGCCAGATGCGCGACTTGGGGTCCATCCAACCGCCCTGCGGCTCGTTGATCGGCGTGACGGCCTTCTTGTCGCCGATCTTTGTGTCGGCGAGCGTGTAGATCATCTCGCCGTTGAACCATTTATAGGTCGGGACGAGGTTCTCGCCCCATTTGAAATCGCCCTTGATCGACCAGTAGGTGTGGCGCTTCTCGCCGTTCCCCTGGGTGTATTCTTCCTCGTAATAGCCCGCGCCGTTATAAAGCTTGCCGGCGGTGCTCCAGTCCCAGTCGGTGATGGTGGCGACGCCGCCGCGCGCCATTTTTGGAACATGGCAGGTCTGGCAGGCGAGGCGCTGGGCGTGGGCGTCGAGTTGATAGCCGATCAGGCTGGGCTTGGGATGGGGTGTGGCGCCGTGGCAGGATTCGCAGGTCGCGACGTCGCGGCGCAGGCCGGGCTTGCCGGTTCCGCCTTCGTCCTTGGCGATCATGTCGTAGCGGCTGCCAGCGATCTCGTGATGTTGCGAGAGGTGGCATTCGGAACAGGCGAAATTCTGCCCCTGTTCCGACATATGCACGTCGAGCGCCTTGCTTGGGCGGATCAGCGACGAATCGAGGTCGCCATGCTTGACGCCATCGCCGCCGCCGCCGTTGAAATGGCAGGTTCCGCAATTCTCGCGGCCCGGCAGGCCGACATGCTGCGCGACTTCGGTGAAATTGATCGGGTCGCGGCCCTCGAACATGGCGGCGCAGGCCGAATTGCCGCGCGTCGGCGGCAGGCGGTAATATTTGCCCGTGCGATCGTGGCAGACGAGGCAATCGACGCTGGTCTGCTTGTTGAAGGCGTATTCCTCGCCGGGCTTCACGCCATTGCCGATATGGCAGACGCCGCACATGCCCTCGTTGTCCTTGGCGTTGGTGCAGAAATTGTTGATGACGTTTTCTTTGCCGAGATGCTGGCCGGTGCGCGGATTGACATAGTTCCAGGTCCAGTGGATCGTCTTCTTGATATGGGCCTCGGCGTCGGTATGGCAGGTTGCGCAAGCCTTGGTGACGGCCGCGCTATCCGCGAAGGGGCCTTTCAGCGCTTCGAACTTGGAGTGGTCGGCCGGCTCGCTCAACCTGACCCCGGAGGCCTGGTTCAGGACCGGCGGCGGCGGAGGAGGCGGGGCCTCCATCTTCTGATATTTGGCCGGCGGCGGCGAATCCGTGGTCTGGAATTTTTCCTGCGCGCGCGCGCCGCTCATCGCCAGGCACAGAGTCAAGGCAGCCGAAGTGATATATCGCGCGCGCGCCGTCATTTTCGTTTCGATGCCTCCTCGCCGGATGGGCGATCAATCGGCCATCATCCCGGCGCGCCGACCCCTGGCTAGCATTAAGTTATAAACTTTATGAATGTTTATTGCGCCTTTTGTCAAATCCATAGAAGCCGCCCAACGCCACCTGCGGCGTTTCGTCGCGGCGCAATCTCTCGTGAATTGAGTTGAATCCGGCGCTTTTTTTTCAGTGGATTTGGCGCCGACGGCGGGCCCCTTGCCGCAAGTACGAAAAATAAGATATACATATAGTATAGCTTTATGGAGGCTTTCATGTTCAAGGGTGTCGTGGCGGGACTTGGGTTCCTCCTTCTGTGCGGAACGGCTGTCGCCGACGAAGCGGCGCTCAAGGCGCGGGCGGCGGAACTGACGGCCGAATACGCCAAGGAGTTGAAGGCGGCGATAAGCGGCGCCATGGCCAAGGGGGGGCCACTCGGCGCGCTGGACATCTGCAACAGGCAGGCGCCGAAAATCGCCGCCGATCTGTCGAAGAGCAGCGGTTGGTCGATCGGCCGGACCAGTCTGAAGCCGCGCAACGCCGCCTCCGCGCCGGATGATTACGAGCGCAAGGTCATGGAGGGTTTCGCCGCCCGGTTCGCCAAGGGCGAAAAGCCCGATACGCTCGTCAGCGCCGCGACGGTCGAGGACAAGGGCGGCAAGACCTTCCGCTTTATGAAGGCGATTCCGACCGGGGAAATGTGCCTGACCTGCCACGGCCTGAATGTCGCGCCGGAGCTGAAACAAAAGATCGCCCAGCTTTACCCCAAGGATCAGGCGACGGGCTTCAAGCTCGGCGACCTGCGCGGCGCCTTCACGCTGAAAAAGGCGCTGGACGAAGCGGGCAAGTAACGCAAAAAGCTGAAGCCAGGGCTTTGACCGGCGGCGGGGAACGTGGAAGACTTCGCCGCCATGGGCGTGAAGCGGCGGGATGGCGTCGTGTGCGAGCTTTTCGGTTTTTCGAGCCTGTCGCCGACGCGAGCGACATTCTCGCTGCGGACCTTCGCCGAACATGGCGGATTCACCAGCGACGCGGCGGACGGCTGGGGGCTCGCCTTCCTCGAAGGGCGCGACGCGCGGCTCTATAAGGAGCCGGCGCCCGCGGCCGACAGTTCCTGGCTGCATTTCATCGAGGAACGGCGGATTCCGACCCGCCTGATGATTTCCCATATCCGGCGCGCGACGCGGGGCGCCAAGACCCACGCCAACGCCCAGCCCTTTCAGCGCGAATTGGGTGGACAGGCTCACGTCTTCGCCCACAATGGCAATCTCGGCGGGATCGACGAAAAATTCGCCGGCGCGGCGCGGCGTTTTTTGCCGATGGGCGAGACAGATTCGGAACGCGCCTTCTGTATCCTGCTGGAGGGCATGGCCCCGCTGTGGCGGGAAGGCGCGACGCCCGAGCTCGAAAAAAGGCGCGCGGTTTTCGAGGATTTCGCGTCCGACATGCGGGCGCTCGGCCCCGCCAATTTCCTTTATTGCGACGGCGACGCCCTGTTCGCCCACGGCCACCGCCGAACCCGGAGCGATGGACTCATCGCGCCGCCCGGCCTGTGGCGGCTGGAGCGCTGCTGCGAAAGGGATCGCGACGCCCTCGACGGCGCGGAAGGGCCGCGCCAGCATCTCGTGCTTTTCGCCAGCGTTCCCTTGAGCGACGAGGACTGGAAGCCCCTGGAGGAAGGCGAGACCATCGTCGTCCGGGACGGCCGGTTGCTCGTCCGGCAGGGCGCGCTTTCGCTCCGGGTTTAATTCGGTTCACGGCGGCGCGGCGGGCTTGGGGGCCTCGACCTCGACGTCGAGCGGGATGTCGCCGGCTTTTTCGAAGGTCAGAACGACCCTGAAACGCTCCCCCGCGACGAGCGGATGTTTGAGATTGCGCAAAAGGATGTGATAGCCGCCTGGGCTGAACAGGATTTTCCCGCCGGGGGCAATGTCGACATTCACCAGATGGCGCTGGTTCGGCACGTCCTGCAGGATGCGGACGCCGCTGACCTCGGCCGCGCCAGCGACATCGGTTGACGCCGCGACGAGATGGTCGACCTCGGCGCCATTGTTGGCGATGGCCAGATAGACCCGCCCGACAATGGCCCTGGGCGGCGTCGGCTGCGCCCAGACATGCTCGATCGACAGGCCGCCGGCGCGCGCGCCGGCTGCGCCGAGGACGAAAAAGGCGAGGGCGATGGCGCGCGGCTCTGGCTTCATGGGGCCATAATGCAATGACGCCCCCATCAAACCAACCTGGAAAAGGCGCTTCCTTTTGTCGCGCGGCAACCGTGCGGAAATCAGGTCAAGCCGCGCGCAGGGCGCTCAGGAAAGAATCGACCTCGCCGCGCAGGGCCTCGGCCTGCCGGGCGAGATCGCCGGCCGCGTTCAACATGCGGTTGGAGGCGGCGGAGGAGCTTTTCGCGGCTTCGAGCACGCCGCCGATATTTTCCGCCACTTGATGGGCGCCCTGCGAGGCGTGCTGCACGTTGGAGGCGATTTCCTTGGTCGCCTCGCCCTGCTGATAGACCGCTTCGGCGATCGCGCCCGCGATGGTGTTGGCCCGCTCGGTCGTGCGCACGATGGTCGAGATATTGTCCGCCGCGCGCTGGGTTGTCGCCTGGATGTCGTTGATCTGGGCGCCGATCTCGGCGGTCGCCTTGCTGGTCTGCTCGGCGAGCGTCTTGACCTCCTGGGCGACGACGGCGAATCCGCGTCCGGCTTCCCCCGCGCGAGCGGCCTCGATGGTCGCGTTGAGGGCGAGCATATTGGTCTGGCCGGCGATTTCGGCGATCATGTTGACAATCCCGCCGATGCGGTCGGCGGCGGCGGCGAGATCGCGCATCTGCCGGTCGGCGCCTTCGGCCTGATTGGCTGAATCGCCTGCGATTTGCCGGGATTCGCGCGCCTGAGAATCGATTTCCCTGACCGAATAGGTCAATTGTTCGGTCGCCGAGGCGACGGAGGAAATATTGCTCGACGAGGCTTCCGAGGCGTCGGCCACCATCTGGGCCTGGGCGGCGGTTTCGACCGCCGAATCGCTCAGGACTCGGGCGGATTGGCTGACGTCTTCCACTGCGCGAAGGACGACGGTGAGGATCGTCCGGACCTTGCTTTCGAACTGGCCGGCCATTTGCGCGGCCATCGCGCGCCTCTGGCTTTCCTGCCCGGACCGGGCGTCTTTCGCCTCGTTTTCGAGGTCGCGCGCCCGGCGCATATTGCCCTTGAAGATTTCGAGCGCGCGAGCCAGCGCGCCGATTTCGTCGCGCCGCTCGACGCCCTCCACCGCGACATCGAGGTCGCCGTGCGACAGTCTGTCCACGGCCTGGGCGGCGCGCAGCAGCGGCGCGACCATCCCGAAGACGAGGCCGGCGCCCAGCACGGCGCCGACAATGGCGCAGACGAGGACGCCCAGCAACACCGTCCAGCGCCCGTCGCGATAGGTTTCCTCGACTTTCGCGGCGGCGTCGGCGCCCCCTGTTTCCGCGAGGACGCTTTGCCGATCGAGAAGATCGACCAGCCCGGCGTCGTCGGCGCCGGCGTAAACCTTCATGGCGTCGGCGAGATGGCCGTCGCGCGCCATGGCAACAGCCTCCTGCGCCGAGACGCGGAACGCCGGCCATGCGCGGTCGAAGTCGGCCATGATCGAAGCGGGCTCGCCGCCTGCGGCGATGAAAGGCCTATATTCGTCGTAGGCCTGTTCGACGCGCGCGGCGGCGGCGGAGACGGCGTCATGAACGCCCGCGGCGTCCGAATTGGACGCGATCGCCAGCAGCGCCTGGTTTTCAGCCAGGCGATAATTGATCAGCGCCTTTTGCAGATAGCCGACTTTCGTCGCCGCCGGCATCCAATGGTCGCGGATCGTCGCGGATTTCTCCGCCATTCCCGCCATGCGGGTCAATGTCAGCCCGCAGAACGCGGCGATCGCCAGGAAACTGACGGAAAAGGCGACAAGGATTTTCGTTTTAATGCTTAAATCGCGCCAGATGCGCATCGCGCTCTCCTTCCCAGAGGAACGGACGAATGGCGCGAAACTAGCGGCCGAACATTGCCTCAATCTTGCGGGACAGACCGCGCCGCCCGGAGGAGGGGCGGCCCGGCCAAGACGTCAGCCGACGATATGCTTTTCGATGTCCCAGACAGGAATATTGGTGAGATCCTTGTCGATCTCGGCGCGCACCTTGGCCTTGACGTCGGCGTGCAGGCTGCGACGCAAATCGGCGAGAGTCCGGGCGGGCGCCGCGATCACGAGAGCCGGCGCGGCGCGCTCGCGCATGATGGCCTCCAGAGCCTCGGCGGCGCGTTCGGCGAAGCGATGCTCCTCGATCTCGTGCCAGTCGGTCGGCTCCATGGCGCTGCGAACGCTGGAATGGGCGCTGGCGACGGAGCGGCCGGGCTTGTCCGTTCCCTGTTCGCGGTTGGGCGGATTGTCCTCGCCGTCCATCACGCGCACGGTTACCAGATTGGCGTATTTCTCATCTCCCTCGTTGCGCAGAAACAAGGCCTTGCGTCCGTCGCCGACGAAAACGAACGCGTCATGGGGAAGAGCAATTTTGGTCACGATGAAACTCCCGGGTCTCGGGTTGGGCGCCGTATTGCGCGGCGCTGGTTATGGAAGCGAATTGCGCCCCCGAACCTTTGGTCCCGTTTGGGCGGGGCTGATCTTTCCTCCGTATTTGTAACATAGGGAGGACTTCGCCCCGGCGCCATGACGCTTGTCAATTCGGCGTTATTTGCGTCTCTGCCGACGAGCCGGCCTTGAGGCGCTCGATTAGCCAGCGCCCGGCCGGGCCGGGCGGCGCCGCCGCGCGATAGACGGCGGCCATGGGCGCAACGAGGCCGGAGGCGGGGATTTCCGGCGTCGCGAGCCGCACCAGCCGGCCTTCGGCGAGGTCGTGCGCCACGGCGTGCAACGGCATCGAGCCCCAGCCGAGGCCGCCGAGCAGGAAGGCGTGCTTGGCGGAGAGATCGGCGAGGCGCCAGGTCGTCGGCGACATCACGCTATATTCGCGCTCGTCGGGGCGCCTGGCGCGCTCGGTCAACACGAGCTGGACATGTTTCGCCAATTCGTCCCGGGGAATCACGCCTTTGAAGCCCGCCAGCGGGTGGTCCGGGCTCGCGACCATCGCCATCAGGACGCCGGCCAGCGGCTCGCCGCTCAGGCCGGGCGGAAGCGGCCCCGGTCCGCCGGCCACCGCGAAACTGGCGCGGCCGTCGAGCACCGGCTCGGTCGCCGCGCCCAGAACCTCGACATAAAGGCGAAGCGGAGTCGCGGGAAAGCGCTGTCGGAAATCCCTTGCCGCCTCGGTGATCGCTTGGAAGGGGAAATAGACGTCCACCACCGCCCAGAGCTCCGGTTCGATCCCCTCGGACAGGCCACGGGCGCGGAAATTCAGGAAATCGACGGCGCCGCCGACGGCGCGGGCGTCGCGCAGGAGCAGATTTCCAGCGGGCGTGAGCCGCGGGAAGCGCGCGGAACGGTCGAACAATTCGACGCCGAGTTCCTCCTCCAGCCGGCGAACGAGATCGCTGACGGCGGATTGCGCCCGGCCCAGCTTGCGCGCGGCGGCGGAAAAACTGCCCTCTTCGGCGGCGGCGACGAAGGTGCGGATCTGGTCGAGCGAGAAACGGTCGCGCATGGTAGATCTATCTGAAAATCAGATGCAAACTATCATAAACCAACGGCTGGTCGCCAGAGGCGAAAGGCCGCAGATTAGCCGCAAGTCCGGCGCCAGCCTCGCGGACCTCATTTCGAACCAAAGGAAACCGACATGAAGCATATTTCTGTCGCCGCCCTCGGCGCGGCTCTTGTTCTTGGCGCCGGCTCGGCCTCGCTCGCTCAGGCGGCCGCCAGCCGAAGCGGGGACGTCAAGGCCGGCGATTATCTGGTCGAGCCCTATCATACTCAGGTCCTGTTCTCGGTTTCGCATTTCGGCCTGTCCAATTTCTCGGGCGTGGTGACCGGCGCCTCGGGCTCGCTCAAGCTCGACCCCGCCCATCCGGCCAATTCCAAACTCGACGTTTCGGTGGAGACGGCGACGATCCTGACTCCGGTCGAAAAGCTCACCGGCGAATTGCGCGGCGCCGACTGGCTCGACGCCGACAAATATCCCAAGGCGACTTTCGTCTCGACCAGGGTGATCCCAACAGGCGCAGGTCAGGCGACCATCCAGGGCAATCTCACCCTTCACGGCGTGACCAGGCCGCTGACCCTTCATGCGCGTTTCGTCGGCGCGGGCGTCAATCCGATCACCAAGGGCTATACGGTGGGTTTCGACGGCGAGGGCGTGATCAAGCGTACGGAATTCGGGGTGAAAGCCTATGCGCCCATGATCGGCGACACGGTCCATCTGACCATCCACGGCGCCTTCGAATTGCAGCACTGACCTGGGCAGCACTGACCTTTATCGAATCCCGCGCCAACGCCGCGATGCGGTCGCGCATGTTCGGTCTGTCCGGCATATGTGGAAGATAATTGAAACCGAATGATCGGCGTCGGAGCCGCGGGGCCTCAGATTAGCCCCGGGCCTGGCGTAAACTCCCCTGGTTTCAGGGAAAGGAAGCGATCATGAACCGCGTTTTCGTCGTCGGCGCCCTGGGCGCGGCCGTGGCCGTCGTCGCGGGCGCGCCGGTTTTCGCCCGGTCGGGCGCCGCCTGCGTCTATCTGGTCGAACCCGCCCATACCCGGGTGCGGTTTTCGGTTTCGCAATTCGGCCTGTCGGATTTCTCCGGCGTCGCCACGGGCGCCACGGGTTGGCTGAAGTTCGATCCGGCGCATCCGAGACTTTCGAAACTCGACGTTTCGGTGAAAACCGCGACCGTTTCGACGCCGGACAAAAACATCACCGGACGGTTGCGGGGCGCGGAATGGCTGGACTCCGCAAGATATCCCACGGCGCGCTTCGTCTCGAACAGCGTGACCCCGACCAGCGGCCATCGGGCGACGGTTCGGGGCGAGCTTACCCTGCGCGGCGTGACGAGGCCTGTCGTCATGTATGCGCATTTCGTCGGCCTCGGGGGCAAATCGGCGACCCAGAAAGACGCGGTGAGGTTCGACGGCGAAGGCGCCTTCGAGCGCGCCGAATTCGGCATGAAGGCCCTTGCTCCAATGGTCGGGGATCTGGTCCACTTGACCATTCGCGGCGCTTTCGAATTGAGGTGCTGATGTGACGAAAAGCTCGGGCGAACATTACGACGCGGTCGCCGTCGCGCTGCACTGGACGATGGCGCTCGGGATTTTCGTCCTGACCGGCCTCGGACTGGCGATGAAGCACGCGGGGCTTCCGAAGGCCCGCGTGATCCAGTTGTTCCAGCTGCACAAGTCGATCGGGATCGTCATGCTGCTGCTGGCGGTCGCGCGCCTGGCGTGGCGGTTCGTGCGCTCCGCGCCGCCTCTGCCGGACGCCCTGCCGACGCTGGAGCGCCAGGCCGCTCACGTCGGCCATGCCGCGCTTTATGTTTTCATGCTGGCTCTGCCCTTGACCGGCTGGGCGGTCGTCTCGACGGCGCCGTTGAACATTCCGACGGTGCTGTTCGGATTGGTTCCCTGGCCGCATATCTGGCTTCTGGCCGACCTGCCGAACAAGGCGCCGGCCTTTGCCGTCGCGCAGGCCCTGCACAAATACGGCGCCTATGCGTTGATCGCTGTCGTCGCCGGCCATGTCGGCGCCGCCTTGCGCCATGCGATGAAGGGCGACGTTCCTCTGACGCGCATGAGTTTTTTCGCCGGTCCGGGAGATATCCGGGAATGAAACGCATCATCCTTGCCGCCGCTTCGCTTGCGGTCGCGTCGGCGTGCCAGGCCGCCGATTGGAAAATCCTTCCCGGCGGCGCGCTGACTTTTTCCGGCGAACAGGCCGGCGAAAAATTCACCGGCCATTTCAGCCGGTTCGACGCGAAAATTTCGCTCGACCCGCAAAATCTCGCCGAGGCGAAGATCGTCGTGACCGTCGATCTCGCCAGCGCCGCCACCGGCGACCGGCAGCGGGATACGGCGCTGCCGGACAAGGATTGGTTCGATATCGCGGCTTTTCCCCAGGCGCGGTTCGAATCGCGCCAGGTGACGCGGACCGCCGCGGGTTACGAGGCCGTCGGCGACCTGACACTGCGCGGCGCGACCAAGGAGATCCATCTGCCCTTCACTTTGGCGATCGACGGCCGCAAGGCCGAGGCGAAGGGCCATGCCGACCTCAAGCGCGAGGCTTTTGGCGTGGGGCAGGGGCAATGGGCGAGCGACGAATGGGTCGGCTATAATGTGGGCGTCGATTTCGACCTGAAGGCGGAACGAAGCGATTGAGGCTCGTCATGACGAGAGCGGGTTACGACGACAATTCGCCGATATGCTTCTGGGCGTAAAGCTCGACGCCGACCTGTTTGATCAATTCCAGCTGGGTTTCGAGGAAGTCGATATGCTCTTCCTCGTCGTGGGCCAGCGCTTCGAACAGATTCATGCTCACCCGGTCGTTGACCGACAGGCAGTAGGCGGCCGCCTCCAGATAAAGCGCCCGCGCGGCCATTTCCGAGGCGAGGTCGAGTTCGATGATCTCCTTGACGTTCTCGCCGATGGTCAGGCCGTTCAGCTCCTGCATGTTGGGAAATCCGTCGAGGAAAAGAATCCGCGCCGTGAACTTGTCGGCATGGGTCATTTCCTCGATCGATTCCTCGCGCCATTTTTTCGCCAGGGCCTTGTAGCCCCAATTGTCAAGAATGCGGAAATGCAGCCAGTACTGGTTGATCGCGGTCAGTTCGCTGCGCAGGCCCTTGTTGAGATAGTCAATGACTTTTGCGTCGCCGCGCATCGGGTTACTCCCTTTTCATGAGCTTGGTTATAAAACGAGCTGGCGAGCTATTCGTTCCGGGCCGGGGTCGACTTACTCGGCGGCCATGGCGAGCGCCGGTCGGCGCGCGCCCGGCGCCCGGCTTTCCGCCCTGGTGGCCGCCTCGCGCTCGCAAACGCCCTGAATATTGCGCACGCAGCGGCCGCAGCTGGGCGCGCAGCCCTTGAATTTGAACACGTCACGGGCGCGGTCCGCGGATGCGCCGCACGGCTTGACGCTCGCCCGCACGTCCCGGTCCGTGATCATGTTGCAGGAACAAAGGATCATGTTTCGCCGCCGCTGGTTTCGATAGGCCCATAGAACATGGCCGCGCCGGCCAAGGAAGCAATTTGGTGTTTGTTAGATGAATTCTAAACTACAGGACGCCGCGGCGGATGGCGGCGGGTCCGGCTGCGGCTTTCGTCGCCGGCGATCGGCCTCCGCCGGCATTGTCCGGAATCGGCGGTCCAGTTTTGAGAAAACCTGCTCAGGCCGCCATTGCTTTCGAGCCTGCCATGGCTATAGTCCGGCGCCAAATCCCTTCCGCGCGAGCGCGGAGATAACGTGGAAATCAGGACATGAATTTCATTACCCCCGCCTTTGCCCAGGCCGCCGGCGGCGGCGCGGGCGGCGCCGACGCGCTGATTCAGATGGCGCCTTTCGCCATCATTCTGGTCATCATGTATTTCCTGCTTATCCGGCCCCAGCAGCAGAAGGCCAAGCAGCACCAGAGCATGGTCTCGGCCATCCGCCGGGGCGACACCGTGGTCACCAACGGCGGACTGATCGGCAAGGTGACCAAGGCGACGGACGATAGTGAGATCGAAATCGAAATCGCTCCCAATGTGCGGGTGCGCCAGGCGCGGTCCGCCATCGCCGAAGTGCGCGCCAAGGGCGAGCCGGTCAAGGACAACGCCTGACGGCCAGAAACGGATTCGCCTCCCGCCATGATGCGCTACGCCCCCTGGAAAATCGTCCTTACCCTCGCCGCGACCCTGATGGCGATCCTGATCTGCGTTCCAAGTATGATCGGGCCGGACAATCGCGCGAAACTCGCGCAGTTTCTGCCCTCCTGGCTGCCGCCGAACTCCATCGTGCTCGGGCTCGATCTCCAGGGCGGCGCGCATCTGCTTTATGAGGTCGATCGCGCCGACGTGATCCGCACCATGGTCGGCAATCTGCGCGACGACCTGCGCCGCGAATTGCGCGAGGAAAAGATACCGATTTCCGGGGGCGTCGGCATGAGCGCGCGCGGCGTCCAGGTGCGCATTCCCAACGCCGAGGAGCGGGCTCGAATCACGCCCAAGCTCTATAATCTCGTACGGCTCTCCACCGGTCCCGGCGGCTCCGGCCTCGACGTCGTCGACAGCGGCGACGGCCTGCTCAAGCTGACCCTGACCGACGCGGCGATCAACAACAAGATCGCCCGCGCCGTGGAGCAGACGATCGAGGTGCTGAACCGCCGCGTCAACGGTCTCGGCACCACCGAGCCCAATATCCAGCGCGAGGGCTCCGACCGCATATTGGTCGAAGTGCCTGGCCTCAAGGACACCGACCGGCTCAAGGACATCGTCGGCACCACCGCGAAGCTGGAATTCCGCCTGGTCGCCGAGCCAGGCTACAATCCCGGCGATGTGGACATGCTCGACCAGACCGATCAACCGGGGCAGTTGCCTGTCGAGAAGCAGGTCATGGTGCAGGGCGAGGACCTCACCGACGCCCAGCCCGGCTTCGACCAGCGCACCGGCGAACCGGTGGTCAATTTCCGCTTCAACATTCGCGGCGGCCAGAAATTCGGCCAAGTGACCTCGGCCAATGTCGGGCGGCCCTTCGCCATCGTGCTCGACAACAAGGTCATTTCCGCGCCGCGCATTCTCGGGCCGATCACCGGCGGCTCGGGCCAGATTTCCGGCCGCTTCACCGTCGAGCAGGCGAACAACCTCGCGATTCTGCTGCGCGCTGGCGCTCTTCCCGCCAAGCTTACCATTGTCGAGGAACGCACCGTCGGTCCCGGCCTCGGCCAGGATTCGATCGACGCGGGAAAACGCGCGGCCTATTTGGCGGCGGCGCTGGTCCTGACCTATATGCTGGTCACCTATGGCGTCTTCGGCGTGTTCGCCAACCTCGCCCTGATGATCCATATTTCCTTCATCTTCGCGGCTCTGGTGCTGCTGCGCGCGACCCTGACCCTGCCCGGCATCGCCGGCATCGTGCTGACCATCGGCATGGCGGTCGATTCCAACGTGCTGATCTATGAGCGCATCCGCGAAGAATCCCACGCCGGCCGCTCGCTGATCTCCGCGCTCGACGCCGGCTTCAAGCGCGCCTTCGCCACCATCGTCGATTCCAACGTCACCATGTTCGTGGTCGCGGCGATTCTCTATTTCCTTGGTTCCGGTCCGGTGCGCGGCTTCGCGGTCTCGCTGGCGCTCGGCATTCTCACCACCATCGTTACCGCCGTCACCATGACGCGGATGATGATCGCTCTGTGGTATCGCCATGCCCGCCCGACCCGATTGCCGATTTGACGGGTTCACGACATGAAGCTTCTTCGCCTCGCGCCCGAAAACACCAAATTCCCCTTCATGCGCTTCCGGCGCGTGTCCTATCCCTTTTCCGCCGTGCTCTCGGTCATCGCGGTCGTGCTGTTTCTTGTCGTCGGCATGAATTTCGGCATCGACTTTTCGGGCGGCACGATGATGGAGGTCAAGGCCAAGTCGGGTCATGCCGATCTTTCCTATATCCGCGACCTTTCAAGCCATCTCGGCCTCGGCGACCTGGAAGTGCAGGGTTTCGGCACCCCCGCCGACGCCTCGATCCGCTTTGGCATGCAGCCGGGCGGCGACGCCGCGCAACAGGCGGCGGTTGAAAAGGTGAAACAGGCGCTCGGCGGCACCTACGACTTCCGCGCCATCTCCGTGGTCGGCCCGCGCGTGTCGAGCGAACTAGTGCAGCAGGGCACGCTCGGCGTCGTCATCTCCATCCTTGCGGTGCTGGCCTATCTCTGGTTCCGATTCGAATGGCAATTCGCCTTGGCTGCGATCACCGCGACCATGCACGATCTGCTGCTCACGGTCGGCTTTTTTTCGATCACCCAGCTCGAATTCAACACCACCTCGATCGCGGCGATCCTGACCATCGTCGGCTATTCGCTCAACGAAACCGTGGTCGTGCTCGACCGCATCCGCGAGAATATGCGCAAATACAAGAAGATGCCGACAGATGATCTGATCGACCTGTCGATCAACGCCGTGCTGCCGCGCACATTGATGACCGCCACGACCGTCTTTCTGGCCCTGCTGTCGCTGGTTGTGCTCGGCGGCCACGTGATCCAGTCGTTCTCGCTCGCGATGATGTGGGGCATTTTCGTCGCGACTTACTCCTCCGTCTTCATCTGCTCTCCGACCCTGATCTATCTCGGCCTGCGCAACGAATTGCGCGCGGCGTCCGATGAAGTCACAGGCGTCGGCGGCAAGACCGGCGCGCGGCCGCTGTCGGGAGTCTGAATGGCGGTCGAGCGGCGATACGAGGGTTTTCTGCCGGGCCGCCACGCCATCGAGGCTTTCGGCGCCGGCGGGTTCCGGTTTGGCGGCATGTCGCATCGCGGCTCGATTCTGGTTCTGCCGGAGGGAATTCACGCCTTCGCGCCGAAAGCTTTCGCGGAAATCGACGAAGCGTCGCTTGCGCCGCTGTTCGCCCTGCCGCCCGGCGCGGTTGAATTGCTGCTGTTTGGCTGTGGAAAATCGCTGCAGCCGGTTCCGGCCGCCTTGCGCCAGAAATTGCGCGAGTCGGGCGTCCGCTGCGACCCGATGGACACCGGCGCCGCCTGCCAGACTTATAATATCCTGCTCGGAGAACGCCGCCTCGTCGCCGCCGCGCTGATCGCCACCGGTTGAACACGGATCAAAAAGCGCCCGCCGGGGGGAGGGGCCGGCGGGCGCAAGATTGAACGGGGGGTTTTTCCGCGCCCGTTCAGCTACCGAACTGATCCGGAACGAAAAACACGAAGCCGCAGCTTCAATCGTTCGCCTATGAACTTATTTGGGCGCTCTCACTGCACACGTAAAGGCCTGAGCTGTGAATTTCAGCCAAGCGTTTTACCTGAACTCCAAAGCCGCGGCTCACATTACATTCGCATATCAGTTTATGGCATAATACGAAAAAATGGAGCCCCAACTTTTCGGTTAATCACAGATTTCTGCCGCGGCGCTCCAGCGCCTCCTTGAGGAAACGCCCAGTGTGCGAGGCGGGTTCGCGCAGAATCGCCTCGGGCGGACCCTGGGCGACAATCTGGCCGCCGCCGTCTCCCCCTTCGGGACCGAGGTCTATGATCCAGTCGGCGGTCTTGATGACTTCGAGATTATGCTCGATCACCACCACGCTGTTGCCCTGTTCGACCAGGGCGTGGAGCACTTCGAGCAGCTTTTTGACGTCGTGGAAATGCAGGCCGGTGGTCGGTTCGTCGAGAATATAGAGCGTGCCGCCAGTCGCGCGGCGCGACAGTTCCTTCGACAATTTGACGCGCTGCGCCTCGCCGCCCGACAGGGTCGTGGCCTGCTGGCCGACTTTCACATAACCGAGGCCGACCCTTGCCAGCGTGTTGAGTTTGTCGCGGATCGACGGCACGGCCTTGAAAAGGTCCGCCGCTTCTTCGACCGTCATGTCCAGAACGTCCGCGATGCTCTTGTCCCTGTAGCGCACCTCCAGAGTCTCGCGGTCATAGCGCTTGCCCTTGCACACGTCGCAGGTGACATAGACGTCGGGCAGAAAGTGCATCTCGATCTTGATCACCCCGTCGCCCTGGCAGGCTTCGCAGCGTCCGCCCTTGACGTTGAAGGAGAATCGCCCCGGCCCATAGCCGCGCGCCTTGGCCTCGGGCAGACCGGCGAACCAGTCGCGGATGGGGGTGAAGGCCCCGATATAGGTCGCCGGGTTGGAGCGCGGGGTGCGGCCAATCGGCGACTGGTCGATATCGATGACCTTGTCGATCAGTTCCAGTCCTTCGAGCTTGTCGAAGGGGGCGGGGTGTTCCAGCGCTCCATTGAGTCGCCGCGCCACCGCCTTGTAAAGCGTGTCGAGGATCAGGGTTGATTTGCCGCCGCCGGAAACCCCGGTGATGCAGGTGAACAGACCGAGCGGAATGTCCACGACGAGGTTTTTCAGATTATTGCCGCGCGCCCCGGTCAACCGCAGGCGTCGTCCGGCCTCCGGCTTGCGGCGTTTTTTCGGCGCGGCGACCTGCAGGCGCCCCGTGAGATAGGCCCCGGTGAGCGAATTCGCGTCGGCCAATATGTCGGCCGGCGTTCCCTGGGCCACGATCTCGCCGCCATGCACCCCCGCGCCGGGGCCGACATCGACGACATAATCGGCGGCCAGAATGGCGTCCTCGTCATGTTCGACCACGATCACCGAATTACCGAGGTCGCGCAGGCGCCGCAGGGTTTCGAGCAGGCGGGCGTTGTCGCGCTGGTGCAGGCCGATTGATGGCTCGTCCAGCACATAGAGCACGCCGGTCAGGCCGGAGCCGATCTGCGAGGCGAGCCGAATGCGCTGGCTCTCGCCGCCCGAAAGGGTCCCCGAGCCGCGCGCGAGCGTGAGATAATCGAGCCCGACATCGACCAGGAATTTCAGCCGATCGTCGATCTCGCGCAGGATGCGCGCCGCGATTTCCTGACGTTTTGCATCAAGTTTATGTGGTAAGTCACTGAACCATCGTGACGCGTCGCGCACCGACAGTTCAGAAATCTCGCCGATGTGCCTGTGGTCGATTTTGACCGCCAGCGCCTCGGGCTTGAGGCGGAAGCCGGCGCAGGCGTCGCAGGGCCGCGCCGACATGAAGCGCGAAATTTCCTCGCGCGCCCAGTCGCTTTCGGTTTCGAGATAGCGCCGCTCCAGGTTGCGGATCACGCCCTCGAAGGGTTTTTTGACCTCATAGGCGCGCACCCCGTCGGCATAGGAGAACAGCACGTCCTTGTCGCCCGAGCCATAAAGGATGACGATTTTCGCCGCCTCGGACAGGTCGGCCCAGCGGTCCTCCATGCGGAACTTGAAGGCCTTGCCAAGGGCTTCGAGGGTCTGGCCGTAATAGGGCGAAGGCGACTTGGCCCAGGGGGCGATGGCGCCTTTGCGCAGGGTTAGGTCGGGATTGGGGACGATCAGGTCGGGATCGACTTTCTGTTCCGAGCCGATGCCGCCGCAACTCGGGCAGGCGCCATGCGGGCTGTTGAAGGAAAACAGCCGCGGCTCGATTTCGGGAATGGAAAAGCCGGACACGGGGCAGGAGAATTTCGACGAGAAAATGATGCGCTCCGGCGGCTTTCCTTCCGAGCTTTCGGCGAATTCCACCACCGCCAGCCCGTCGGCCAGTTCAAGCGCGGTCTCGAAACTTTCTGCCAGCCGCGCGGAAATGTCGGGCCGCACCACGATCCGATCCACTACCACGTCGATGTCATGGTTGAATTTCTTGTCCAACGCCGGGGCGTCGGCGACGTCGTAAAACTGGCCGTCGATCTTCAGGCGCTGGAAGCCGCGCTTCATGTAATCGGCGATTTCCTTGCGATATTCGCCTTTTCGCCCGCGCGCCACCGGGGCCAGCAGATAGAGCCGCGTGCGCTCGGGCAAAGCCAGCACCCGGTCCACCATCTGGCTCACGGTCTGGCTCTCGATCGGCAGGCCGGTGGCGGGGGAATAGGGAATGCCGACCCGCGCCCACAGCAGGCGCATGTAATCGTTGATTTCAGTAACCGTTCCGACGGTGGAGCGCGGGTTTCTCGAGGTGGTCTTCTGCTCGATGGAGATCGCCGGCGACAGGCCCTCGATATGGTCCACGTCCGGCTTCTGCATCATTTCCAGAAACTGGCGGGCATAGGCCGAAAGGCTCTCGACATAGCGGCGTTGGCCTTCGGCATAGATGGTGTCGAAGGCGAGCGAGCTTTTCCCCGAGCCCGACAGGCCGGTGAAAACCACCAGCTTGTCGCGCGGAATGGTCAGGTCGATGTTTTTCAGATTATGCTCGCGCGCCCCGCGTAGCGAAATGACCCGCCCCTCGCCGATGCGAAAGGCCGCCGCCTCCGCCCGCTCGCGCGATTTTTCCGGCGCGGGCGCGGCCTTTTTGGGCTTTTTCGGCTTTGCGGTTTTATCGTCCATCGTTTCGTTCCGGGAGGCGTCGCGGCTCATTTAGCGATTTTTCCGCCGGATTTCACCCTTTTGACGCTTGCACGATTCGTCTCGCCGGTCTAGAACATAAATAGAACAAGTCAAAGCCATCGGGAACCGATGGCGTCCACGCCGGCGTGAATGGCTCTTGTGGAAAAGGGAATTTGATCCGCGCGCGGGTCGTTTCGGCCAGATAGGATGCCGCGTCGCCAAATAAGGGAGCGGAAAAAATGTCGGGCAGCGTCAACAAGGTGATCTTGATCGGCAATCTCGGCCGCGATCCGGAAGTGCGCCGCATGGGCTCCGGCGATCCCGTCGTGACCTTTTCGCTGGCGACGACCGAGAGCTGGCGCGACAAGGCGACGGGCGAGCGCCGCGACCGCACCGAATGGCACAATGTCGTGATTTTCAACGAGAATCTGGGCAAGATCGCCGAGCAATATTGCAAGAAGGGCTCGAAAGTCTATCTCGAAGGCCAACTCCAGACCCGCGAATATACCGACAAGGACGGCAACCAGCGCAAGACCACCGAAGTCGTGCTGCAACGCTTCCGCGGCGAACTGACTCTTTTGGACAGCCGGGGCCGGGGCGGCGAGGAAGGCAGCTACAGCGGCGCTGCAAGCGGCAATTTCGGCCGCCAGTCGCCGATGGAGCGCAGCCCCGCCGAAAGCAGCGGCGGACGCAGCTCGGCGATGCTGGACGACGACATTCCGTTCTGAGGGGGCGAATGGGATAGCCATCCGCTCGGCGGCTTCCCGTCCGGCGATGATAGCCTCATTACGACCTTACGGTTTTGGTGGTCGTGGACTTTTGGTCGTGGAGGTAGGCGGCGGCACCGCTGGCTAAGTCGCACTGTCACCGTAACTAGGTTTCCGAGCCGGAGGGCACAATGCCTGGCGCAACCAATAAAAAGGCAACCGTAGCCGAGGGCCTAGCGCTGGTGCTTGAAACGGCTTGTGAAGACTTCGAGATCATGCAGCGCCTGATCGCCGGCCATATCACACTGTCTGGCGCTCCGTTGGGTGCCGATGCGCGCGCGGCCCCGCGAATACAAATGGCTCTGGCGAAGTCTTTTATTTTCAATGTCGTAAGGGCACGAAGAATTTGCGAGCATGGTGCTGGTGTCGTTAGGATCGATCGCGAAGAGCGTCGCAAGTTCTTAAGCGACACAGCTGCGGCGTTGCGCGTCAGGGACGTCAATGAGCACGCGTTTGATGTCGCGATCTCCAAGCGGGGCAAGACCTCCACGCCCGAAATCCATACGCACGCCGACGAAAGCGCCGTGCTGGACGAAACGTCAATGATCACACTCGGGCCGCAGAAAATCCTGATGGGACCGGTAAACCTGTTCGATATCTATTTGCCGACAGATCGGATGCGAGGAATTGCGGGATTTATGAGCCTTCCTGGACGTTTTCCTTCCTTTTCGCCGGCCCCGACGCCGGCCAAGATCGAACCGGGGTTACGGTGACCAATCCTTCGACCCACGAGAAGCTGGCGCTGTTGCGTCGGATTTGGGAGGGTGAGCGACGGCGGTGGCGGAATTTCGCCAGTACTCTCCATTGTTCCGCCTTCCCCGGCCGCCACTATTTCTCCCGCTCGACTATAAACGGCACGCCTTCGTGGCCGCCGTCGCCGCGTTCGAAATCGCTCGGCTCGTGGCCCAGAATCGCGGCGCTGCGGGCGTGCCATTCGGAATCCACCGTAAAACAGCCCTCCTTTTCGGCCGCTTCCGCCCAATGCAGGGTCGCCAGCGCCTTGCGCTTCCGGTTGGAGACATATTCCAGCGTCACCAGCCAGGTCGGGCCGGGGTCGCGCGGGCGCATGTCCTGGACGCCATTGGCGAGATTGGTCGCGACATCGATCTGCAGGAGCAGCCAGTCGATCAGTTCGCGGTCGCGCAACGGGCGAAATTTCTCCAGCGCCGCGCGCCATTGGTCGGGGCGGGCGGCCGGCTTGTCGCGATAGGGATTGCGCCGCGTCCAGTCATGGATCAGCCGCCATTTCTCGAAAATCGCCCTCCTGAGCGCGACATCGTCCGCCGCGGGGTCGTTCTCCAGGTCGTCTTCCCTCATGCGCGCGGCGCTCAAATCGTGATCGAAGGCCGCGGCCTCGCTGCGCGACAGGGGCCGCGCGCTCGCGCTCATCCGCTGGTATTTGGCTTCGTCGCTAGCGTCGCAGACCGGTCCGCGTTCGCTCATCGCCGTCCCCTCCTGAAGAATTTCTTTTGGCTGAATATAAGCGGGCGCGCGGCTTTCGCCAGTCGGCGGCGGCCGTGTGGAAAAGCTTTCGCGCGTCTCTCGGGCGCCTGCCGGAAAAACATTCGATAACTCATTGACGTCGCGTGTGTTTTTTGCGCGAGCCGATAGGGCGGCAAAACTGGCCTTTACCGGGAGAATCGCCTAGAAAGAAAAGAATTTTCGCTTTCAAGCCCGCGAGCGCATTTTGGCCGACCAGAACGACGACCATCCAGTTCCGCCTTCCTCCGACATCCGTCCGGTTTCGATCACCGAGGAGATGAAAAGCTCCTACCTCGCTTATGCGATGAGCGTGATCGTCAGCCGCGCCCTGCCGGACGTGCGCGACGGCCTCAAGCCGGTGCACCGCCGCATCCTCCACTCGGCGCAGGAAAACAATTTTTTGCCCGACCGGGCCTATGTGAAATCGGCGCGCATCGTCGGCGAGGTGATGGGTAAATACCACCCTCACGGCGACGCGGCGATCTATGACGCTCTCGTGCGCATGGCCCAGCCCTTTTCGATGAGCCTCGCGCTCATCGACGGCCAGGGCAATTTCGGCTCGGTGGACGGCGACCGCGCGGCGGCCATGCGCTACACCGAATCGCGTCTCGCCCGTCCGGCGCTGGCCCTGATCGAGGACATCGACTCCGACACCGTCGATTTCCAACCCAATTACGACGGCAAGGAGCAGGAGCCGACGGTCCTTCCGGCCCGCTTCCCCAATCTGCTGGTCAATGGCGCGGGCGGCATCGCCGTGGGCATGGCGACCAATATCCCGCCGCATAATCTCGGCGAGGTCATCGACGCCTGCGTCGCCTTGATCGACAAGCCCGACATGACGCTTCCCGAGCTGATGGAGATCGTTCCGGGGCCGGATTTCCCCACGGGCGGCGCGATCATGGGGCGCGCCGGCATCAGGCAGGCCTATGAGACCAGCCGCGGCTCGGTCGTGATCCGGGGCGTGGCGACTGTCGAGACCCTGCGCAAGGACCGCGAGGCCATCGTCTTTACCGAAATTCCCTATCAGGTGAACAAGGCGACGCTGATCGAAAAGATCGCCGAACTGGTGCGGGAGAAGAAAATCGAGGGCATCTCCGACCTCCGCGACGAATCCGACCGCGAAGGCATGCGCATCGTCATCGAGCTCAAGCGCGACGCCGTGGCCGACGTGGTGCTGAACCAGCTCTACCGCTTCACCGCCCTGCAAAGCTCGTTCGGCGTCAATATCATTGCGCTGAACGGCGGGCGGCCGGAAAGCCTCAATCTGACCGATTGCCTGAAAGCCTTCATCGATTTCCGCGAGGAAGTCGTCAGCCGGCGCACCAAATTCAAGCTCAACAAGGCGCGCGACGGCGCCCATATCCAGGTCGGCCTCGCCATTGCGGTGGCCAATATCGACGAAGTGATCCGCCTGATCCGCACCTCAGCCGATGCGGCGACGGCGCGCGAAGCCTTGATGGGCCGCGTCTGGCCGGCCCATGACATGGCGCCGCTGGTCGCGCTCATCGCCGACCCGCGCCACTCCATCGACGAGGACGGCAATTGCCGCCTGTCGGAAGCGCAGGCCCGCGCCATCCTCGATCTGCGCCTGCAACGGCTCACTGCGCTCGGCCGCGACGAGATCGCCGAAAACCTCAACAAACTCGCCGCCGAAATCGCCGAATATCTCGAAATTTTGCGCTCACGCGAAAAATTGTTTGGCATCGTCAAGGATGAAATGCTCAGCGTGAAGGCGGCCCATGCCGTGCCGCGCCGCACCCAGATCCTCGATGTCGAAGGCGACATGATGGATGAGGACCTCATCCAGCGCGAGGACATGGTGGTGACCGTCTCCCACGCCGGCTACATCAAGCGCGTGCCGCTTTCGACCTATCGCGCGCAAAGGCGCGGCGGCAAGGGCCGTTCCGGCATGCAGACCCGCGAGGAGGATTTCGTCCAGCGCCTGTTCGTCGCCTCGACCCATGCGCCGGTGCTGTTCTTTTCCTCGCGCGGCCAGGTCTACAAGGAAAAGGTCTGGCGCCTGCCGCTCGCCGCGCCGCAGTCGCGCGGCAAGGCGCTGGTCAACATGCTGCCGCTGGAGCAGGGCGAGCGCATCACCTCGATCATGGCTTTGCCCGAGGACGAGGCGATGTGGGAAAGCCTCGACGTAATGTTCGCCACCACCGGCGGCACGGTTCGGCGCAACAAGCTTTCCGATTTCACGCAGGTCAACCGCGCCGGGAAAATCGCCATGAAGCTCGACGAGGGCGAGGGCATTGTCGACGTCCAGATCTGCACCGAAGACCAGGACGTGCTGCTGACCACATCGAAGGGCCAGTGCATCCGCTTCAAGGTCGACGATGTGCGCGTGTTCAAGGGCCGCGATTCCATGGGCGTGCGCGGGATCAATCTCGCCGGGGGCGACCGGGTCATCGCGCTGTCCATCCTCACCCACAGCGACGCCACGCCCGCCGAACGCGCGGCCTTTTTGAAGATGCGCCGCGCCGCCGCCGGCGAACCGGCCGAGCCCGAGACCGACGAGACCGAGGAGAGCGGCGAGGGCGCCGCGCCCCTCGACGCCTCGGCCTTCGAGCGAATGGCGGCCGCGGAACAGCTGATCCTGACGATTTCCGCCAATGGCTATGGCAAGCGCACCTCGTCCTACGAATATCGCGTCACCGGACGCGGCGGCAAAGGCATCGCCGCCATGGCGGTCAACGCCCGCAACGGAGAACTGGTCGCCTCCATGCCGGTCGAAGCGAGCGACCAGATCATGCTGGTGACCGATGGCGGCCAGCTCATCCGCTGCCCGGTCGAGGGCATCAGGATCGTCAGCCGCGGCAGCCAGGGCGTCATCGTCTTCAATACGGCGGAGACCGAAAAGGTCGTCTCGGTCGAACGGATCGGCGAGGACGAGAGCGGCGAAAGCGACGAAGGCGACGAAGGCGAAACGGAAGCGGAGGCTTGAGCGACATGGCCGAAAAGCCGCCGCATGACGATATTATCGACGCCGATTTCGCGCGCCGCCGCGAGGCCGCCCGGGCGCGGCTCGATTCGATAGACCCCGCGCGGCGGGATGGGCCGCTGGCGGACCCGAAACGCAAGAATTGGTTCGAGGCGGTTTATGAACTGGCCGACGGCGATGCGGCCGGCGTGCCTTGGGGCAATCTCGCGCCCCATCCCCTGCTGGCGGATTGGCTCCGGCAAAATCCCGACCTTGCTGGCGTGAAGGCGCTCGACGTCGGCTGCGGGCTTGGCGATAACGCCGCCGCTCTGGCCGATCGCGGCGCCCAGGTGACGGCTTTCGATTTCGCTCCGCGCGCGGTGGAGTGGGCGCGTGGGCGGTTCGCCGGCAAAACGATAGATTTCGTCGTCGCCGACCTCTTCGCCCCGCCGCCGCAATGGCGCGAGGCTTTCGACCTCGTTCACGAAACCTATACCTTGCAGGCCCTGCCCGCTGAACTTCTTCCCGCGATGCGCCAAGCGTCGGCGGGTTTCGTCAAGCCGGGCGGTCGCCTGCTGGCGATCGCCCGCGCCCGCGACGACAACCAGCGGATCGAGGGTCCGCCCTGGCCGCTCGCCCGCGGCGACATCGAGGCCTTTCGCGACTGCGGCCTGGCGCTGGAGCGCCTGGACGACGCGCCGTCAGGCCCGGCGGCGATCCGCCATTGGCGAGCCTTGTTCCGCAAGCCGGTTTGAGCAAGAACGTCAGCGGCGCAGCCGGTTGAGTCGCGCGGCGCTGCATAAAAAAAAGCCGCCCGGAGGCGGCTTTGCGTCGGATTTTCAAGCGATCACTTGATCTTGGTTTCCTTGAACTCGACGTGCTTGCGCGCGACGGGATCGTATTTCTTGAACGCCAGCTTGTCAGTCTTGGTGCGGGCGTTCTTCTTGGTGACGTAAAAATAGCCGGTGTCGGCGGTCGACAGTAGCTTGATCTTGATCGTGGCGGCCTTGGCCATGGCGGTTACCTTGAAAGCGAAGCTGGGGCCGCATCCTGAAAAGCGGACAGTGGCCGATGACGGAACAAAAGGGGCCGGATCGCTCCGGCCCAAACTCGGGCGCACCATACGCGCCGCTCACCTTTTGTCAAGCCGCGCCTTCACAGCCCATTTTTCCGTGGAAGGCGATCTGTCGCCGGACTAAATTACCAGCCTCGAAGGAGGAACTGCCGTGACCGCCGGGGCTGAATCGAACGAAAAACGCGCGCTCCACATCTGCGCGCTGCTGCCGGAGGCAGAAACCGCGCTTTCGACGCTGCAATGCGCCGTCGCCGCCGGCCAGGGCTTTGACACCGAAATCTGCGCCGCCCATGTCGGATTTAACGCCCATCATGCTTTCGTTGACGCGGAGGAGCTAGAGGTCCAGCAATTGCGCGAACTCTATGAAGGCCCGCCCGAAGTTCGCGCGGCGCGCGTCAAGGTGGTGGTCGATAGCTTTCGTGAGTCGGCGCCGGCAGCGCCACCGATCGCCTGGCGCGACGACGAAGGCGATGTCGAAGCCAATGTCGCCCTTGACGCCGCCAGAGCCGACCTGATCGTGGTCAGTCGACCGGTCCATTTGGACGCCGCCGACGCTTTCCACGCCGCCTTGTTCGGCGGCCAACGGCTGGTGCTGGTCGCGCCGCGTGACGTGATCGACGGCGAGCGGGTCATCGGCCGCCATATCGTCATCGGCTGGAAGCCGGGCGCCCCGGTCGAGACGGCGGCGCGGGCGGCGTTACCCTGGCTGAAAAAGGCCGAAAGGATCACGGTTCTTTGGGGCGCCAAGCCGGGCGCCGGTTTTTATGAGCCGAGCGCCCGGGACTTCTTCGAGCGGCTCGGCCTGAACGTCGAGATTCTCCATCTCTCCCGCAGCGCGGGAAGCGTCGGTCATGACCTGTTGAACGAGGCGGAACGGCTCGGCGGCGATTGCCTGCTGATCGGCGCCTTTACCCATGGCGCGTGGTGGGAGACGCTTTTTGGCGGGGTCACCCGCGACGTCCTAGCGGAGGCGCGCATTCCCGTCTTCACGATGAGGGCGCGCTGAACCGTGTCGGCCTTTCTGCATCGGCTCGGGCCTTTATGGCCGGGAGTCCCGTTCGCGCTCGGCTCGGCGGCGCTGTTCGGCCTGACCGCGCCGCTCGCCAAGGCGCTGCTGGGGCGATTCGATCCGCAAATGCTGGCCGGCGCGCTCTATCTCGGCGCCGGCGTGGGCCTCGCCGGTTTTCATCTCGCCCGGCGCGCCGTCGGCTTGCCGGCGCCCGAGGCGCCGCTGCGCCGCGCCGATTGGCCGTGGCTCGCGGCCGTGGTGTTTTTCGGCGGGTTTCTGGGGCCTTTGCTGCTGATGGCGGGGCTGAAGGCGACCAGCGCCGCCAGCGCCTCGCTGCTGCTCAACATCGAAGGCCTGGCGACCATGGCGATCGCCTGGCTGGTCTTTCACGAGAATGTGGACGCGAGGCTCTTCGCCGGCGCCATGGCGATCCTGGCCGGCGCCGTCGTTCTGTCCTGGCAGGGGCGCGGGCTGGCGCTGGACAAGGGCGCGCTGCTGGTCGTGGGCGCCTGCCTCGCCTGGGGAATCGACAACAATCTCACACGTAAATTGTCTTCCGCCGACCCGGTGTCGATCGCCACGATCAAGGGACTGGCGGCGGGCTCGGTCAATCTTTTCGCCGCGCTGGCGCGCGGCGCCGCGACCCCCGGCCTGGTTTTTTCCGGCGCGGCGGCGTTGGTCGGCCTCTTCGGGGTCGGGGTCAGCCTAGTCCTGTATATTCTCGCATTGCGGCGGCTGGGCGCCGCGCGCACCGGGGCCTATTTCGCCCTCGCGCCCTTCATCGGCGCGCTGGCCTCCTTGGTCCTGCTGCGCGAACAGCCGACCACCCAATTGCTTGTCGCCGGCGCGCTGATGGGCCTCGGCCTGTGGCCGCATCTCGCCGAGCGGCACGACCACGAACACGCCCACGAGCCGTTCGAGCATGAGCACGCCCATGTCCATGACGAACACCACCAGCATCGTCATGACGGCCCTGTGACCGAGCCCCATTCCCATCGCCACCGCCATGAGGGGCTCATCCACTCGCATCCCCATTACCCGGATCTGCATCACCGCCATACGCATGGATGACGCCGCGATCTGCCCCCTGTGCGGACGCCCGCTGGGCGCGAAAATCGAGGCCCATCATCTGACGCCCAAAACCTTTGGCGGCGGGGAGACGGTCGCGCTGCATCCGATCTGCCATCGCAAGATTCACAAGACCTTGTCGGAGCGCGAGATTTTGCGCGCTTTTGGCACGATCGAGGCCCTGCGCGGTCAAGACGAAATCGCGCGCTTCATCGCCTGGGTCGCGAGAAAGGACCCCGATTTTTACGTCCCGACTTTTGACAGCAGGACGCGCAAGGCCAGGCGGAAACGGTGAAACTTGGAGTTTCGTTACGCGACCTCGCAGCCGGTAATCCCTCTCCACAAGGGGGAGGGAGGGCGCCAGGCAGGCCGATGAGCTGTTTTTCAGCGGCGCGGCAGCGGCGGGAGCTCCGCTATTTCGCGCGAAAGCTTGCGGCGCCAGTTGGGGCGCTCGCGGTCGGTGCCGGGCAGGTTGACGGCGATTTTCTCGCTCAGCAGATCGTCGAGCTGGATCATCGCCAGGGCCGAGGGCGTTTTCGCCACATAGGTGTGGATCGCGGCGGCAAAATCCTCATCGGATGCGGGATCTGTCAGGGCGAGGTCTTGCGCCGCGAGCGCCTTCAGCAGGCAGGCGATGTCGGCGGCGCGGCGCGCGCGCTCCTTTTCGGCGGCTTCCGGCGTCATCAGGCCGAGCGCGGCCTTTTCGTCGATATCGGCGCCGCGCCGCCAGCCGGCCAGCGTCGGCAAGTCATGGGTCGAGGCGCAGGCCACCGCCATTTGCGGATAAGCGGCCGGAGGCGCGAAGTCTTGCGCCTGGCGCTCGAACCACAACACGCGATAGCTCAGCACATTGGCCGGCGCCATTTTTTCACGAAAACCCGCCGGCACGGTGCCGAGGTCCTCGCCGATGACGAGGCAGCGCGCGCGAAAACTTTCCAGCGCCAGCACGCCGACGAGGTCGTCGAGCGGATAGGAAAGATAGGCGCCCTCGGTGGCCGGCGCGCCTTCCGGCACGATGAACAGCCGCTGGAGCGCCATGACATGGTCAATGCGCAGGGCGCCGGCGTGGCGCATGTTGGCGCGCAGCAAGGTCGCGAAGGTTTTGTAGCCGTCGCGCGCCATGGCCAGCGGGTCGGGCGGGGGCAGGCCCCAGTTCTGCCCGGTTTCGGCGATGGGGTCGGGCGGCGCGCCGACACAGGCGCCAGGCAGGAACAGGCCGCGCTCGGCCGCGACCTCGCCGCCGTCGGGCGCCGCGCCCACCGCAAGGTCGCGGTAGAAGCCGAGCGAGAGGCCGGCAGCCCGACCGCGCGCGGCGGCGCGGGCGAACTGTCGGTCGCATAAGAATTGCTCGAACAGGATGGCGCGGGCAGGGACGTCTCCCTGTCGCGCAGAGGCTTCGAAGGACGCGAAAGCCTGCAATCGCTCGCCGCCTTCGGCGATGAAGTTGTCGAATTCGCGCGCGGCGGGAAGGGCGGGGTCGCGCCGCGCGGTCTCCTCGAAGTCCGAGAAATGCGCCGCGATTTTTCGCGCCTTCAGCGCCCAGACCGCCGGATAATCGACTTCCGTCTTCGCGGCGAGTCTTTTCGCCGCCGCGCGCTCATCGGGCGTCAGATCGCAAGGCAGGCCGGTGATTTCGCCCAGGGTTTCGAGATCGAGATAGATCGGATCGAGGAAATTGCGGTCGCTCGGATAATAGGGGCTGGCGCGCTCGCGATCGCGCGCGAACAAGGCATGGAGCGGGTTGATCCCGACCGTGGCGTAGCCGGCGGCTCCGGCGCGTTCGGCCAGTTCGGCCAGCGAGGTGAAATCGCCGATTCCCTGATCGCCGTCGCGGCGCAGGCTATAGACCTGGGCGGCGACGCCCGAGACGCGGGTTTTGAGCGCCGGCGGCCAATAACAGGCGCCGGGAGCGACGATCAACGCGCAAGGCGCCTCCGGCGCATCGAGCCGCGTCAGTTTATAGCGTCCGGCAGGCAAGGGCGGCAGAGTCGCAATATGGACGGTGAACGCGGCGCCATCGCAGGCCCGGCGCTGTTCCGCGCGCAACGTGTCCGCGCCGAATGACAGCCGCCGGCGGTCGCCGGCCTCGTCTTCCAGCTCCAACTCCGCGCGCGGTTCGGCGAGGGCCAGAGGCGCCTCGATTTTTTCGCCCTCGCGCGCGACCACGGCATAGGGCAGGGCGCGGCGGTCGCGTTGGTCGGCGAGACGTTTGAGGCTGGCGCGGGCCTCGGCCTGGGTCGCCGTGGGCAGGCCCATGGCCTTGAGCAAGGCGGCCTTGGTCGAATCCGGGACGATATGGCGCTCGCCCTTCACGTCATGCCAGTGCGGGGCGATTCCGGTCGCGCCGGCGAGCGTGTCGAGCGTCGCGGGCGAAGCGGCGCGGGGCGTCTCCTGCTCCGCCGTGTCGATGAGCACGAGCGTCGAGCGCGGCGCGATCACAAGGATTTCATCGCCGTCAAATCCGGCGCCGTCGCCATTGCCGTCTTCGGCGCCGGTGTCGAGCGCGCGGCGCCAGAAATGGCCTTTGGTCGCGCGTGGCAGGCGGAAATGCGCTTCATCATGGCCGGCGTTGAACAGCACGCCGGCGCGCGTGCCCTCGGCGTCGAAGAATCCGGCGAGAAAGCGCCGCTTGGCCTCGCGCCATTGGTCGGTTGTGAGGATTTCGCCATCGGCGCCGCGCCATTCGACATCGGCGGGGCCGTCGCCCTGTGGCGCGCCGGTGAGGAATCGGTCTTGCCGCAAGGCCGGCGTCGCCTTGCGCAAGGCGATCAGGGCGGCGGTGAAAGCGGTCAGCCGCGCGTCGGCTTTGCGCCAGTCGAGCCAGCCGATCTCGCTGTCCTGACAATAAGCATTGTTGTTGCCATTCTGGCTGTGGCCCAGTTCGGCGCCCATCGACAGCATCGGCGTTCCGCGCGAGAGCAGCAGCAAAGCGAGCAGATTGCGCTGGTCGCGCCGCCGGGCGGCAAGAACGCCAACGTCCGCCGTTTCGCCCTCGGCGCCGTTGTTCCATGAATAATTGCAGTCCGTCCCGTCGCGATCGCCTTCGTCATTGGCCTCGTTGTGTTTGCGCGCATAGGATACGAGATCGGCCAAGGTGAAGCCGTCATGGGCGGTGACGAAATTCACGCTGCGCGAGGGCGGCTTGCGGCCTTCGAGACGATCGGACGAGCCGGCGATGCGGGTGGCGATTTCCCCGATCATGCCGTCGTCGCCGCGCCAGAATTTGCGCGCGGCGTCGCGGAACGAATCGTTCCATTCGCCCCAGGCGGCGGGAAAGGCGCCGAGCTGGTAGCCACCCGGCCCGATGTCCCACGGCTCGGCGATGAGTTTCAATTCGCGCAGGACCGGGTCCTGCGCGATCGCCGCGAGCATGGGCGCATGCGGGTCGAAACCCTCGGCGCGGCGGCCAAGCGTCGTGGCGAGATCGAAACGGAAGCCGTCGACGCCGCCGTAAAGCGCCCATGCGCGCAAGGAGTCCATGGCGAGGCGAAGAACGGCGGGATGATCGAGCCGCAGGATGTTGCCGCATCCGGCGTCATTGACATAAGCGGCGGGGTCTGCGGGATCGAGCCGGTAAAAGGTCGCGTTGTCGAGGCCGCGCAGCGAGACGGTCGGGCCCTCGGCGTCGCTTTCGCCGCTGTGGTTGAGCACCACGTCGGTCAGCACCTCGAAGCCGGCCTCCTGCAAGGCGGCGACGCTCTCGCGGATTTCGCGCCAGCCGCCCGGCGCGAGGCGCGGGTCGGGCGCGCAAAAGGCGATCGGATTATAGCCCCAGTAATTGGTCAGGCCGGCCGCGCGCAAATGGCGTTCGTCGATCCAGCCGGCGCAGGGCATCAGTTCCAAGGTGGTCACGCCGAGCCGCAGCAGATGGGCCATGGCGGCCGGATGGGCGAGGCCGGCGAAGGTCCCGCGGAGCTTCTCGGGCACGGCGTCGAGCATGCGGGTGAAGCCGCGCACATGCAATTCGTAAATCACGGTTTCCGGCCACGGAATCCTGCGGCGATGGGGACGCGCCAGTTGCGGGGCGGCGGCGACCGCCTGGGGCGCGAAGGCCCCGCTGTCGGAGTTCGCGTCGAACAGCGAGTCGTGAAGCTGGATCGGGCCGTCGAGCGCGAGAGCGAAAGGATCAAACAGCAGCTTTTTTGGATTGAACCGCAGGCCATTCTCGGGCCGCCACGGGCCGTAAGCGCGCAGGCCATAGCGCACGCCTGCGCCAAGGTTGGGCGCGAAGCCGTGAAAAACCGGGCCGGTCCGCCCGGGCAAGCCGAGGCGCGCGCGTTCCTTCCGGCCGCTGGAGTCGAACAGGCATAATTCGATTCTCTCGGCCGCCTCGGAATAGACCGCGATATTGGCGCCGCCCTCGACAAGGCTCAGTCCGAGGGGCTCGGGCGAGCCGGGGAGGAGCTTTTCCGGGATCAAGCCGGCGCGACCTCGCGATAGAGCGCCGCGTAATGCTTGGCGGGAATCGACCACCCGACATTGGTTTTCAGGCCGTTGAGCTGGACCTTTTTCCAGACCGGTTTGCGCGCATGGAGCGCGGCGCAGCGGCGCAGGGCCCCGGCGAGCGCCTCCGAGGTGACGGGCGAAAACTGCAGGCCGGTGGCGCAATTGGCGTGGATCGCCATTTCGTTGGCGTCGATGACGGAATCGGCCAGTCCCCCGACCCGCGCCACCACCGGCACGGCGCCGTAGCGCATGGCGCAAAGCTGGGTGAGGCCGCAGGGCTCGAAACGCGAGGGCACGAGAATGGCGTCCGAACCCGCCTGGATCAGATGCGCGAGGGGCTCCTCATAGGCGAAATGGACGGCGATGCGGCCCGGATGCTGGCGCGCGGCGTCCTGGAAGGCCGCTTCGAGCGCCGGATCGCCGGTTCCGAGCAGCACGAGCTGGGCGTTGTGCTCGTCGAAGAAGTTCAGGCAGGCGAGGAGGAGATCGAGCCCCTTCTGCCACGACAGGCGGCTGACCACGCCGATCAGCAGGCGATCCGGCGCGTGTGCGAGCCCCATGCGCGCCTGGAGCGCCTTTTTGTTCTCGGCGCGCGCCACGATAGTCTTGGCGGAAAAGGGCGCGGCGATCATCGGGTCGGTTTCGGGATTCCAGACCGTCGTGTCTATGCCGTTGAGCACGCCGGCGAGCTGGCTCCCGCGCATGCGCAGCAGGCCGTCGAGGCCCATGCCGGAATGGCCCTGCTGGATTTCTTCCGCATAGGTCGGCGAGACGGTGGTGACGCGGTCGGCCAGCTGGAGCCCGGCCTTCAAAAAACCCACGCCGCCGTAATATTCGACGCCTTCGATCGAGAAGGCTCGAGGCGGCAGGCCGAGCGCGGGAAAGACCGCGACCGGGAACTGTCCCTGAAAGGCCAGATTATGGACGGTGATCAGCGAGCCCGGACGCGGCCGGCCGCTGTAATGGAAGTAAGCGGCGGTCAGACCCGCCTGCCAGTCATGAGCGTGGACGACGCGCGGGCGCCAGCCCTCGATCAGCCCCAATCCGATCTCCGCGCCGACCTTTGAGAGCGCGGCGAAGCGAAAGGCGTTGTCGGCGAAATCGCGGCCGTCGGGGCCGGCATAAGGGCCGCCGTCGCGGTCATAGAGGTGGGGCGCGTCGATCGCGAACAGGTCGAGCCCGCCGGCCTTGCCGGCGAGAACTCGCGCCGGCCCGCCAAAGAGGTCGTCGACACGGGCGACGGTCTCGGCCTCGTCCAACGCGGCGAGCACCGGGCGGTAGCCGGGACAGAGCGTGCGCAATTCGACATGCTCCGCCGCCAGCGCGCCGGGCAGGGCGCCCGCGACATCGGCGAGCCCGCCGGTCTTGATCAGGGGATAGACTTCCGGCGTGACGGAAAGGGCGGCGATCGGCTTCATGAAGAAAGTCTGTCGATCATCGATTGGGTGACGAGGCAGACGCCGTTGGCCGTGCGGCGAAAGCGGGCGGCGTCGAGTTCGGGGTCGTCGCCGATGACGAGACCCGGCGGGATGCGCACTCCATGATCGATGACGACCTTATTGAGCCGAGCCGAGCGTCCGACGTCGACGTCCGGCAGGATCACCGCATGATCGACCTGGGCGTAGGAATTGACACGCACCCGGTTGAACAGCAGCGAATTGCGCAGGGTGCTTCCCGAGACGATGCAGCCGCCCGAAACCAGCGACGAAAAGGCTTGGCCGCGACGTCCATCGAAATCGTGGACGAATTTGGCCGGCGCCGTCAGCTCGGCGTAGGTCCAGATTGGCCAGGTGGTGTCGAACAGGTCAAGCTCAGGCTCGATTCCCGTCAGGTCGATATTGGCCGCCCAATAGGCGTCCACTGTGCCGACGTCGCGCCAGTAGGGCCTGATTTCCTGGGTCGAGCGCACGCAGGACGAGGAGAAATGATGCGCGACCGCCTTGCCGTGCTTCACGATGTGGGGGATCAGGTCGGAGCCGAAATCGTGGCTGGAATTGGGGTTGGCGGCGTCCTCGCGCAACAGGTCGAACAGGAATGTCGTCGTGAAAACATAGATTCCCATGCTGGCGAGACAGCGGTCGGGCTTGCCGGGCATGGCCGGCGGGTCCTTGGGCTTTTCCTGGAACGAGATGATCCGGTTGGACCTGTCGATCCCCATCACGCCGAAGCCCTTGGCCTCTTCGCGCGAAACTTCGAGGCAGCCGACGGTGACATCCGCGCCCTGATCCACATGCTGCTGGAGCATGCGCTCATAGTCCATCTTGTAAATATGGTCGCCGGCGAGAACGATGATGAACTGTGGATCGTAGTCGAGAATGATGTCGGCGTTCTGATAGACGGCGTCGGCGGTGCCGACATACCACATGTTTTCCGAGATGCGCTGCGAGGCGGGGAGAAGATCGAAGCTTTCGTTGCGCTCGGGACGCAGGAAGGTCCAAGCGCGCTGGAGATGGCGGATCAGGCTGTGGGCCTTGTACTGGGTGGCGACCGCGATGCGGCGAATGCCTGAATTGAGCGCGTTGGACAGAGCGAAATCGATGATGCGCGACTTGCCGCCGAAATACACGGCGGGCTTGGCGCGGCGGTCGGTCAATTCCATCAGGCGCGAGCCGCGTCCGCCCGCAAGCACATAGGCCAGGGCATGGCGGGAAAGCGGCCCGCCATGCGTCGGGGATTTGGATAGCGGGACATTAAATGATTTGGTCATCGAGCGGTTCCTCCAGCGCCGCTTGGAGCGCATTTATTTGGTGATAAGCGGGGCCGTTCGCGCCCGCCTCGTAACGGATCAAACCTCCCGAATGTGTTCCGGTTCCAACAGGAAAAAGACGGCGCCGAGCGGCGGCAGCGTGACCCGGGCCGACGCCGGCCTCCCGGCGGAGGGCTCCGGCGATGCCTCGACGGCGCCGAAATTGCCGACGCCCGAACCGCCGTAATGATGGGAATCGCTGTTGAGGATTTCACGCCAGCGCCCTGGCGTGGGCAGGGGCAGGAGGTAATTCTCGCGCGGAACGGGGGTGAAATTGACCACCGCGGCGATGGGCGGGTCGTTCGCCTCGCCGCGCCTCAGCCAGGCGAAGACGGAATTGTCGGAATCGTCCACCACGAGCCATTCGAAGCCGTCCGACTCGCAGTCGCGGGCATGGAGGGCGGCTTGCGTCCGGTAGAGATGGTTGAGGTCGCGCACCAGCAGGCTCAGACCGGCGTGCGGCCCAAATTGCAGCAGATGCCAATCGAGCGAGCGCGCCTCGCTCCATTCCGACCATTGTCCAAATTCCTGGCCCATGAACAGGAGCTTTTTGCCGGGATGCGCCCACATGAAGGCGTAAAAGGCTCGGACGTTGGCGAATTTCTGCCATTCGTCGCCGGGCATTTTGCTGAGCACCGAGCCTTTGCCATGCACGACCTCGTCGTGGGAGATCGGCAGGACGAAATTCTCGCTGAACGCGTAGAGCAGTCCGAAGGTGAGCTGGTTGTGGCCCCAGCGGCGGTAGACAGGGTCCTGCGACATGTAGCGCAGGCTGTCGTTCATCCAGCCCATGTTCCATTTGAAGCCGAAACCGAGGCCGTTCGCATGGACCGGATGGGAAACGCCCGGCCAGGCGGTCGACTCCTCGGCGATCATCATCGCGCCCGGATAGCGCTCGTAGACGAGGCTGTTGACCCTTTGCAGGAAAGCGATGGCTTCGAGATTTTCCTTGCCGCCATATTGGTTCGGCGTCCAGTCGCCCTCGCGGCGGGAATAATCGAGGTAGAGCATGGAGGCGACGGCGTCCACGCGCAGCGCGTCGATATGAAACTGCTCGAACCAGTAGAGCGCGTTGACGGCGAGGAAATTGGCGACCTCGCGCCGGCCGAAATCATAGATCGCGGTGTTCCAGTCCGGGTGAAAACCGCGGCGCGGATCAGCGTGTTCGTAAAGCGGCTCGCCGTCGAACCAGGCGAGGCCATGTTCGTCGGTGGGGAAATGGGCCGGCACCCAGTCAAGGATCACGCCGAGGCCTTGCGCGTGAGCGCGATCGACGAACCGCTTGAATCCATCGGCGTCGCCGAAACGCGAGGTCGGCGCATAGAGGCCGATCGGCTGATAGCCCCAGGAGGCGTCGAGCGGATGTTCGGAAATGGGGAGAAGCTCGAGATGGGTGAAACCCTGGTCGCGGGCGTAGGGGACCAGGCTGTCGGCGAGTTCGTCGTAGGTCAGGAAGCGGTTGTTCTCGCCCCGCCGCCATGAGCCGAGATGGACCTCGTAGATGGCCATCGGCGCGCGGCGGGGGTCTTTCTGCGCCCGCGCGGCAAGGTAATCGGCGTCGCTCCAGGCGAATTTTCCCGAACGCGGCACGGCCGAGGCCGACATGGGCCGCAACTGGGCGCCCTGGCCAAAGGGATCGGCCTTGAGCGGCATCATTTCGCCGGAGGCCGAGAGCAGTTCGTATTTATAGAGCGCGCCCGCCTTCAGTTCGGGGATGAAGATTTCCCAAAGCCCGCTGTCCACGCGTTTGCGCATCGGATGGCGGCGGCCGTCCCAGCCGTTGAAGTCGCCGGTCACGGAAACGCGGCTCGCATGCGGAGCCCAGACCGAAAAATGAACGCCCTCGACGCCCTGGTGGGTGAGGACATGGGCGCCGAGCCGGCGGTACAGCTCGAGATGAGCGCCTTCGACCAGCAGATGGTCGTCCATTTCGCCGAGGATCGGGCCGTAACGGTAGGGGTCGTCCCAATCCCACGCGCCGCCTTCGTTCTCGGCGGCGAGACGATAGGCCGCGAAGGCGGGCTTGCCGGGGCAGAAGCCCTCGAAAAAACCGTTGGCGCCGCGCGCGTCGAGCGCGAAGCGTTCGCCGTCGGCGAAAATTGCGAAAAGGGTCCGGGCGCCCGGCGCGAAGGCGCGCAAGGTCACGCCGCCGTGGTCCTCATGCGGTCCGAGAACGGCGAAGGGGTCGGAATGGCGGCCCGCGACGAGGTCTTCGACGTCGGCCTCGCTCGCCCGATTGAATTTCGGCGTCATGGCGCGCGGACCGGAACGTTCCAGATGTCCTCGGCATATTCCGCGATGGCGCGGTCGGAAGAGAACCAGCCGGTGCGGGCGGTGTTGAGGATGGCGGAGCGCCACCAGGACTTGCGGTCGCGCCAGCGCCGGGCGACGTTCATTTGCGTCGAAACATAGGCGTCGAAATCCGCCGTCACGAGGAAGTAGTCGTGATAGGTGAGCATGTCGACCAGAGGCGCGTAGCGATGACGGTCGTCGGGCGAGAAAGCGCCGTCCTGGATCGACTCCAGCACCTCGCGCAGCATCGGCGAATGAGCGATGGTTTCGCGCGCGTCTATGCCGCGCGCGCGCCGCGCCGCGACCTCCTCGGCGGTGAGGCCGAAGATGAAGATGTTGTCGTCGCCGACGCGCTCTTTGATTTCGACATTGGCGCCATCGAGCGTGCCGATCGTGAGCGCCCCGTTGAGCGCCATTTTCATGTTGCCGGTGCCGGACGCCTCCATGCCCGCGGTCGAAATCTGCTCCGAAAGGTCGGCGGCGGGGATGATCGCCTCGGCCATACTGACGTTGTAATTGGGCAGAAACACCACTTTCAGCAGATCGCGCACGGTGGGGTCGTTGTTGATCACCCGCGCCACGTCATTGGCGAGCTTGATGATGAGCTTCGCCATGTAATAGCTGGCGGCCGCCTTGCCGGCGAAGATCTTCACTCTCGGCACGCAGTCGCGCATGGGATAGGCGCGGATCTCGTTATATTGGGCGATGGTCTGGAGGATGTTCAGCAATTGCCGCTTGTATTCGTGGATGCGCTTGATCTGGACGTCGAAAATCGCGTTGGGATCGACCTTGATAAGCATCCGGTCGGCGATCAGGCCGGCGAGCGCGGTTTTGTTGGCGAGCCGGGCGGCGGCGAAGCGCGCCTGGAAATCGAGATCGGTCGCCAGCGGCTCCAGCGCCCTGAGCGCCTCGGGATTGTCATAGAAATCCCTGCCGATGGTCTCGCCCAGCAGCTTGGTCAAATGGGGATTGGCCTCGAACAGCCAGCGGCGGAAGGTGATGCCGTTGGTCTTGTTGACGATGCGGTCCGGGAAAATCTCGTGGAGCTCCCGGAACACGGTCTCCTTCACCAATTCCGAATGGAGCGCGGAGACGCCGTTGACCTTGTGCGAGCCGAGAAAGGCGAGATGGCCCATGCGGACATTGCGGCCGCCGTGCTCGTCGATCAGCGACAGGGCCGAGAGCTTGCCGGGATCGTCCATGCCCTCGGCGCGCAGGTGATCGAGATGCTTGGCGTTGATCAGATAGATGATCTGCATGTGGCGCGGCAGCAACCGCTCCATCAGCGCGGCAGGCCAGGTTTCGAGCGCCTCGGGCAGAAGAGTGTGGTTCGTGTAGGAGAAAGTCGCCTGGGTGATCTCCCAGGCGCGCTCCCAGTCGATGAGGTGAATGTCCACCAGCAGGCGCATCAGTTCGGCCACGGCGATGGCCGGATGGGTGTCGTTGAGCTGGATCGCGGCCTTCTCGTGGAGCGTGTTGATGTCGCCGTTCTGCGTGAGATGGCGGCGGATCAGATCCTGGAGCGAGGCCGAGGCGAAAAAATATTCCTGCTTCAGTCGGAGTTCCTGACCGGCGGGGGTGGAATCGGCGGGATAAAGGATTTTCGAGATCGATTCCGCATGCACCTGATCGGCCAGGGCGCCGACATAATCGCCGGCGTTGAAGGCGTCGAGGCGCAGGGGATCCGGCGCGCGCGCCGACCACAGCCGCAAGGTGTTGACGAAATTATGCTCTTGCGCGCCGCGCCAGCCGACGATCGGAATGTCGTAGGCGACCGCGACCACCGTCTCGCCGGGACGCCAGATCCGCGCGGCCGAGCCGGGATCGCGCGGGGTGGACTCGACCACCCCGCCGAAGCCGATATTGTAATTGACCTCCGGGCGCGGGAATTCCCAGGGATTGCCGAAATCCAGCCAGTCCTCGGGATATTCGTGCTGCCAGCCGTCGGTGACGGTCTGGCGGAACAGGCCGTTGTCGTAGCGGATGCCGTAGCCGTGGGCGGCGATGGAGAGCGTCGCCATGCTCTCCATGAAACAGGCCGCGAGGCGCCCCAGGCCGCCGTTGCCGAGCGCGGCGTCGGGCTCGACCTGGCGCAGCTTGTCGAGGTCGATGTCGAGGCCGGCGAGCGCCGCGCGCATCGGCTCGACCAGCCCGAGATTGGTGAGCGAATCGATCAGCAGGCGGCCGATCAGAAATTCGAGCGACAAATAATAGACTCGGCGGCGGTTTTCCTGATAGGCGGCGCGCACCGAAAGCATCCAGTCGTTGACGATGCGGTCGCGTGTGGCCAGCGCCACGGCGATGAACCAGTCGCGGTCGCTCGCGGTGTTGCGGTCCTTGCCGACGGAATAGCAGAGCTTTTCCAGCACCGCTTCGCGCAGGCGCGCGACTTCCTGGGCTGGATCGGCGGCGCGCCGCTCGGCGCAGGGTTCCGCTCCCGGCTCTGTGGGGGCGCGGGTGGGCGCGGCGACTTCGTTCATCTCGGGATTTCCGTCTGTCGGCGCGCCGGGCGCGCGCCTTTCCGTATCCAGCTTAGCCGGGGTGGGCGCCCGAGATCAATCGCCAAACTCATACGAAAGGCCAAGAACCGACTGGCCAAGAACCGATTGGCCAAGAACCGATAGGCCAAGAACCGATAGGCCAAGAACCACCTGGCAAAGAAAAGGCGGCTCCGCGCGTGGAGCCGCCTCACATCGATCGCCGCCGAAGCGTCAGCGGCAGACGCGCACGCCGCGATGCCACCAGCAACGCGCCACCGGACGATGGACAACCACAGCCCCGCGCGGCGCGACGCAACCCGCGCGGTGAACGCCACGGGCGCAGACCACGGCGTTCGCCGCTGGAATTTCGGCGGCGAACATGCCGAGGGCGACGAGACCGAGAATCAGTTTTTTCATGGGTGAATCCTTTTCCCTGTCACGCTCCGCTCCCGCAAGCCTGAAAGCCGAAGCTCGGGCAGGTTATCACCCCGTGGTCCAGAAAAGGAGGGCGTCGCCGGATTAAAATTTTATGGCGGCGCCTTCGCCGGCTCCGCGCGACGGCGCGAAGCCGGGAAAAGTCGCGGTCAGGCCAGCGGCTTGAACGCCTTTTCCAACTGGCTCTTGATCGGCTCGATGCAATCGGCGGCGATCCTGCGCGTCAGTGCGGAGAGGTCCCTTGCCTGTTCGCTCATGGCCTTGAACTGCTTTCCGGCGAAGTCCGACTGAAGGGCGACGATCTCGGCCGGGCTTGTCACCCCCGCGAGCGAGGCCAGGAAGTCGAAAGCCGCGCCGGTATTGGCGCGAAAAGCCTCGAAAGCCTTGGCGTTGAATTCCGACACGCCGCGGGCGACGGCCACGGCGCTGGCGTCGAACGAACCGGCGGCGCTCCTGCCGGAGGCGTTGAGCTTCTCAAAGGCCTCGCGCGTCTGGCTGACGCCTCTTTCGGCGGCCTTGCGGACATTCTCGCTGGAGAACTGGGTGATTTCAGCGGGCAGGAGGGTGTCGATCTTCGACATGGAAACACCTTGCGCAGGATTGGTTTGGCAGAGCTTTGCGCCGCGCATTCTAGGCAAGGCGCTGATGCGCTGCAATAAATTTGTGCGCCGCAAAATACGCCTTAGGTCGAAGACCAGGGCGGCGGGTCAACCCCGGAACCACAGGAAAGTCTCGAACAAGGCGATCGCCAGTCCGATGGCGAGCGCGCCAGACGCCGCGCGCCACAGCCACAGGCGCTGCGCTTCCGAGACGCGTTCGCCGAAAACGCGCGGGGCGATGTAGAGAAGGATCGCCACGAGGGCGAGAATCCGCATCGTCTGGTCCATGGAGACATCCTCCGAAGGGCGCCGGCGCGACTATGCGCCGTGCGAAGGCGTTCTGTCCATGGCCGCGCGAAACGTGTCGGCGCCTTCGTCTTGCCGGCCGCTTTCTGCTATGGGCGGTAATGCCCTCTTCCGGGAACAGCCATGCCGTTGCACATCATATCTCTCGAAGGATCGCCCGGTGGGCCGCCGCCCGCGCGCCTTTGGCCGTTCATCTGGTATTTCGTTCGTCAGATCAAATGGTTTCTGGCGGTTCTTCTATTGCTCGAAGCTGCCGTCGCCGCCGGCGCGACCATGATTCCGGTGATGATCGGCTGGCTGGTCAACGACATTTCCGCCACGGGCGCGAGCCGCGATGTGTTGAGCCACCCGTGGCTGTGGCGCATCGCCGTTCCGGTGCTGCTGGGCTGGGGCGGCTGCATGGCGCTAATGTGGTGGCTTTACGACCATCAATATTCCGCGCGGTTCAACAATCTGATCCGCTATCAGCTCGCGCGCTACACGCTCGGCCACTCCATGGCCTATTTCACCAGCGATTTCGCCGGGCGCATCGCCAACAAGGTGGTGGACGGCGGCGCGGCGCTGCGCGATCCGCTGCGCAGCACGATGAGCGCGATCTGGTATTGCGGCTTTTTCGTCTTCGCCTCCATCGTCGCCATGATGCGCTTTGACGTCTGGCTGGCCCTGCCGACCCTGATCTGGCTGGCGGCCTTCGTCGCCTCGCTGGTTTATTTCGTGCCGCGCGTGCGCGCGCTCCAGCTCGCGCACGCCCGCCAGCACACGGAACTGGTCGGTCATGTAAACGACATTTTCTCCAATATCGGGCTGGTGAAGCTATTCGGCCGCGAAAGCGAGGAAATGGCCGCCAATCTCGCCGAGCTCGAACGCCACAGCGCCGGCTTCCGCGCCACCCTGCACCAGATCTGGCTGATGGGCGTCACCCATACCGTCCTGAACGTCGGCTTGCTGATCGGCTCTCCTGCCCTGGCTCTGGCGCAGTGGCAAGAGGGCCGGATTTCCTCCGGCGTCGCGGTGATGATCGTGCCGATGGCCTGGCAGATGGTGAACATGTCGGGCTGGATCCGCAACGAAGTCACCGTGGTTTTCGAGACCCTGGCGCGGGTCGAGGAGTGCATGGAGACGATCGCACGGCCCTATACGGTGGTCGACGCGCCCGGCGCCGTCGAACTGGCGGTCAGGCGCGAGGGCGGAACGGTCGAGTTCCGCGATGTTTCCTTCCATTACGGCCGCGGCCGCAAGCCGGGGGAAGGCGGCGTGATCGAAAATCTCAACCTCGTTATTCCGGCGGGCCAGAAGGTCGGCCTCATCGGCCGCAGCGGCGCGGGAAAAAGCACTCTGGTCAATCTGCTGCTCCGGTTCTACGACCTCGAATCGGGGGAAATCCGCATCGACGGGCAAGACATTTCGAAAGTCACGCAGCAGAGCCTGCGCCGCCGCATCGCCGTGGTGACTCAGGACAACACTCTGCTGCACCGGTCCATCGCCGAGAACATTCGCTACGGACGTCCCGAGGCGAGCGACGCGGAAATGTTCGACGCCGCGCGACGCGCCCATGCCGAGAACTTCATCCTGCGCCTGCGCGACCAGGACGGCGCCGCCGGCTTTTCGGCGCTGGTCGGCGAGCGCGGGGTCAAGCTGTCCGGCGGGCAGCGCCAGCGCATCGCCATCGCCCGGGTGATTCTCGAAGACGCGCCGATCCTGGCGCTGGACGAGGCGACCAGCGCGCTCGACAGCGAAGTCGAGGCGGCGATCCAGGAGGAAATGACCCAGCTGATGGAGGGCCGCACCACAATCGCCATCGCCCACCGGCTCTCCACCATCGCCCACATGGACCGTCTCATCGTGATCGACCATGGCCGGATCGTCGAGGATGGGCGGCACGACGAGCTTCTTGCGCGCAACGGCATTTACGCCGGGCTGTGGCGGCGCCAGAGCGGCGGTTTTCTGGGAACCGAAGCGGAGTGAGAACGGCTCGC
The DNA here is from genome assembly GCA_021813805.1 of Pseudomonadota bacterium. Lineage (GTDB taxonomy): Bacteria > Pseudomonadota > Alphaproteobacteria > Rhizobiales > Beijerinckiaceae > Rhodoblastus. The sequence continues at coordinate 77,694 of JAKAJL010000005.1, read as the reverse complement.
CAAGGACCTTGCCAAGGACCTTGCCAAGCGTTGCGCCGATTGGCATAAGCAGGTCCAGTGCGGGTGTAGCTCAATGGTAGAGCAGCAGCCTTCCAAGCTGAATACGAGGGTTCGATTCCCTTCACCCGCTCCATTTCCAGCATGGCGCCGCAAATTCGGACAGGGGATAAGCGGATGTTCCGCCTGTCCCCGGCAGGCGTCATGGGGTCGCGGATCGACGGCGGCTGGGTCGCGCCGGTCAGCGGCCGTCCGGCGTGGTCATGCCGAAAAAACGATTCCTGGTCTGCCGATAGTGGACTGCGGGATCGTAAATCGCGACGGAAAGGGCCAGCCGGCGCGCGGAAAGCAGCCCCATCGCCGACATGACCGCATAGGACGCGACGACGCGATCGCGCTGGGCGGTCACCAGACGCACGCGCGCGTTGAGCAGGTCCTGCTGGGCGTTCAGGATGTCCTGCGTCGTGCGCAGACCGTCCTTGGCTTCTTCCCGCACGCCATCGAGCGCGAATTCAGCCGCCTTGACATTCGCCTCAGTGGCGGGGATCGACGCGCGCGCCGCCGCCAGTTGGGCCCATGCGACCGTGACATCCGCTCTGACGGCGCGGCGCCGCGTTTCCACGGCGAGACGCGTCTTGCCGAGGCGCTCCTTGGCGCCGCGAATGGCGGCATATTCGGCTCCGCCCTGATAGATCGGAATATCGATCTGGCCGCCAACGGCGGCGATCGTTTGATTATAGCCGGGGATTCCGGTCACGTCATATTGCTGCTGGACATTGGCCGCCGCGGTCGCTGTCGGCGACAGGGCGCTCTCGGCGGCCTTGACCGCCGCCTCGTCGACATCGACCTGATGCAGCGCGCCGAGGATCGTCGGGTTTTTAGCCAGAGCGAGGTCGATCGCTCCATCGAGGCTAGGCGGAAGCAATTTTTCGATCGGCTGGGCCGGATTCAGCCGAACCGGCTCGGCGCCGATCGTGCGCCGATAGGTGGCGGCGCTGGCGTCCAGTCGGGCGCGCGCCAAGGCGACATCCGCGCGACCCGTGGCCAACGCCGTCTTGGCCTGTTCGACGTCGGTCCTTGTCACTTCATTCGCGTCGAAACGGCTTTGCGCATTTTGCAACTCGACCTCGAGGACCGCGACATTGTTCCGTCTCAGCGCGAGGGTCGCAGTATCGCGCAAGACGTCCATATAGGCGGTCGCCGCCGCGAGCAGGATGGTGGATTCGGCATCGCGCAGAGTTTCGCGCGCCATCAGCGCGCCGGACTCGGCGCCGCTGACCGCATTCGCCGTGCGCTGTCCGTCGAACAAGGTCTGGGTGGCCGTCACGCCATAGTCGCGCGGAGTCGCCGCCATTTTTTGCAACCCCGGTTCGAGCGGATCGTTGATCGAAACGCTGTATTCGTAGGCCGCGCTGGCGGCGGCGGAAATATTCGGCAGCCAGCCGGCCTTGGCCTTCGGGACGTTCTCGTCGCTGGCGCGAACGCCGGCGCGTTCGCTGTTGAGGTCCGGATTGGCTTCATAAGCGCGCGCCAGCGCGCCCGACATCGTTTCCGCCGCCGCGTTGAAAGGCGAAAAAGCCGAGAGGGACGCAAGGAAAACGGCGGCGCAGCCGCGTCGCGCGGACGCCGCGGCCTTCCTCGTCGGGGCGGTCACCTGAATTGACCGAAGCGTTCGACCGATTCCACCCAGTAGGTCAGATCCGGAACGGGACAGCGCTCGCGCAGATCGGTCAGCAGCGTCTCCACCCGTTCCCGCGCCAGCACCAGGACGGCCATGCGGCGTTCAACACGCCCGCGAACTTTTTCGCGCGCGGAGACGTCGTCGAAGCTCGCGCCATGGCCTTCCGCGCGCAGGCTGGTGAAACCGGGCAGCGGAGGCTCCGAATCGAGGAGGACGTCGAGAATCTTGTCTTCCGCGGCGGAAGGAAAGACCAGCGTCAGTTTGCAGAGGTCGTGGTCCATTGCGGTTTCCGCGTTTCAACTCGCGAGGGGCCGGCCGGAGCGCCGAAGCGCCGGAAGGAGATCGGCAGCAGCACCAGCGTCAGAAGGGTCGAGGTAATCAGGCCGCCGATCACCACAATTGCGAGCGGCTTCTGGATCTCCGATCCGGGGCCGGTCGCGAAAAGCAGCGGCACAAGCCCGAACGCGGCGATGGTCGCGGTCATCATGACGGGCCGCAAACGGCGCAGCGCGCCGTCGCGCACGGCGACGTCGATCGGCGCGCCCCCCGCCAGGAGCTGATTGAAATAGCCGACCATGACCAGACCGTTGAGTACGGCGATGCCTAGAAGCGCGATGAAGCCGACCGACGCCGGGACCGACAGATATTGCCCCGAGATCCAGAGCGCGACAAGTCCGCCGACCAGGGCGAAGGGGACATTGGCGAGGATCAGGAGCGACTGTTTCACCGATCCGAGCGTGGCGAAAAGCACAACGAAAATCAAACCGAGCGCGATCGGCACGACGATGGCGAGGCGCGCGGCCGCGCGCTGCTGGTTTTCGAACTCGCCGCCCCATACCAGCCTGTAACCGCGCGGCAAGGGGACGTCCCTGGCCACCGCCTTCTGGGCGTCCTCGACGAAGCCGACGAGGTCGCGCCCGCTGACATAGGCCTGGATGATCGAAAAACGCGAGCCGTCCTCACGGTCGACCTTCACCACGCCGGACTGACGGGTCAGCTGGGCGACGTCGCCGACGCGGATCATGCCGCCGTCGCCCGCCGCCAGCTGCATTTGGGCAAAGAGCTCCGGCGATTCGCGGACCGGCTGCGGGCCGCGGACGAGGATATTGGTGCGCCGCCCGGGTTCGATCACCAATCCGGCTGGCGCGCCTTCGAGCAGCGCGCGCAATTCGTCCTGGACGCGGGTGACCGACACTCCGGCGCGGCCAAGCGCCATCCGGTCAAGCTTGATCTGGAGGTAATCGACCGCGCCGGCTGATGGAGTCATCACTTCGGCGGCGCCGCGAACCTTCTCCAGCGTCGCCTTGACGCGGCCCGCGAGTTCGGCGAGCGCGCCGAGATCGGGACCGAAGATCTTGACCGCCAGATTGCCGCGCGAGCCGGTCAGCATTTCCGACACGCGCATTTCGATGGGCTGGGTGAAGGCGAACTCGACTCCGGGAATTTCGGACATCGCCTGACGCAATTGCGATAGCAGCCACTCCTTGTCCGGAACTCGCCACTTCTCCTTCGGCTTCAGCACCAGGAAGTTATCGGCCTCGTTGAGGCCCATCGGGTCGAGGCCCAGCTCGTCCGCGCCGACGCGCGTCACGATGCGCTCGACCTCCGGGACCCGTTCGAGCAGCTTTTTCTGGATCAGCAGATCGAGCGCGACGCTGTGGGCGAGATTGATCGACGGGAGTTTCGTCGTCTGCATGATGATCGCGCCCTCGTCCAGCGACGGCATGAACGCCTTGCCGACCGCGCCATAGGCGACGACCGCGGCGACGAGGCCGCCGGCCGCGACGGCGACGACGGGCAGAGGCCGGCGCAGCGCAAAGTCGAGAACCCTTCCGTAAACGGGCGTCAGAACCCGCATGAGCCACGGCTCGCCATGGCCCGAGACTTTCAGAAGCATCGACGAGAGCACGGGGATCAGGGTGAGCGACAGCAGCAGCGATCCGCTCAGGGCGAAAACGATGGTGAGCGCCACCGGCGCGAACATCTTGCCCTCGAGTCCCTGCAGAGACAGCAGGGGCAGGAAGACGAGGCAGATGATGAGAATCCCCGAGGCGACCGGGGCCGTGACCTCGGCGGTCGACTGATAGATGTGATGGATGGTCGGCGTCGGGCTGTCGTGGGCGTGCGCCAAACGTTCGACATTGTTTTCCACCACGACCACGGCCGCGTCGACGATCAGGCCGATGGCGATGGCCAGGCCGCCGAGACTCATGAGATTGGCCGACATGCCGGCGAGCCACATGATGAGAAAGGTCGTCAGGGCCGCCATCGGCAAGGTCACGGCGACGACAAGCGCGGCGCGAAGGTTGCCGAGAAACAGCAGAAGCAGGAACACGACCAGAACCGTGGCCTCGATCAGGGCCTTCCTGACCGTGCCCACCGCCTTGTGGATGAGGTCCGAGCGGTCGTAGAAGACGTTCAGCGACACGCCTGGCGGAAAACTCGATTTCAGCTCCTGCAGCCGATCGCTTACGGCCTTGACGACGGCGCTGGCGTCGGCGCCGCGCAAGGCGATCACCAGCCCCTCGACCGTTTCGCCGGCGCCGTTTTCCGTGACGGCGCCGTAGCGGGTGAGTTCGCCGATGCGAACCGTCGCCACGTCGCCGACACGCAAAATGCGGCCATTGACGTTCTTCAGAACGATCTGTTCGAGATCCTGAGGCTTTTGAATCGCGCCTTCCGATCGAACGACCAGGGCTTTTTCGCCATCGCTGAGCCGCCCCGCGCCGTCGTTGCGATTATTGGCGGAGATGGCGTCGATCAGGTCGGCGACGCTCATTCCGGCCGCGGCGAGAAGCCGCGCGTCGGGCGAGACCTGGAACGTGCGGACGAAACCGCCGAGCGCATTGACGTCGGCGACGCCCGCAATAGTGCGCAGGGCGGGGCGGATCGTCCAGTCGAGCAGGGTGCGGCGCTCTTCCAGCGAAAGGCCGCGGCCCTCGACAGTGAACATGAAGACATCGGACAGCGGCGTCGAGATCGGCGCCAGCCCGCCGGCGACATTGGCGGGCAGGTCGGGGCGGACGGCGGCGAGCCGCTCGGCGACCTGCTGGCGCGCCCAGTAGATGTCCGTTCCGTCGGCGAAATCCAAAGTGAGGTCGGCGATGGCGTATTTGGCTGACGAGCGCAGAATGGTCTTGCCGGGAATGCCGAGCAGCTCCATTTCGAGCGGCGCGACCACGCGCGTCTCGACTTCTTCCGGGGTCATGCCCGGCGCCTTGAGAATGATCTTGACCTGCGTCTGGGCGATATTGGGAAATGCGTCGATCGGCAGCCGCGAGAAGGCGTAACCGCCGCCCGCCGCCAGCAGAACGGCGACCAGGAGAGCGAACAGGCGTTGCGACAGCGAGAATTCAACGAGCCGGCGAAGCATGTTCATTCCCCGGACATGATTTTTTCAAGCTGCGCGAGACCGTTGACGGCAAGCTGCTGGCCCGGCTGCAGATCGGCCTCGATCGTGGCGACCTCGCCGGCGCGGCCCCTGATGACGACGGGCATTGGCAGGAATCCGTTCTTCGACCGCACGAAGACGTAAGGCGCGCCGGCGATCCAGTCGATGGCTTCGGTGGAGATCTCCAGTTCCTTGCCCTTCACCGGCTTGACGATGGTGATCGAAGTGGTCTGGCCGGCGATATGCTTGGCGCTGGCCGGAATTTCGGCGAGCAGTGTGGTCGAACGGGTGACCGGATCGAGGGTGACGCCGACCGATATGACCTTGCCGGCGTCGCCATCGGGCAGGTCGATCCCGTCGCCGACCAGAACCTTACCCACCAGTTGCGCGGGAAGCTGCGCCTGAAGCCAGAGTTCGCTGCTCGTGTCGATGACCGCCGCCGTGTCCATCGCCTGCAAGGCCGCGCCGGGCGCGACGCGCATTTCGACGATCCGCCCGTCGTTGGGCGCGGTCAGCGCGTAACTGCCGTCGGGATTGATCTGGATGTTGCCGATCTTCAGCAGGCGCTCACTCTGCCGCACCAGGGCTTGGACCTTGGCGACCTGCGCCTCGGCCTCGCCGAGCTTGCCGGACGACACGAGGTTCTTGGCGTATAATTCACGCTGACGCCGCGCGATGGCCTCCGCCGCCTGCAAGTCGGCCTCGGCCTGCTTCAGCCGGACGATCGCCTCTGTAAGGTCGCGGCTCGTCAAGCCCACCAGCGGCTCGCCCTTATGGACCGCCTGGCCCGGCAGGCCATGAACCTGGACCACGGTTCCGGCGAAAGGCGCCGTCACCGCGATGCGCGAATTGACCGGCGGCACGATCGTCGCGGGCAAGGTCGCGACAATGCTCTTCGTCGCCGGGCGGACTTCGGCGAGCCGGATGTCGAGCTGTTTGATCTGTTCGGGAGTGAGGAGAAGCTCCTTCGCAGGAAGACGGGCGGGCGCCAGGGCGAAAAGAAAAAACGCGACCCACGCGGCCAGGCGGCGGGGCGAGCGAAGGAAAAAGGCAAGAGTCCAACTCATGACGAAGTTCCGGTTTGCCCACGAAGCATCGCCCGCGCCGTGATTCTTCGCGCCGGCAGGGACCGGCGCCGCGCGGCTCCAACTCGCCGACCGAGCGCGCGCGACGCAAACGCGCGGTAAATGTGCGCCAAGTACATGACCTTCGAGCGCCAGTCTACGGCGCGGAATTATCGGCCGCCTAGGCTGACCATTCGCTGACATGTATCAATACTTCAACCGGATGTTGCTGACAAAGGCGGCGACGCGAGCCGCGTCTTAACTCTTCGAATCTTCGGCCAGGGGCGTCGGCCGCGTCTCGGGCGACGGCCTGTCCGGCGGCATGGCGCCGCCGGCGTCGCCAGCCGCAATCGGAAAAGAACTCAGTCATTGCGTTTTGTGGCGTCGGCGGAGGCCAGATCGACAAAAAGCTCGGCTTCCCCGCCGTTTCTGTCGACCGCGCGGATTTTGCCGCATCCCGCTTTGGTTTCAAGGCTGCGGACTTTGTAGGCCTGGTCGATTGCCTTGGCGAGGAAGGCGTCGACCGTCAGATAATCGCCTTCCGGCGCGATCATGCAGGGCCGGCCATCGCTCTCCGCATGGGCGAAACCTGCGGCGCCGACGAGAGCGGCGATCCCCGCGAGAACGGCCAATTTGCGCATCATTTCCTCTTTCCACGAACCCCGCTTTCGTTCGCGGGCGGTGGCGGGCTTCTGCCATGGACGCAATGACGGGCCGCTGACGACCAATGTCAGCGACCTGTAAGCATCGGCGCGCTATGGGAAAATTTGGTTGCCCGGACGGGAAGGGACGGGAGCCGCGTCGGCGCGCACGCGATGCTCCGCTGGTCATGATCCATGTCAGAGACCCGCCGCCTGTGACGTGCGATCATTAAATAATGAAGAGGCGATCATTCTCGTGACAAGGCGCAATCGTTTCCATTTCTTCGCGCTGCTCCTTCCGTTCGCCGGCTTTTTGACCGTGGCGGCGCAAGCCGCCGGGCCATGGCGGGCGAACGAGGGAAACACGCGCGGCTGGATGCTTATGTCGCCGGCGGAGCGAATTGCGCATCAGGCGAAGATCAGGTCCTTCGCCAATTACGACGACTGCCACACCTATCAGGTCGCGCACCATCGCCTGATGCAGGAGCGCGCCGCGCGTCTCGGGCTCACGTTGCCTGAACACGGCCGCGACTTCTGCGCGCATTTGCGGCCCCAGTCCGATTCACAAGACTGACCTTGGCGGCGGACGGCATGCGAGACCTGGCCAAATTGTCGGTTCCCATCCTGGCGTTCTTCTTCGTCGCGGGACTGGTGTTCTGGGCATATCCCGAAGGGGGCGCGCCGGCTCGGCAAATCGGGATCGGCCTCGGATGGGCCGGGTGCGCCATGCTTCTCGCCAGCCTCTTCCTGGCCCTGCGCGAACCACGCCTGGCGCCCCTGCTTGGCGGGTTGGAAAATATGTATGGCTGGCATCATCGGCTCGGCATGGCGGCCTACATAGCGCTGTTGGCGCACCCGCTGCTGCTCGCCGGAGCCTCCCTGCCGAAGGCTCCGCGGGAAGCATGGGAGCTTCTGTCGCCCTTCAGCGAAAGCTGGCCGGTCTGGACGGGATGGCTGTCATTGCTTCTGCTCATGTTCGGGCTAGGCGCGACCTTCGCCACGCGTCTGCGCTATCAAATTCGCCGCCCCCTCCATGCGGCGCTCGGCGTTGCGGTGCTGGTCGGGTTGCTCCATCTCATCCTGTTAGGGATCGACGAACCGGTCACGCCGATCCTTTTCGTCAGTTCGGCGCTGCTCGCCTGGCGCTTCATGCGCGCAGACTGGGGCCTCGGCGCCTCTCCCTATGTCGTTTGCTCGGTTGCGCGCGTCTCCCCCAACGCCGTCGAAGTCAGTCTGGCGCCTCTGGGCGAAGCCATCGCGGCGAAACCCGGGCAATTCGCCTTGGTCGCCTTTCAGTCCAGCCGGCGGTTCAAGGGCTGCAGCGAGTTTCACCCTTTCACCGTCAGTTCGGTCGATGGCGTTTCCGGCTTTCGCATCGCGGTGAAGGCGCTTGGCGACTGCACGCGCAACATTCAATCCATCGAACCGGGGGTTCCGGCGCGCGTCCAGGGGGCATTCGGCGAATTTCTCGCCGATCCCGCGCCGACGCCGCAATACTGGATCGCCGGCGGCGTCGGAATCACGCCGTTCCTGGCCTTGTTGCGCGCCGGCAGGTTGGACAGCCCGACCACATTGATCTATCTCTATCGCTCGGGCGCCGACGCGCTTTTCGTCGACGAACTGCGCGCCCACGCCGCGCGCTGGCCGAAATTGACATTGCTGCTCAAGGCGACGGGCAACGAGCCAATGGATCCTGAAAGCGTCCTTCCCGCCGAGAAGCAAATCGGGAAGGGCGAATTCTGGCTGTGCGGGCCGCCGCCGATGGTCGAAACCTTCGCTCGTTTTCTTCGCCGGCGCGGCGTCGCCTATCGCCGGATGCATTTCGAAAATTTCGGACCCCTGTGATGCGCAAAATCTATCTCATGGCGACCGCCGCATTCTGGGTTCTGGTCGGCGGCCTGTGGCTAGCCGGTCTTTCGGCGCCGGAGACGCTCGCCGACTCCGGGGCGCCCGTGAAGAAAGACTATTCTCTGGCCGAGGTTGCGACCCATGCCTCGCCCGGAGATTGCTGGATGGCCATTCATGGCAAGGTCTATGACGTGACCGCCTATCTGCCGGACCATCCGTCGCGGCCCGATGTCATCGAAGTCTGGTGCGGGAGGGAAGCCTCCGCGGCTTACGACACCAAGACCAGGGGCCGCCGCCATTCCGAGGCGGCCGACCGGATGTTGGAGGGCTATTTCATCGGCGACCTGAAATAGAGGCCATAGCGCGCCTCGCTCCTGGCGGCTCGACTCCGCCGATCGTCGCGCTCGCCTGCGACCTGGAGGCGCCCGGCCCGGAGCCGAAAAATCCGGCGCCCGACGTTGTTCACCGGCTTCTGGTCTGTGCAATGAATGACGCGATTATTCGTTCGCTTAAGGACCGGGACGCTTTCGCGCCAGCGGGAAGCTTGTTGCAATATTTGCGCGACGAGGCGTCCGCGGAAACCGATTGCCGCCCCGGCGCGCGGCGCATAGGATCGGCGCCAACCTTGCCGCCGGCCGTCCGGCCGGCGTGGATGAGAATGAATCGCCGCGACCGGATCCATGACCTCCCCGTCGTTCGCGCCCGTCGGCGCGGGCGCCGTGACCTTGTCGCCGCGCTTTGCCCGGGACAAAGTCCACGCCCGCGAACCGGACGGCTCCCTCCGGACCAATGTTTGAAAGACCCGCGCAGGATGCGGGCGCAAAAGGAGAACGTCATGAAGCTTCCGCCCCTATTCGCCGCCACGGCCCTGCTGCTGGCCGTCGCCGGTCCGGCCGCCGCCCAGACCGGAGCGGTCCGCGTCGATCATCCGTGGTCGCGCGCCACGCCGGCCGGCGCGACCGCCGGCGCCGCCTATATGACCATCGAAAACGTCGGGAACGCCGATGACCGGCTGACCGGCGTCTCGTCCGACATCGCGGCCACGACCGAAATCCATGAAATGAAAATGGCGGACGGGGTGATGAAAATGCGGGCGGTCACCGACGGCCTCGCCGTTCCCGCGCATGGTGCGGTCGCCCTCAAGCCGGGCGGCTATCACGTCATGCTGGTCGGGCTGAAGAAGCCGCTGAAAACGGGCGAGACCGTGATCCTGACCCTCGATTTCGCCAAGGCCGGCAAGGTCGAAGTTTCGGCGCCGGTCATGGACATGACCTCGACGGGGCCGAAAATGGAGCGCATGAAGATGCATTGAGGCGCCAGCGCTCGGGGCGCGCGGCGTTCCGAGCACGCCCCTTTTTGCGAATCGTCAATTTTTCGGTCTAAACTGCGTCAGGCCCGGAGTCCGCCATGACCAGCAAGAAGTCCGCCGAAGCCGACGAATCCCCCCAGCCGGACAAAGAAGGCGACGCCTCCTCGGTTGCGCAGGCCCTCGGCGCCGTCCAAAGGGCGATGGAGGAGCTTGCTTCGCTGCTCGGCGCCGATCCAGAGGCGGCGGCGAGGGCGCTGAAAGAGGCGGGCCGGGCGGCCTCTGACAATCTCGCCGAACTCGCGGGCGAGGCCCGCGACATCGGGGAGGCCGGACTCGCGGAGATTTCGCAGTCGGTGCGGCGCAATCCCTTGCCGTGGCTCGCGGCGGCGCTCGGCCTTGGCCTCATCGTCGGGCTGTGGCGCAATCGGGCGCCCCGGACATGAGCGGCGTGTTTTCCGTCCTGGGCCTGGAGACGGCCGTGCTTTCGCGCCGTTTCCGGCTTTTCGCCGTCGGGGCGCTGGCCGGCGCGGTTCTGCTGCTGCTGTCCTTGAGCTTTTTCGCCTTTGCCGCTTATCTCGCGCTTCTGGCCCGTCTGGCCCCCTGGCTGGCGGCGCTTTCCGTCGGCGGCGGCGCGCTGGTTTTCGGCGCGATCCTTCTTGTCGTTGCGGCCAAAGCGCTGAACCGCGCGGCGGAGCAGGTCGAGGTCGCGGTCAAGACCAATGTTTTGGTTCGCGCGGCGCCGGTTGCCGCGCGGCTCGCGATCCGCAGCCCGCGCCTTGTCGCGGCGGCGGCGGCGCTTTTCGCGGCTCTCGTCGCCCTGATGCGCGCGCTGGGTCCGCGCGCCGCCAACACGGAACATTAAGCGCGCCTTCGCGAAAAGGCGCGGGCGAGGGCGCAAAAACCCTCGACATCGATTTCCTCCGCGCGCCGTGTCGGCGCGATTCCGGCCTCTTCCAGCAGCGGCGCGGGATCGCCAACTCCGGGCAGGCTCTTGAGGGCCTGGCGCAGCATTTTGCGCCTCTGGCCGAAGGCGGCCAGCGTCACCGCCTCCAGCGACTTGACCTCGCAGGGGACCGGAGCCGAACGCGGCCGCAATTCGACCACGCTGGAGGTGATTTTCGGCGGAGGCGTGAAGGCGGACGGCGGCACGTCGAACAGAATCCGCGTCGCGCAGCGCCAATTGGCCAGCACGCCGAGGCGGCCATAGTCGGCGCGCTCGCGTGGGCTGGCCACGATCCTTTCCGCGACCTCGCGCTGGAACATCAGCACCAGCCGGTCATAGAAGGGCGGCCAGGCGTCGAGGGTGAGCCAGGTCGTCAGCAGTTGCGTGCCGATATTATAGGGCAGGTTGGCGCAAATGCGGACCGGGCCTTCCGTCGCGCGCTCGGCGACGAAGGCGGGATAATCCAGCGTCAGGGCGTCGCCGGCAAAAACCTCCAGCCGTCCAGGATAGGCCCCGGCGATTTCCTCCAACGCCGCGAGGCAGCGGTCGTCGCGCTCCACCGCGATCACCTTTTTCGCGCCCTGCGCGAGCAAGGTGCGGGTCAGGCCGCCGGGACCGGGGCCGATCTCCAGAATGGTCGCCTCGTCCAGCGGGCCGGCGGCGCGGGCGATTTTTCCGGTGAGATTGAGGTCGAAGAGAAAATTCTGGCCGAGCGATTTCTTCGCGCTCAGGCCGTGGCGGGCGACGACCTCGCGCAAAGGCGGGAGATCGCCGCTCATGCGCGCGACGCTTCGAGGCGCGCGCGGGCCATGCGCGCGGCGAGCGCTGTCGCCTCGGCAAGGCTGGTTTCGCTGGCCCGGCCGGTTCCGGCGATGGAAAAAGCCGTGCCGTGGTCGGGTGAGGTACGGATGAAGGGCAGGCCGAGGGTGACATTGACGCCGCTGTCGAAAGCGAGCGTCTTGATCGGGATCAGCGCCTGATCGTGATAGGCGCAGATCGCGACATCATAGGTTTTCCGCGCTGCCGCGTGGAACATGGTGTCGGCGGGCAGGGGCCCGCGAACATCCAAACCGCGCGCGGAAAGCCGCGCGACCGCCGGCGCGATGATCTCGATGTCCTCGCGGCCGATGGCGCCGTCCTCGCCGGCATGGGGATTGAGGCCGGCAAAAACCAGTCGCGGCCGGGCGACGTCGAAATCGCGCCGGAACGCCTCGGCGACAATTGCGCCGATCTCGACGAGGTCGTCGGTTTTGAGCAGGGCGGGAACCTGCGCCAGAGGCACATGGATGGTCGCCGGGACCACGGCCAGTTCGCGCGACCACAGCAGCATCACCGGCCGCGCGGGCCGGGCGAAATTTTTTTCCGCCAGTTCGCCCAGAAATTCGGTATGGCCGGGATGGGCGAAACCGGCGCGGTAGAGCACGGATTTGGCGATCGGATTGGTGACGACGGCCGCCGCCCGGCCGGCATGGACGAATTCCACCGCGCGGGCGATCGATTCGATGGTCGCCGCCGCGTCGTTCGGGTCGGGCCGCCCCGGCTCGCCGCGGACGCGGGCGTCCAGGGCGACCACGGGCAAAGCGGAGGGAAAGATTTTTGCCGCCTCTTCGGGCGCCGCTTCGGCGATTTCGACCGCGAGGCCGAGCTGGCCGGCGCGGCGGCGCAGCAGATCGGGGTCGGTCAGGACAAAAAAAGGCTCGAAGAAAGCCGCGCCCTGCTCGCGGGCGCGGCTGTAAAGCGCGAGCGTGATGTCCGGCCCGATCCCAGACGGGTCCCCTTGAGTCAGGCAGAGGGGGCGCGGGATTTCGCTCATTTTCCTGTTTTGACGATCACGGCATGGCTGCGCAGATCGGCATAAAGCTCCTGGGCCTGCTTTTCGACGATGCGTTGCAGGACCTTGTCCTGCGCCTCCTGGCGCCGCGCGTCGGTGGAGGCGGTCTTGCGCTCGCAAACGGCGATCGCGGCGAGTCCGCTCGAGTCGCGGCTCGGCTGCGTCAGATGGCCAATCGGCGTCTTGTCGAGCAGGGCCGACAATGGCTCGCCCAGTTGCGACGAGGTTCGGGTGACCGGGTCGCGGACGACAAAATCGCCGAGTTCGGCGGCGACTTTGGGCCCGGTGTCGCAATTGACGAATCGCCCGCGCAAAGCCTCCATCTTCCTGGCGGCCGCCTGAAGACCCGCCACTCCCTGTGACGACGGCACGATCAGCAGCACCTGACGAAGCGTGTAGGTTTTTTCCTGGGCGATCGATTTGTCGCGCGCCATTTCGGCGTCCACGTCCGCGCTGCTCGCTTCGACGGCGCGGTTGCGCGCGCGCGCGTAGACATCGAAGGCGACATGGATGGAGAAGAAATTTTCGACGTGCTTGTGATCGACATGAGCCGCGGCGATCCGCTGCTGGAGCTGCGCATCCGTCATATGCGCCTTCTGGGCGTAGTAATGAATGGCCGGACCCAGCTGGGCCGATGTGACGTGAATATTGAATTTATTGACCTCGGTGGCCTTCACCCGCGATTCGATCAGGCTGTCCATCGCCGCCGAGGGCGACGACGGCTGGCCCATGGCGCGCAATAGTTTGGCGCGCTCCGCAAGATCGTAGGTTGTGACCGGATCGCCATTGATGCTGGCGACAATCGTCTGGGCGCGGACGCCCTGCGCCGGCGCAAGCGCCGCCATGACGAGCAGGCCGAGCGCGACCGCCCGCGCCGGACAGCCGAAATTTGTTCTGAACCGCAATGCCATGTTCCTGATCCGTGACAGCCTGTTCCTCGACGCCGCGCGCGCCGCCGACTCTTCTCATTTGCGAAAATTGCGGCGGCAATCCGATCGGCGCAACATGCTGTAACCGCATTAGGCGCGCCAGGGCAAGACGCCAGCGCCGCGCCGGCTCTACGTCGCGCCACGCTGCGAGCCCGGTCAATGCTCAATTGTAGGTATAGTGGATGCCGTCCTGCACCTGGCTGGGCGTAAGCGTGATCGGGGCCCTGATCTGGCCGAGCGTACGGAGGTCGACCGTCACCATCAGGACCTGGTTGCGCATATAGGTCGGCGGATTCAAGTACATGTCCGAGATCGTGTTGTAGTAATTCAGCGTCACCTTGGTGCAATCGTCCGCATAGCCGGCGCCGAGACCCCAGGTCGCGATGGAGTAGACCGGCTGAGGGGTGGGAAGGTAGGCGGGGTAGTAATAGTGCCGGCTGAGGTCGAAATTGATGTTGCCTGAGACGAAATAATGCTCCGCGACGTCATATCGCGTCGTGAACTGAAGGCCCTCGCGCCGATAGATATAGCCGATCAAAGGCTGCTGCTCGTAATCCGCGAACTGGCCGCTGAAATCGATCGGGCCGTATTTGGCGTGCGCGCTGATGTCCAACCGCGCCAAGGCCCAGGTCGCCTCGTCGAATTGCGCCTTGGTGATGAAGCTGTAATTGCTGTTGGGCACGTAGGAGACACGCGCCACATAATTGGAGAGGGGGGTGTTCAATCCCGATTCAAGCCCGATATTGGCCATATCCGGGGTACTGAAAGGATTTACGCCGGCGACCTGGGCGGATTGGCCGAACAGGGCGTTGACATAGCCGTGCTGGTCCATGTCCAGGGTGAACTGGGCGCCGTAATTGGCGCGCACGCCGGTTTCGAACCGGTCATAGCCTGAATATTTGTTCCATGCGAAAAGGTTCGAATCGTCGAACACGAGGCTTTGGGCGTCGAGATTGACCAGCAGGTTCGAGGGCGGGGCATTGGGGCGCGCGATGATCTGGCCGATCGGCTCGATCACCAGCGAGCCGATCGGCAGCCGCGCCAGCAAGGGATAGCGCCATTCCAGGCCGACGCCCGGCGTCACCAGGCCCTGGAACTGGTTGTTATAAGAGAAATAATTGCTCTGGTAGGCGTTGGCGATGGTGTCCGAGCCGAAGGTCGCGTAACCCGACGTCGAATAGTCCAGATAATCTCCATGGGCGCGTACGAAGGCGAAGGGCGTGAAGACCTCGCCCAAGGGGTCGATGATTTTGCGCTCCCACGACAGCTGGACCGTGCCGGAAGTGTAGCTGCCGCCGATGCCGCGCAGGATGCAGGCGCCGGGGTTGTAATCGGGGAGGCCGGTGACCGGACTGTTGCAGACCGGATGGAGACCGTAGAGATTGTCGACCTCGATCGCGTTGGTCTGCTGGAAGGAGGCCAACGCCGCCGAGGAGCTGGTCAGATTGGCGTCGACTTCGATCTGGCCGCCGAGGCCGTAGGTTTTCTCGGGCGGAAGGTCGATCGTCTTGTTGTAGTCCAGCATCGGCCAAACGGCGGCGAGCTGGGGCTGATAGTCGAAATTGGTCAGCCCCTGGAAGGAATAGCCGCGCAGGTCGAAATAGCCGCGGTCGCCCTGGCCGGTCAGATAGACGGTCGACGCCGTCTCGCTGAAGACATTGCCGGGGAGGGTCGGGACCAGAACCTGGTTCGGGATGCCATAGTCATAGAGATACCATTTGTCGGACAGACGCATCACGTCCCAGCCGAATTTCCAGTTCGGACTGAGCCAGATCGTGCCCTGGGTGGTGATCGACCCGCGGTCGGTCACGCCGCCCAGGCCCGAGGGCTGGGGTCCCGCGCCCCAGGGCTGAGGCGCGAAGGCGGCGTCGTTATTCTGACGGATGCCGTTGGCGTCGATATAGAAATAGCCGTTGTCGAGCCGGTAGCGAAAATCCACGTCGCCCCACAGGCCCTGGCGCACGTAATATTTCGGCGTCAGGGTCAAGTCCATGTTCGGCGAGATGTTCCAGAAATAGGGCACGCCGAAGCCGTAGCCGGCCGTGGTGGAGAAGCCGAGCGTCGGCATCAGGAAGCCGGATTGGCGCTTGACGCTAGGGTCCGCCGTCGAAAAAAACGGGAAATAGGCGATCGGGAAGCCGTAGAGATCGAAGGTCGCGTCTTCGAAATAGAGCATCTGCTCGTTGTTCTTGTGAATGATCTTTTTGGCGCGCAGCCGCCACAACGGCGGCCGGTCCGGGTGCTGGGCGCAACTCGGGCAGGCCGTGTAGGTGCCCTTGTGGAACACGGTCGTGTCCTGGTCCACCTTGTCCGAGCGGGTCGCGCCGAGATGCGTGCGCTCCTTGGTGTCGGCGCGCAATGTGTCGACAAAGCCCTGCTTGAAATCGCCGGACAGCTCCATCTTGTCGGCATGGGTCACGGTGCCGTCGGCTTCGGTGAGCTTGACAGAGCCTTCGGCCAGCACGCGGCCGGTGTCCTTGAAATAGGTCACCCGGTCGGCTTCGAGCGTTTTCCCTTCATAGTAGATCTGAGCGTCGCCCACCGCCGACACGGCATGGGTCTTGTCGTCATAGACGACCTGATTGGCCTCGACGACCATCGGCCCCTTCTTGCCGCTGCCCGCGCCAGCGATTCGGTCGCCCAGGGTCTGGGCGGCGGCGCCAGTCGCGAGAGGTGGGGCGGCGGCGATTAATCCCGCGGCGAGCGCGCCGAAAACGCCCCAGCGCAGCGCGCGCGCGTGACGGCGCGCGCGGGCGTGACGGCGCGCGCGGGCGTGACGGCGATTGAGGCGGTCGGGACGGTCCAGGGCCATCAGCCGTCCTCGCGATTAAGAAGAGTGAGCGCGCCCAACATATTCGCCACAACCGCAGGCGACCACGCGGCCACGGGCGCGCTGAGCACGCCCGCGGCGCCGAGGTCGGATACGAGTTTCCTGGCGACATAAAGCACGAAGCCGGCTCCGACGCCACCCAAAACCTGCATGCCGACGCCTCCCATGCGGGACAGCTTCAGCGAAAACGCGGCGGCGATCAATACCATGGCCGCGAGAAGCGCGGGCAACGCGAGGAGAGACTGGAAACGCAAACGATACCCCACTGCGTCGAGACCGGCTTCCTCCGTGTCTTTCACCAGGCGCGGCAAAGACCAGAATGGGGCCGATTCAGGCGACACGAAACTCTGTACGACCTGACTGGGGAGCAGATTAGTCGCGAGATGGTAAACATCCGCTCTCCGCGGCGCGACTCCGGGCGCGGTGATCACGACATGGGAAAGCCGCCACTCGCCACCGACCATATCCGCCTCGTCGGCGTCGGCCCGTTCCAGGAAGGCCCCGGCCTTGTCGAACACATAGGCCGAGACATTGAACAGGCGCAAACCGGAATCCGTCGAGGCGGACGCGCGCAGGATGGACTGTCCGACCGGGCTGGTCTGGCGAATCCACATGCTGGTGTCGTTGGCGAGCAGCTTGTTTTTGAGAACCCGCGCCTCCGCGATCTCGGCGTGCTGCTTCATCGTCGCCGAGAGAGGATTGTAAACGCCGATCGCGACCAAGCCGAGGCCAAGCGCGGCCAAAGCCGGCGGCGCCAGGAACTGCCAAACCGAGACGCCGGCCGCGCGCGCCACCACAAGTTCGAGCTTGCGGGTGAGGTTGATGAAAGCCGCCATCGCTCCGAACAGCACGACGAAAGGGAGAATCTGCTCGGCGACCATCGGCGTGTCCAGGAACGCGAGCCAGGCCATCAGGGCCGCGCTGGCGTTGGGGCTGTCGCTGGAGCGGCGCAGCAACTCGACGAAAGTCACCATGTAGATCAGGGCGAAAATCGTGAAGAACACGACCGCCACGCTTTTGACGAATCGCGAGCCGAGATAGAGGCCAAGCGTGCGTCCGATCATTCAGGCCGCCGCGAGCTTGGCGCGGACGCGCCGGAAGGGGAGGCCGGAGGCGGGGGCAAAGGCGAAACCCGCCGCCAGCACGCAGCCCGAAAGCGGCAGCAAATAGGCGAGCGCCGTGGCGGAGGGCTGGCGCGCCAACAGCGCCGTGGCGCCGAAGCCGCCGACCCGCAGGGCCAGCCCCGCCATGACCGCTCCCGTGATCGCGAGGCCGCGATTTTGCCGCGTGGTCCGCGGCGCGCCCAGCGCCGCGAAGGCGATCATGCCGAAGGCCAGGGCATAGAGTGGAGCGACGAAGCGGTCGTGAAGCTCGGCGCGGAAATGACCTTCGTCCAGTTTCACATAGGGGTCGGAAGGGTCGTAATGAAGCAGTTCCCAGGTGGTGCGCTCACGGGGGCGCAAGGGCCCGGCGT
This sequence comes from Pseudomonadota bacterium, assembly GCA_021813805.1. Classification (GTDB taxonomy): domain Bacteria; phylum Pseudomonadota; class Alphaproteobacteria; order Rhizobiales; family Beijerinckiaceae; genus Rhodoblastus. The sequence continues at coordinate 59,756 of JAKAJL010000005.1, read as the reverse complement.
CCATGCCGGCCCCGAAATGGCTCAGGTCGAGGGCGTAGGAGTCGAACACCACCATGGCGGGCGCGGCCGAGCCTTTGTCCTGGCGCTGGATCGTGCCGGTTTCGAGCACCAAATAGCTCTCGTCGCCGACCTTCGAGGCGATTCCCTTTTCCGCGATGTAAACATTGTTCTGGCCGGGATCGCGTTGGTCGAGCATGAAAATGCCGAGCAGTGCGCCACCTGGCCCACGCGCGCGATAGTGGAAATAAAGACCGTAATCCAGCGCGTTGAAGGCGCCGGGCCGGACGATTCGGGTCAGAAAGTCGGAATGGACCTCGGTCAGCGCGAATCGCAAGGCGCGGAAGCTCCATGGCATGGCCTCCAGCGACATGAAGCCGCAAAACAGCGACCCGGCCACGATCAAGACGGCGAAAGGCCGGAAAAGCTGGAATGGCGACAGGCCGGCGGCGGCGGCGACCACAAGTTCGCTGTCGCCGTTGAGCTTGTTCAGGGCGAATAGGACGGAGATGAACAAGGCGATCGGCGTGATGACCATCAGCAGCGAGGGGATGATCAGGCCGGTGATATGGAAGAACACGATCAGGGACTGGCCTTTGGTGGTCATCAGGTCGAAATCGCGCATCGCCTGAGTCAGCCAGATGACGGCCGTCAGCACGCCGAGCGCGACCAGGAAGGCCGTGGCGGCGATCTTGAGGATATAATGTTCAACCAGAGTCATGTGCTGCTTTCGATCGCGGCCGCGGCTTCGACATAGATCAAAACGGCCGCGAGGCAAAGCGCGCGGCGGCGGCTCTCAGATAGCCCGGACAGTGGGGCCATTCCAAGGCCGTCCTTTGGCGCGCTCAGGCGCTATTTTGCGGGACCGTAATTTTCAGGCTGGGCCCGCATTGACCGGATTCGCCGCGCGGGCGCATAGTGAGGCGAGCTTCTTCCATCAGTCTGCCCGCGCCCCGCCGCGCGCCCAAAGCGAGGTTTCCATGTCCGCGTCCGTCACGCTTGGCGTCATGCCCATTGCGGAGGCTCTTTCTACGCCGCCCGAATCGGGCGGCTACGCCCTGGTGGTTTTCGTCGATGGCGCGCTCGCGCTGGGCGCGGCTTCGGCCGCCGCGCTCGGCGATGCGGCCAAAGTGATTGCGCGCGCCGCGGAGGCGGCCTCTTTCAAGGGCAAGATCGGCTCTGCCCTCGACATTCTGGCGCCCGCCGGCCTCGCCGCTCAAAGGCTGCTAGTGCTCGGGACCGCGCCGGAAAAGGACGGCGAAAAGGTTGATTTCCTGCGCCTCGGCGGCCTGGCCATCGCCAAGCTCGGCAAGGCCGCGCAAGGACGCGTCCTGTTCGATTTCGCCTCGCCGCCCGAGGACGCGAAGGCCGCGGCGGCGGATTTCGCCCTCGGCCTGCGCCTGCGCGCCTATAAATTCGATCAGTTCAAGAGCAAGAAGGCGGCTAAGGACGATTCGGAGAACGGCGGTCCGACCGATGTGAGGATCGCCGGCGCGGACGAAGCGGCCGTCGCTGGCGTCGCGGGTCTCGCCGACGGCGTCGATCTCGCCCGCACCCTGGTCAACCTGCCGCCGAACCTGCTCTATCCGGAGAGCTTCGCGGAAAAGGCCAGGGAACTCGAAAAACTGGGAGTCGCGGTCGAAATCCTCGACGTCCCGGCGATGGAGGCGTTGGGCATGCGGGCGCTGCTCGGCGTGGGGCAGGGCTCCAAACGGCCGAGCCGGGTGGTGATCATGCGCTGGAACGGCGGACGGAAGGACGCTCCGCCGGTCGCCTTCGTCGGCAAGGGCGTCTGTTTCGATTCGGGCGGCATATCGCTCAAGCCCGGAGCCGGAATGGAGGACATGAAGGGCGACATGGCGGGCGCCGCCTGCGTCACCGGCCTGATGCACGCCCTCGCCTCGCGCAAAGCCGCGGTCAACGCCGTTGGCGCGATCGGCCTGGTCGAGAACATGCCGGGCGGCGGCGCCCAGCGCCCCGCCGATATAGTCACCGCCATGTCGGGGACGACGATCGAGATCATCAACACCGACGCCGAAGGGCGTCTGGTGCTGGCCGACGTGCTCTGGCATGTCCAGGACGCGTACAAGCCCGCCTTCATGGTCGATCTCGCGACCCTCACCGGCGCGATTCTCGTCGCGCTCGGACAGGAATACGCCGGCCTGTTCAGCAATAATGACGAACTTGCCCAGCGCCTGACCGAGGCCGGGATCAAGACCGGCGAAAAGGTGTGGCGCATGCCGCTCGGCGCGGCCTATGACAAGCTGATCGAGTCGAAATTCGCCGACATCAAGAACACCGGCGGACGCAACGCCGGCTCGATCACGGCGGCGCAGTTCCTCCAGAAATTCGTCAACGACACGCCCTGGGCCCATCTCGACATCGCCGGGACCGGCATGTCGGCGCCGACCAGCGACCTCAACCAAAGCTGGGGCTCGGGCTGGGGCGTCCGCCTGCTCGATCGCCTGGTGCGGGATTTTTACGAAAAGTGACGCCTGAGTTCTGGTTTTACCAGTTACAGAGGCGCACGCTCGAACAGGCGCTTCCCGCCCTGATCGAGCTGGCGCTCAAGCGCGGCTGGCGGGCGGTGGTGCAATGCCGGGCCCCAGAGCGCCTAGCGGCGATCGACGACCTTCTGTGGACCTTCGACGAGGAATCCTTCCTGCCTCATGGCTCCCAAGGCGACGGCGATCCAGCCTTGCAGGCGGTCTGGCTGACTTGCGGCGACGACAACCCGAACGGCGCGCGCATCCGCTTTCTCGTCGACGGCGCCGAGGCGGGACCCTTCGTCGGCTCGGACTACGAGCGCCTGATCCTGCTGTTCGACGGACGAGACGACAGCGCCCTCGCCGCCGCCCGCGAACAATGGAGCGCATTGAAACAAGCCGGGGCCAGCCTCTCCTATTGGCAGGAGACGGAAGAGGGCGGCTGGCGAAAACAGGCTTGATCAATCAAACATTAACCGCGATCTAACTTTTTGCGGCGATGCTCGCGCAATGGTCGTCCGCACGCGTTTCACCTCGATCGCCGTACCCTTGCTGTTCCACCTCTTTTCGGGGGCCGTGGGCGGCTTTTTCGTGTGGCACGCCTTTCACGGCGGACGCGGCGTCGCCGCGGACCTCCAGACCCGACGCGAAATCGCCTCTGTCGAAGCCAAGTTGAAGCAGGTGCGCGCGGAGAAGGCGGTATGGGACAGGAGGACCAAGCTGTTGCGGGGCCCCGTGGTCGATCGCGACCTGCTCGACGAGGAGGCGCGCAACGAGCTCAATCGGGTGGGCAAGGACGATCTGGTGATCATCCTGCCGCAACAGAAAAACTGAGGTTGCGGGATGACCGGCGCCGGCGCCCGCTTCATGGGCGGCCGGGAGCGGCAAAGGCCGATTGCTTGCGGCGGCGAACCGCTTTAGCCTGCGGCCAATCGCCGCGATTCCACGACGCGTGAGCCGCGGTTGGTCATCCGGCGCGGAAGGAGCCATGGCCGCTTCCCCCTATGAGCCGCAGGACGGCGAATCGCGTTTGGCCGCCTTTCTCGGCGATGGCGGCGACGTTGCGGTCTATCGCGCCATGCTGCTCATCCGCCGCTTCGAGGAAAAGGCCGGCCAGCTCTTCGGCATGGGGCTGATCGGCGGCTTCTGCCATCTCGCCATCGGCCAGGAGGCCATCGTCGTCGGCATGAGGCTGGCGGCGCGCGAGACCGACCAGTTCATCGCCTCCTACCGCCACCACGGCCATCTGCTCGCCTCCGGGGCCGATCCGCGCGCAGTTCTTGCGGAAATGATGGGGCGTCGCGGCGGGATTTCCGGCGGCAAGGGCGGCTCGATGCACATGTTCGCGCCGGAACTCGATTATTTCGGCGGCCACGGCATCGTCGGCGCCCAGGCCTCGCTCGGAACGGGCCTCGCCTTCGCCAACGCCTATCGCGGTGACGGGCGCGTCTGCGTCTGCTTTTTCGGCGACGGCGCGGCCGATCAGGGGCAGGTTGCGGAAAGTCTCAATCTCGCGGCGCGCTGGCGGCTTCCCATCGTTTATGTCATCGAAAACAATCGGAGCGTTCCCGGTCAGGAAGGAGAACTCGCCCGCCGCGGCGCCGCCTTCGACATTCCCGGCGAAGCGCTCGACGGCATGGACGTCGACGCGGTGCGCGCGGCGGGAACGGCCGCCATCGCGCGAGCGCGCGCTGGCGAGGGGCCGGCGATCCTGGAAATGGGCGCCGAGCGCTATCGCGGCCATTCGCTGGCCGATCCCGCCAAATATCGTCGCAAGGACGAGCCGCGCGCCGCCGCGGCGCCCGACCCGATCGAGCGTCAGCGCGTGCGGATTCTGGACGCCGGCCAGGCCGACGAGGCTCTTCTGAAGCAGGTCGACGCGGAAGTTCGCGCCATTGTCGCGGACGCCGCGGAGCATGCGGCGCAAAGCCCGGAACCCGTCGCGGCCGAGCTTTTTTCCCAGGTGCTGATGTGACGGCGGGCCGGAGAGAGGGCGCGGGAATGGCGACGCGGGTGCTGATGCCGGCGCTTTCGCCCGAAATGAAATTCGGCAAGCTGACTCGCTGGCTGAAACGCGCGGGCGAATATGTCGAGGCGGGCGACGTCGTCGCCGAAATCGAGACCGAAAAGGCGACGATGGAGGTCGAGGCCGCCGCATCCGGCGTGATCGAGCGCATTCTGGTTCCCGAAGGCGCGGAAAAGGTCGCGGTCAACACGCCGATCGCGCTGATCGCCGCCATGGAAAAGCCCGCCGCGCCGCCTGAACAGGCGGCCGAGGCGCAAGAGGATTTGCCGCCTCTGAGCCTCAGCGTGCGCGACGCCCTGCGCGAGGCGCTGGCCGAGGAAATGCGGCGCGACCCGCTGGTTTTCATACTCGGCGAGGAGGTCGGCGAATCCCAGGGCGCGGCCAGGGTCACGCAGGGCCTCGCGCAGGAATTTGGACCCAAGCGGGTAGTGGACGCGCCGATCACGGAACACGCCTTCGCCGGGCTCGGCGTCGGCGCGGCCTATGCCGGCCTGAAGCCCGTCATCGAATTCATGAGCTTCAATTTCGCGCTTCAGGCGATGGACCATATCGTCAATTCGGCGGCCAAGACACTTTACATGTCGGGCGGCGCGCTGAACGTCGGAATCGTCTTTCGCGGGCCGAACGGCGCGCGGGCGCGGGTGGGCGCCCAGCACGCCCAGGATTTTTCCGCGCTATTCGCTCATATCCCCGGCCTCAAGGTGGTCGCGCCTTTTTCCGCCGCCGACGCCAAGGGCCTGCTGAAATCGGCGATTCGCGATCCCAATCCTGTGATCTTCCTGGAGCATGAAAAGCTCTATGGTCAGCTCTTCCCGGCGCCGCGCGGAAAAGACCATCTGGTTCCGATCGGGGCCGCCAATATCGCGCGGGCGGGGCGCGACGTCTCCATCGTCGCCTTTTCCCACGGCGTCGGCCTCGCGCTCAAGGCGGCCGAGCGGCTGGCGGAGGAGGAGATCGAGGCCGAGGTCATCGATTTGCGCACCTTGAGGCCGCTCGACATGGCGACCATTCTCGGCTCGGTCGCCAAGACCGGGCGCTGCGTGGCGGTGGACGAGGGTTGGCCGCAGGGCGGAATCGCCTCGGAAATCTCGGCGCGGCTGATGGAGGAGGCGTTCGACGATCTCGACGCGCCGGTGGCGCGGGTGACCGGGCAGGACATCCCCATGCCCTATGCCGCCAATCTCGAAAAGCTTGCTCTGCCGAGCGAGGCCGATATCGTCATCGCGGTGAAAAAGACACTCTACTTAAAGACTTGAAGGTCAAACCTCATGTCCGAGATGAAGCATGAACTGTCGGTTCCGCCCGACGTCGAAGCCCATGGCGGCACGGAAATCCTGCGCCTGTTCATTTCGCGTGGCGCCCTGTCGCTCTCCATGCAGCGGGCTTTCGCCGAGCCCGAGGCCTGGGGCCGGCTGCTGGCGGAACTGGCGCAGCAGGCGGCGACGCTCTATGAGCGCGAGACGTCGATGAGCGCCGTCGACGCCCTCGCCGACATCCGGGTTGCGCTCGACTCCGCCCTCGATCATATCGAGTCGGGTCTGCGGCCGAAAAACTGAAGCTTCGCGATGGCGATTGCGATCCTGATGCCCTCGATCGAGCCGTCGATGCGGACGGGCCGGCTGACGCGCTGGCTGCGCCGCCCGGGCGATTTCGTCGAGGCCGGCGAGGTGGTGGCGGAAATCTCCGGCGCCCACGGCACGACGGACGTCGAGGCGCCGCAAGCGGGAATTCTGACCCATATATTTGTCGCGGCGGGCGGCGAGGCGATTGCGGTCAACGCCGAAATCGGCCGGATCGAGCCAGGCCCGCCGCCGCCCGCCCGGAGTCCGGCGTCGCCGCGGGCGCGGCGTCTGGCGCGCGAGGCGGACGTGGACCTGTCGCCGCTCGCGGGCCGCGGGCCCCATGGCCGCATCGTCGAAGCCGACGTGCGCGCCGCGCTGGACCGGCGCGCGGCGCAAGAGGCCGGGCGGATGGCGGCCGGGGGCGCGCGGTCTCTGGGCCAGGCGGCGGAGGGCGCGCCCGTCGTTCATCTGGAAGTCGAGTGCCGGCTCGACGCTCTGGAAGTGTTCCGCGCGCGGCTCAACGCGCGGGGCTTGGCGCCCCGAATTTCGCTGCTGGATTGCGCGGTCAAGGCGCTCGCCCTCGCCCTGGCCCGGGTTCCGGAAGCCAATGTCGCGCGGGCCGGCGCACGCCATGAACCGGCGCGCCGCGCCGATGTCGCGATCGCGCTCGGCCATGAGGGCGAAATCGTCGCGCCGACGTTCGTTTCGGCGAACGAAATGGCGCTCGACGAGATCGCCGCCGCCCGCGCCGATTTCCTGGCCGGGCGTTTCAGTTCCGATTCCTTCGAGGAGTGCGCCTGCCTGATCGTCAATCTCGGCGGATTGGGCGTGCGGCGCGTGCTGCCCGCCGTAATGGCGCCCTGGACCAGCGTGCTCGGACTGGGCGCGGCGGAGCAGAGAATCATCGTGGAGCAAGGCAGGCCTGCTGTGGCGACCATGATCTCCGTCACGCTCGCCATCGACCGCCGCGCCATCGCCGAACCCGCCGCCGGCGCGCTGCTCGCCGCCTTCAAGGCGCTGATCGAGAAGCCGGAGGGATTGGTCGAAGAGTGAGTGCTAGAAGGCGGCGTCGAACCAGAAGAGACGCCCACAGTTCTCAGGGGCCGGCTCTTTACGGCGGCAAGCTGCCGTCGCCAAGTGGCCTACGCGGGAAAGATTGCGGGCAGATGCAGTCGATGGCTGCCACCGGCCCGATGTTGATCCACGTCATTGTTCAAGACAGTGCTCATTACTAGGAGTTATGCCAGCCAAGGTTACGGGCCATGAAACTCCGATTCAAGCACGCAGCTAACGCGATTGTCTTGATGCTGAGCTTTAGTGCGCCGGCGATGGCGCAGCGTGGCATTGCATACGAGAAACCAATTCTTTCCGCAGGAGAAGGAGTTGGGAGCTTGGATAGCGTCCTCGTCGGCTACCTCGCCTCATATATTGTAGCGATGGTCATTGGAGCGATTTGCATAGCGTGGGTCAATTCGATTCCGCTTCATGAGTTACTGCAACAGTTTAAACTTAGTCCGGCGATGTTTCGTGGTCGCATAGATAGAGCCCGCTGGTGGGCATACATGGCGATTAACTACGCCGTAATATTAATTATCTATTTCTTTGTGCGCGTCGCTATGCATTATATAATTCCGTCGCACATGGCGCTGTGGTCGCTTATTATAGATTTGTTGTTTATTTTGCCGCTTTTGTCGCAGGTAAGCATCGTAATAAAGCGACTGCATGATAGAGACAGATCCGGATGGTTGGTGATGTTCTGGGTTGCGTGGTGGTTTTTATTTCCATTGTCTGCCGAGTGGCCCGATTTGGCATGGATTTTTGTTGCGTCCTTGGTTCCGTGGGCATGGGTTCTCATTGAAATAGGTTTTCTGTCTGGCAGCCAAGGTGAAAACCGATACGGGCCTCCTTGCTTTAATGTGGCATGACGTCATGGCGGGCCAGAATCCACGAATGTCGGCCATATCCCCATGATGAGCCCGTCACGGGCTTGATCAGGAATGTCGGCAATGAGCCGGAGTCTACCGAACGTGCAACGGCCGTTCACCGCCTTTCAAAAATTGCCGACCGTTGCGGCATGGGGCGTCACTGGCGGAACGAGACGCGGGGCCCGCCGGCCCTGCGCTGATCGTCGCGGGCCGATTTTCCCTTGGGTTGGCGCGGCGGCATGATTCGCGCGGAAACGCTTGCCAAAACGGCGTTCCTGCTGTAGGAGGCCGCCCATCCCGCACGCGAGCTGTCGCGCCGCCTGTTTCAAGGCTGCGCTCCGGTGGCCGGAAAGCCGGCCCAAATGGCTCGCGGAGGCAGAACCGGAGAGAAAAGACCATGGCGCTTCCCGATTTTTCCATGCGCGGCCTGCTTGAGGCCGGCGCCCATTTCGGCCACCAGTCGCATCGCTGGAACCCGAAAATGGCCCCCTATATTTTCGGGGTCCGCAACAACATCCACGTTATTGACCTCGCCCAGACCGTTCCGCTGCTGCATCAGGCGCTGAAGGCGGTTTCCGACACCGTGGCCAAGGGCGGCCGCGTGCTGTTCGTCGGCACCAAGCGTCAGGCGCAGGAGCAGATCGCCGACGCCGCGCGGCGTTCGGCCCAATATTACGTCAATTCCCGCTGGCTCGGCGGCATGCTGACCAACTGGAAGACCATTTCGGCCTCGATCCAGCGCCTGCGCAAGCTCGACGACCAGCTCGACTCGGGCGCGACCGGCCTGACCAAGAAAGAGCGTCTGATGCTGTCGCGCGAGCGCGAAAAACTGGAAAAGGCGCTGGGCGGCATCAAGGACATGGGCGGCGTCCCGGACCTGATCTTCGTCATCGACACCAACAAGGAGCAGCTCGCGATCAAGGAGGCGGCCCGCCTTCACATTCCGGTCGCGGCGATCCTCGACACCAATTGCGATCCGGACGGCATCACTTTTCCGATCCCGGGCAATGACGACGCCGGCCGCGCCATCGCGCTCTATTGCGACCTGATCGCCCGCGCCGCGCTCGACGGCATTTCGCGCAGCCAGGGCGCGATGGGCGTCGACGTCGGCGCCTCGGAAGAGCCCGGCGTCGGCGAACTGCCGGCCGACGCGGAAGTCGCGGCCGCCGGCGGCGAACAGTTTGAACTGCTGTCGGCGCCGCGCGGCGCGCCCGACGATCTGACCAAGTTCACGGGCGTCGGTCCGCAGCTCGAAAAGAAGCTCAATGACGCCGGCCTGTTTCATTACTGGCAGTTCGCCGCCATGTCCGGCGAAGACGCCGACAAGATCGGCGCCGAGCTCAAGGTCGCCGGCAAGGTCGGCGGCTGGGTCGAACAGGCGCGCGGGCTGATCGCGGGCTGAGGCGGTTTGCCCCCACCCTGACCCTCCCCACGAGGGGGAGGGAAGGGGCGCGCGCCCTGAAGCCACTGTTTTTATTTCGGCGCGCCGGCTGGAGCCATGGCGCGCCGCATGCTTGCCGAGACACCCGTCGTCGGATTTTCACAATTTTCCCGTCTTAACATTCGGCTCGAGGCGCTGGAGCGCCGGCCCAGAACCTGAAGGAAATTCCCATGGCCAATATCACCGCCGCGATGGTGAAGGAACTGCGCGAAATGACCGGCGCGGGCATGATGGACTGCAAGCAGGCGCTCAATGAAACCGGCGGCGATATCCAGGCCGGCGTCGACTGGCTGCGCAAAAAAGGCCTGTCCAAGGCGGCCAAGAAATCCGACCGCGTCGCGGCGGAAGGCCTGGTTGGCGTGGTGGCGCGCGATGGCGACGGCGTCGTGGTCGAGGTCAATTCCGAGACCGATTTCGTCGCCCGCAACGAGGAATTCCAGGCGCTGGTCAAGACCATCGCGCTCGTCGCCGTCGAAAAGGGCGTCGCAGACGTGGACGAGCTGAAGAAGCAGCATTATCCGGGCGGCGCCGGCACGGTGGCCGACGCGATCTCCAACGCCATCGCCACCATCGGCGAGAACATGACCCTGCGCCGCGCCGCGGCGTTGAGCGTGCCCCATGGCGTGATCGGCCAGTATGTCCACAGCTCGGTGAGCGAGGGCGTCGGCAAGATCGGCGTGATCGTGGCGCTGGAATCGACCGGCGACAGGGACCAGCTCGCTGAACTCGGCCGCAAGGTCGCCATGCATGTCGCCGCCGCCAATCCGCTGGCGCTCGACGCTTCGGGTCTCGACCCGGCGACGCTGGAGCGCGAAAAAAACGTTTTGCGCGAGAAGAACGCCGGCAAGCCGGCCCATGTGCTCGAAAAAATCGTCGAATCCGGCCTGAAGACCTATTACAAGGAAGTCACGCTGGTCGAGCAGCCCTATATCCACGACAACGCCAAGACCGTCGCGCAGGCGGTGGCCGAGGCCGCCAAGGCGATTGGCGCTCCCGTGGCGCTCAAGGGTTTCGTCCGCTATGTGCTGGGTGAGGGCGTCGAGAAGCAGGAAGCCGATTTCGCCGCCGAAGTGGCGGCCGCGGCGGGCGGCCAGGGCTGATCTTTCGTTTTCGCTGATGAGAAAGGCGCCGTCGGGCGCCTTTCTCATTGGGGCGCGGGCGCCGCAACCCTTCAAGCGGTGTGAAAAAAAAGTTACAACCGTCGCCGCCGGGCCGAATCGCGGCGCGCGCCGGGAGTCGGTTAGGAAGTCTCCATGAACGCTTCGCCGCAAGGCCCGAAATGGAAACGCGTTGTCGTGAAGCTGTCAGGCGAGGCCTTGCAGGGCGGCCTGACCCACGGCCTTGACTCCGCGACCCTCGACCGCATCGCCGACGATCTGGCGGCGGCCGCCGAGCTGGGGGCCGAAATCGCTGTGGTGGTCGGCGGCGGCAATTTCTTTCGCGGCATTCGCGGGGCTGAAAAGGGGATCGAGCGGGCGCGGGCCGATTCCATTGGCATGCTGGCCACCGTGATGAACGCGCTGGCCATCGAATACGCCATAGAAAAGCGCGGACGGGCGGCCCGCGCCTTGTCCGCCGTGGCCATGCCCTCGGTCTGCCAGCCCTATTCGCGTCAGGCGGCGCTGCATCATCTCGGCAAGGGCCGGATCGTGATTCTCGCCGGCGGCACCGGCAATCCGTTCTTCACCACCGACACCGGCGCCGCCCTGCGCGCGGCGGAACTGTCCTGCGACGCCATCATGAAGGCGACCCAGGTGGACGGCGTCTATTCCGCCGATCCGAAAAAGGATCCCACCGCGACCCGTTACGAGCGTTTGAGCCATGACGAGGCCATCGCCAGAAATCTGGCGGTGATGGACACCGCCGCCTTTGCTCTTGCGAGAGAGAACCGGATTCCGATAATCGTCTTTTCCATCGCGGAGCCGCGCGCCATCGCGGCGGCGCTGTCGGGACAGGGCAGGGCGACCCTCGTCGCGCCTTAAGTGACGGGCCTTTGCTCCCGCCGGAAGCAAAGGCGGCCGCCGCGGTTTCGAATGGTCTATTTCAAAGGCCATTCGGCATAGAATATCCGGCGCGCCGGCGCCGTTCGGGACAGGTGATTCATGAGCGCTCAATTCGATCTGGCTGAAATCAAACGGCGCATGCAGAGCTCCATCCAGGCGCTCAAGCACGAACTCGGGGGCTTGCGCACCGGCCGCGCCTCCGCCGCGCTGCTGGAGCCGGTGATGGTCGAGGCCTATGGCCAGTCCATGCCGATCAACCAGGTCGCGACCATTTCGGTGCCGGAGTCCCGCGCGCTGGCGGTGCAGGTCTGGGACAAGGGCATGGTCGGCGCGGTGGACCGGGCGATCCGCGACGCCAATCTCGGCCTGTCGCCGACCGTCGAGGGGCAGATCCTGCGCATCCGCATTCCCGAACTCAACGAGCAGCGCCGCAAGGAGCTGGTCAAGCTCGCCCATAAATACGCCGAGGAATCGCGTGTCGCGGTGCGTCATGTGCGGCGCGACGGCATGGACGTGCTGAAAAAGCTGGCCAAGGACAAGGCGCTTGGCGAGGATGAGGAGAAGCGTCACGAGACCGAAGTGCAGAAGGCCACCGACGCGGCCATCGCCGACATCGACGGTGTGCTGGCGGCCAAGGAAAAGGAAATCATGCAGGTTTGAGGGGTCACTGCCCAGCGGGCGTCGTTTCCCGAATTGATTTGTGTTAAAGCGTTCGAGCGCCGGACGGGCGGCGCGGCTTCAGGCGGCGGGCGGATTTGATGAGCGAACAGCGAGTGATCGACGGCGCCGCCGGGGCGAAGCGCTCCTCCGGCGGCGGCGGTCTGCATGTCGGGATCATCATGGACGGCAACGGCCGCTGGGCGGCGGCGCGCGGCCTGCCCCGGTTCGAGGGCCATCGGCGCGGCGTCGAGGCCTTGCGGCGCGCGGTGCGCGCGGCGAGCGACCTCGGGGTGCGCTATCTCACCGTCTACAGCTTCTCCAGCGAGAACTGGGCGCGTCCGCCCCAGGAAATCGCCGATTTGATGGGGCTGCTCAAACTGTTCATCCGCAGCGACCTGCATACGCTCGAAGAAGCCGGCGTGCGGGTGCGGGTGATCGGCGATCGCCTCCATCTCAAGCCGGAAATCGTCGCCCTGCTCGAAGAGGCCGAAAGCCGCACCCGTCGCAACAGCGAGCTCGACCTGATCGTCGCCTTCAATTATGGCGCGCGCCAGGAGATCGTCGAGGCGGCGCGCGCCCTGGCCCGCGACGCGGCGGCGGGCCGGATCGATCCCGACGAGATCGACGAGAATGCGCTCGCCGCGCGGCTATGGACCGCGGGGACGCCCGATCCCGATTTGATCATCCGCACCTCCGGGGAGATGCGCCTGTCCAATTTCCTGATGTGGCAGGCCGCCTATAGCGAGCTGGTTTTCCTGCCGATCTACTGGCCGGATTTCGACCGCGCCGCCTTCGAGGAGGCGATCGCCAGCTTCCGCTCGCGCGAGCGGCGTTTCGGCCGCGTCGCCCCTGGCTTCGCTCAAGTCAAGTCCGCGTCATGAGCGGGTCGCGGCGCTCCCATGGATAACGCCGGCACGCCGCCGACGGAGGGCGGGACCGCGCGCGCGCAAGGCCTGATGGCGCGCCATCGCTTTGACGATCTTTGGGTTCGGGCGGCCTCGGGCCTGTTTCTGGCCGGAACGGCGGTCGGCGCGCTCGCCTTGGGCGGCTGGTTCTTCGCCCTGTTCTGGCTGATCGCGGCGCTGGGGGTGAACTGGGAATGGCAGCGCCTGATCGGGGCGCCGCTACCCCTGCTGCGCGTTCTGGCGGGCGCGGGCCTGCTGATCGCGGCCGTCGTTCTCTTTCGCGTTGGGCGAATCGAGTTCGCCTTTCTGCTGGCGCTCCCGGTTGTGGGTTTTCTCGTCTGGGCGGCGGGGCCGGGGTTCCGGCTCTGGGCCGCCTCCGGCCTGTTCTATGCCGGCGGATTGCTGCTTTCCGTGCTTTCGCTCCGTCACGATCCCTTTTTCGGCGCCTGCGCCATCGGCTGGCTGTTCGCCGTGGTCTGGGGCACGGATGTCTGCGCCTATTTCGGCGGGCGGCTGATCGGCGGCCCCAAGCTCGCGCCCCGCATCTCGCCCGGCAAGACCTGGTCCGGCTTTCTTGTCGGCATATCTTGCGGCGCGGCGCTTGGGGCGGCGGCGGCCCATGTCTGGCCCAACGCGCAGGCGCCGCTCGGCCCGGTTTTCGTGCTCGGCCTTGCCGCCGGCGCGCTGGCCCAGGCGGGAGACCTGTTCGAATCGTGGATCAAGCGGCGGTTCGGGGTCAAGGACGCGAGCGGGCTTATTCCCGGCCATGGCGGCGTCATGGACCGGATCGACGGATTCATCGCGGCGGCGATCTTCGCCGCCTTGTTCGGCCTGTGGCGCGGCGTGCCGCCCAGCGCGGCGGCCGGCCTCTTTTATTGGCAGTAGGTTCTCATGACCGCATCTTTGGCGCCCAAGCCGCTCGCGCGTCCGCGCAAGCTCACGATTCTCGGGGCGACCGGCTCGATCGGACGCTCGACCGAGGCCGTGATCCTGGGCGCGCCGGGCGCGTTCGAGACCGTGGCGGTGGCGGGCGGTCGCGACGCCGTCAATCTCGCCCGCGTCGCCCGCTCCCTCAACGCGCGTTTCGCCGCCGTCGCCGACCCCGGCGCCTATGGCGCGTTGAAATCGGAACTGGCCGGCTCGGGAATCCGCGCCGGCGCCGGCCCCGAGGCGCTGAAGGAAGCCGCGCGGATGGACGCCGATCTGGTGGTCGGGGCCATCGCCGGGGCCGCCGGCGTCATCCCGACCTATGCCGCGATCGAGGCGGGGCGCGACGTCGCGCTCGCCAACAAGGAATGCCTGGTCTGCGCCGGCGAGCCTTTTATGCGCGGCGCGCGTGAAAGAGGCGTGCGCGTGCTGCCGATGGATTCGGAGCACAACGCCATTTTTCAGGCTTTGGGCGGAGAGAGCCCGAAGCGAATCGAGAAGATGTGGCTCACCGCCTCCGGCGGCCCGTTCCGGACCTGGAGCGCCGAACAAATCGCCGCCGCAACCCCGGAACAGGCGCTCGCGCACCCCAACTGGGCGATGGGCCCCAAGGTGACGGTCGATTCCGCGAGCCTGATGAACAAGGGGCTCGAACTGATCGAGGCCCTGCATATTTTCGGCGTCGAGGCGCGCAAGCTCGACGTTCTCGTCCATCCCCAGTCGATCGTCCACGGACTGGTCTCCTTCGATGACGGCGCGGTGACCGCCGGAATGGCGGTCCCAGACATGAAGGTTCCGATCGCCCATTGTCTCGGCTGGCCGGACCGTGTGCCGACCCTGGCGCGCCGCCTCGATCTCGCCCAGATCGGTTCGTTGACTTTCGAGAAGCCGGATCTGCAACGCTTTCCCGCGCTGCGGGTGGCGATGGACGCGCTTGCGGCGGGCGGGGCCATGCCGACCATCATGAACGCCGCCAACGAGGTCATGGTTGCGGCGTTCTTGAATAATAAAATTAAATTCAATGATATAGCGAAATATGTTGAACAAATATGTGAGCTATTCGAGAAGGAAGGCGCGGCGCGGACGCCGGCGGATATTGAGGCGGCGCTCGCCGTTGACCATATTGTGAGAGAAAGGTCGCGCGCGCGGCTCGCGGGTCTTGGCCGCTAGGCGGCGATACGGCATGGTAAAGGAACCGTAAACATTCGCGCGGCGCCGCAGCCGCGCAGCCAGGGTGCGCTATGCTGCTGTTCCATTCCCTTTGGACCATGGGGTCATATCTTCTGCCCTTCATATTCGTCCTCGGTCTGGTCGTGTTTTTCCACGAGTTCGGTCATTTCATCGTCGGCCGCCTGTGCGGCGTGAAGGTGGACGCCTTTTCCATGGGGTTCGGGCCGGAGCTGGCGCATTACGTCGACCGCCGCGGCACGCGCTGGCGGCTCGCGGCCTTGCCCCTTGGCGGCTATGTGCGTTTTCACGGCGACGCCAGCGCCGCCAGCGAAATCGATCCCGACGCCGCCGCACGCATGTCGGACGCGGAGCTGAAGGTTTCGTTTTTCGCCCAGAACGTTTGGAAGCGCGCGGCGGTGGTCGCGGCGGGGCCGCTGGCGAATTTCGTGCTCGCGATCCTGATCTTCACGGCGTTGTTCTATTTCCAGGGGCGCAATGTTCTGATCCCCCGCGTTGCCGGCGTCGTGGCCAACAGTCCGGCGGCGGCCGCCGGTTTCCAGGCGGGCGATCTTGTCGTTTCGATCGACGGGCGGGCGCTTGACAGTTTCGCCGACATGCAGCGCATCGTTTCCGCTTCCGGCGGTCTGAAGCTCCAATTCGTGGTCCAACGCGCGGGGAAACTGGTGAATCTCGAGGCCACGCCGGTGGTCAAGGACAGCGCGACGCCCTTTGGCGCCGAGCATGGCGGCGTGATCGGAGTCATGGCGGGCGGGGCGCGGGAGGATTGGCGCAGGCAAACCTTCAGCGCGCCCGCCGCGACGGTCGAGGCTTTCCGCGAGACCTGGAGCGTGATCGCCGGAACCGCCGCTTATCTCGGCAATCTGTCGGTCGGCAAGGAATCGCCGCGGCAGTTGTCGGGTCCCATTCGCATTGCCGAAGTATCCGGCGAAGTGGCGAAGGCGGGCCTGTGGCCGCTGATCAATCTGACGGCGCTCCTGTCGATTTCGATCGGGTTCCTGAACCTGCTGCCGGTCCCGCTGCTCGATGGCGGCCACCTGCTCTATTACGTCGTCGAGGCGGTGCGCGGGCGGGCGCTGACCCGGCGCGTTCAGGAATTCGGATTCCGGATCGGCCTGGCTTTCGTCGCCGTGCTGATGCTGGTCGCCACCTATAACGATGTCGTCCGTCTCACCCGGACGTGGCTGAAACTCGGTTAGGACCACGGCCGATTTCGCCTCCACCGCGACGTCCGTTTTGCCGTGGAAGCCCCGGATTGCGGCGAAAATGCGCCTCGGCGCCGTGGCTTAAGAGACACGGCGCCGTAAAAAAACGGGACACGGAACCAAAGGCATTTGCAGGATTCCATAAACCTTGTAGAAGCAGAGTCGAAATGGACAGGCTTGGTTTATGCTATCCATTCGAAGTCTGAAGTTTGCGGCCGAATCCCTTTGATTCGGTCCCCCGTCGCCAAACCAATTCGGGACGGGTCTTGTGTCACGGAGACCGGGTTTCAATGACGTTTCGCCAAGGTCTTTTGAGCCGTACCGCTCTGGCGGTGGCGCTAATGGTCGGTTCAATCGCGGCTCCGGTTCGCGCCTTGGCCGAGACCATCGTCGTCGAGGGGAACCATCGCGTCGATTCCGCCACGATCCGGTCTTATTTCGTTGGCGCCGACGCCAATGAGGCCATCAAGAAGCTATATGGCACCGGCTATTTCTCCGATGTCCAGGTCAGCCATCGCGGCTCCGAACTGGTGGTGCGGGTGGTCGAGAATGCGACTGTCATCAATCATGTGGTTTTTGTCGGCAATTCCAAGGTCAAATCCGAAGACCTGCAGAAAGAGGTTCAGCTGAAGGACCGCGGCGCCTACAGCAAGGCGGTCGCCGACGCCGACGTTCAGCGCATTCTCGATGTTTACCGCCGCTCGGGCCATAACGCCGCGACGGTCACCGAGCGGACGGTTCAGACCCCCAACAACACGGTGGACGTGGTCTTTGACATCAACGAAGGCGACAAGACCGGCGTCAAGCAGATCCGTTTCGTCGGCAACCATGTCTATTCCGACTCCAAGCTGAAGGGGTTGATGGAAACGACGGAAATGAACTATCTGTCGTTCTTCAAGACTTCGGACGTCTATGACCCGGACCGTCTGGCCAAGGACGCCGAGGCGATCCGGCGTTATTATCTCAAGAACGGCTACGCCGATTTTCGCGTCGTTGGGGTCGATCCGGTCTATGACGCCTCCGCGGGCGGATATGTCGTCACGATCACCGTCGAGGAAGGCGCCGTCTATCGTGTCAAGACGGTCAATGTCGAATCGCATGTTTCGGGTCTGAGCGACGCGGCATTGAAGTCGTCGCTCGATTTTCACGCCGGCGACGTCTATAACGGCGACGCAGTCCAGAAGACCCAGACGCGCATGACCAAGGATGTCCAGAAAATGGGCTTCACCTTCGGTCAGGTGCGTGTCCAGGGCGACAAGGATCAGGCGAGCCATACGGTCAACGTCGCCTTCATCGTCGAGGAAGGACCTCACGTCTACATCGAGCGGCTTAATATTCGCGGCAACACCGCGACGCGCGATTACGTCATCCGCCGCGAATTCGACGTCGGCGAGGGCGACGCCTACAACAAGGTGCTGCTGGACAAAGCAGAGCGCCGCCTCAACGCCCTTGGCTATTTCAAGAAGGTCAAGATCTCCACCGAGCCGGGCTCGTCGTCGGACAGGGTCATCGTCGATGTGGATGTCGAGGAGCAGTCCACCGGATCGTTCTCGATCTCGGGCGGCTATTCGACGGTCGAAGGGTTCATCGCCCAGGTCTCGGTCACCCAGAGCAACTTCCTTGGCCGCGGCGAATATGTCCGCGCCGCGGTTTCGGCCGGCCAATACGCCAGCGGCGTCGAGCTCAACTACACCGAGCCGTTCTTCATGGACAATCGCATGGCGGCGGGCTTCGATCTTTATTCGAAGATCAGCGAAGCGTCCTATTTCTCTTATTATTCGAACTGGGTCACCGGCGGCACGCTGCGTCTGGGCATTCCTCTGACCGACGATTTGACGATCGCGCCGCGCTACACGCTGTACAATTCGCGGCTCTCGATCCCGAACAACGCGAGCCAGCCCTATAACGACTGTAGCTATCCGCAATGGTTCACGCCCGGCGGTCCCGGCAACCCATACCCGGTCAGCATGTTCAGCAGCTGCGTGGCCAATGGCGAAGCCTCGCTGGCGCTGAAACAGGCGCAGGGCGATTGGGTGACGTCGATGATCGGCTATACCCTGACCTATAACACGCTCGACAATCCGAAGGATCCGCGCGGGGGCGTCATGGCCAGTCTGAAGCAGGACTTCGCCGGCCTCGGCGGCTATTCTGACTTCCTGCGCACGACCGGCGACCTGCGCGCCTATCACGGACTTTATTTCGACGATGTGGTCGGCCTCGTCCATCTTCAGGCCGGCAATATCTTCCAGACCGGCAGCAACCCGCTGCACATCACCGACAATTTCAATCTCGGGCCGAGCCTGGTGCGCGGCTTCGCGCCGGGCGGCATGGGGCCGCGCGACGTCACCAACGAGCTTTTTAACAACAACGGCAACGCGCTGGGCGGCACCGACTACTGGGGCGCCTCGGTCGAAACCCAGTTTCCGATCTGGGGTCTGCCCAGGGATATCGGCCTGAGGGGCGCGCTGTTCTTCGACGCCGGCAGCCTGTGGAACTACACGGGCCCGACCAATTTCGGCCCCTATCTCGGCTATGCTCCGGGAACTTCTTGCGCCGTCATGGACAAAGGCAAGAGCCCGTTGACCTCGCAGTTGGCCTGCATCACCGTCGGCAGCAACAACATGAACATCGACTCGTCGGTCGGCGTGGGCGTGATCTGGAATTCCCCGATGGGTCCGATCCGCTTCAACTACGCTTTCGTGCTGTCGAAATCCCAGTATGACATCGTGCAGCAGTTCAGCTTCAGCGGCGGCACGACGTTCTGAACGATCTGCTTGGGCATGCAGGGGCGCGGCGTTCAGCCGCGCCCTTTTTTATGGTATAGGCGCCACGTTTTCGCGGCAGGCGAGACTGCGCGGCCGCGCCGCCAGGGGCGGCAATTGGGGGATGATCGCTTGGAAGAAATGAAATTCTTTCGCCGCGCCGCGACGCCGACCCTCGCCGAGATCGTTGAATGGACCGGCGCCCGGCCAGTCGGCGAGGTGGACATGGGCCAGAGGATTTTCGACGTGGCGCCGCTCGACCGCGCGCGTCCCGGCGATCTGGTCTTTCTCGACAATCCCAAATATGCCGACCAGCTGGCGGGAACCCGGGCGACCGCGTGTCTCGTTTCCGAGCGCCACGCCGACCGCGCGCCAAAAAACGTCGCAGCCCTTGTGGTGCGCGAGCCCTATCGCGCCTGCGCGATCGTGGCGGCGAAAATCTATCCCGAGGCGACTCGGCCGGGGTCGTGGTTCGACGGCCATGGCGTTTCGCCGGGCGCGAATGTTCATCCGCTGGCGCGGCTGGAAACGGACGTTATCGTCGATCCCGGCGCGGTGATCGGGCCCCACGCCGAGATCGGCGCCGGGGCGGTCATCGGCCCCAATGCGGTGATCGGGTCGCATGTGCGGATCGGCCGCAATTCTTCGATCGGGGCGGGCGCGACCATCTGCAACGCCCTGATCGGCGACAGGGTCATCATTCATCCCGGCGTGCGCGTCGGCCAGGACGGTTTCGGCTTCGCCATGAGCCCGCGCGGCCATCTCAAGGCGCCGCAGGTGGGCCGGGTGATCATCCAGGACGATGTCGAGATCGGCGCCAATTCCACCATCGATCGCGGCGCCAATCGCGACACCATCGTCGGCGAGGGAACCAAGATCGATAATCTGGTGCAGATCGCCCATAATGTGGTGATCGGGCGCCATTGCGTGATCGTGAGCCAGGTCGGCGTCTCCGGCTCGACCGAATTCGGCGATTTCGTCGTCGCCGGCGGGCAGGCGGGGATCACCGGCCATCTGAAAATCGGCATGGGCGCGCAGATCGGCGCGCAGGCGGGCGTCATGGCCGATGTCCCAACGGGCGCGCGGATCGGCGGTTCGCCAGCGCGCGACGCCCGGGTCTGGCTGAAGGGCGTCGCGGCGCTCGACCGCCTGGTCCGGCGCAAGGGCAAAGACGACTAGGACCATCGCTCGGCTTGCGCGCGTCAGTGCGGGAGGGGCGGCCAAAAGGACTTTTCGCTGGCCTTCGGCGCGAATGTCGCGTTAAAGCGGGCCGATAAATCCAATCATTCGATATTCATGGGACGGGATATGTCGGATCAGGTCCAGACCTTGGAAGCAGTCGATATTCAACGGTTGATGCAATTGCTGCCGCATCGCTATCCTTTCCTGCTCGTCGATCGCATCGTTCAGGCGCGGGGCGACGAATTCGGGATCGGGATCAAGAATGTCACGATCAACGAGCCGCAATTCACCGGCCATTTCCCCGACCGCCCGGTTTTTCCCGGCGTCCTGCTGATCGAGGGCATGGCGCAGACGGCGGGCGCGCTGTGCGTCATGTCGAAACTCGGCGGCGCCAAGCCGCCGCTGGTCTATTTCATGACCATCGACAAGGCCAAATTCCGCAAGCCGGTGGTGCCGGGGGATCGGGTCGAGTTCCACATGACCCGCATCAACCAGCGGCGCAACATCTGGTGGTATCAGGGCAAGGCGACGGTCGACGGCGCGCTGGTCGCCGAGGCCGAAATCAGCGCCATGATCATCACCGACGCCGACAAGCAGGGCTAACCCCATGCCGGTTCACCCCACTTCGATCGTCGAGGACGGCGCGCGGCTCGGCGACGGCGTCGAAATCGGGCCGTTCTGCCATATCGGCCCCAGGGTCACGCTGGGCGAAGGCGTGACGCTCAAGTCGCATGCGGTCGTCAATGGCCGCACGACCCTTGGCCCGCGCACGAAGATCTATCCCTTCGCCTCTATCGGTTACGAGCCGCAGGATCTGAAATATCGCGGCGAGGACACCAGCCTCATCATCGGCGCGGATTGCGTGATCCGCGAGGGCGTGACGATGAATCCGGGCACGGCCAGCGGCCGCGGCGAAACGGTCGTGGGCGACCGCTGCTTCTTTCTCGCCAATTCCCATGTCGGCCATGACAGCCGCATCGGCAACGATTGCGTCTTCTCCAACAATTGCATGATCGCGGGGCATGTCACCATCGACGACTGGGTGATCTGCGGCGGCGGCTCGGCGATCGTCCAATATGCGCGGGTCGGGGCCCACGCTTTCGTCAGCGGCATGACCGGCATCGGCGCCGATCTCATTCCTTTCGGCCTCGCCTTCGGCAGCCGCGGCTTCCTGATGGGGCTCAATCTCGTCGGCCTCAAGCGCCGCAATTTCGGGCGTGAGGCGATCCACGACCTGCGGCGCGCCTATCGCGCGCTTTTCGCCCCGGAAGGCACGTTGAAGGAGCGTGTCGAGGACGTCGCCGAGGAATTCGCCGACAATCCGGAAGTGATGATGATCGTTGATTTCATCCGCGCCGGCGGCGACCGCGCCCTGTGCATGCCGGAAACGGAGCGGGTCGCGCCGTGAGCGGCCGGATCGCGCTCATCTGCGGCGCGGGGCAGTTTCCACTCGTTGCGGCGCGCGCCGCGCGGGCGGGCGGGCGAGACGTATTCATTCTCGCCCTCAAGGGGATCGCCAGCGAAGGCGTCGCGGAATTTCCCCATGTCTGGCTTGGCGTCGGCCAGCTTGGCGCGGCCTTCCGCGAGATCGAGGCGCGCGGAATCGAGGAAGTCTGCTTCATCGGCGGCCTGGGCCGGCCGGAATTCGCCGATCTGCGGCCGGACTGGGGCGCGATCAAGCGTCTGCCCGAGATCGTTCGCTTGCTGAAGGGCGGCGACGACCATGCCCTGAAAGGCGTGTTGAGACTGTTCGAGTCCGAAGGATTGCGGGTGGTCGGCGTCGAGACGCTGGCGCCGGGGCTGCTCGCCGCGCCGGGCGCGATGAACCGGTTGCCTTTCCCCAGGGAAATGGAGGACGACCTGGCCTTCGGCCATGAGTGCCTGGCGGCGCTTTCGGCTTTTGACTGCGGTCAGGCGGTCGTTTTGCATCATCGCCGCATCGTCGCGCTCGAAGCCGCCGAAGGCACCGATTCCATGCTGCTTCGCGTCGCCGAATTGCGTGAAAAGGGCCGCTGGCGGGCGAAGGGGCCGGTGGGACTGCTGATCAAGGCGCCGAAAAAGGGCCAGGATCTACGTGTCGACCTGCCGGCAATGGGCCCCGAGACGGTGTCCGCCGCGGCGAAGGCCGGGCTGAGGGGCATCGCGGTCGAGGCGGGCAAGGTGCTGATCCTCGACCGCGGGGCGGTGGCGGCGCAGGCCGAAAAGGCCGGGCTTTTTCTCCATGGCTTTTCGCGGGAAGCTGGCCGATGAAGATTTTCATGATCGCCGGCGAACCGTCGGGCGACCTGCTTGGACGGGGCCTGATCCGCGCCTTGCGCGCGAAATTTCCAGGCGTCGAGATATCCGGCGTCGGCGGCGAGGCGATGATGGCAGAAAATTTCGTCAGCCTGTTCCCGATGCACGAGATTTCGCTGATGGGCGTGCTGCCCGTGCTCGCCAATCTGCGCAATGTGCTGCGGCGCATCGATCAGACCGCGCGCGCCGCGATCGCGGCGCGGCCCGATGCTCTGGTGATCATCGACAGCCCCGATTTCAACCATCGCGTGGCGAAACGGGTGCGGAAAGTCCTGCCCGGTGTGAAGATCGTCAATTATGTCGGACCGACGGTCTGGGCGTGGCGGCCGGGGCGCGCCAAGAAGATGCGCGCTTTCGTCGATCTGATCCTCGCCATTTTCCCCTTCGAGCCCGAGGTTCACGAGCGCCTCGGCGGCCCGCGCTGCGTCTATATCGGCCATCCGCTGATCGAGCGGCGCGCGGCGCTGCAAGGCGATGACGAGGCCAAGAGGACGGGGCCGGTCCTGGTGCTGCCGGGCTCGCGCGCGTCCGTGATCCAGCGTCTCGGCGCGGTGTTCGGCGAGGCCGTCGCCCGGCTCGACGCGGTGCGCCCGGGGCTCGATTACGTTCTTCCCACGTCGCGTGGCCTTATCGAAAAGGTCCAGTCCCTGATCGGGTCCTGGCCGGTGAAGCCGCGCGTCGTGGTCGGCGAGGAGGAGAAGAACGCCGCCTTCCGCGCCGCCCGCGCCGCGCTCGCCGCCTCGGGCACCGTGACCTTGGAGTTGGCCTTGTCGCGGACGCCGACGATCGTCGCCTACAAGGTGCCGAAAATCGAGGAATGGATCGCGCGCCGCCTGATTCAGATCGACATGGTCGCGCAGCCCAATATCATTCTCGGCGAAATGGCGTTTCCCGAAATGTTGCAGGACGACGCCAATGGCCGCGCGCTCGCGGAAAGGCTCGGCGAAATCATCGACGACAGCCCCGAGCGCCGGCGGCAGCTGGATGCGGTCGACCGGCTGGGCGACAAGCTCGCCATCAACGACGACAAGCGCCCGAGCGAAAAGGCCGCGGAAGCGATCCTCGACCTCGTTGCGCGCTGACCCGGGCGGCGCGCCGCTCAGCGCATCTTCATGATCGCAAGCGTCGTCTTGCCGAACGTCGTCAGCGCAATCACGCGCGCGCGGGCGTCGCCGAGGCGCGGCTCATATCTGAGGAACTGCGTGCTCGGGTTTTCGTTGCCCGCGAAGCCGAAAGCCTTGTCGCCGAGACAGGCGTCGGCGGTCGCCTTGATGTCGGCGATTTTGATTTTTTTCGCCGCGCAGGAATAGATCACGTCGCCGATCTTCTTCTTGTCGATGATCTCGCAGGCGCCGAACAGGGGCTCGGTCACGCCGTAGGCCGCCACCGCGTCGGCGTCCTTTGTCGCCGGGCCGCGCATGGCTTTGAACCCGTCGGGCGCGGCGGCGATGAGCTTGCGAAAGGTCGCGCAGTCGAAAGCCTTGTCGTCGACGACGACGGGTTCGGCCCGCCTTTGCCTGAAGCCGCCGTCCTCGAACGGACTGGACTGAGCGAAGGCGACGCCGCTCGCCGGAGCGAGCCAGAGCAGAGCGGCGACGCCAGCCGAGGCGGGCAGTGAGCGCGGTTTGATCACCGCGAGCCCATCATTGTGTAATCGCGGCGCGGCGCGCCGGTGTAAAGCTGGCGCGGACGCCCGATCTTCTGGTGCGGATCGTCGAGCATTTCCTTCCACTGGGCGATCCAGCCGACGGTGCGGGCGACCGCGAACAGCACCGTGAACATCGAGACCGGGAAGCCCATCGCCTTGAGCGTGATGCCGGAATAGAAGTCGATGTTCGGGTAAAGCTTCTTTTCAATGAAATAGTCGTCGTGCAGCGCGATGCGCTCCAGTTCGACGGCGACGTCGAGCAGCGGATCGTCCTTGATGCCGAGGTCGTTGAGCACCTCGTGGCAGGTCTTGGCCATGATCTTGGCGCGCGGGTCGTAGTTCTTGTAGACGCGATGGCCGAAGCCCATCAGACGGAACGGATCGTTCTTGTCCTTGGCCTTGGCGATATATTTCGGGATGTTGTCGACATGGCCGATTTCGGCCAGCATCCGCAGCGCGGCCTCATTGGCGCCGCCATGGGCAGGCCCCCACAGGCAGGCGATGCCGGCGGCGATGCAGGCGAAGGGATTGGCGCCCGATGAGCCCGCCAGACGCACGGTCGAGGTCGAGGCGTTCTGCTCGTGGTCGGCGTGCAGAATGAAGATGCGGTCGAGCGCGCGCGAGACGATCGGGTTGACCTTGTAGTCCTCGCACGGGACGGCAAAGCACATGCGCAGGAAATTCGACGTATAGTCGAGATCGTTCTTCGGATAGATGAAGGGCTGGCCGAGGCTGTATTTATAGGCCATGGCCGCCAGCGTCGGCATTTTGGCGATGATGCGCAGGGTGGCCAGCACCCGCTGGTTGGGGTCCGAAATATCCGTCGAGTCGTGATAGAAGGCCGAGAGCGCGCCGACAGAGGCCACCATCACCGCCATCGGATGGGCGTCGCGGCGGAAGCCGGAGAAGAAGCGCGCCATCTGTTCGTGGAGCATGGTGTGGCGCGTGATGCGATAGTCGAAATCGGCCTTCTGGCGCGCCGTCGGCAGTTCTCCATAGAGCAGCAGGTAGCAGGTTTCGAGGAAGTCGCCGTGTTCGGCGAGCTGTTCGATCGGATAGCCGCGATAGAGCAGGACGCCCTCGTCGCCATCGATATAGGTGATCTTGGATTCGCAACTCGCGGTCGATGTGAAACCGGGATCGAAGGTGAACATGCCGGTCTGGCTGTATAATTTGGAAATATCCGCCACAGCCGGGCCAATCGTGCCATGCTTGACCGGCATTTCCATCGTCTTGTCGCCTGAGATAAATTTGGCCGCTTCGCTCATGAGGATCGCCTTTTCCCTGCCGGCGCAGTCCGCCCGCCGCCCCGGGCCCGGGAGGCTATGCGCCCCGAGCGCGATACGGTCAAACGCGAAAAAATTGTGCGCTGCACGTCAGTAGCCGAATGTCGGGGGCGGTTCAAGGTCGCGAGGCCTTAAACCATAGGGGCGCCACATGGCCGCCGATGAGCCTCACCGCACGGAAAAAGCTAATTTTTTCGTATGAGCATGTTTGAATGTCAGAGGGGCTTTCGGCGGGTCAGGACGGGCGCGCGGCGTCGTCGATCCGACCCAGGCTTTCCTCGCGGCCGAGCGTTTCCAGCACATCGAAAATGCCCGGAGAGGTCGTGCGGCCGGTCAGGGCCGCGCGCAGCGGCTGCGCGACCTGGCCGAGTTTGGCGCCCGATTCCGCCACATAGGCGCGAACCGCGGCTTCGGTCGCGGCGGCGGTCCATTCGGGCAAGGCGGCGAGTTTTGGCGCCAAAGCGGCGAGATGGCCGCGTCCGCCCTCGTTGAGCAGGTCGCGCGCCTTTTCGTCATAGGCGAGGGGCCGCCGGGCGAACAGGAATCGCGCGCCCTCGGCCAGCTCGATCAAAGTCTTGGCGCGCTCTTTCAGGCCAGCCATGGCCCTGGCGAGCTGGCGCTTTTTCGTTTCGTCGATCTGGGCGGCCATATCCTTGCCATCTGGCAGGTAGGGCAGGGCCGCCAGGAATTGCTGGAGCAAAGCGGCGTCGTCCATCGCCCGCATGTAATGGCCGTTCATGTTTTCGAGCTTGGCGTAATCGAAGCGCGCTGGCGAGCGATGGACCTGGGCGAGCGAGAAAGCCTCGATCAGTTCGTCGGTGGAGAAAAACTCACGATCGCCCTGGCTCCAACCGAGCCGCGCCAGATAATTGCGCAGGGCTTCGGGCAGATAGCCGAGCGCGCGATAGGCGTCCACGCCGAGCGCCCCGTGGCGCTTGGACATTTTCGCGCCATCCGGCCCATGGATCAGCGGGATATGGGCGAAGGCGGGAACGTCCCAGCCCATGGCCTGATAGATATGGGTCTGGCGCGCGGCGTTGGTCAGATGGTCGTCGCCGCGGACGATCTGGGTCACGCCCATGTCGTGATCGTCCACCACGACCGCCAGCATGTAGGTCGGCGTGGAGTCGGAACGCAGCAGGATCAGGTCGTCGAGATCCTTGTTGGGAAAGGTGACTGTTCCCTGGACCTTGTCCTCGATGACGGTTTCGCCCTCGCGCGGCGCCTTGAGCCGGACGACGGGCTTGCGCCCTTCCGCGATGGCGTCCGCCTCCGCCTGAGTGCCGCCAAGATCGCGCCAGCGCCCGTCATAGCGCGGCGGGCGGCTTTCCTTGCGGGCGAGTTCGCGCATTTCGTCGAGTTCCTGCGGCGTCGCATAGCATCTATAGGCGGCGCCCCTGGCGAGCAGCTCCTCGGCGACTTCGCGATGGCGCGCAGCGCGCGCGAACTGGTAAATGGTCTCGCCGTCCCAATCGAGCCCAAGCCATTTCATGCCGTCGATGATCGCCTCGATCGCCGCGTCGGTCGAGCGTTCGCGGTCAGTGTCCTCGATGCGCAGCAGCATCTTTCCGCCGGTCTGGCGGGCGAGGAGCCAGTTAAACAGAGCGGTGCGCGCGCCGCCAATATGGAGATAGCCGGTGGGCGAGGGCGCGAAACGCGTGACGACATTGGTAGACATGGCGAGTGAAACCTGAGCGGCCGCGCGGAAGGACGACGCGGAAGTTGGTGGCGAAGACGCGGCGCGCTCGTGTAGCATGGCCCGCGCGCGGTAAAAAAGAGGCAATCGCATGGCGTCCCCGCCCAGAGGGCTGACGGACCGGATCGGGAGCATTGCGGCGTCAGGCTGGTCGACGCGCGCCGCGCTTGCCGCCCTGCGCCCGCGCTTCGCCGCCGCGCTCGACGAGGAATGGGACCTGCGCCGGCCGTTCCTGTGGCTGCCGGCCGCCGCCGGAGCCGGCGCGATTTTTTATCTGGTCGCGCCGACCGAGCCTGTTCTATGGGTGGTCGGCGCGACCGCGGTTCTGTTTGGCGTTCTGGCGTTCCTTGCGCGCGGGCGGCGGGGTTTGTTCGTTGTCTTCACAGGCCTTGCGGCGCTGGCGGCGGGCGAATTCGCCGGCGGCTGGCGCGCGGCGCGGGTCGATGCGCCGGCGCTCGACCATATCGTCATCGGCGAGCTGGCCGGCTTTGTCGAAGAGGTCGATGACCGGCCCCAGGGCGCGCGCTTTCTGTTGCGCGTCACCGAGGCCGAAAAGCTCGCGCCGGACAGGACGCCTTTCCGCGTGCGGCTCGCCATTCGCGGAACGCCAGCCTTCGCCGCCGGCGATTTTCTGACTTTTAAGGCGCGACTCCTTCCGCCGGCCCGCGCCGCGCTGCCGGGTGGCTATGATTTCGCCCGCGACGCCTATTTCGAGCGCATCGGCGCCGTCGGCAATGTTCTGGGCAAGGCGGAGGCGGTTCCGGCGCCCGAGGCGGCGGACTGGAAGCTGCGTTTTTTTGCGGCGCTGGACCGCGCCCGCAACGCGCTGGCCTTGCGGGTGTACGACTCCATCGGCGGCGACAATGGCGCCATCGCCGCCGCCATGGTCACCGGCAAGCGCGACCTGCTTTCGCAGGACGCCCGGGAAACCATCGCCAGGGCCGGCATTTTCCATATCATCACCATTTCCGGCGTACAGATGACCTTGGTCGCCGGCATTTTCTTCGTCGGCTTCCGCCGTTTTCTGGCTCTGTTCCCGTTCCTGGCGCTGAACTATCCAATCAAGAAATGGGCCGCCGCGCTCGCCATGCTTGCCGCGCTCGCCTATGGCCTGTTCACCGGCTCGCGGGTCGGGTCCGAGCGCGCCTTGTTCATGACTCTGATCCTGCTGGGGGCGGTGCTTGCGGAGCGGCCGGCGCTCTCCATGCGCAATCTCGCCTTCGCGGCGCTGGCGGTCATCCTTCTGGAGCCGGAAGCCCTGCTCGGGGCGAGTTTCCAGCTCTCCTTCGCGGCGGTGGCGGCGCTGATCGCGGTCTATGAAGCGCGAGGCGCGGCGCTGGGACGGCCGGCGGCGCGGACCATGGCCGTCGGGACCGAGGCGGAGCGCGAGGCGAGGGGACTCGCCGATCATCTCGACGAATTGAGGCGGCATGGGATTTTCGGCGCTTTGGTCGCGACTTTTTGCGCGACGTCCGCCACGGCCTCCTTCATGGCCTATGACTTCCACGAGTTGAATCCCTATGTGCTGATCGGGAATCCGCTGACTTTGGCGATGATCGAGCTGTTCGCCGTGCCGGCGGCCTTGATCGGCTCCGTCCTCGCGCCCTTTGGCCTCGACGGCTGGGTGTGGTCCTATCTCGGCGCCGGCGTCGGCCTGATCATGGCCGTCGCGCGCTGGATCGGATCGGCGCCGGGATCGACGATTCCCCTGCCGGCCTTCGCGCCCTGGTCGATCGTTTTTCTGTCGCTCGCGGTGCTTTCGGCGGTTTTGTGGCGCACCTGGCTGATGAAGCTCACGGCTCTGCCGCTGCTCGGCCTTGGCTTGCTGGGGGCGGCGAGCGCCCAAAGATTCGATCTGGCGGTCGCGCCGACCGGCGAATACGCGGCGCTCCGGCAGGCCGACGGGCGCCTCGCCGTTCTCGGCAAGCATCGCAACGCCTTCGCGGCTGAACAATGGCTGCGCGCCGACGCCGATCAGCGCGCGGCGCCGGATACCGTAGCCGCTGGCCGCTGCGACAAGCTCGGCTGTGTCGGCAGGACGGGCGACGGCGCGG
Source organism: Pseudomonadota bacterium (assembly GCA_021813805.1). Classification (GTDB taxonomy): domain Bacteria; phylum Pseudomonadota; class Alphaproteobacteria; order Rhizobiales; family Beijerinckiaceae; genus Rhodoblastus. The sequence continues at coordinate 30,508 of JAKAJL010000005.1, read as the reverse complement.
CGGTGGCGCTGGTGCTCGACGGTTTCGCCTTCCATGACGATTGCGCGCGAGCCGAGGTGGTGATCTCGCCGCTCTATGCGCCGACCTATTGCACGCCGAAAATCCTGCTCGACCGCCGCAAGCTCGCCGAGACCGGCGCCGTGACCTTGGCGTTCGCCGCCAAGGGCGTCAAGTGGCGCACGGCGCGCGCGCCGGGCGAAGACCGCCCCTGGTCGCGCGCGCCGAGCCGTCGCGCGCCCGCGCCCTTCGGAGCCCGGCCGCCAGAGGCGGCGACGGACGAAGGCCAGAAATAGACGATGGATCGGGCGCCGCTCGAGGGAGCTTCAGCTCAATATTTGCGCAGCAAGCTGATCAGCTTGCCCTGGATACGCACCCGGTCGGGACCGAAAATCCGCGTCTCATAAGCCGGATTAGCGGCCTCCAGCGCAATCGACGCGCCTTTCTTGCGCAACCGTTTCAGCGTGGCTTCCTCGTCGTCGATCAAAGCGACGACGATATCGCCCGAATCGGCGGTGTCCTGCTTCTTGATGACCACCGTGTCGCCGTCGAGGATGCCGGCCTCGATCATCGAATCGCCACGCACTTCGAGCGCGTAATGCTCGCCATTGGACAGAAGATCCGGCGGCAAAGCGATGCTGTGGGATCGCGTCTGCAAGGCCGAGATCGGTGTGCCGGCCGCGATCCGGCCCATGACCGGAATAGCGACGTTCTGGCTCGAATCGGCGAGCTCTCCGGCGGCGACGGGCCTGGTCTTGCCGAGATTGCCCTCGATGACGCTCGGCGCGAAACGCCCGCTGCGCGGCGCCGCGGGGGTCGAGGATTCGGGCAGGCGCAACACCTCCAGCGCCCTGGCGCGATTGGGGAGGCGACGGATGAAGCCGCGCTCCTCGAGCGCCATGATCAGGCGGTGGATGCCGGATTTCGACCGCAGGTCGAGCGCGTCCTTCATTTCGTCGAAGGAAGGGGGGACCCCGGTCTCTTTCAGGCGCTCATGAATGTAACGGAGCAGTTCGCTTTGCTTTTTGGTCAGCATGGCCGCGCCTTGTCGGGTGTCGCCTTTGGTCTCAAGCGCCGATCGCGCCGAAGAATCGCTCAAAGACAAATCATGAACGAAACATATATGTTCGCGCTTGGTTCCGCAAGGGGCATATTCGAACAAGGTTGACACGGGCAGCGCGAACAACTAGACAACGGCCCACTTCGGGACGATTGGAAAAATCGACGCGCCAGCCTGACCGAAGGCCGAAACGCCTGAATCTCAGGAGTTTCGATGGGAGATAGTTCAACGGTAGAACAGCGGACTCTGACTCCGTTAATCTTGGTTCGAATCCAGGTCTCCCAGCCAAGCTAACCCTTCGAATAAAATGACCTTCTTGCAGCATGTGACGGCTGAATTTTGTCGTGCGCCGGTTCGACGGGGCCAGAGCCGCCCCTGATCGCGGCCGGTCGACGCGGCGCGGATCATCCAGCAGGCCGTACACATAGCTTGCTTCCTCCGGGCATTCGCCGCGGGCGACGATCACGATCCTGCCTGATCGCGTTCGGTTGGATAAATGGACCTCCGCCGTCGATATTCGATTATGTTCTGTCATGGTTGGACCAGCGGCGCGGCCAGTCGATCGCGCGAGGGCCTTTGCGGGCTGAGCCTCGGCGGCGTGGAAGCAGAAGATGAGGGAATTGATCGACGAATTGTTCGACGACGAAGAGGAGGCGAATCGATGAGTCTGTTGCGGAATTCCCTGCCGACCCGCGCTTCAGCCTCGACGATCCTCATTCGCCTTCTGGTCGGCCTGATCGTTTTCGTCCCTGAAGGACTCCAGAAGGGGATCTTCCCGGACATTCTGGGCGCCGGGCGCTTTGCCCGCATCGGCATTCCCTTTGCCGGAGCGATGGCGCCTTTCGTCGGCTTGGTCGAAATCACCTGCGGCGCGCTGATCGTCTTCGGGCTTTTCACCCGTCTGGCGACGCTGCCATTCATCATTGTCATGATCGTCGCGATTCTCTCGACGAAAATCCCGATGTGGCTCGGCCACGATCTGTGGATTTTCCACACCCCCTTGCTGGCGCGCTACGATTTCTGGAGCATGGCGCATGAGGCGCGGCTGGATTTCGCGATGCTGTTGGTGCTGATTTACCTGCTGATCGAAGGCGCGGGCCGATGGTTGCTGGACGCAATGATCGCCCGCGGCAAATGACGATCATGCGCAAGGACATGCCGGCGCGGCGCGTGGAAATGCAAGATTTTGGGCAAGAATGACGATGTGGCGCGAGGTTTTCGCTGTCTTCCTGCGGCTTGGCCTGACCAGTTTCGGCGGGCCAGTGGCGCATCTGTCCTATTTTCGCGCTGAACTGGTCGAGCGCCGCAAATGGCTCGACGAAAAGGTCTATGCCGACATTGTCGCTTTGTGCCAGTTCCTTCCCGGTCCGGCGAGCAGCCAGGTCGGCATCGTGCTGGGCATGCTGCGCGCCGGCTTTTTGGGCGGGCTCGCCGCCTGGGCGGGCTTTACCTTGCCGTCCGCGCTGGCGCTGATCCTCTTTGCCTATGGCCTCGGCGGCATTGGCGACATGTCCCATGTCGCCTGGCTGCACGGGCTGAAAATCGTCGCCGTCGCCGTGGTCGCGCAGGCTGTCTGGGGCATGGCGAAAAACCTCTGTCCCGACCGAGAGCGCGCGACCCTCGCCGTCGCCGCCGCCGCCCTGACCCTGGCCTTTCCATCCGCCGCCGGGCAGGTCGGCGCGATCCTCGCCGGCGGCCTCATTGGCTGGCGCTTTCTTCCCGCCGCCGTCGACGGCGCGCATCGCCCGCTTCTCATTCCGATGAGCCGAACTCGCGCGGCGGCCGCGGCGGCGGCCTTTGCAATTCTTCTGTTCGGTCTCCCCCTGCTGGCGACCGCAAACTCAAGCCACGCGCTTGATTTGTTCGCGAGTTTCTACCGCTCGGGTTCGCTGGTGTTCGGCGGCGGCCATGTCGTGTTGCCCTTGCTGCAACAGGCGGTGGTTCCGCAAAGCTGGATCGGCAATGACGCCTTTCTCGCCGGCTATGGCGCCGCGCAGGCGGTTCCCGGCCCGCTCTTCGCCTTCGCCGCTTATTTGGGAACCGCGATGAAGGACGCCCCGAACGGTTTTCTCGGCGGGCTGCTATGCCTCGTCGCCATCTACTTGCCCTCCTTCCTGCTGCTGATCGCGGCTTTGCCTTTCTGGGACGCCCTGCGCCATCGCGCCGACGTGCAATCGGCGCTCAAGGGCGTCAACGCCGCCGTCGTCGGCCTGCTGCTCGCGGCGCTCTATGATCCGGTCTGGACCAGCGCGATCTTCTCCAGGGCCGATTTCGCCTTGGGGGTTGTGGCCTTTTTGCTGCTGACCTTGTGGAAAACGCCGCCCTGGCTCGTGGTCGTGCTCGGCGCCCTCGGCGCGTCCGCCCTGGCGGGATTTTAGGAGACGAGATTGGGGGCGGCCGCAAGGAAATCGCCAAGGATTTTGAACGCGCGCGCCGGGCGCAAGGGGGGGCTCGTTGGCGCGGCTTGCCCCGGCTTGCCTGTTCCTGTTGCTTTCGCAAGGCGTTTCACTGGCCGGTCCGCCTTTCCGCACCGACGATCCCGAACCGGTCGATTATGGCCACTGGGAATTTGATTTCCTCTCGACGGGGGGTGAGTCTCAGCGGCGACACATACGGTTTCGCGCCGGCGCTGGAGGTCGATTATGGCCTCATTCCCAACGCCCATCTGCACCTCATCGTTCCCCTGGCCTTCGATGCGTCCGCCGGGAGCAAGGCGCAATTCGGCTATGGCGATACCGAACTCGGATTCAAATATCGCTTCATCGGGCAAGACAACGCCGCCGGCCTGCCGGAGATCGCGACCTTCCCGCTGGTCGAGCTTCCGACGGGCGCCCAGCCGCGCGGGCTCGGCCAAGGCTACACCCAGGTCCTCCTGCCGATCTGGCTGCAAAAAAGCTTCGGCGATTGGACCACCTATGGCGGCGGCGGCTATTGGTTCAATCAGAGCGCCCGTTTCGGCGACAGGAATTATATCTTCCTGGGCTGGCTGCTTCAGCGCAGGATCACGGAGAAACTGACGCTGGGCGGCGAAATTTTCTATCAGACCGCCGGTAGTGTCCAGCTTCCGACCAATCTGCCCAGTCCGCCCAATCTCAACTTCAATCTCGGCGGCTCCTACGACTTCGACGACCATGATCATCTGCTGTTCTCGGCGGGACGCGGCGTCCTTTACAACAGCGCCCGGACCAATATGGCGTCCTGGTATTTCGCCTATCAGATCACTTATTGAGCGACGGGTCGCGGCGTCCGCGCGTGAGGGCCAGCAAACCCTTCAGGAGCTGCAGCGGCGTCGGCGGACATCCGGGAATATGCAGAGCGACGGGAACAACCTCGCCGACGCCGCCGACAACAGCGGCGCCGCCCGCAAAGACCCCGCCGTTCAAGGCGCAGTCGCCCGCCGCGACCACCCATTTCGGCGACGGCGTCGCGTCATAGGTCCGCGCCAGCGCTTCGCGCATGTTGCGCGTCACCGGGCCGGTGACCAGCAGCACGTCGGAATGGCGCGGCGATGCGACGAATTTGAGTCCGAAACGTTCGAGGTCATAATAAGGATTGCTCAGGGCGTGGATTTCGAGTTCGCAGCCGTTGCAGGAGCCCGCGTCCACCATCCGGATCGACAGGCTGCCGCCGAACAGCGCGCTGACATCGGCCTTCAGCTCCAACCCAAGCGCGCGCAGTTCGGCGTCGTCGTCTGGAGGCGCCGGCTCGGTCAGCGGCGCTCTCAACAGGGTTTCCAAAAGAATCCGCCGCATGGCCGCGCCTCAGAGATCGTGCCCCGAATAGGAGCAGTTGAAGGATTTATTACACAGCGGGAAATCGGCGACGATGTTGCCCTCGATCGCGGCTTCCAGCAGGGGCCATTGCAGCCAGGACGGGTCGCGCAAATGGCAGCGTTTCACCGAGCCGCCGTCGAGCCGGACCCAAACGAGAATGTCGCCGCGAAAACCCTCGGCGATCGCCAAACCCTCGCCAGAACCCTGGTCCGGCGTGGCCAGGACCTTCCCGGCCGGCAGACGGGCGAGAATCTGCTCGATCAGGCCGAGGCTCTGCTCCACTTCCTTGATTCGGATCCAGATCCGCGCATCGACGTCGCCTGCCTCCAGAACCGGCGTCTCGAACGTGAACCGGTCATAGGGCGGGTAGGGCAGGTCGCGGCGCGCGTCGAAACTCCGCCCCGAGGCCCGGCCGACATATCCGCCGCAACCGAATTTCCTGGCCAGGGCCGGATCGAGGCGACCCGTGGTCACGGTCCGGTCCTGGAGCGAGGCGGTGTTGTCGTAAAGCTCGACCAAGCGGGGGAACTTCGTTTTGATCTCGGCGACGAGGCGGCGCAGGATTTGTTCCGAATTGTCGGCGACATCGGCGGCTATGCCTCCGGGAAGAACCGCGTCCATCATCAGGCGATGGCCGAAACAGGTCGCGCAAGCGCGCAAAACCTTTTCACGCAGGGCCGAACAATGGGCGAGCATGAGGGCGAAAGCGGCGTCGTTGCAGATCGCGCCGATGTCGCCGAGATGATTGGCGACGCGCTCCAGTTCCGCCATAAGGGCGCGCAGCCAGACCGCTCGCTCGGGCACGTCTATCTCCAGCGCCGCCTCGACCGCGCGGGCGAAGGCGAGCGAATAAGCGACCGTGCTGTCGCCCGAAACCCGCGCCGCGAGTTTTTGCGCGCGGGCGAGTGGCGCGCCGGCCATCAGGGCTTCGACGCCCCTGTGGACATAGCCCAAGCGCTCTTCCAGCCGCACCACGGTTTCGCCATTGGCGGTGAAGCGGAAATGGCCCGGCTCGATGATCCCGGCATGGACCGGGCCCACCGGAATCTGGTGCAGGCCCTCGCCGAGGCTGGGCAGAAAGGGATAGGGCCCGACGGCGCGCGGCGCGCTGTCGGGCCAGCGTCCATGGTCGAGCCAGGGCCGCTCATCCGGCGCGCCGAGCGGGGTGAAGCCGTGAAGATCGCGAATCGCGCGCTCGAACCGCGCGGCGGGCGGATGAACGGCCGCGACCGAGGGGAAGCCGCCGTTCGCGCAGGCAAGGCTGGCGATCGCGACGCCCGACGACCGATCGAGCAAAGCCATATGGACGGAGCCGGCCTCGCCCCACAGGCCGAGCAGGGCCCGTTCGCCCGCCGCAAGGCTTGCCGCCAGCGCCCGCCAAATGTCTGCGTCAACCACCCGTCGCGGCCAGGGTCTTGCGCCCGGAACCGGCGGCAGCGCCTCGAAAGCATCGGTGATGGTCATCGGACCCCCGATCAATGCAGCAAAGCCGCGATATGCTGGAACCAGGCGACCAGCGGCGGCGGCAGGAAGACGCCGGCGACCAGAACCGGCGCGAGATGAAGGACCATCGGCAGATAAGAGGCGTTGGCTGGCTGCGTCGAACCCTGAGGCTCGCCGAAAGCCATGCCGTGCAGCCGCAGGATGAGCGCGGCGAAAGCGACGGCGAGACCGAAAACCAGCACGGCGGCCAAGGCCGGCGCTTGGGCGACGGCGGATGTGACGATCAGGAACTCGCTCATGAACATGCCGCCCGGCGGCATGCCGACGATGGCGACGACGCCCAGCACCAGAGCCCAGCCCAGAAAAGGATGGCTGGCGGTCAGGCCGCGAATATCGGCGATCTGCTGCGTGCCCTTGACCTGCGCCACCTGGCCGACGGCGAAAAAGATCGCCGATTTGGTGAGGCTGTGCATGGCCATGTGCAGAAGGCCGGCGAAATTCGCCAGGGCGCCGCCCATGCCGAAGGCGAAGACGATGACGCCCATATGTTCGATCGAGGAATAAGCGAACAGCCGTTTGATGTCGCCGCGCCGGTAGAGCATGAAAGCGGCGAAGGCCAGCGACAGCAGGCCGAGAGTCATCATCAGCGGCCCCGGCGCGATGGCGCCCGGATTGGCCGCCATCAGCAGCTTGAAGCGCAGCACGGCATAGAGCGCGACATTGAGCAGAAGGCCGGAGAGAACCGCCGAAATCGGCGTCGGGCCTTCGGCATGGGCGTCGGGCAGCCAGGCGTGGAGCGGCGCGAGCCCCACCTTGGTGCCATAGCCGAGCATCAGGAAGACGAAGGCGAGATTGAGAAGCGCCGGGTCGAAACGGGCGACATCGGCGATCAGCACCGTCCAGGTCATGCCGCGCATGCCTTCGCCGACGACAGGGCGCGCCGCCATATAGATCAGGATCGTGCCGAACAGGGCCAGCGCGATGCCGACGCTGCCGAGAATGAAATATTTCCACGCCGCTTCGAGCGCCGCCGGCGTGCGATAGATGCCGACCATGACGACGGTGGTGAGCGTCGCGACCTCGATCGCCACCCACATCAGGCCGATATTATTGGCGATCAAGGCCAGATTCATCGCGCCGAGCAGCAATTGATACATGGCGTGATAGAAGCGCAGGTGGCTGCGCTTCAACCGATGCGAGCCCAGTTCATGCGCGATATAGCTGGCGCTATAGGCGCTGGTGGTGAAGGCGACGAAGGTGTTGAGGACGATGAAGACGATATTGAGATCGTCCACCAGAATGTAGCGTCCCAAATTGGGGCGAAAGGCCAGCAGCGACAGCGCCGCGAGAAAGGTCAGGAAGGCCGAGGCGACATTGAGCCGCGCCGAAAGGCGATAAGAGGCGATTGTCGCCAGCGCGACCGCCGTCGCCAGGGGCAGGAACAGGACGACCTGCACATTATGGTCGGCGAGAAAGGTCATCGGCGCTCGCCCCTGAAATCGTCGAGCGCCTGAAGGTCGACGGTGTCGAAGCGCTCGCGGATGCGGAACAGGAAAATGCCGATCACGATCAAGGCGATCAGGACCGAAAACGCGACGCTGATCTCGACCACGAGCGGCATGCCCTTGGCGGCCGCGGCGGCGAGAATGAGCCCGTTTTCGAGCGACATGAAGCCGACGACCTGACTCACCGCGTTGCTGCGCGTGACCATCATCAGCAGGCCGAGCAGGATCACCGAAAGGGCGAAGGCGAGATCCTCGCGCGCCAGTGGATCGGCGCCTTCCGTGACACGCAGCATGACCACCATGGACAGCGCCACCAGCGCGATGCCCGCCAGCATGGTCGGCACGAGGCTGACCACGGATTCGACCTCGCGATGGACGCCGAGTTGCGCCACCATGCGATGCAGGGCGAAGGGAATGACCAGCGCCTTGAAGATGACGGCGATGGCGGCGGTGATATAGAGATGGGCCGCATGCTGGATATGGGCCTGCCAGCCGACGGCGAGGGCGAGGACCAGCGCCTGCAAGGCATAGGTGTTGAGCAGGGCATAGAGCCGGTCCTGATAGAGCAGCATGAAACTGGTCAGGACCAGGCCGCCGGCGAGCAGATGGGCGATGTCGAAATAGAGGCGGTCCATTTCACATCTCCCGGGAAACGAAACGCAGCAAGGTGGCGAGCAGGCCGAGCATCAGCGCCACACCGATGAAATCGGGCGCGCGGAACACCCGCATTTTGGCGACCGAGGTTTCGAACAGGGCCAGCAATGCGCCGGCGCCCGCGAGTTTCGTGAAATAAGCCGCCGCGCCGATCATCAGTTCGCGCGGCCCGGCGCCGGGCGGCGCGAGGCCGTAGGGCACGAAAATGCAGGCGATCATCGAGACATAAAGCACGAGTTTGAGCTGCGCCGACAATTCGATCATCGCCAGATGCCGCCCGGAATATTCCAGCACCATCGCCTCGTGGACCATGGTGAGTTCGAGATGCGTCGCAGGATTGTCCACCGGAATGCGCGCATTCTCGGCGATCGCCACGATCACCAGACCGACCATGGCGAGGCCGAGGGAAACGCGCAGTCCCACCGCCGGCGACAGCATGAAGGCGGCGACAGTGGACAACTGGGTCGAGCCGGCGATTAAGGCGAGCGTGAAGACGATCATCAGCATCGCCGGCTCGGCGAGCGTCGCGAACATCATTTCCCGGCTTGACCCGATGCCGCCGAAGCTCGTGCCCACATCCATGCCGGCGAGGGCGAGGAAGAAGCGGGCGCTGCCGAGGAGCGCGGTGATCGCGATCATGTCGGCCGACCAGCTGAACATCAGGCCGGCGCCGAAGGTCGGCACCAGAGCCGCCGCCACCCAGGTCGCGGCGAAGACAAGATAGGGAATGACGCGGAACAGCCAGGAGGCGCTCTCGGCGATCACGGCCTCCTTTTTCGTCAGCTTGATCAGATCGCGATAGGGCTGGAGCACGGGCGGGCCGCGCTTGCGCAACAGGCGCGCCTTGACCTTGCGCACGAAGCCGGTCAGCAGCGGCGCGGCCAGGAGCACGATGAGCATTTCGACGATCTGGATGGCCAGGGATTCGAACATCGACATGGCGTCACGTCCAGATCGCTAGGGCCAGCAGCAGCAGGACCAAAGCCCCGAAGACGAGACTGAGATATTGCCGGATCGTCAGGAACTGCAATCTGTTCAGCCTGTCGGCGCCCGCCTGGACTCCGCGCGTGACTGGCCGATAGACGAAATCCCACACCAGATCCTGAATCGAGAGGCCGAAGTGCGCCGGACGCGGATCGCCGGGCGCGGGCATGTCGACTTTTTCGCGCGCGCGGAAGACGAAACCCGTGAAAACCCGCCGGATCGGCTGGGCGAAACTTTCCGGCGTATATTGGGTCGCCGGATTGGAATCGGGAAAACCGCAGTCCCAGGCCGGCGCGATTCGCGTGGCGTCGGAAGCGAGACGGTGGATGACCGCCGCCGCCAGAAGCGCCGAGCTGGCGATGAACAGAAAGACCAGCATGCCGTCGTAGGAGCTTCGGCTTTCGGCGACCGGCGCGATCGCCAGCCAGCCGAGATCGGTCTGCGGCGCCATGCGCGCGCCGACGAGCAAGTGGACGATCGGCGACAAGGCGTCGATCACATAGCCGGGCAGGACGCCCGCGACGAGGCAAAGCGCGGCCAGCGCGCCCATGGCGCCGAGCATGAAGCGATCGACTTCTTTCGCGCGGCGCGCCGCCTCGCCGCGCGGCCGGCCGAGGAAACTGACGCCGAACAGGCGCACGAAACAGGCGCCGGCGAGGGCGGCGGCAAGCGCCAGCAGTGCGCCCACGGCCGGAATTTCCAGCTTGAGCGTCCAGGACGGCAGCGACGGACTGAGCAGGATCGCCTGGAAGATCAGCCATTCGGAAGCGAAACCGTTCAATGGCGGCAAAGCCGATATGGCCCCGGCCCCGACCAGCATGAACAGGCCGCTCAAAGGCATCGCGTTAAGCAGTCCGCCGAGCCGCCCCATGTCGCGCTCGTCGGTCGCCGTCAGCACGGCGCCCGAGCCGAAAAACAGCAAGCTCTTGAACAGGGAATGGTTGAGCATATGGAACAAAGCGGCGGTCATCGCCAGAGCCGCCGCGGTGCCCTGTCCATTGGTCTCGAAAGCGAGAGAGAGGCCGAGGGCGATGAAGATCACGCCGATGTTCTCAATGGTGCTGTACGCCAGCACGCGCTTGAGGTCATTGTGGAGCAGCGCGAACAGCACGCCGACCACCGCCGTCGCCGCGCCCGTCGCCATCATCGGCACGCCCCACCACCAGGCGGCGGGGCCGAGCAGGTCGAAGACGATCCGCAGGAAACCGTAGATCGCCACCTTGGTCATGACTCCGCTCATCAGCGCCGAGATATGGCTTGGCGCCGCGGGATGGGCCAGCGGCAGCCAGATGTGCAGCGGGGTCAGCCCCGCCTTGGAGCCGGCGCCGATCAGCGCCAGGGCGAGAACTGCGCCCGCGACCGCGGCCGAGGGCGGATGGCCGCGCATCCCGCTGAAGGAGAGGTCGCCATCGGCGCCGCCGAGCAGGCCGTAGGCCAGCAGCAGCGCGAAAGTTCCAAGCGTCGCCATGAGAATATAGACATAGCCGGCGCGGGCGTTGTCGCCTTCGCGGTGATGGGCCATCACCAGAGCCCAGGAGGCGAGCGACATCAACTCCCAGGACAACAGGAAGACATAGGCGTCGTCGGCGAGGACGACGAGATTCATCGCCGCGACGAAGGGCGGGAAGAAGGGCAGGATCCGGCTTTGCGCCTTTTCGTGGCGGCCATAGCCAAGCGCGTAAAACGAAGCGGCGGCGGCGGCGAAATTGACGACGGCGAGGAAAAAGCCCGACAGGGCGTCGATTCGGAAATGAGCGCCGAGCCAGGGCAGGCCGAGCGGCAACGTCAAGGCTTCGGGCGCCGCGCCCGCCAGCAGGCCCCGGAGCGCCCCGCCGGTCAGCAGGAGGCAGATCAGAAAGACGCCGCCATAGATCAGCGAAGAAAGATGACGGACACGAGAAAGCGTGAGCGCCGCCGGCCCCAACGCCAGCAGGCCGCCGATGGCGACAAGATCGCCCGCGAGCGTCATGGGCGCCCTCGCCGGGGCGCGCCGCTGAACGCCAGGGCCGGACCCTGGCCACTTTGATCCGGTGTCATGTTTTACACATCAAAGTTAATGTCAAATAACCTATATTTCAGGCTACGCGCTTTATTTCCGTGGTCAATATGTTATGGTTAAAAAAATGCGCCGACCGACGGAAATCGGCGGAAAAGCGCGGTATTGCACAGGAAGAAGGGCTTGCTTTCTCGCCGCGCCTGTCTCGTTGGACGGGCGGCGCGGGCGAATCGCGGCCCGCGAATCGCGGAGCGACTGCGCCTTGATCACCGCCTCTCAGATGCGAGCCGCGCGCGCCCTGCTCGGCGTCGATCAGCGCCAACTGGCCGAAATGTCGGGCGTCTCGCTGCCGACCATCCAGCGCATGGAGGCGAGCGAAGGCAATGTCCGCGGCGTGGTGGACACTTTGACCAAGGTGATCGAGGCGCTCGACCGCGCCGGGGTCGAATTGATCGCCGAAAACGCCGAAAGCCGGGGCGGCGGTCGTGGCGTGCGTTTCAAGACGCTTCGGCCCGAAGGCGGATGAATGGCATGATCCGCAAAAAGCAGGGAAGATGAAGGCGCCACGCCTCTTGCGCATCCGGACGCGCTCAAGTGGCGGCGTCGCCCGCCAGGTTCCGCGGACTTTCGCGAGTCTGATCTGCGGCAACGCGTGATTCAAGGCTTCTTCTCGCGAGGAAACTTTGGGCGTGACGGATCGGCATGTTTCGAGCCATGGGCGAGAGGAGCGCCTGTCTGGCCCGATCGCCGCCGGAAGTCTTCATATGCCGCCGCCTGCGCGGAACGTCTGCGGCAGAGGGGCGCATTGGAAATTGTCCTCCGCTGCGGCGACATTCTCGGCCTCGCGCATCAACCGTCAAATTCGAAGGCGAGCGGAATTTCAGGAGCTTTTCGCGGCAAAAGGCTTCGGCGCCCCACAGCCATTCAATGAGAGTTTCACGCCGGTTCGAAATGCACGACGCCGTCGTCGAGGCGCGCGTAGCGCAGAGCCCAGAGATCGTTGAAATAATTCACGCTGTATTTCCATGGCCAAGTCGCGCCCTGCTTCGGCATTTCGGCCGTTCCGCGCGCGACATAGCCCGAGGTCAAGGCCAGGACCGGTCCGACGGCGGCTGGAGGATTTTGCGGCGCGACCCATTTGGCCTTCCTCGCGGCGAGTTCCCGCGTCAGCCGCAACAGGTAGATCGTGGTCAACTGGCATTTGAGCGTCCAGGACGCGTTGACATAGCCGATCGCCGCGAAAAGATTGGGCGCGCCCGCGAACATGCAGCCTCGATAGGTCACGAGATCGCCGGGCTCCAGGACTTTGCCGTCGACGCTCAAGCGCGCGCCGCCGAAGGCCTGCAACTTCAGGCCGGTGGCGGTGACGACGGCGTCCGCGCGCAGGACATCGCCATTGCGCAGCCTCACCCCTTCGGGCGCAAAAGAGTCGATCTCGGCGGTGACGACGCTTGCGGAGCCGTCGCGCAGGCAATTGTAAAAGGCAAAGCCTGAGTCGACGCAAACGCGCTGGTCCCAGACGTCGTAACGCGGCGTGAAATCCGCCATTCGGCTGTCGTCGAGACCGAGACGGCGCCGCGCGAAACCGAGCAGCAGCCGCCTGGACAAGGCCGGCCTGGCGCGCGCGAGGCGATAGAGGCCGAAGGTGACGAAGATGTTGCGCCAGCGGAGCAGGGAATAGGCGAACCTGTCCGGCAATATTCGCCGATAAAGCCGCGCTGCGTAATCCTTGGCCGGCATCGGCAGGAGATAGGTCGGCGAGCGCTGCAGCATGACGACGTGTTTCGCTCTGGCGGCGAGGGCCGGAATGAGCGAGATGGCGGTCGCGCCGCTGCCGATCACGACGATCCGCTTCTCCCTCGGGTCGAAATCCGACGGCCAGAACTGGGGATGAATGACCGGTCCGGAAAAATCGGCTCTGCCGGGAAAGTCGGGCGCATGGCCGGTCGAATAGTCGTAATAGCCGCAACAGGCGTATAGAAAGCGGCAGTTCATCCGCGCGGGCCGCCTGTCCTCGCCGATCGCCACATCGACCCGCCAGAAGCCTGAAAGGCTGTCGAAATCAGCCGCCACGACGCGATGTTCGAACAGGATCTTGCGGTCCACGCCGCTCTCGCGCGCCGCGTCCCGGACATAGGCGAGGACATCGGCGCCCTCGCCGGTGAAGGCGCCGTTGAACACGGGGCGGTCGGAATAGGCGAGGGTTTGCAGATCGGAGTCCGAACGCACGCCGGGATAGCGGAAGAGGTCCCAGGTGCCGCCGAGCGCCTTGCGCGCTTCGATAATGGCGAATGTCAGATCGGGCGCTTTTTTCTGGATGTCGCGCGCCGCGGCTATCCCGGCCACGCCCGCGCCGACGACGAGAATGTCGAGCGGCTTCCCGTCGACCGCGCCCGTTTCCTGTTCACCGCCTTGACGCATGACGACATCGAGCATGGCGCCCTCCGTGGAAGACCGGGCCTGTTCAACCCTTCAAATCGATGCCGTCGATGGAGCTCCGATCATCATTGGCGATAGTAGCCCATCCTTCGCCGCGCTACGATAGGCCTCCAGCGCGCGGGGGACGCCATGGCGGGTTTTTTTCCAACGGCGGAGGCGGCCACAGCCTTCGCTTTCGGCCTCGAAAGGAAATTCGCGGGACTGAAGTTGAAGCAGCAGCAGATCGATGGCTTCGCCATGCCTTATCTGGACGGCGGCCGCGGCGAGGCTCTGGTTCTGCTCCACGGCTTCGGAGGCGACAAGGACAATTTCACCCGCATGGCGGGCCGGTTGACGAAGCGCTACCGCGTCGTCATTCCCGATCTTCCCGGTTTTGGCGACGCCGCGCGCGACGCCTCCGCTCATTACCGGATGTCGGATCAAGTTGCGCGCGTGCACGCTTTCTGCCGCGCGTTGAAAATCGGGCGCATGATCCTTGGCGGCAATTCCATGGGCGGCTTCATCGCCGCCCAATATGCCGCGACCTATCCCGGGGAGGTCGCCGCGCTCTGGCTGTTTGCGCCAGCGGGCGTCGCGGATGCGCAGGAAAGCCCGATCATGATCCGGTATCGGGAAACCGGCGAGATGCCGCTAGTGATGCGAAGCCCGGGCGACGCCCGCGCCCTCATCGAGGCCGTCATGGCCCGGCCGCCTTATATCCCAGGCTTCGCGATCAAGACCTTCGGCCGTCGGGGCGCCGCCGACCAGGCGCTGCACGCGCGCATCCTCAAGGAATTGCTGGAGCAATCGCCTCTTCTGGAAACACAGTTCGCCTCGCTCCCGATCCCGACTCTCATCGTATGGGGGGCGGAAGACAAGGTGCTCAACCCGAAAGCCGCCGCAACCTTTCAAAAACTGTTTCCCGCCAGCAAGTCCATCCTCATGCCCGGCATTGGCCATGTGCCGATGATGGAGGCGCCTTTTCGGACAGCCCGCGATTTTCTCGCCTGGATGTCGCGCGCCGAATGACGACACGCCGAAGACGCGGATGGCCGGTCGCGGATGGTCATGTAACTTCCGCATGCTCATTGGCGCCATGCTCGAGCCGAAAGCTCCAGGACGAGACAACTTCAGACAAGTCGCCTTGCTTTTTTCGCGGGGCTCCGATTACATTTGCATCGTTACGAAGTCGGGCTGGTTGGATGGAGGGTATCCGATCGGAGTCGCGTGAAATACGACGGCCGTCGCGCCATTTCGAAGGACCTGATCATCATTGGGGGGAAGCGCCATGACCAGCATGTTTTCACCGAAGACGGACATCGCCGACGCGCTTGGGCCCTTGCGCGCGAAATGGGGATGGATCGTCGCGCTCGGCGCCGTCTATCTCGTCTCGGGTTTCATCGCGCTCGGCAGCATCGTCACCGCGACGGTGGCGAGCGTTCTCGTGGTCGGCGTCATGATGGTCGTCGCCGGCGTGTTCGAAGTGATCAACGCCTTCCAAGTCAAGAGCTGGGGCCGTTTCATCTTCTGGCTGCTGCTCGGTATCCTCTATATCGTCGCCGGCTTTCTCGCCTGGGACAATCCCTTGCTCACCGCGGTCTGGCTCACCCTGATTCTCGGCGCCGTGCTGGTCGCCTCCGGGATCATGCGCATTTTCCTCGCTTTCAGCATGAAGCACGGCTCGCCCTGGATCTGGGTGGCCTTCTCCGGCCTGATCACCTTTGTCCTCGGGCTGATCATCCTGGCCCATTGGCCCGTCTCGGCGGTCTATACGCTCGGCATTTTCCTGGGCGTGGACCTTATCTTCGCCGGCGTGAGCTGGATCGGCGTCGGATTTGGTCTCAAGAGCGCGCAAAGCTGATCGAATCCCGATCGCGCTCCGCCTCGGCGGGCGGCGCCATGAAGTCCTGTCCCGCGCAACGGCCGCGCGGCGTTCCTCTGAAGCGGGATCGCGATGAAAACACCGGCTCTGGCCGTCGCCGCTCTCGTGTTTTTCGCTTCGCTCGGCGCGGCCTCGGCCCAGGCCGTCGGGCGGGGGCGTCTCGATGCGTCGAGCGACGCGCAGGACGCGATGGACGACGCTTTGTTCGCGACGCCAAATTCCGCCACGCCCGCGCCTCTTTCCAACCTCTACGCCACCGCCCCGGACCTCGAGGCTCAGGCCCCTTCGCCGCAGTTCCGCGCCAATGCGCTGTTGCCGCTCGGCTGGAACACCAATGCCGACGAGTTGAGCCAGGGCGGAACCGCGTCGGGCCAATGGCGGCCCCTCGGCTCCCTGTCCTGGGCGTCGCCGCTCGGCGATCTGCCCTTGCGCGCCACAGTGACCGGCTTCGCCGAAACCGATCGCTATTTTCAGGCCTCGAATGTCGATCTCGACAAGACCGGCGGCTCCGGGCGCCTGCAATTCGTCGACCCCGGCGACGATCAGGCCTTTTCGCCCTATCTCGTCATCGCGCCGCGCTGGGATTTCATACCGACCTTCGACAACCAGATCTCCGCGCGCCAGGATTTCAACGTCGGCTTCAACAAGAGACTCAATTTCGACGCGAATTTCCAGCAGGTCGCCGCGGCCGCGGACACGTCGAGCCAGACCGTGTGGTCCCTGGGCCTGACGGTTTTTCTCCAGCGCCGCCTGCGCGAGCCGGGGGTCTCGTCGAATGCGGCTTTCGTCATTCCCTCGCTGAGCTACGCCAGCGGCGAGAGTTGGAGCGCGAGCCTCGCGGTGGAATACCTCAGTCGCTGGTTCGACCAGAACGGCTTCGGCCTGGCCAGCAACAACGAAATCCAGCCGATCGTCACCCTGGAATATATTGTTCCCGCAGCCGCCCTCGGCGGCGAGCGCAACGCCGCTCTGCTCGGCCATCCCGCCCTCGACCTGCAAGGCTCTTATCTCAAGGTCTGGTCGAACGGGCCCGGCGGCGGATACGAGCAATGGCAGACCGTCGCCGCGCTCAAGATGGGCTGGCGGTTCTGAACAAGCGCCGGGCCTGAGCGTTGCCAGCCGCGCGCGCCGATGCTAGCTTTCGCAGCGCGAAATACGCGAGGCTGTCGATGTCTTCGGGGGCGCCCCACAGGAAGAGATTTTCATGGGCGCGCCTCGCCTTTTTTTTTCTGTTCTGGCTGATGGTCGCGGGCTGGTCGGTCCGGGACCTTCCCGTGGGCGCCGCCGCCGCCGGCGGCGCTTTGTGGATCAGCCTGAAGCTTTCGCCTTCGGGAGACGCCCGCGTTCGGGCGGGGCCGCTGTTCAGGCTCGTCGTCCGGTTGCTGCGCGGCTCGCTCGTCGCCGGCTTCGATGTCGCGCGGCGGGCCCTGGCGCCGCGTCCCGATCTGCGGCCGGGTTTCGTGTCCTGCCCGCTCACGCTCCCCGAGGGCGAGGCGCGCGACGTCTTCCGCCTGTTGCAGAGCCTGATGCCGGGGACGCTGCCGACCGGCGTGGAAGAGGGGCGGGCGCTGGTTCACGGCCTCGACCTGTCCCAGCCGATCGCGGAAAATTTCGCGACCGAGGAGCGTCTCTTCAAAAGGGCGGCCGGTCATGAATGAAATCCTGCTCGCCGCCGCCGGCCTGATCGTCGCCGCCGTCGCCGTCGGCCTCGCCCGAATCCTGCGTGGTCCCGCCGACGTCGACAGGCTGATGGCGGTGCAGTTGCTGGGCACGGGGGGCATCGCCGCCCTGCTGCTCACCGCTTATGCGACCGCGGTTCCCGGCGTGGACGATGTCGCGCTCGGCCTCGCCTTGCTCGCCGCCTTCGCCACCATGGCCTTCCTCAATCATCTCGACGCCGGCGAAGGGGGCGCGGAGCTGTGAGCTTTCTCGCCGATCTCGTCAGCCTCGCCGCCATCGGCGCGGGGGTTTTCTTCTTCATCGCGGGAACCGTGGGGCTGCTGCGTTTCCCGGATTCGCTCACCCGTCTTCACGCCTTGTCCAAGGCGGACAATCTCGGTCTTGGGCTGATCGTCCTGGGGCTCATTCCCCGCGCCGAAAATCCCCTCGCCGCGTTCAAACTGGTGGTCGTCTGGGCGCTCGTGCTGCTCTCTGGCGCCTCGACCGCCCAGCTCATCGGCCGCGCCCTGCGCCGGGGGCGCGAATGAGCGTCCTTCCGCTTCTCGACGTCGGCCTCGCCCTGCTGGTCGTGGCGGTCGCGACCTGGACCATGGCGGCGCGAGACCTTTTCGCCTCGGTCCTGGGCTATGTCGCCTATGGCCTGCTGCTCGCTCTGGTGTGGGTCAGGCTTCATGCGCCGGACATCGGCCTGACCGAAGCGGCGGTGGGCGGCGGCGTCACCGGCGTGCTGCTGGTCACCGCGGGCAAGAGGCTCGACGCGCTCAAGGCCGCCACATCCGGCGCTGCGCCCCGTTTGCGCGTGAAAATTCTCGCCGGCGCGCTTTCCGCGCTCGTCGCGGGCGCGCTGGCTTTCGTCGTCGCGTCTCTACCCACGCCAGCCCCGAGCCTTGCGCCGCAAGCCGCCGCCGCCGCCGCTGGGCCGGGGGCCGGGCTCGGCAATCCGATCACGGCGGTGCTGATCTCCTATCGCGCCTTCGACACCATGCTCGAAAAGATCGTGCTGGCGCTCGCCGTGCTTGGAATCTGGTCGGTCGGCGCGGACGCGGCCTGGGGCGGCGCGCCCGCGCCCTTGCGCAAGGCGCGGCCGGACGGCGCCATGGTTCTCCTCGCCCAGATCCTCGCGCCGATCGGCGCGCTGATCGGCGTCCATATTTTCTGGGTCGGCGCCGACGCGCCCGGCGGCGCGTTTCAGGGCGGCGCCTTGCTCGCGGCCATGTGGATGGTCGCGATGATGGCGCGGCTGGTCGAGGCGCCGCGCATCGGCTCCCGCGCCCTGCGGTTGGCGCTGATTTCGGGGCCGGCGGTGTTTCTCGCCGTCGGCCTGGCAGGGATCGCAATGGCCGGGAGCTTTTTCGCTTTTCCGCCGGCTTTCGCGAAGGCGCTGATCCTGTTCATCGAAACCTTCATGGTCCTGTCGGTCGCCGTCGCTTTGCCGATGATGGTCGCCGGGCCGCCCGAGGGGGGACAGGAGCCATGAACGCGTCGCTGCTCGCCGGGCTCGTCGGCGCCGCTCTGGTCGGACTGGGGCTTTACGGACTGATCGCGCATCCCCATCCGCTGCGCAAATTGCTCGCCTTCAATCTCGTCGGCAGCGGGGTTTTTCTGGTTTTCGGCGTCGTCGCGCGGCGCGGCGCGGCGGCGGGATATGCCTTCGACCCCGTCCCGCAGGCCATGGTCATCACCGGAATCGTGGTGGCCTTCGCCGCCAGCGCGCTCGCGGTCGCTCTCATCCTGCGCCTCGCCGTCGCAAGCGGCGGCGTCTCGCTTGATCCGCAAGGCCCGGCAGGGCGCGACGCCGGAGAGATGGAATGACCGCGACGCCGGCGACGACTCCGGGCGGCTTTCTGCTCGTGCTGGCGGTCCTGCTGCCTGCCGGGGGAGTCCTGCTCTCGTTCGTACTTGGCGGCCGCGCCGCGGGAAAAATCGCCCTCGGCCTGACGCCGGTCGGCTTTGGTCTCGCATGTCTCGTCGCCATGAAGGTCGCGGCGGCGGGCGCGCCGATCGCTTACGCCATCGGCGGCCTGCCGCCGCCGCTCGGGATCGCGCTGCGCGCGGACGGCGTCTCGGCGGTCATGATGGTCGCAGCGGCGATCATCGTCGCCGCCTCGGCGTTCTATGCCCGGGCCAAATTCGTGATGCCGGAAGGCGCGCCGGAAAGCCGCGGCGCGCTGACCTTCTGGATCATGATTCAGGCGATCTGGGCCGCGCTGAATCTCATTTTCGTCGGCGGCGACCTGTTCAATCTCTACGTCGCCCTCGAACTCCTGACGTTCGCCGCCGTGCCGCTGGTGTGCATCGACGGCCGCCCGGAAACGCTTCGCGCCGCGCTACGCTATCTGCTGTTCGCCCTGTTCGGCTCGGTCTCCTATCTGCTCGGGGTCGCGCTGCTTTACGGCCTCTATGGCGCGCTCGACATTTCGCTTCTGGCGCAAAGGGTTGAAGCCGCGCCCATGGTCTGGACGGCGGCCGCGCTGATGACCGCTGGACTGCTCGCCAAGACGGCTTTGTTTCCGCTGCATCTGTGGTTGCCGCCGGCGCACGCCAACGCCCCAGCGGCGGCCAGCGCCGTGCTGTCGGGCCTGGTCGTCAAGGGCTCGTTCTTCCTTGCCCTGCGGTTATGGTTTTATGTTCTGCCCGGGCTGCCGACCGCGGCGCCGAGCGTCGTGCTCGGCGCGCTCGGCGCGCTCGCCGTCCTTTTCGGAAGCGTCCTCGCGCTACGGCAGGCGCGGCTCAAACTGCTGGTCGCTTATTCAACCGTGGCGCAGATCGGCTATCTCTTTTTCGTCTTCCCGCTGGCCGCCGGCGCCCATGTCTGGAGCCCGCTTGGCTGGAGTGGCGGCCTGATGCAGGTGCTCGCCCACGCCTTCGCCAAGGCGGCGATGTTTCTTGCCGCCGGCCTGGTTGCCGAAGCGCTCGGCCATGACCGGATCGCCGGTTTTACGGGCGCGGCGCGCGCCTTGCCTTTGACTTTTCTGACCCTCGGTCTCGGCGGGCTGTCGCTGATGGGCCTGCCGCCGAGCGGCGGGTTCGAGGCGAAATGGCTGATGCTGCGCGCCTCGGCGGCTTCCGGCCAATGGCTCTGGTCGCTGCCGATCCTCGGCGGCGGACTGCTGGCGGGGGGCTATGTCTATCGCATTCTCGCGCCGGCTCTCGCGGACGGCGAAGTCGAGATCAAGGCGCGGCCCCAGCGCTCGCGCGAGGCGGTGGCCCTCGGTCTCGCCGTGCTGGCGTTGGCCCTGGCCTTCGCGCCCCGGGGCTTCTTCGATTTTCTCGAAATCGGCCGCCCGTCCGTCTCGCGGAGCGCGCCATGATCGAAGCCCTGCTTGTCGCGACCCTCGCCGCGCCCGCGATTTTTCTCGCCGCCGGTTTCGTCGGGAGTTGGCGGACGCGGGCGCTCGTCTGGCAATTTCTTGCCCCGGCGCCTGCCCTCGCGGCGGGCGTTTTCGGCCTGAGTCACGCGCCGGTTTCGGTCGATTTTCGCGGCCTCGGCCTGTCGCTGACCCTCGACCCGCCCGGCGCGCTGCTGCTGGCCTTCGCCGCGCTGCTGTGGATGGCCGTCACCGCCGCGCTGTGGCGCGACGGGGCGCCGGATGCGCGTTTCGGGATTTCATGGATTCTGACCATGTTCGGCGGGCTCGGCGTGTTCATCGCCGGCGATCTGGTTTCCTTCTATCTGCTTTATGCTCTCGTCAGCGTCCCGGCCTATGGGCTGTTCGCCTTTTCCGAAGATGCTGAAAAGCGCCGCGCCGGCGCGATCTACATGGCTTTCGCGCTTTTTGGCGAGGCGCTGCTTCTGATGGCCTTTGCGTTACTGGCGGCGGGCGAGCCCCATGGAAGCGTGCGGATCGCGGACGTGATGGCGGCCTTGCCGGTCTCGCCCTGGCGCGATGCGATCATCGCCCTGATTGTGGCGGGCTTTGGCATGAAACTGGGTCTCGTCCCGTTCAACGGCTGGATGCCGCTGAATTACGCGGCCGCGCCGATTCCCGCCGCCGCGGTGCTCAGCGGCGCCGGCGTCAAGGCGGGCGTGATCGGCCTGATCCGTTTCCTGCCGCTCGACGTCGCCATGGAGAGTTGGGGGAACGCGCTGGCCGCGCTCGGCTTTTTCACCGCCTTCTATGGCGCCGCAATCGGCCTGACCCAGCAGAAACCGAAGACCATTCTCGCCTATTCCAGCATCAGCCAGATGGGCGTCATCGCCGCGGCCCTTGGTTTGGGGCTGGCGGCGGGCGACGCCGGCGCCTCCGGGACCATGGCCTTCTACGGCGCCAATCATCTGCTGGTGAAGGCGGCTTTGTTCCTGACCCTTGGCTTCGTCGCCAGCGGCGCGCGGCTTTCCGGCCTGTCGCTGGCGCTCGCCGCCGCTCTGGCGCTGAGCCTCGCCGGTCTGCCCTTCACCGGCGGCGCTCTGGCCAAACTCGCGTCGAAAGCGCAATTCGCCACGGGCTGGCCGGCCCTTCTGGCGACGCTTTCCTCCATCGCCAGCGCCATGCTGATGACCCATTTCCTCATGAGTCTCACGGCGCTCCCCGCCGACGCGGCGCAGGAGGCGAGGCGCGAAACGCCTGCCGTCCTCATCCGTTTCTGGCCTGCGCTCGTCCTCGGCGCACTGCTGCTGCCGTGGTTCTTCGCGGACGCGCCAGGCGACGCCCTGAGCCTCGGGAAAATATGGGAGGGGTTCTGGCCGGTCGCGGTCGGCGTCGTGGCGGTGTTTGGCTGGCGCCGAATGGGACGCTCCGCGCCGGTCGTTCCAGCGGGCGACGCCATTGTGCTTTACGAATGCGCCTTCGCCCGGACGATCGCGCTTGGGCCTGTCTTCGAAACGGCCGACGCGCGCCTGCGCCAATGGCCGGCGGCGGCGGCGTCTTTGCTGCTGATTGTTCTGGCGCTGCTCGTCGCCGCTTCAATTTGAGGCCGGCGCCCGCTCCTGGATGCGGAAGAAAATGACGTAAAGCGCCGGCAGCACGATCAGGGTCAGGATGGTCGCGACGAACAGGCCGCCCATGATGGCGAAGGCCATCGGCCCCCAGAACACCGTCGGCGCGATCGGGATGAAGCCGAGCACGGTGGAGATCGCGGTCAGCATGATCGGCCGGAAGCGCGACATGGCGCCCTCGACGACGGCGTTCCATAGATCGAGCCCCTGCGCGCGCTCCGCCTCGATCTGTTCGATGAGAATGACCGCGTTGCGCGCGATCATGCCCATCAGCGCCAATATGCCGAGAATGGCGACGAAGCCGAGCGGACGCCCGGAAATCAGCAGCGCCAGGACGATGCCGATCAACCCCATCGGCACAAGGCTCAGCACCATGGCGAGGCGGCTGAAACTGTGGAGCTGCGCCATCAGGAACAGCAGCATCAGAAAGATCATCAGCGGGATTTTGGCGAAGACCGAGGCTTGCGACTTGGCGCTTTCCTCGACCGTGCCTCCGACCGCAATTTGGTAGCCCTCGGGGAGGCTGGCGTTGAGGGTCTCGACCGTCGGCGCCAGCGCGGCCACGGCCGCCTCGGGCGTGGCGCCTGGAACGACATCCGCCTGCACGGTCAGGGTCGGAACACGGTCGCGCCGCCACACCAGAGGATATTCCTGCTGATAGTCGAACCGCGCGATCTGGCCTAGCGGCGCGGTGCGTCCGCTTGGAAGCGGAACCTGCAAGGATTGCAAGGTGTCGAGCGATACCCGCTGCTCGTCCCGCGCTCGGGCGACGACGTCCACCAGATAGATGTCGTCCCTGACCTGGGTGATCGGCGCGCCGATCATCACCGTGTTGAGATAGGAGGATAAAGCCTGCGAACTCAGGCCGAGAAGCCGCGCCTGATCCTGGTCGATCACCACGCGAACCTTGCGCGCGGGCTCCATCCAGTCGTAATTCACGCGGCGCAGACTGTCGTTGGCGCCAAGAAGCGCGCCGAGCCGCAAGGCGATCATGCGCGTCTGACTCAGGTCTGGACCGCTGACGCGATATTGCACCGGCCAGCCGACCGGCGGCCCGAGTTCGAGCGGCGAGACGCGGGAGACGACGCCCGGCAGTCGGTCGGCGAGTTCCTTCTCGATCTTCGCATGCAACACTTCTCGCGCGGCTACGTTCCTGGCGATGACCACCGCCTGGGCGAAGAAATCATTGGCGAGTTGCACGTTGAGCGGCAGATAGAAGCGGATCGCGCCGCGCCCGACATAAGCGCTCCAGCTCGCGACGTCGGGATCGTTCGTCAGCATCGCGTCGAGCGTTTTCGCCGCGCGGTCGGCGGCGAAGATCGAGGCGTTCTGCGGCAGGGTGAGGTCGATCACCAGTTCGGGCCGGTCGGAGGCGGGGAAGAACTGGCGTGGAACCAGCGGCAGGGCCAGCACCGAAGCGACGAAACAGGCGAGGGTGACAGCGATCGTCATCCAGCGCCGGCGCATCGCGAGGAGCAGGAGAGAGCGGAAGGCGCTCATGATCCGGCTCGGCTTTTCCTCCGGCTTCTTTTCCGGCGCCTTGAGCAGCCAGACGCCGAGCAAAGGCGCGAACAGCACCGCGACGAACCAGGACACGATCAGGGCGATCGACACCACCGCGAAGATCGAAAACGTATATTCGCCCGCCGAGGATTTGGCGAAACCGATCGGCACGAAGCCGGCCGCCGTGATGAAGGAGCCGGTGAGCATGGGAAAGGCGAGCGAGTCATAGGCGAAGGTCGCCGCCTTTTCCTTGCTGTCGCCCGCCGCCATGCGCGAAATCATGACATCGACGGTGGTCATGGCGTCGTCCACCAGCAGGCCGAGGGCGATGATCAGCGCGCCGAGCGAGATGCGCTGCAGGTCGATGCCGAAATATTGCATGATCGGGAAAATGATCGCGACCGTCAGCGGTATCGACAGCGCCACCACCGCGCCGGGGCGGAAGCCCAGGCTGACGATGCTCACCGCCATGATAATGGCGATGGCCTGCCACAGCGATTCCATGAATTCGCCGATGGCGTGTTTGACCACCACCGGCTGGTCGGAAACCAGCGTCACGTCGATGCCGAGCGGGAGATCGGCGACCGCGGCGTCGAGCGCCTTCTTCGCATTCCGACCCAGCGCGAGAATATCGCCGCCGTCGCGCATGGCGATGGCGAGGCCGATCGCCGGTTTGCCGTTGACCCGGAACATGGGCTGCGGCGGATCGACCGGGGCGCGGCGGACCTCGGCGATATCGCGCAGGCGGATCAGGCGGCCATTGGAGGGAAAATTGACGTCGAGCAGGTCGTTCTCGGATTTGAACGCGCCGGTGACGCGGATCGAAATCTTCTCGTCGCCGGTCTGGATCGCGCCGGCGGGGATCACCGCGTTCTGGGCCTGGATCGCGGCGACCAGAGCGGCGCGGTCGATTCCGAGCCCGGCGAGCTGGCGGGTCGAGAATTCGACATAGATCTGCTCGTCCTGCGCCCCGAGGATCTCGATCTTGGAGACGTCGGGAACATGGAGCAGCTCGGAGCGCACGTCTTCGACATAGTCACGCAATTCGCGCTGGCTGAAGCCGGCGTCGGCGGTGAACCCGTAGATTAGGCCGTAGGTGTCGCCGAAATCGTCGTTGAAGAAGGGGCCGACCACGCCCTGCGGCAGTGTCCGCCGGATGTCTCCGATGTTTTTGCGCACCTGATACCAGATGTCCGGCACATCCCTGGGCGCGGTCGAGCCCTTGAGATTGACGAAGATCGTGGTCCGGCCGGGGCTGGTATAGGAGCGCAGGAAATCGATGCCTCTGGTCTCCTGCAATTTGCGTTCGAGACGCTCGGTGACCTGATCGAGCGTTTCGTCGAGGGTCGCGCCCGGCCAGCCCGCCTGCACAACCATGGTGCGGAAGGTGAAGGCCGGGTCTTCGCTGCGTCCGAGCTGGACATAGGACATCAGGCCGGCGACGACGATCGCGAGCATCGCGAAGACGATGAAGGATCGGTGTTTGAGCGCCCAGTCGGAGAGATTGGGCCCGGTCATGACTGGGCTCCGAGCAGCCGGACCTTCTGGCCGGGATGGAGCGCCTGGACGCCGGCCGTGACCACGATCGCGCCGGGGTCGAGGCCGCCGGAAAGCACGACGGTTCCGGGATCGAAGCGGAGGACTTCGACCGGCTGCAGCGCTACCGTCAGACTCTTCGGATCCACCACCCAGACGGCTGGAGTGGTCCCGGACGCGGTTAAGGCGCTGGCGGGAATCGACACGCCATGGCCGTGATCGACCTCCATCCGCCCGGTCACCGTCGCGCCGAGGCGCATCGCGGGCGGCGGATTGTTCACCGCGACCCGGACCTTGAAGGTGCGGGTGACCGGATCGGCCTGCGGATCGACCTGGCGCACCCGGCCCTTGGCGGTCACCGAAGGATCGTCGGTCAAAGCGATGACGACGTCGGCGTCGGGCGGCGCCGTGCGCAGCACCTGGGCCGGGACGTCGAAGACGGCGTCCCAGCCGTGATCGCGCGCGACGGTGAACACCGGCTGCCCGGCCTGCACCACTTCGCCGGATTCCGCCGTCCGCTGAGTCACCGTGCCGCTCACCCCGGGCTTGAGCTCGGTGTAGCTGACGCGATCCTCCGCCATTTCGACCTGCGCCTTGGCGTCGTCCACCGCCGCTTGCGCAGAGCGCAGGGCCTGTTGGGCCTGATCGAAATTGGCGCGCGTGGTCCAGCCCTGACGCAACAGAGTCTGCTGGCGGTCGAAATGATTGGAATCCTGCTCCAGCCGGCCCTTGGCGGCGGACAGCGCGGCCCGCGCCGAGCGCAGGGCGTTGAGCTCGTTCTGGGGATCGAGCCTGGCGACGATCTCGTCGGGCGTCACGCGGTCGCCGACTTCCGCCTTGCGTTCGATGATCCGGCCGCCGATGCGGAAGGCCAGGGCGACCTCCTTTTCCGCCTGAAGCTGGCCGGTCAGGGAGATTGTCCGCCCCAGACCGGCCATTTCGACCACGATTGTCCGGACCGGGCGCGGCGGCGGCGGCGCTTCCGCCGTTTCGCGCTTGCAGCCGGACAGGACGAGGAGCAGCGCCGGCGCGGCCGCGAGCAGCAGGCGGGAACTGAGTCGGACAGAGCGGATGAGCGACACGTTTCGAACCCCGGATTGGCGGCTTCCATGCGAGCCGCTGGACGTTCAGAAAGATCCAACCAGCGAGCCGAGCGCGATCACCGCGACCAACGCAATGATAGCGCCGAGAATGGCGACCATGAAAATGTCCTTGTAGCTCTCGCCATGGGTCGAGCCGCAGACGGCGAGCAGCGTCACCACCGCGCCGTTATGCGGCAGGCTGTCGAGCGTGCCGGCGCCGATCACAGCAATGCGATGCAGCAGGGCGGGGTCCATGCCTATTTCCGCCGCGCGCCGCAGATAGGTCGCGCCGAGCGCGTCGAGCGCGATGGTCAGGCCGCCCGAGGCCGAGCCGGTGAGCGCGGCGAGGGTGTTGGTCGCAACCGCCAGCGACACCAGCGGCCCACCGCCGATGCCCAGCACCGCCTCGCGCACCATGGCGAAGGCCGGCAGCGCCGCGACCACCGCCCCGAAGCCGACCAGGCTCGCGACGCTGATCGCGGGAAGCGCTGAGGCGTTGGCGCCGGCGTCCATGGTGGCGCGCAGATTTGGCAGCCTCCGCCCATTCAGCGCGAGAACGGTCACGATGGCCAGGGTCAGCGCCGTCAGCACCGACCACACGCCGGTGACCGCCGAAGGCTGAACGCCGCCCCATTCCGGCTTGGACAGGAAACTCAGGTCGAGGCGAGGCAGGACGATCAGCGACAGGATAAGGTTGACGAGGATGACGACGACGATCGGCGCCGCCGCCGACCAGAAGGGCGGCCGCGCCGCCGCGACTGCGCCATGGGCGATTTCGGCCGGGTCGAACTCATGCGACGCCGTCGCGCGCTCGCGCAAGCCTTCGTCGCCCGCCAGGTCGCCGGCCGATTTGAGCGCGGCGCCGTCGCCGAACCCATCGCCGCGGGCGTGGGCGGCGGCCTCCTCGCGCGCCAGCCACCACAGGCCGAAACCGAGCATGATGGCGGAGGCGAGAACGCCCAGGCCCGGCGCCGCGAAGGGCGTGGTGCCGAAGAAGGGCATGGGAATGGTGTTCTGGATCGAGGGCGCGCCCGGCATCGCCGACATGGTGAACGTCGATGTGCCGAGCATGATGGCCGCCGGCATCAGCCGACGGGGAATGTTGGCGGCGCGAAACAGGCCCTGCGCCATGGGCGCGATGACGAAAAAGGCGACGAATAGGCTGACGCCGCCATAGGTGACCACCGCGCCGCCCAGCACGACGGCGAGAATGGCGCGCCTGGTCCCGAGCTTTTCGGTCATGTAATCGGCGATCGAAGAGACCGAGCCGGTGTCTTCCATCAGCTTGCCGAACAGGGCGCCGAGCAGGAAGATCGGAAAAAATTGCGCCAGAAAGCCCGAAGCGCTGCGCATGAACGTCTGGGTCCAGTGCGCCAAGAGCGGCTCGCGGGAGAAAAAAGCCGCGACGATCGCCGCGATCGGCGCCAGCAGCAGCACGCTCCAGCCGCGAAAGGCCAGCCAGATGAGCAGGCTCAAGCCCACGAGAATGCCGAGGAGGCCGGCGAGGTCCGAGCCGCTCATGGTCAGCACTCCTCCAGGAGAATGTCGAGATCGGCGGTCGAGCGCTGGCCGAGGTCGGCGCCATGGACGCCAAGGAATTGGTCGGCGGCCTTGCGGCCTTCCTCCTTGAGCATTCGCAGGAACGGCCCTTCGGCGTTGAGCTTGGAGGAGGCGCCGAATTCCGCGAGCTTGTCGGTCAGGACGCGATGGGTGCGCATTTCCGCCCAACGGCGGCCTTCGCCCGTTCCGGGATCCGCCGCCTGCCGCAGCAAGGCGATCATGCGCAACTCCTTCATCAGCGGGGCATTGAAGGAGATTTCGTTGAGCCGGTCGAGGATCTCGCCCGCCGTGCGCGGCGTCTGAAGCCGCTCGCGCGGGTTGATCTGGACCAGAATGACGTCATGGGCGTCGCTCTCGCGCACCAGCGGCGAGATGGTCGGGTTGCCGGCATAGCCGCCATCCCAATAGGGCTCGCCGTCGATCTCGATCGCCTGGAACAGGGTGGGGAGGCAGGCGGAGGCGAGCAGCACCTCCGGCGTGATCTCCTTGTTGCGGAACACCCGTCCGCGTCCCGTGTGGACATTGGTCGCGGTGATGAACAGCTTGATTTCCGCCTCGTTGAGATGGGCGAAATCAATGCTGTCCCCGAGAATCTTCCGTATGGGATTATGACCAGTCGGATTGAGGTTATAGGGCGAAACCAGCCGGCTCATCATGTCCATCATGATATAGGCGGGCGAGGTGTCCAGCGACCAGCGGTTCATCAGACGGTCAAGTGGCGAACGCTGGAGGGGGCTGAAACGGGCCGCTTCCGCGACGCGGCCCCAATAGGCGTCGAGCGCCGCGCGCGCGCCGGTCGCGCCGCCCTGCATATAGCCGCTGACCAGCACGGCGGCGTTCATCGCGCCCGCCGACGTGCCGGAAATCGCTTCGATCTTCAGCCAGGGTTCTTCGAGAAGACGGTCGAGGACGCCCCAGGTGAAGGCGCCATGCGAGCCGCCGCCCTGGAGCGCGAGATCGACGAGGACGGGTTCGCGCGGGGGCTCCGGTTTCGCGGCGGGTCGCCTTGCCATGAAAACTCCGTTTCGCCGAAATCGGATGACCGGCCGCGCGCGACAATTCCTGATCTTGCTCGTCGGTTTGCGCTGCAGCGAAGGTTGCACCAATTTCGTGAGCGTGACAACAATTCTCGGTCAAGTTCGCGCCTGGCTGTTCCGCCCACATTCTCGCAAAGCCCTGGCGCGCGATTGAGTTTGCAGGGAAAGCCGGTTTAATTCGGCGCCATCATCAAAAAGGCGCAGGCAAAAGGCGCAGGAAGGACCCCGGCTTATGAATCAGGATCGCTCTTCCGCGGCGCCGCTGGTCCTTTCCGCCGCCGTCCTGCTGTTCGCGGCGGCTTTTTTCGCGCGCGCGATCCTCGCTCCCGTGACTTTCGCGATCTTCATCGTCGCCATCATCTGGCCGCTTCAGGACGCGTTCCAGAAGCGTCTGCCGAAATTGCTGGCGCTGGTTCTCACCCTCGGCGCGACGCTGGCGGTCCTGGCGGTGATGGGCCTGCTCATCGTTTGGGCCTTCGGGCTCGTGGCCCAGTGGCTGGTCGCCAATGTCGCGCGTTTCCAGGCGCTTTATCTGCGCGCCATCGAGACGCTCGAAGCGCATGGCGTCGCGGTCAGGGCGCTGATGGCGACGAGCCTCAATCCGTCGTCGGTCACCGGCGTCCTGCGCCAAATCGGCGGGCAGGGCTATGGCCTGCTGTCCTTCCTGGTCATCGCCTTCGCCTTCACGGTGCTGGGCCTGCTTGAAGTCGATATCGGCCGGCGGAACATCGACCGGCTGGAAAACCCGCGGCTGCGTGCGGCCCTGCTGGGCCCTGCGGGCGACGTCTCCGCGAAATTGCGCAAATATATGGCGGTGCGCAGCCTGATGAGCCTGTTGACCGGCGCCGTGGTCTGGGTTTTCGCCCTGGTCGCCGGGATCGAACTGGCGACGGCCTGGGGCGTGATCGCCTTCGTCTTGAATTACATTCCCTTCATCGGCTCGCTGGTCGCGACGGTTTTCCCGTCGCTGTTCACGCTGGCGCAATTCGAATCGTGGCGGCTGGCGTTGCTCGTTTTCGTGGCGTTGAACGGCGTCCAGTTTTTTATCGGGAGTTATCTGGAGCCGCGCGTCGCGGGGGCGCAACTGTCGCTTTCGCCTTTCATGGTGCTGTTTGCGGTTTTCTTCTGGAGCTTCCTGTGGGGCATTGCCGGCGCCTTCATCGGCGTGCCCCTCCTCATCGTGGCGCTGACCGTCTGCGCCGAGC
Organism: Pseudomonadota bacterium; assembly: GCA_021813805.1. GTDB lineage: Bacteria > Pseudomonadota > Alphaproteobacteria > Rhizobiales > Beijerinckiaceae > Rhodoblastus. Next base: position 257 of record JAKAJL010000005.1, on the reverse strand, counting down.
ATGACTCGACGCGGTGGCTGGCGATTCTGATGTCGGGCGGAGACGCCAAGAATCGCTGACCCGCCGACGGAGCTTCGGGCGCGCCGACGTCCGCGCAACCGTCGCGGCTGTTGCCGATCCTTCCCATTCAATCTAGGCCCTAAACTCATAAACGGGATTCCCGAACGGGCGAAAGAATGATTCAAGGCCTCCGATGATTTGGGGGCTTTGATGACGCGACGCCGTTTTGAACTGACCGATGCCGAGTGGGCCATCAT
>JAKAJL010000004.1 GCA_021813805.1 Pseudomonadota bacterium | reverse complement strand
CGCCCCGCCCGTCTCCGCCAGAACCTTGGTGATCGCCGCCGTCAGCGACGTCTTGCCATGGTCCACGTGACCAATCGTTCCGATGTTGCAGTGCGGCTTCGTGCGCGAAAATTTTTCCTTGGCCATGGCCCTCGTTCCGAATTTCAGGCGAGTAGAATCCAACGACCGCGCTCAATAGAAGGCTTTGCGGGCGACTGCAAGAGCCAAATCGCCGGAATTGCGCGCATCGGGCCGCAACCTGGCCACGCCCTCTGGTTTTCCGGTCTTTTCGTTGCTCCGCGCAACTCCCTGTCCTGCTTTTGCGCGGTGCGGCCTTCCGCAAGACTTTCCGCGAGACTTGATCGACGGCCCGATCCGGGCGAAGCTTCCCCGACGCGCCAACCATGGACGGGACGAATGATCGCGATCGAGTCCGCCCTCGACCCCATTCTCGGGCGTCACCGCCGTGACCCGACCGCGTTATTGCAAATCCTGCGCGACACGCAGGAGATTTTCGGCTGGATTTCGCCGGAAGTCCGGGCCGCTGTCGCCTCGGCGTTGGAGATCGCGCCGACCCGCATCGACAGCCTCACCCGGTTCTACGCCCATCTTTACGACGCGCCGCGCGGAAAATACCGGATCCTGTTTTCCGACAATATCACCGACCGCATGGCCGGCTCCGTCGCCTTGATGGAGCTGATGCTGAAAAAGCTGAAGCTGGAGCGGGGAAAGCTCTCCGCCGACGGCCTCGTCAGCGTCGATTTCACTTCCTGCACCGGCATGTGCGACCAGGGCCCGGCCCTGCTCGTCAACAATCTGCCGGCGACCCGCCTTACCGCGTGGCGCATCGACGAAATCTGCGGCCTGATCCGCGCCCGCACACCGCTCGATCAATGGCCGGAAGAATTCTTTCGCGTCGAGGACCATATCCGTCGGGCCGATCTGCTGCTCGGCGCGGCTGAAAGGCCCGGCGAGGCGATCCGCGCCGCCCTCGCCCTCGGCGCGCAAGGTTTTCTCGACGAACTGAAAAAGTCCAACCTGCGCGGACGCGGCGGCGCCGGCTTTCCGACCGCCCTCAAATGGCGATCCTGCCGCGATGCGCCGGGCGAGCGGCGTTTCGTCGTCTGCAACGCCGACGAGGGCGAGCCCGGCACGTTCAAGGATCGCGTGCTGCTGCAGAGTTTTTCTCAAAGCCTGTTCGAGGGCATGGCCCTCGCCGGCCTGGTCACCGGGGCGCAAAAAGGTTTTTTATATCTGCGCGGCGAATATTCATATTTGCGCGCGCCGCTTGAAGCGACGCTTCAGAAGATGCGCCGCGAGTCTCTTCTCGGCCGAAATATCGCCGGCGCCAAAAATTTCGATTTCGACATCGAAATCCATATGGGCGCCGGCGCCTATGTCTGCGGCGAGGAAACCGCGCTGATCGAATCACTCGAGGGCAAGCCAGGCCGGCCGCGCATCCGCCCGCCGTTCCCGGTCACCCACGGCTATCTCGGCTTTCCCACCGTGGTCAACAATGTCGAGACCTTGTGCAACGCCGCCGCGATCGCGGTCGTCGGCGGCGACGCCTATGCGCGGCGGGGTACGACGCGATCGACCGGCACGAAAATCCTGTCCGTCTCCGGCGATTGTGAACGTCCCGGCCTTTACGAATATCCCTTCGGCGTGACCGTCGCGCAGGTTCTCGAAGATTGCGGCGCGCCGGACGTCGGCGCGGTCCAGATCGGCGGCGCGGCGGGAAACTGCCTGATCCCGGAGGAATTCGGCCGCCGCATCGCCTTCGAGGACCAGCCCACCGCCGGCGCCTTCATGGTCTTCGCCAACCGGCGCGACCCGATCGAGGCGGCGCGCAATTTCGCCCACTTCTTCGCGCATGAATCCTGCGGCTTCTGCACGCCTTGCCGGGTCGGAACGTCGCTGGTCGCCGGCATGATCGACAAGATCGCCGCAGGCCACGGGGCGCAATATGAATTTCTGGACCTGAAGCGCCTGCATGACATCCTGCGCGCCTCCAGCCATTGCGGACTCGGACAGGCGGCGATGCTGGCGCTGGGCGACATGATGCAGAAATTCAAGCCCGCTTTTGAGCGGCGCCTGATCACCAAGGATTTCGAGCCCGATTTCGACCTCGACGCCGCCTTGGCCCGCGCCCGCGAACTCGCCGGCCGTGACGACGCCGCCGCGCATCTGGGAGAAGACATATGAGCGAAGGCGGCGGCAGCTTCACGCTCGACGGCCAGGTCATCGCCTTTGCCCCCGGCCAGACCATTCTGACGGCGGCGACGGCGGCGGGAGTCTATATTCCGCATCTCTGCGCCCATCCCGATTTTCCGCCCCACGGCTCGTGCAAACTGTGCGCCGTGACCGTCAACGGCCGCGACGGCTCAGCCTGCACGATAGAAGCCGCGCCGGGCCAGGAGGTGCGCAGCGACACGCCCGAGCTTCATGAAATCCGCCGCGTGCTGCTGCAGATGCTGTTCGTCGAGGGCAATCATTTCTGCCCGGGGTGCGAAAAGAGCGGCCGCTGCAAATTGCAGGCGCTGGCCTATGATCTCGAAATGCTCTCGCCGCATTTCGTGCAGTTCTTTCCCCATCGCGAGATCGACGCCTCGCATCCAGAGTTCTTTCTCGACTTCAACCGCTGCATCATGTGCGAACTCTGCGTGCGCGCCAGCCGCGACGTGGATGGCAAGAATATTTTCGCCCTCGCCGGGCGAGGACGCGAGTCGCATATCATCGTGAATTCGCCGAGCGGAAGGCTCGGCGACACCGATTTCGCGGCGACAGACAAGGCGGCCGAGGTCTGCCCGGTCGGCGCCATATTGCGCAAGGAGGTCGGCTTCGCGACGCCGATCGGCGCAAGGCTTTACGACCAGGCGCCGATCAGCCAAGTGGACCTCCAGGTCGATCTGCCCGGGCGGGAGAAGTGAGATGAACGCTCCGTCCGCGCCAAGGAAGATCAGGATCGCCACGGCGACGCTGGGCGGGTGCTTCGGCTGCCACATGTCGCTGCTCGACATCGACGAGCGCCTGCTCGCTCTGGTGGAAATCGCAGAATTCGACCGCTCGCCGCTCACGGACATCAAACATTGTGGCCCGGGGGTCGACATCGGCCTGATCGAAGGCGCCCTGTGCAACGCCGAGAACGTCCATGTGCTGCGCGAATTCCGCGCCAACTGCAAATTCCTGGTGGCCGTCGGCGCCTGCGCGATCAATGGCGGCCTGCCGGCGCAGCGCAACCGTTTCGACGTCGGCGACATCCTCAAGAAGGTATACAGCGACGCCCCGGACGGGCGCTCGCGCGTTCCCAACGATCCCGAACTGCCGCTGTTGCTCGACAAGGTCTATCCGATCCACGACGTGGTGCGGGTCGATTATTTCATTCCCGGCTGTCCGCCTTCGGGCGACGCCTTGTGGAAATTCCTCACCGATCTGATCGGGGGGCGCACCCCGCGCCTCGACTATCCGCAATTCCATTTCGACTGAAGGCGCCGCCATGGCATCTCTCGAAGCCGCCGCCAGCCCGGAAAAGCTCCGCCGCATCGCCATCGACCCGCTGACCCGCGTCGAAGGCCACGGCAAGGTCACCCTCCTGCTCGACGCGGAAAACAAGGTCCATCAGGTCCGGCTGCATATCGTCGAGTTCCGCGGCTTCGAAGCCTTCATCGAGGGGCGCCCTTACTGGGAAGTTCCCGTGACGGTGCAAAGGTTGTGCGGCATCTGCCCGGTCAGCCACCATCTCGCGGCGATCAAGGCGATGGACGCCATCGCCGGCTATTCGCATCTGACTCCGACCGCCGAAAAGCTGCGCCGGCTGATGCATTATGGCCAGATTCTGCAATCGCACGCGGTGCATTTCTTCCATCTCGCCTCGCCCGACCTGCTGCTCGGCTTCGACAGCGAGCCCACGCGGCGCAACATCGTCGGCGTCGCCGCCGAATTCCCCGATCTCGCGAAACAGGGCGTGCTGCTGCGCAAATTCGGCCAGGAGGTGATCCGCCACACCGCCGGCAAGCGCATCCATGGCGTCGGCGCCATTCCCGGCGGCGTCAACAAGGCGCTGTCAGAGCCCGAACGCGATTCATTACGCAGCGAAATCGACCAAATGATTCTCTGGGCCCGCGACGCCGTGCGGATGATCGCTCGCCTCCACGAGGTCCATCCGGCCTTCTATAGCGGCTTCGGCGCCTTTCGCGCCAACATGATGGGGCTTGTCGACCGCCACGGCGCGCTTGATCTCTATCACGGGAGCCTGCGCGCCCGCGACGCGGACGGCGGGCCAATTTTCGACCATATCGATTACTCGACTTACGAAAAGGTGCTGACCGAAGAGATCAAACCCTGGACGTATATGAAATTCCCGCACATCCGGGCTCTCGGGCCGGAGGCGGGATGGTACCGGGTCGGACCGCTCGCCCGGATCCAGATCTGCGCCTACCTGCCCTCGGAGCTGGCGGAAATCGAGCGCAGGGATTTTCTCGCGCTCGGCGCGGGCAAGCCGGTTCATGGCGCCCTTCTCTATCATTGGGCGCGGATGATCGAGGCCCTGCACGCCGCGGAGGTCATCCGCGACCTGCTCGACGACCCCGACATTGCCGGAACGGAGCTGATGGCCGAGCGCGGCGAACGTCAGCAAGAAGCGGTCGGCGTGATCGAAGCGCCGCGTGGAACCCTGTTCCATCATTATCGCGTCGGCGAGGACGATCTGGTCAAATTCTGCCGGCTGATCGTCTCGACCACCAACAACAACCAGGCGATGAACGAGGCGATCCGCGCCGTGGCCTCCGAATATGTCGATGGCAGAGTGCTCACCGAAGGCCTGCTCAATCATATCGAAGTCGCGATCCGCGCCTACGACCCCTGTCTGTCCTGCGCGACCCACGCCATCGGCCAGATGCCGCTGGAAGTCGATCTGGTGGACGCCGACGGCGCTCTGGTCGATCGCCGGCGCAAGAATCTCGGCGGCGCATGAAGCTTGTCGTCTTCGGCTGGGGCAATGTCGCGCGCGGCGACGATGCGCTCGGGCCGCTGCTGCTGGCGCACATCGCCGAATCAAAATGGCCTGACAGCATTCTGATCGAAGATTACCAACTCCAGATCGAACATGCGCTCGATCTCGAAGGCGCCGATCTCGCGCTGTTTCTCGACGCCGGCCGGGACACGCGGAAACCTTTTTCGTTCGCGGAAATTTCTCCACGCCACGGACTGCCCCCCTTGAGCCACGCCCTCGCGCCTGAAAGCGTGCTGTCCATTTTCGAACGGACTCTCGGGCGCAGGGCGCCGCCCGCCTTCCTGCTGTGCGTTCGCGGGGAAAATTTCGATCTCGGCGCCGGATTGAGCGCGGAAGGCGTGGCGCGGCTGGAGGCGGCCTGGGACTTCCTGCAGCGGATCGAAACCGCGCGCGGCCCGGAAAGCTGGCGCGCCCGCATGACGGAAATGTAACGCGGATTTCATGTCCCCGCTGTGGAAACGCCGCGATTTTCCAGCATAAGCCTGACCGATCCAATAGGGATCGCAAGGAACAGGACCATGTCGCCAACCCAACGCCAAAGGCGCCACGAAACGCAGATCGAATTCTGGATCGGCCGCGACGCCGAAGGGTTCTGGACCGCGCGGGGCGCCGACGGCCGCGAAGGCGGCCTGTTCGTCAGCCGCGACGCCGCGATGAAATTCGTCACATCGGCCCGCCGCGGACAGGGCGTCGCCAGATGCGCACCCGCGCCGATCAAACTGTGGAAATAAGATTCGCGATTTCCTCGGGCGCGACCGGCCGTCGCAACACATTTCCTCCCGGTTCCGATTCAGGCTAGGTTCATTTGTCCTGACTAGAGTGGGGCGATGCTGAAGAGGGAGGCATGAAATGAAAAATCTCGTGAAAGGCCTTGTTGTCGCCGGCGCGCTGTTCGGTGGAGGACTGGCCGGACTGGGCGCGGCGACCGCCATGCCGATCGCGCCCGCGGCCGGCGCCCAGGGCGCGACGGCGCCCATCGAGACCGTCGGCTGGCGCTGCGGCTATGGCTGGCATATGAATCCCTGGGGCCGTTGCGTTCCCAACCGCTATTATGGTTACGGCTACGGCTATGGCTACGGCCGGCCCTACTGGCGCCGTCATTATTATCGCCGCCATTACTATCGCCCGTATTATTGGTGAGCGCTGACGTCAAAACCGCGTAATCGCAAATGGATTCGGATCGGCGAAGGTTTCTTCGCCGGTCATCATTTCCGCCAGCAGGCGGCCCGTGCTCGCCGCCAGGGTCAGACCATGATGCTGGTGGCCGAAATTGAACCACAGCCCTTTGTGACGCGGCGCGGGGCCGATGACTGGCAGCATGTCCGGCAGACAGGGGCGGCAACCCAGCCAGGGCTTGGCGTCCAGCCGCTTGCCCAAAGGAAATAATTTCCGCGCGAAAGTCTCGCTCGTCTCGACTTGGGTCTCATCGGGCGGCGCGTCCCGCCGCGCGAATTCGGCGCCGGTGGTCAGACGGATTCCGCGCGCCATGGGCGCGAGCAGGAAGCCATTGTCGGCGTCGAGCACGGGATGATTGAGCGCCGCCCGCGGCGCGTAATGCATGTGATAGCCGCGCTTGACCGCCAGCGGGACGCCATAGCCAAGCGGCCTCGTGACGACATCCGCCCATGGCCCGAGGCAGACGGCCGCCTCGCGCGCCACAACCGCCCCCTGTTGCGTCTCGACGCCAAAGCCCGCGCTCGCGGGCCGGAATGTTCCCGCGTCGCCGCGCAGAAAGACGCCGCCGCGGCGTTCGAACAGATCCAGATAGCTTTGGGTCAGGGCGAGAGGATCATTGATCGAGGCGGGGTCGAGGTAATGGACAGCGCCAAAAACGCCGTCGAGCGCCGGTTCGACCGCACGCAGGCCGGCTTGATCGTAGAGCGCGACGTTCAGCCCGAAAGGCAGGATTTTTTCGGCCGCCGCGCGGCCGGCGGCAAAGGTTCTTTCCCCGCGAAAAAGCTTGAGCCAGCCGCGCTTGCGCATCAATCCGAGCGCGCCGGCTTCCGCCATCAGCTTTTCGTGCTCGCTCAAGCTGTGCTCGATCAAGGGCCGCACGGCCATGGCGTGACGAAGAGCGCGCTCCGGCCCGCTCTCCCACCAATAGCGCGCGAGCCAGGACGCGAAGAATGGCAGGTCGCGCAGGCGATAGCGCGCCTCATTGGCGCCATTGACCGCATAGAGCGCCAGCGCCCGCACGTCGCGCGGAAAAAGATAGGGGAAGATCGAGGCGCGCTCGATCAGTCCGGCATTGCCGAAGGAAGTCTCCTCGCCAGCGCCGCGCCGGTCCACCAAAACCACCCCGCGTCCCCGCGCCTGGATCTGCAAGGCCGTCGCCACGCCGACGATTCCGGCGCCCAGCACAAGCACATCGGTCCGACGCATCGCGAATTCCCTTGGCCTGACGCCTTTTTGGCCCGTCGCGGCGGCCGGTGGACGCCGGGCTTCAGTTCATGTAGGAGCGGTTCCAGGCAAAAGCCAGCCAAGGCCTTAACGTTCAGGACAACGAAGATGCGCCCGCTGAAAATCGCCCCCTCTATCCTTTCCGCCGATTTTTCCAAACTCGGAGAGGAAGTCCGCGCCATCATCGCCGCCGGCGCCGATATCGTGCATGTCGATGTCATGGACGGCCATTTCGTGCCCAATATCACGATTGGCCCCGATGTGGTGAAGAGCCTGCGGCCCCATACCGACCGGATTTTCGACGTCCATCTGATGATTTCGCCCTGCGACCCCTATCTGGAGGCCTTCGCCAGGGCGGGCTCGGATTATATCGTGGTCCACGCCGAGGCCGGCCCGCACCTCCACCGCTCGCTGCAAGCCATCCGCGCTCTGGGCAAGAAGGCCGGCGTATCGCTCAACCCGGCGACGCCGGAAGATGTGGTCGAATATGTGCTCGACGAGCTCGATCTTGTCCTGGTGATGTCGGTCAATCCCGGCTTCGGCGGCCAGAAATTCATCCCCGCCACGCTGGAAAAGCTGCGCCGCCTCAAGGCGATGATCGGCGACCGCCCCATCGACCTCGAAGTGGACGGCGGCGTGACCGCCGAAAACGCCATGGATATCGTTGGCGCCGGCGCCAACTGGCTGGTCGCCGGCTCCGCCGTCTTCAAGGGCGGTCCCGAGCATTACAGGAAGAACATCGACGCCATCCGCCTCGCCGCCCATATGGCGCGGGGCGAGGTGGTGTGACGCAACCCGCCCCTTTCCCGCCTAGCCCGTCGATCAAAGAGAAGAACCATGATCCCCCGTTATTCCCGCCCCGAAATGGTCGCGCTCTGGGAGCCGCAGGCCAAGTTCAAGATCTGGTTCGAGATCGAGGCGCACGCCTGCGACGCGCTCGCCGAACTTGGCGTCATCCCCAAGGAAAGCGCGAAAAACATTTGGGACAAGGCGGGAAACGTCACCTTCGACGTCGACCGCATCGACGAGATCGAGCGCGTCACCAAACATGACGTGATCGCCTTTTTGACCCATCTCGCCGAATTCATCGGCCCGGATTCGCGCTTCGTTCACCAGGGCATGACCTCGTCCGACGTGCTCGACACCTGCCTATCGGTGCAGCTTGCGCGCGCCGCCGACATTCTCTTGCAAGATGTCGACGCTCTGCTCGCCGCGCTGAAGCGCCGCGCTTTTGAACACAGAATGACGCCGACCATCGGCCGCTCGCATGGCATCCACGCCGAGCCGGTGACTTTCGGGCTGAAAATGGCCGAGGCTTACGCCGAATTCTCCCGTGCCCGTAAAAGGCTGGTGGATGCGCGCGAAGAAATCGCCACCTGCGCCATTTCCGGCGCGGTCGGCACTTTTGCCAATATCGATCCGCGCGTCGAGGAGCATGTCGCGAAAAAGATGGGGCTGAAGCCGGAGCCGATTTCGACCCAGGTCATTCCGCGCGACCGCCACGCGATGTTCTTCGCGACCCTCGGCGTCGTCGCCTCCTCGATCGAGCGGCTCGCCATCGAAATCCGCCATTTGCAGCGCACCGAAGTGCTGGAGGCCGAGGAATATTTCTCCGAAGGCCAGAAGGGCTCGTCGGCCATGCCGCACAAGCGCAATCCGGTGCTGACCGAAAACCTGACCGGCCTCGCCCGGCTGGTGCGCGGCATGGTGACGCCGGCGCTGGAAAATGTGGCTTTGTGGCATGAGCGCGACATTTCCCATTCCTCGGTCGAGCGCATGATCGGCCCCGACGCCACGGTGACGCTCGATTTCGCGCTTCATCGCCTCACCGGCGTGGTGGAAAAACTGCTGGTCTATCCCAAGAACATGCAGAAAAATCTCGACCTCCTCGGCGGCCTCGTCCATTCCCAGCGGGTGCTGCTCGCTCTGACGCAGAAGGGCGCCTCGCGCGAAGACGCCTATAAATTCGTCCAGCGCAACGCCATGCCGGTGTGGCGCGGCGAGGGTGATTTTCTGGACCTGCTGAAGAAAGACCCCGACGTGAAACGGCTGATGACGGACGCCGAACTCGAAGAAAAATTCGATCTCTCCTACCACCTCAAGCATGTGGACACGATTTTCAACCGCGTGTTCGGGCGGGAAGAGTGAACGACATTGCGCTTGTCGCCGGCGCCGGGCTGATCGGCGGGACGATGAACGCCATCGCCGGCGGCGGCTCCTTCGTGACCCTGCCGGCGCTCATCACCGCCGGCGTGCCGGCGCTCAACGCCAACGCATCGTCGGCCGTCGCTCTCGTGCCGAGCGGACTTGCCAGCGCCTATGCCTACCGGCGCGATTTCCAGGATTTCGACGGCGTCCGTTTCCGCGACATGGCCCTGCTGAGCGTGGCCGGGGGCGCTTCGGGCGCGCTGCTGCTGGAATATACGCCGCAGAGCGTTTTCAATTTCCTCGTGCCTTTCCTGCTGCTGTTCGGATCGCTCGCTTTCGCCTTCGGCCGGCAGGCCGGGGCTTTCCTGCGCGAACGAATCCACATCACACCGGGCATGCTGCTTGTCAGCCAGTTCGTTCTCGGAATCTACGGCGGCTATTTCGGCGGCGCCGTGGGCGTCATGATGCTGGCGGCCTGGAGCCTGATGACCTCCGCCTCGATCGCCGCCATGCAGCCGGCGCGCAACCTGCTCAACGCCGCGATGAACGCCACCGCGACCCTGTTTTTCGTGGTGGGCGGATTGGTTTGGTGGCGCCAGACGTTCACTTTATTCGCCGGGGCCATCATCGGCGGTTATTTCGGCGCGCATTACGCCCGAAGGATCGACCCGGCGCGCGCGCGCCTCGTCATTTCCTTCCTCAACGCCGGCATGACCGTCTATATTTTCTGGCGCACCTTCGGACGATGAAACGCCGCTCTGCGTACTTGCTGCAGGGTCAATGCGGGAACCTTCCGCCAGGCTGAACGTTGGGGCCACGCGACGCCAGCCTCACCGGCTGGCGGGAAGGGGGATCCATCCATGATGAGGAAGATTCTTGCGGCGGCCGTGCTTGCCGCCTCTCTCGCGACGCTGTCAACGCCGGCGGCGGCGTACTGGGTCGACGCCCACGGACATCGCCATTACCATCACCGGCATTACTACCACCATCATTATTATCATCATCACCACAGACACTATTATCACCATCCGTATTATCACAGACATCACTACCACCCTTATTACTGACACAGGTGGCATTATCATTACCGAAACAGCGCCGTGACCGGACGCCTTCGCGATCAAAGGATTGAAGGCGTCCGGCCATTGCCCCATGGGAAACCATATCGGGCCTGGCTTTATCAAATCGAATGGATGCAGGACGGGTGCGAATCGTCCGGTTTGCGGCCAGCGTCAAACGCGCTTGGCCAGACGGTCGAAAGCCATCAATTTTTCGAGCAGAGCCGGCATTTCGGACAAAGGCACCATGTTCGGCCCGTCGGAAAAGGCTTTTTCCGGCGCGTCATGGGTCTCGATGAACAGGCCGGCGACGCCGACCGCCACCGCCGCGCGCGCCAGAACGGGGACGAACTCGCGCTGACCGCCTGAAGAGGTCCCCTGCCCGCCCGGCTGCTGGACGCTGTGGGTGGCGTCGAAGATCACCGGCGCGCCAATCTCCCGCGCCATGAGCGGCAGGCCACGAAAATCGGTGACCAGGGTGTTGTAGCCGAAGGACGCGCCGCGCTCGGTCACCAGAACGTTCGGATTGCCCGCGTCATAAATTTTTGCGGCGACATTCTTCATGTCCCAGGGCGCCAGAAACTGGCCCTTTTTCACATTGACCGGTTTTCCCGTAGCCGCCGCCGCCAGCAGAAGATCGGTCTGGCGGCAGAGAAAAGCGGGAATCTGCAACAGGTCCACGACTTCCGCGACCGCGGCGCATTGCTCTTTCTCATGCACGTCGGTGACCACCGGCAGGCCGAAGCTCTGCTTGATCTCCTCGAAAATTCTCAGCGCCGCGTCGAGTCCGACGCCGCGCCGGCCTGTCGCCGAGGTGCGATTGGCCTTGTCGAAGGAGGATTTGAAGACGTAATCAAGCCTGAGCTTTTGCGTCAGCGCCGCCATTTGCTCGGCCATGAACAGAGCATGGTCGCGGCTTTCCAGCGCGCAGGGGCCGGCGATCAGGGCAAAAGGCAGATCCTTGCCGAATTTTGCCGCGCGCGGACCTTCGCCGACCACCACAACCGAATTCTTGCGCGCTTCCGACATTTTTTCTCCCATCACGCCCGCTCAAAGGCGACCGCCATGCCCTCGGCCTCGCCCGCCGCCAGGCGTCCGACCTGGAAGATCGTCATCAGGCCGTTCGCGGCCAGAACCGCCTCGGTTTCAGTCAGATTTTTCACGCCGAACACCAGCCCGGCGATATGAAATTTTTCGGCGCGCGGATTGATCCCGAAACGGAAGGCGAAAGCCCGCGGGCTCAGAATTTCCAGGCTCGCGCCGCCCAGCGGGATGTCCAGCCCCGCCGATGTCGCCAGCATTTCCCGCTGGCCGGTGAGCGCCGAAAGAAATTCGGCGTGATCGGCGGGCTCATCCGCGACGACGACGACTTCGCGCAAGGCCACGACGCCATTGGCGTGATCCGGAGCCGCCGCCGGCGCCGCCTCGACCAGCTGAAAACAGCCCGCCGCCGCGCTCGCCGGCATTGCAGGCGTCTCGCCCGAACCGGCGCTCAGCCCCACCGAAGCCCGTCGCGCCGGATCGTCGCTCGCCGCAAAAGCCAGAACAACGCCATCGGCGAGCGTAACGCCCGCGCCATCCGCATCGAGCGCAAAGCCCAGCCGCGTCCAGGCCCCGACTAGGTCGGCCCGGCTGGCGGCGGTCAAAGATATGCGGACGAGCTTGCGCGACATGGAATGTTGGGAAATTCTCGGATGAGACGCGCAACCTTATCGACCAATCGGCCTGCGCAGGCAAGACAGCGACGACACCCCCCTTGAATTTTCATGCCAAGGTTTCGGCCCGCGCCTTGGCGCCCCCAACGGGAAGCGACGGGACACGCTCCATCGAATACGGCCGAACCGCGTCGGCGCCGAAGCCGGCCGGGCTTGATTTCGATATGATATCGGGCGCCTGCCAGATCGGGGCGCGACATCATTGGAGCAACGGATGACGTCCGCATTCATAGCCGCCGTCAATTATGTCCTGCCTGTTCCTGCCCCGCTTGGCGGGGTCGGCGGCGTCGAATCGGATGGATGCGGGACTGCCTTTTGGGCAGGCCGTGAAGAGCCAACGCGTGGACTTTTCCTGGTCGACGGTGAGCCCGGAACGAAAGAATTCGCCGGGCTGCACCGTCGCTTCGACGATGTGCTCGTCGGGAATGGTCATGAAGCGGATCGTGATCGCCTGGCTGCAGGTGTTTTTCGCGCCGAACATGCCGCCGGGCGACGTCCATTCCAAGCATTGCTCCATGTTCGGTAGCATGTTCACCCGCGCCGGACAAACCGTATAGTAAAGCGCGCGGCCGATCAGTTCGAACGCAATTTTCCCCTTCTGCTGTTCAGGATGCGCGTCGATGAACGCGAGCAGCGCGTTGCGCGCCTCTGCAGCCGTGAAATTCGGCGAAAGACACGGGCGGAACCGGTAGGCCTCTTTCGACGCGAACATGAACGGAAACTCGGCGCCCACCGCGTCCGCCAGTCCCACGCTGTCCGGTCCCGCCTCCGGTCCCTGCGGGTTCATCACGGGCGAAATGACCTGGAACTCGGCCTGGGCGTTGTAGGCCTGGCAATACAAGGCGCTATGTTCCGGACCCGGCGCGCAGGTCCCAAGTTTCTCCCTCATTTCGCGCACGGCGTTCGCACGCGCGGCGCGGAGACGTTTTTCTTCGGCTTTTTCCTCATCCGGATTGAGACCACGCGGATTTTTCAGGGCCGCCATCGAATCCATGACTTCTGCCGCCTTCGTCCGCGCGTCCCTGGCGCCGGCACAGAACGCCTGCGCATCAGGCGCCGCCATCCCGCAGGCAGTTTTCTCCTGCCAGAAGAACACCGCGCCACGGAGATACCCCATGCAGTAGGCCAACTTCTCCGTCTCCGCGGATCGGCAGATATCAAGAAAGTCTGTCGCCGACATGAATGCATTTGCGGCGCGTATCTGCTGCAGAGTCCGCGGTTCCATCCCGACCGCCGCCTCGGAGCCGGTCAGAAGCGACGCTCCGACCGCCAGCGCGATCCCAAAAAACAGGAAAAAGCCATTCCGCATGGTTGACGCCCCGTTGTCGTGCCCGCCAGATTGTAAGGCATAATCGAGACACAGACAGCGCCGGGGAGACGAGGAGCGTCCGCAAGGCCCTGAGCGGTCTCACACCAGCCGGCTCTGCGCCTTCGCCGCGGCAATAAAACTGGCGAACAAGGGATGCGGCTCGAACGGCCGCGACTTCAGTTCCGGGTGATATTGCACGCCGATGAACCAGGGGTGGTCGGCGAGCTCCACCGTTTCGGGCAGCAGGCCGTCGGGCGAGGTTCCCGCGAAAATCAGACCCTGGGCCTCCAGCCTGTCGCGATAGGCCATATTGACCTCGTAGCGATGGCGGTGGCGTTCGGAAATATGGGTCGTTCCATAGATTTCCGCGATTTTCGAGCCCTCTTTCAGCACTGCCGGATAGGCGCCGAGGCGCATGGTGCCGCCGAGATCGCCGCTGGCGGCGCGCTTTTCCAGCTCGTTGCCGCGCATCCATTCGGTCATCAGGCCAACGACCGGCTCGGGCGTCGGGCCGAATTCGGTCGAATTGGCTTTTTCCACGCCGGCCAGCGAACGCGCCGCCTCGATCACCGCCATCTGCATGCCGAAGCAAATTCCGAAATAGGGCGCCTTGCGCTCGCGGGCGAAGCGCGCCGCCGCGATTTTTCCCTCCGTGCCGCGCGCGCCAAAACCGCCGGGGACCAGAATGCCGTGGACATGTTCGAGAAACGGCGTCGGGTCCTGATGCTCGAAGATTTCCGCCTCGATCCAGTCGAGGTTGACCTTCACCCGATTGGCGATGCCGCCATGGGCCAAAGCCTCGATCAGCGACTTATAGGCGTCCTTGAGGCCAGTATATTTGCCGACGACGGCGATGGTGACCTCGCCCTCGGGATTGTGGACCGCGTCGGTCACCGCGTTCCAGCGCGCCATGTCCGGGCGCGGCGCCGGCTCGATGCCGAAAGCCGCCAGCACCTCGTGATCGAGGCCCGCCTGATGATAGGCGCGCGGCACGTCATAGATCGAGGCGACGTCGAGCGCCTCGATCACCGCGCTTTCGCGGACGTTGCAGAACAGGCTGAGCTTGCGCCGCTCGTCGGCGGGAATGGCGCGGTCGGCGCGACAGAGAAGAATGTCGGGCTGGATGCCGATCGAGCGCAGTTCCTTCACCGAATGCTGGGTCGGCTTGGTCTTCAACTCGCCGGCGGCGGGAATGAAGGGCAGAAGCGTCAGGTGGATATAGACGCAATGGTGATGCGGCAGGTCGTTGCCGAGCTGGCGGATCGCCTCAAGAAAAGGCATGGCCTCGATGTCGCCGACCGTCCCGCCGATCTCGACCAGGACGAAATCATAAGGAGCGTTGCCGTCGAGGATGAACTCCTTGATCGCGTTGGTGACATGGGGAATGACCTGCACCGTGCCGCCCAGATAATCGCCGCGCCGCTCACGGACGATGATGTCCTGATAGATTTTCCCGGTGGTGACATTGTCCTGCTTGTTGGCCGAGCGGCCGGTGAAGCGCTCGTAATGGCCGAGATCGAGATCGGTCTCGGCGCCGTCGTCGGTGACGAAGCACTCGCCGTGCTGATAGGGCGACATGGTGCCCGGATCGACATTGAGATAGGGATCGAGCTTGCGCAGCCTCGCGGTGTAGCCGCGCGCCTGGAGAAGCGCGCCGAGCGCCGCCGAGGCCAGCCCCTTGCCCAGCGAAGAAACCACGCCGCCAGTAATGAAAATATACCGCGCCATTTCGGGCCGCCTCGGGGTTGTCCTGGACACGACGCAAAAGCGCCGGGCGCCGATCGGGGCGCCAAGTGTTACGCGACGAAGGGCCGGCGGACCGGCCCCGAAAAGCCAGACGCGACGCGCGGGCGCTTATTCCGAGCGCGGCGGCGCCTTACTGTGAACGCGGCGGCGCTTGGGCGGGCTCGGGAGCCTGCGGCGCGGACGACGCCTTTTTCTTTTCCATTTGCTTCAGCTGGTCGAGCACCGTGCCCTTGGGCTGCGCGGGGGCGTTCTGCTGGGAAGCCGGCGCCGACGCGGGCGTTTCGAAGATCGATTTCTTCGGATGCGTCAGGGTCGAGAGGATGGTCAGGCCCAGGCTGGTCATGAAGAACAGCGTCGCGAGAATCGCCGTCGCCCGGGTCAGCGCGTTGGCCTGGCCGCGCCCGGTGAAAAAGCTGCCCGCGCCGCCGCCCATGCCCAGGGCGCCGCCTTCCGAGCGCTGCAACAGAACCACGGTGATCAGCGCCACCACGATGAGAAGATGAATGACGATGAGAATCGTCTGCATTGTTCGTCCTTCGCGCCTTGTCCGAAAACCCTTCCCGGAGAGGCTGTTCAAAGCTTGGAAAACCATAAAGCCGCCGCGACAGGGCCGCGGCGGCTAGTCGGCGCGTCTTAGCGCAAAACGAACCCGATGGGAACCCCGGCGCGGCGCCTACTTATAGACAGAGGCGATGCCGAGAAAATCCTTGGCGGTCAGGCTGGCGCCGCCGACCAGCGCGCCATTGACGTTCTCGACCGCCATCAGTTCGGCGGCGTTGGAGGGCTTGACCGAGCCGCCATAGAGAATGCGCACGGCGGCGCCCTCGCCCGGCATCAGATCGACCAGTTCGTGACGGATGAAGCCGTGGACTTCGGCGACATCGGCCGGCGTCGGGGTGAGGCCGGTGCCGATCGCCCAGACCGGCTCATAGGCGATCACCATGTTCTTCGCGGTCGCGCCATGCGGCAGGGAGCCGGAAAGCTGGCCGCCGACCACCGCCAAAGTCTGGCCGGCCTCGCGCTGGAGATGGGTTTCGCCGACGCAGACGATGACGGTCAGACCGGCGCGCAGCGCCGCTTCGGCCTTGGCGCGCACCACTTCGTCGCTTTCGCCATGATCGGCGCGGCGCTCGGAATGGCCGACGATGACGAAGGTCGCGCCGGCGTCCTTGAGCTGTTCGGCGGAAATGTCGCCGGTATGGGCGCCTGAAGCCTTGGCGTGGCAATCCTGGCCGCCGATGGCGATTCGCCCCGAGGCGGCGGCGGTCGCGGCGGCGATCAGGGTCGCCGGCGGGCAGATCAGCACATCGGCGCCGCCGATCTGCGCCGCGGCTTGCGCGATGGCCTTGATTTCGCCAATAGAGGCGCTGAGGCCGTTCATTTTCCAGTTGCCCGCGGCGAGCGGACGGATCTTCGTCGTCATGTTCGTTCCCCCCAGAATTTCGCGCCCGAATAGCAGAGCCCGCGCCGCTTGGAAATGGGGTGGAACGAAACGGGCGGCGCGCGCAGGCGACAAATGGCTTGTTTTCGCCGCCGGACTGAGGTCAAAAGCGATGGTCCACATTTCTCACACGGCGCCGGAACAGGAAAGAAAAGATGCTCGATGGTCTGCGGGTCATGTCGAAGAATATTTTCGGCCGGCTCATCCTCGCGGCTTTCGCCGCCTTGATCGTGGTCGGATTCGGCCTGTGGGGCATCCGCGACATGTTCACCAATTTCCGCGCCAACCAGCTCGCGACCATCGGCGACCGGGAAATCACCGTCCAGGACTATCGCAACGCCTACCAGACCGACCTGCAGCGGCTCCAGCAACAGGCGCGGCGCGCCATCACTAGCCAGGAGGCGCGCCAGATCGGCCTCGACCGCCAGGTTCTGGCGGAATTGGTGACCGGCTCCGCGCTCGATCAGGACGCCAGGCGCCTCGGCCTCGCGCTGTCCGACACGGAAATGGCCGCGATCATCCGCGCCGACAAGACTTTTGCCGGCCCCGCCGGCTTCGATCAGGCGCGGATGGACCAGATCCTGCGCCAGAACGGCTATAGCGAAACCAGCTTCATCCGCGAGCAGCGCCAGTTCGTCCTGCGCAAGCAGATCGGCGCGGCGCTGACCGGAGGCCTCAAGCCCCCCGAGGTCCTGCTCGCCGCCGTCAACACTTACGCCAACCAGACCCGCACGGCCGATTATTTCATCCTGCCGGCGCCCGATCTCTCCAAGGCGCCGCCGCCAGCGGATGACGCAGTCAACGCGTGGTACGACCTCCACAAGGACATTTACCGCAGCCCCGAATATCGCGCCGCCAATGTCCTGATCGTGACCCCGGACGCGGTCGCCAAAACCATCGCCGTCAGCGACGACGAAGCCCGCAAGATTTATGACCGGGACGCCGCGCGCCTTTATTCGACGCCGGAAAAGCGCGCCCTGGCGCTGCTCACCTTCGCCAACGCCGCCGACGCGGCCAAGGCGCGGGCGCGGATCGACGCTGGCGAGAGTTTCGACAAGGTCGCCGCCGACAAGTCGGCCGGGGGCGTGTTAGCCGACATCGGCGAAACCACCGAAGCCGCGATGTTCGACCCGGCGGTCGCGAAGGCCGCCTTCGCGCTGAAACAGCCGGGAGTCACCCAGCCCATCGCCGGCAAGTTCGGGACCGTGCTCGCCAAGGTTTCCCGCATCGAGCCCGGCGCGACAAAATCCTTCGACGAGGTCAAGGGCCAGATCAAGGCGCAACTGGCCAACGCCCAGGCGCGGGTCGCGATCCAGAAGCTGCACGACCAGATCGAGGACCAGCGCTCCGCCGGCAAGAACCTGGCCGACGCGGCGAAAGCCGTCGGGCTGACGCCGCAGACTTACGTGACCGACGCCTCAGGCGCCGGAAAAGGGGAAGCCGGCCAGCCCGGCGCGCGCATCTCGGCCCTCGCCGGCGATCAAGACCTGCTCAAGGCGATTTTCGCCTCCGACGTCGGCGTGGACAATGACGCGGTCTCGCGCCGGGACGGTGGCTATGACTGGTTCGAGATCAATTCCGTCCAGCCCTCGCGCCAGTTGCCGCTCGACGAGGTCCGGACGCAGATTCTCAAGGCGATGCGCGACAACGATGCGCAGAAGCAGGTCGCGGCCAAGGCCAATGAACTGGCGCGCCAGATCGACGCCGGCCAGGACCCGGACAAGCTCGCCGCCGCCAATGGCGTCGCCCTGTTCCACAGCCCGCCGATCAAGCGCTCCGGCGCGCCAGGCCTGTCGCCCGCCGCCGTCGAGCAGATTTTCGGCGCGCCGGTCGGCAGCGCCGGCGTCGCTCTGACCGACAACGGCGGCCGCGTCGTGTTCAAGGTGGCCGGCGCCACGACGCCCCCGCTCGACATGAAGAACCCCGCCATGGCCGCGATCGCGCCGCAGCTCGAATCGGCGCTCGGCGAAGACGTCTTCAGCCAATATGTTTCCGGATTGCAGACGCAACTGGGCCTGCAACTGAACCAGGCCGCCTATGCCGCGGTCATCGGACAGGAATAGGGGCTCATCCATGTTCACGCCTGAATTCGACGCTTTCGCCGCGCGTTACGAGGCCGGCGAGCCGTCGCTGATCAGCCTGACCCTGGTCGCAGATCTCGAAACCCCCGTCTCGGCCTTTCTCAAATTGTCGCACGGCCGCAATGGCGACGTTTTCCTGCTCGAATCGGTGGAAGGCGGCGCGACGCGCGGCCGTTATTCGATGATCGGCCTCGATCCCGACGTGGTCTTCCGGGTGCGCGACGGCAAGGCCGAGATCAATCGCGCGGCGCGTCACGACCGCGATAAATTCGCGCCCTGCGAGGGCAAGCCGCTCGACGCCCTGCGCGCTCTTCTGGACGAATCGTCCATTCCCGCCGTCGCCGGCATGCCTCCGATGGCGGCGGGCGTGTTCGGCTATCTCGGCTATGACATGGTGCGCGAGATGGAGCGTCTCGCGCCACCCAAGCCAGATCCGATCGGCACGCCAGACGCGCTTCTGGTGCGCCCGACCCTGATGGCCGTGTTCGATTCGGTGCGAGACGAAATCTGGCTGGTGACGCCGGTGCGCCCCCAGGCCCATATCGCCGCCCGCGCGGCCTATGAGGCGGCGCTCGCCCGCCTCGACGGCGCGGTGGCCGCGCTCGAAGGCCCGCTGCGGCATGACGGCCAATATGACGACGCGCTCCTGCTCCAGGCGCACGAGCCCGTCTCCAACACCGGCGAAGCGCGATACAAGCGCATGGTCGAGGCGGCCAAGTCCTATATCCGCGCCGGCGACATTTTCCAGGTCGTGCTGTCGCAGCGGTTCACCTCGCCGTTCCAGCTGCCGGCCTTTTCGCTCTATCGCGCGCTGCGCCGCGTCAATCCGGCGCCCTTCCTGTGCTATCTCGATTTCGCCGATTTCCAGATCGTCTGCTCCAGCCCGGAAATCCTGGTCCGCGTGCGCGACGGCAAGGTCACGATCCGCCCGATCGCCGGCACCCGCTGGCGCGGCGCGACCCGCGAGGAGGACGAGGCGCTGGAGCGCGAACTGCTCGCCGACGAGAAGGAGCGCGCCGAACATCTGATGCTGCTCGACCTGGGGCGCAACGATGTCGGCCGCGTCGCCGAAATCGGCACGGTGCGCGTCACCGAGCAATTCGTCATCGAGCGATACAGCCATGTCATGCACATCGTCTCCAATGTCGAAGGCAGGCTCGACCCCAACCACGACCTGATCGACGCCTTGTCCGCCGGTTTTCCCGCGGGCACGGTCTCGGGCGCGCCAAAAGTGCGCGCCATGGAGATCATCGATGAACTCGAAGTGGACAAGCGCGGCATCTATGGCGGCTGCATCGGCTATTTCGGCGCCTCGGGCGAGATGGACACCTGCATCGTGCTGCGCACCTCCGTCGTGAAGAACGGCCAGATGCACGTTCAGGCGGGCGCCGGAATCGTCTATGATTCCGACCCGGCGAACGAACAGCGCGAATGCGTGAACAAATCCCGCGCCCTGTTCCGCGCCGCGGAGGAAGCCTTGCGCTTCGCGTCCTCGGCGAGACGGGGACAGTAAGGCGCCCCCGCTCGCTTCAACACTTGATCGGAAACGCATTGACCTTCGAAAACGCCAGCCCGCCGCTGGCGCGCGCCCTTGCCGAGCAAGGTTTCGGCGCGCCGACCCTCGTCCAGGCCGCCGTGCTCAAGCCGGAAACGCAAGGGCGCGACATTCTGGTTTCGGCCCAGACCGGCTCCGGCAAGACCGTGGCCTTCGGCCTCGCCATGGCGTCCGACATTCTCGGCGCCGGCGAAAAGGCTCCCGACGGAGGCGCGCCGCTCGGCCTCGTCATCGCGCCGACCCGCGAACTGGCGCTCCAGGTAGCTCAGGAATTGCGCTGGCTCTACGCCCAGACCGGCGCGCGGATCGTCGCCTGCGTCGGCGGCATGAGTCCCCATGTCGAGCGCCGCGCGCTTGCAGCCGGCGCGCACATCGTCGTCGGCACGCCGGGCCGGCTGCGCGACCATCTCGAACGCCGCGCCCTCGACCTGTCGCGCCTTGCGGCGGTCGCGCTCGACGAGGCCGACGAGATGCTCGACATGGGCTTTCGCGAGGACCTCGAATTCATCCTCGACGCGACGCCGCAAGACCGCCGGACCCTGCTCTTTTCCGCGACCATGCCCAAGCAAATCGTCGCGCTGGCGAAAAAGTACCAGCGCAACGCTCTCCGCATCGAGGCGAAAGGCGCGGAATCCGGCCATGCCGACATCGACTACCGCGCGGTGCGGGTCGATCCGCGCGAGAGCGAAAAGGCCGTCATCAACCTGCTGCGCTATTTCGACTCGCCCACGGCGATCGTCTTCTGCAACACCCGCGAAGCCTCGCGCCACTTGCAGGCCATGCTGCAGGAGCGCGGCTTTTCCGCCGCTTTGCTGTCCGGCGAACTCGGCCAGCACGAGCGAAATCTCTCGATCCAGGCCCTGCGCGACGGCCGCGCAAGGGTCTGCGTCGCCACCGATGTCGCGGCGCGCGGCCTCGACCTGCCCAGCGTCGGGCTGGTGATCCACGCCGACCTGCCGCACGACGCCGAAGCTTTGCAGCATCGCTCGGGCCGCACCGGCCGCGCCGGGCGAAAAGGCGTGAGCGTATTGCTCATCCCGCCCAAGGCGCGCCGTCGCGCCGAAAGCCTTTTCGCCGCGGCCAGGGTCGTCCCCGACTGGCAGGCGCCGCCAAGCGCGGAGGACATCCGCAAGCTCGACCGCGAGCGCATGACCCGCGATGAAGTCTTTTCCGGCGAACCCGGCGAGGAGGACAGCGAGATCGCCGCCGCCCTGCTCGCCGAACTGGGTCCGGAAAAATGCGCCCAGGCGCTGGCCCGGCTGTTGCGCGCCCGGCTGCCCGAAGCCGAGGAAGTCTCCGACCCCGGCGCGGCCTCCGATTTTTCTCCCGCCGCCAAGCCAAAGCGCGAAGGGCGCCAGCCCCTGGCGGGCGGGGTGTGGTTCCGGCTCGACATCGGCCGCGAGCGCAACGCCGACCCCAAATGGATGCTGCCGATGCTGTGCCGCAAGGGCGGCGTGACCCGCGCCGACATCGGCGCGATCCGCATTTTTCCCAAGGACAGCAAGGTCGAGATCGCCGCCTCCGTCGCCGAGGCCTTTTTGCAGAACATGCGCAAGCCGGGCGGCGATGCGATCCGGGTCGAGCGGGCCGCATCGCCGGGGGAAGGCGACGGCCCGAAGGAGCGCAAGCCCCGCAAGCCCAAAAGAAAGGGATAGGGATCAAAATCCGAACTTCGAGCCCTCGGGCGGACGACCGCGTTCGGCTCGAAGCAGTCGTCGGCGCGGAAGAAGGTGATGGTTTCAAATGGCCCCTCAAAGCAAACAGGCGGCGCCTAGGAAGCGCGATGACTCCGAGCGGCTCAACTGGTTATTCGTATTCGGAACCCAAACCGAAAAACCAACCGAAAAGCCAACCTATCGTTCCGAAAATAGGGCCAAGAATGAGCATGTTGATGACCATTCCGATTTCCATGGCCTGACCGGCGTCGGGCGCAGAGCTGAGCATGGCTCCCACAGCTGCCAATATCATCAATAGATTCGGTAGCGATAAGAGACAACACGATAATATGACTGCTGATTTGTACCAATATAAATTTTTGTCATTTCGATTCTTCGCCTTATGAGCAATATAATATAATAGAAAATACAGCCAGTTTCCGATAAGCATCGCCACAGTGATTGCCGCAAAATCAACTATAGTTGGAATTCTTATTTGATCTTGTGGATCGGTACCGAAAGGATTCACCGTGAAAATCATGTATATTAGCGCCACAGTGCCCGCAATAAGGCCCGGCAAAATGGCGATTGTCCCAACAAAAATTAATGGGATATCATACCAATGCAAATTGGATCGACTAATTGCGCCCCACTTCATCAACACGCTCCAGACACTTGATGTCCGATTAATCGACATTCGCCGAATTGAGGCTCTGACGCTCGGGCTGACGGCTACCCGCGGGCTTGGTCTGCTGCGCCTTCGGGCGCGGTCAGGGCGGCCAGCGCGAGGGTTGCGGCCACTAAAGTCATTTTCATTTTTGCTTCCTTCAGGCAGTCATAACCGGTCAGAGGTGGGTGATACAGTGGGCAAAAAACCTTGCCTGGTGGTTCGGGCCGCTGATTGACTTATCCTTGCCCTCCCGCCAACGGAATCCAGCCAACTTTTCCGTCGCCGGCGACTTTGGCGACGGTCCGGAGTCCGCCGTTCTGCGACATAGACGAGGAACTGTCGGCACAAATTAAAGAAGTCTTTTTCCGCAATTTAGAATTGTCACCATTGGGCGAAAAAGGCAGTCGCCTTTCCTGCTGAATCAGCGTCAGCCTGGCCGTCGAGGGCGGCGCGGCGAAGAGCTTGGCGACCTGGGAACGAGAGAAATGTAATTTTTGCATCGCCGCCCCTGGGGCCTTCGTCCGCCATTATGGAGGACGGCCTGTTTCACGGCCTTTGCCTTGCGCGAAGCTTTCAGGCCGGCGGCTATTCCTCGGGCAAATCCGAAGCGAAAGACTCGTTGAGCGGATCGTCGCCCAAAGCCTCCTCGTCTTCCATCAAAGCCGAATCGTCGCGCGGCTGCGGCACGCCAAAACCCTTGGGCAGGCGGCCGTCGAACAGGCCCGCGCCTTTCAGTTCGTCGAGGCCGGGCAGGTCGGAAATCTGCTCCAGTCCGAAATGCAACAGGAAAGCATCGGTCGTGCCATAGGTCACCGGGCGACCCGGCGCGCGGCGGCGGCCGCGCAACCGCACCCAGCCGGTCTCCAGCAGCACGTCCATCGTGCCCTTGGAGATCGCCACGCCGCGAATGTCCTCGATCTCGGCGCGGGTCACGGGCTGGTGATAGGCGACGATCGCCAGCGTCTCCAACGCGGCGCGCGACAGTTTTTTCGGCTCCTGCTGCTCGCGCTGCAGCACGAAGGCGAGGTCCGGCGCGGTGCGGAACAGCCATTTCTTGCCGACCTTGACCAGGTTCACGCCGCGCGCGAAATATTCGGCCTTGAGATAGGCCAGCGCCGCCCCGAGCTCCGCGCCGTCCGGCAGGCGCTTGAGCATTTCCTCCTCGCTCAATGGCGCAGCCGAGGCGAAGATCATCGCCTCGCATAGCCGCATCACCTCGCGCTGCGCCTGCCCCGGCCCACGCGCGAGAAGGGCGGCGACGTCCGCCGCCTTGAGATCGAACAAGGACTCCTGTTCCGCCAAAAGCTCACTCCGCCAAGAACTTACTCAGCCAAGAACTTACTCAGCCGCCAGCGCCTGGCGCCGACGCAGCATCAGCGGCGCGAAGGCGCGGTCCTGGCGCAGATCGATCAGCCCCTCCTTGACCATTTCCAGCGACGCGGAAAAAGTCGAGGCGCGGGCGGTGCGGGCCTGGGCCGGGGTCGCGACCCAGTCTATCAGATAATTGTCGAGCGCGGTCCATTCGACCGCCATGCCGAGAATGCGTTCAAGGGCCTCGCGCGCTTCGGCCAGCGACCACACCTGCCGCGTCCTGACCGAAATGTGGGACATGGCCTGTTTCTGGCGCTGCAGGGCGTAAGCGGAGAGCAGATCGAACAGGCTCGCCTGGAAAATCGGCGCATTGACGATGTCGAGCCCTTCCGGCGCGCCGCGTGTGAACAGGTCGCGACCGAGGCGCGGGCGATTCATCAGCCGTTCCGCAGCGACGCGGATCGCCTGGAGCCGCCTCAGCCGGCGGGCGAGATTGGCGGCGAGATCCTTGGGGTCGGGCTCCTGGGCTTTTGGCGGCGCCGGCAGCAGCAGGCGCGATTTCAGATAGGCGAGCCAGGCCGCCATGACGAGATAATCGGCGGCCAGATCCAGCCGGACGCGGCGCGCCGCCTCGATGAACTCCAGATATTGCTCGGCGAGCGCGAGCACCGAAATACGGCTCAGGTCAACCTTCTGGCGGCGGGCAAGCTCCAGCAGCAGGTCAAGCGGGCCTTCATAGCCATCGACATCGACCCGGAACTCCGCCTCTTCGTCCTGTTTTCCGCCCTCCGCCTCGAAAGCCGCGTCGGCCGGCTCCAGAACCGGCGTCGCCTCTTCCGGCGGAGCGTCGTGATTCCGTTCCATTCCCCTCAACTCGAAACGAATCAGGTGTACAGCCTGCGGGAATCAAGCGACCGCCGCAAGCGCCGCGAACAATTCCGCCCGCGCTTCCACAGGATCGAAGGGCTCCGCCGCCTGCTCCGCCGCCACGACTTCCGCCGCGACAGCCGCACGCGCGCGCTCCACGCGCGCCAGCGAAAGCCCGGCGAGCATCGGCGAGGCATGGGCCACCGCGCCGGCCTCGGCCAGGTCGCCGTTGCAATGCAAAGCGAGATCGACGCCGGCGCCGAAGGCCCGCGCCGCCCGCTCGAAGAAGCGCCCTTCGAGCGCCTTCATCGAAAGATCGTCGGTCATCAGCAGACCGTCGAAGCCGATCTCCCCGCGCACGACATTCTGCAGCGTCTCGCGTGAAAGAGTCGCGGGAAAAACAGGATCGAGCGCCTCGTAGACGACATGGGCGGTCATCGCCGCCGGAAGGTCGGCGTTGGCGCGGAAGGGCGCGAAATCCCGCTCCAGTTCCGCCCGCGCGGCTTTGACGCGGGGAAGCTCCAGATGGCTGTCGGCCAGGGCGCGGCCGTGGCCGGGAATATGTTTCATCACCGGCATGACACCGCCGGCCATGAGGCCCCGCGCGGCGGCGCGGCCGAGACGCGCGACATCGTCCGGATTGTCGGCATAGGCGCGGTCGCCGATCACCTGATGCGCGCCCGGCGCCGGGGAATCCAGCACCGGCAGGCAATCGACGTCGATCCCCACGGCGCGTAGGTCCAAAGCGATGAGCCGCGCGCAAATCCCGGCCAGGCGCGCGCCTTCGCTACCCATGCGCCCGAAAACGGCGGCCGGAGGATAGACCGGCCAGTGCGGCTGACTGAGCCGCTGCACCCTGCCGCCCTCCTGATCGACCAACACGGCGGCGTCCGCCCCGAGAAGGTCGCGGAAGGAGTCGGTCAGCGCGCGGAGCTGATCCGGCGTCTCCACGTTGCGGCGAAAAAGGATCAGCCCCCACGGCCGCGTCTCCCTGAGGAAAGCGCATTCGTCGGCGCTGAGGACGGGGCCGGCGCAGCCGGCGATGAAGGCGCGAAAACTCAATCTCCTCGAATCCTTGCCCGTCGAATCCCTGCGTTCTCAATCCCTGGCGATGAAGCAGGTGCCGCCCGCGTTTTTCACCGCCGAGCACATGCTCTTGGCCTTTTCCTCGGAGAGATGGCCGACGCGCACGCGCCAGACCGTCCGGCCGCCGACGCTGGCCTTGACGGGAACGGCGTGACGGCCCTCCAGCGCGCCGGAATATTTGGCCGAGAGGCGCTTCGCCGCGGCGCGGGCGTCTGCCTCGTTCGGCTCGCCGGAAAGCTGGACGGCATAGCCCCCGCTTGCGCCGGCAGCGGCCTGGACGGCTTCCGCCCGGGCCGGCTTCGGCGCCTTGGGCGCCTTTCCGTGGGCGGCGGCCGCAGGGGCGGACGTGGTCAGCGCGGCGGCTCGCTGGGTCGACTTGGCGGCCGGCTCGCTCGTCGGCGCGGGCGTCACATCGGGCGGCGGAGCGCTGGCGGCCAGGCTCGGCAAGGCGGCGGCCGCGGGCGGTGGCGCGGCGGGGCCGGCGGCTCCTATGACACTGCCATCGGCGCGCACCGCGACGGTTCTGACTTTCCGGGCCGGTGGGAACAGGGATTCGGTCTGGGATCCCTGGGCCGCCTGGTCCGACGGCGCCGGCGGGGCGGGCATCGCGACGCCTGCCGCTCCGGCCGCAGTCTGCGCGCTTTTCACGGCGGCTTTCAAATCCGCCGGCTGTTCGGCGCCGGCGACGACCTTGGCGACGCCATTGCCGCCTTTACGGTCGAATAGAGCCTGCCCCTCCGGCGCCGAAGCGCTTTCGACCTGGGCGGGCGCGACACGCGCCGGCGCGCTGTCGGGCTGGATCGTCACGACCTCATGATTTGCCACCCGATGACGCATGGTCAGGAGACCGGCGACGCCGACGACGCCGATCGCCATGATCATGGCCATGCCATACATCGCCTTGCGGCGGATGCGGGGCGCCGGCTCGGCCGGCGCGGCCTCGCCGAAGGCCGCCGGCCAAACCTGCTCGTCGCGCCCCTGCTCGTCGCGCCCCTGCTGGCGGGGCGCTTCGGCCCAGGCCGGCTCCGATTCCTGGTAAGGCAGCGGTTCAGCCGCATAGGCCTCGTTCGCATAGCCATAGGTCTCTTCGGAATGGGCGTATTCGTCGTGTCCCGCCTCGGGGGCGAGGTGGGCGTCGCTGCCCCGCAACTGGGCGAAATAAGGATCCCGCAGACCGAAGGGCGCGACCGGCGGCGGTTCCTCCGCGGGACGCGCCTGCGCGGCGTCGCGTTCTTCGGCGATCGCGGACTGGGCGCGGAACAGGGCCTCGAAGGGATCCTTGCGCCCCGTCATCGCCTCGCTGTTGACGAGGCGGGCGAGTTCCGCGAGCGGATCGGCTTCCTCTTGGTGTGGCTGATGCGTGGGCGCCGCGGCGCGCAGACGACGTTCGAACTCGTCCAGATCGACCTCCGGACGAAACTTGGCGGCAAACTCACCCATGGCCAACCCTCACTCTCGACGCAAAGCGCCGCGGGGGAGCGCCCCTCCTTCAGGACGGGCCCATGCGCGAAGATTAGCGCATCTCTTCCGGCGCTTTAACACCCAAAACCGACAATCCAGACGCCAGAACATTCATTAACCCTGTCACGAGGGCGAGCCTGGCGCAGGTCAAATCTCTACGATCTTGATTAACAAAGCGTAATTGTGGCTGATCTTTGCCACGGTTCCAGTGTGAATGGAAAAAACTCGCCACATCGTGCAGGTAAAAAGCCAACCGATGCGGCTCGTGCGCGCTCGCGGCGCTTTCGACAACGCGCGGATATTGCGCCAATAATTTGATCAGCGCCCATTCGTTCTCATCGTCCAGCAGCGCAAGGTCGGCTTCAGCGAGACGCGCCGGCGAGACGTCGAGACCGGGGAAGACCGCCAGCGCCTGGCGCAGCACGGAATGGGCCCGGGCGTGAGCATATTGCACATAGAAGACCGGGTTGTCCTTCGATTGCTCGATCACCTTGGCGAGATCGAATTCGAGCGGCGCGTCGTTCTTGCGGTAGATCATCATGAAGCGCGCGGCGTCCACGCCGACCTCGTCCACCACCTCGCGCAAGGTGACGAAATCGCCCGAACGTTTCGACATTTTCACCGGCTCGCCGTCGCGCATCAGCTTGACGAGCTGGCACAATTTGACGTCGAGCGCGACCTTGCCGTCAGAAAGCGCCGCGACCGCCGCGCTCATGCGCTTGACATAGCCGCCGTGGTCCGCGCCCCAGACATCGACCAGCACGTCATAGCCGGCCGCGATCTTCTTGCTGTGATAGGCGATGTCGGAGGCGAAATAGGTGAAGGCGCCGTCGGATTTCCTCAGCGGGCGATCGACGTCGTCGCCGAACCGCGTCGAGCGGAACAGGGTCTGCTCGCGATCCTCCCAATCCTCCGGTAATTGGCCCTTGGGCGGCGGCAGGCGGCCCTCATAGATCAGTCCCTTTTGGCGCAAGTCCTCGATGGCGGTCGCGACGTCCGACGGGCCGTTCGACGTGTCGTGCAGGCTGCGTTCGGAGAAGAAAACCTCGTGGGTGATGTTCAGCGCGGCGAGATCGTCGCGGATCATGTCCATCATCGCCTCGATGGCGAAGGCGCGCACCGGCGCCAGCCATTCGCCTTCCGCCTTGCCGCGCAGGCTTTCCCCGAATTTCGCCACGAGCGCCGCGCCGACGGGTTTCAGATAATCGCCGGGGTAAAGGCCTTCCGGCACGGTGACGGCCTCGCCGAGGGCTTCGAGATAGCGCAGATAAGCCGAGCGGGCGAGCACGTCGACCTGGGCGCCGGCGTCGTTGATGTAATATTCGCGGGTGACCTGCGAGCCGGCAAATTCGAGCAGATTGGCGAGGGCGTCGCCGAACACGGCGCCGCGGCCGTGGCCGACATGCATCGGCCCGGTCGGGTTGGCCGAGACATATTCCACATTGACCTTGGTAGCCTTGAACCTGCCGGACGCTCCTCGCCCGTAATTTTGCCCCTCGCGCAGGATCGCGCGCAAAATGTCGGCATAGACCTCGATCTTGAGGCGGATGTTGAGAAAGCCCGGCCCCGCGACCTCGGCCTGGTCGACGTCCGGCATTTCGCTCAGAGCCGCCGCGAGTTCGATGGCGAGCTGCCGCGGGTTGGAAAATGAGGCCTTGACCTCTTTTGCGAAGACCATGGCGGCGTTGCAGGCGAGGTCGCCGAGGCTCGCCTCGCGGGGCGGTTCGACCACGAAACGCGCCATATCGAGCGACGCCGGCAGACGCCCCTCCGCGCCCATCTTCTGCAAAAGCGCGGCGATGCGGGCGTGGAATTCGGCAAAAATGTTCATGGCTAACCCCGGTTTTCCTTGCGCCGAGGGGCTAGCCCAATTCGCCGCCGAGGTCAAAGCCGCGCGAGCTTGGCCTGGATGACTTGGCCTGGATGACTTGGCCTGAATGACTTGGCCTGAATGAGTTGGGGGCTTGGGGCGTGCGGCTTGGGGGATCGGCAAGGGCGGATTGGCGCCGGCGCCAGACGACGGGACTACAAATCCCCGCCCGAAACGACCATATCGGGGAGAAGACGATTAAACCTTCCGCAAGAATTCGCGCGCAGCCTCGACATTAACGAAAACGCCAATGTCCCGGCGCAAGCGCGGGCATTGGCAAAAGCTTTGCATCGGGAAGCGAATTCAGGCGGGCGTCTCAATTGAGGACCGGGCCATGTTCGGTTTTAATTGGAAGACCTTCGATAGATCCGGCGAGTCATTTTCGGCGGCGCGCGACGGCGACGGCCACCCGCCCTGGGATGGCCGAAGCGGCGCGCGTCGGCGGCCGCGCATCGGTCTGGCGCTCGGCTCCGGCGCCGCGCGCGGCTGGTCGCATATCGGCGTGCTTCAGGAACTTGCGGCGCGCCAAATTCCTATCGACGTCATTGCCGGATCATCGATCGGCGCGGTGGTCGGCGGCTGCTACGCCGCCGGAAAGCTCGCGGGACTGGAGGCGTTCGCCCGTTCGCTGACGCGCCGCCGCGTCTTTTCACTGATGGACCTGTCCCTGTCCGGCGGCGGCATGATGTCGGGCGGCAAACTCCGGGACGAGCTTTATCGCGAGCTTGAAGGCCGCCGCATCGAGGACTTGCCCGTCGTCTTCGGCGCCGTGGCGACGGAAATCGGAGCCGGTCACGAGGTTTGGCTGCGCAAGGGCGATCTCGTCCACGCCATCCGCGCCTCCTACGCCCTGCCGGGCGTCTTCGAACCCTTGCAAATCGGCGGACGGTGGCTGTTCGACGGCGCCCTGGTCAATCCGGTTCCCGTCACTCTGTGCCGCGCCATGGGGGCCGAACTGGTGATCGCAGTCAATCTGGTCGGCGACGCCGCCTATCGCGGAACCTTGATCGCCGACGCCGCCAGCTTGGCGACGGAGCCGCAGCCCCCCGCCTCAGCCGCGGAAGAAACATCCTGGCGCGCGACCGACGCGCGCCAGTTGCGCCGGCAGTTCGGGCGCGCCGCCAATGGAGCGCCCGGCATCGCGGCGGCCATGTTCGACGCGTTCAACATCACCCAGGATCGGATCGCGCGCTCGCGGCTTGCGGGCGACCCGCCCGACGTGCTGATCGCCGCGCGGCTGTCCAGGATCGGCTTTTTCGACTTCCACCGCGCCGACGAACTGATCGCGCTCGGCCGCGAGGCGGCGCGCCGCGCGCTTAACGACATCGCCGAAATCGCGGCGCTGGAGCGCCGCTACGAAGGCCCCGTCGTGAAACCCTGAAGCACTTGCTCAGGCGGTGGCGATATATTCGCGCATGGCGCGATGTTCGGACTCGAGCCCTTCGAGCCGGTTCTTGACGACATCGCCAATCGAGATCACGCCGGCGAGCCGTCCGTTGTCGAGGACGGGTAGGTGGCGGAAGCGTCCGTTGGTCATCCGCTCCATCACGCTTTCCATCGATTCCTCCATGCTGGCCGTCGCGACCTTGGCGGTCATGTGTTTCGACACCGGATCCTGAAGGGCGCCGGCGCCGTGGCGCCCGACAGTGCGAACGATGTCGCGCTCCGACAGAACGCCCAGAACCTCCCCGCCGCCGCCGGTGACGATCAGCGCGCCGATTCCCTTGTCGGCGAGCACGGCCGCCGCTTCCTGCATCGTGCGATGCGGCTGCGTCGTGGCCACGTCGTGACCCTTGGCCGCAAGAATGAAAGCCACGCTCATCGATTTCCTCCCTTTGTATCTGGAGTTTTTCTTAACCCCTTTATTGAATGGAGGATGCCCCCGTTCACGACAGAGCGCAAGCGAGGGCTTCGCCTTCATTTTTTGCGCCTTTGGTCGAATATCGGCGCGAGAAACAGACCGGCGGCGAAGCCGCCGATATGAGCCTGCCAGGCAATCGGGGCCTGCGAAAAACCCAAGGTCTGGCCGCCGAGGCCGATGAGCAGGTTGGAGAGGAACCAGAAGGCGACAAAGGCCATGGTCTGGACGCTGGCGAGCATGTCCCCAACGCTCTGCATTGGCGCTTCGAATGCCGTTTCCGCTCGATAAGGTCCGCGGAGGGGAAAAACGAAACGCGCCGCCGCCCCCATATACGCGGAAATCGCGGCCGAGGCGCCGATCATCGGCGCCAACTCAAGCGGATGAGCCGCCAGATAGGCCGCCGCCCCGACGACCGCCCCCAGGCCGCCCAGGAGCAGAAAACGAGCCGTTCCGAAGCGCCGCGCCACCGGGGAGCCGAAAGCCGCGAGCCAGATCCCGTTGAAAACCAGATGGGTCGCGCCACCATGCAGGAAGGCGTAGGACAAGGGCGTGAACCACAGCCAGGACGGCGAAGCATAGGTCAGGAAAAAGGCCCCGATCTGGGCCTGAACCTCGGATTGGCCGGCGATCTCGTTCAGGTGTTGGAGCACCGCCTTCTGATCGAAGAGAAAGGCCACTCGCGCCGGCGTGAAGCCGAAAGTCGCGACGATTGCGCCGTCGAGTTCAGGCGGAATCATGCCGCGGACGACTTGGATCAGGGTCAGGATCGCCAGAAGAACGACGATCACCGGCGGCAGATTGAAGATCGGCTCGCGTTCGCGCATCGCCCGCGCCCTCCCCTTTCGACCGCAGAAAAAAGGGGGAGAGCTGGAGCAGGCTCTCCCCCTTCCTGCAATGACGTTAACCGTCCGGCCTCCCGCGTCGGCCGGGAACCTCCGACCCATACTGGAGCCCGTTATCCGCCGGCAATCCCGAGCAAGAACGCAGCGGACCAAAAACACATTCAATATCAGTTTGTTGTTCGCATCCTTCCGTGCCGGCGGCTGATTCGTTTTGTCGTTTCAGCGCCGCTTCGATGAAGAAACATTGCCAAATTCCTAATGCCTTTGCAATGTCAACATCCTGTTAAGATTAATTTCCGCGCGCCGCGCCGCGGCGCGAATTTCGCTGGTTAATCTTCCATGAACCGCCGGGCCCGGCGCATTGCCCCATAATGAAACGCCGCTGGCCCAAAAAAGAAAGGGACGGGCGGATGAGACAGGCGGCAACCCAGGAGCTGTACAGCTATTGGAACAAACTTCGCGGCGCGCGGCTCTCGCCGGCGCGCGAAGACATCGATCCGAGCGAAATCCGTCACATCCTGGCTGACACCATGATTCTGGAGGTGGACGAAGCGCGTCAGTTTCCTGTCCGCGTCTCAGGCTCGCGGCTGAACGCCGTGTTCCTCGACGAACTCAAGGGACATTCCTTCGTGGGGCTTTTCGCCCCCGACGAAAGGGCGACCGCAAGCGAAATGGCGGCCGCGGTGGTGGACGGCGCCCGCCCCATCGTGGCCGGACTGGTCGCCGAACAGTCCGACGAACCGCCGGCGCATATGGAGCTGCTGCTGCTTCCGCTGCGCTGCCATGGCCAGACCCACTCGCGCGTCCTGGGGATGCTGACTCCGACCGGCCTTCCCTCCTGGTTCGGTCTTCGCCCCGCCGACTGCCTTCGCATGATCGCCATGCGGTTCATCGACGACCAACGGGAGGCCGATCCGGACCTGATGGCCGGAGCCGGCGGCGAGCGCATCCTCAGGCCCTCGGATCTCGTCAACCGGGTCAAGACGCGACGCCGGTCCTTCTTTGTCATTCGCGGCGGGCGACCCATTTGATCTGCCCGATATTTGCGCAAGACTGCGGCGGCGGGCCATAAACCCGCATGTAACAATGAATTAACAGGCGATCGGCTATATTAACCGCGATGGAGGCGGACCGTTTGGCGATCGCAATGCAACTTCAGGCGAAAATCATCACCGATCCCCATGAGCGGCGCCGTTACCGGCGCGTCAAACTTTCGCTCATCGGGCGCTACATGCTTGCGGATCGGCGCGAGTTTCCCTGCCAGACCATCGATGTGTCGGTCGGCGGCCTGGCTCTGACGGCGCCGGTCAAGGGCGAAATCGGCGAGCGGGTCGTCGCCTATTTCGACGCTCTCGGTCGGATAGAGGGCGTCATCGTGCGTCATCTCGACCAGGGATTCGCGATGTCGACCATGCTGCCCCAGGCCAAGCAGGAAAAACTGGTGAACCAGTTGACCTGGCTGGTCAACAGCAAGGCGCTCGGCTTGCCCGAAGACCGCCGCCACGAACGAATCACTCCCAAGGAAGTCAACACAACCATCCGGTTGCCCGACGCCACATCGACCCCGGCCAGGATCGTCGATGTTTCGATCTCCGGGGCGGCGGTCACCTGCGCCAAAAGCGCGCCGCTCGGCAGCCTGATCCATATCGGCCGGCGGCGCGCGCGGGTCGTGCGCGTGTTCGATTACGGCATGGCGGTGGAATTCGCCTTGCCGCTGTCCTTCGACCAGTTCGACGAGAACGTCGTGCTTTGAGCGCCCTCGGCGCTCAACGATCCCTCATCCGATTTTCTGCAACCCGGCGGCGTAACGGCGGCCGTTCTCGACATAATGGCGCGCGCTTTTCAGCAGGCCTTCCGCCACCGAAGGTTCAAGCATGCGCGAAACCTTGGCCGGCGCGCCGACGATCAGCGAATAATCGGGATATTCCTTGCCTTCGGGGATCAGGGCGTTGGCCCCGACGATGCAGAACCTGCCGATCCGCGCGTTGTTCATGATCGTCGCGCCCATGCCGATCAGGGCGCCGTCGCCGATGACGCAACCATGGAGTATCACGCCATGCCCGACGGTGACGTCGGCGCCGATGCTCAGGGGGCATCCCATGTCGGTATGCAGAACCGAATGGTCCTGGATATTCGTGCGTTCGCCGATGTCGATCCATTCGTTGTCGCCGCGCAGGATCGCGCCAAACCAGACATTGGCGTCCTGGCGCAGCCGCACCCGGCCAATCAGATCGGCGTCGGGCGCCACGAAAAAGCGGCCCTCGGGCGGCAGTTCCGGCGCGACGCCATCGAGCGAAAAGAGACTCATCCTCACGATTCCCATGCCAAAACCGGCGCAACCGGCTCCAAGATAGTGCGCTGCTGAAAAAAAGCCCGCGCTTTTTCCTCCGCCTTTCGTTTCAATATGTGGCGCAGGATAGTCTTCCTTCTCGGCCCCGCGCCGCCGCTGCCGCCCGAGACGCTGACTTCGTCCTCACCGGAAGCCCAGAATTTTCCTACCGATTGCGTCCCCTGCCAGTTCGCCGCCGGAAATCGCGGCTTTGCGGCCACGCCGGGCTGTCAACGTGGAACAATGCGTCTGCATTAGGCCTGGCAAGATCGATCCCCTCTCCGTCGCGCAACGCGCCTTAAGACCGGCATGTTCGATGCCGCTGGACGCAAAGGACCCGTAATGCGCTACGAGGGATGATAGTATTCGCGCAGCACGAATTGCGGCTCTCAGAACGGAAATAGAATTTATCTCAACCAACCTGTAGCAACTCTCTTTGCCTGGCAAAGATAGCAGTAAGTATAATTAATCACTAAACAATATAAATTAACATAACATTTCAGCACGCTCACGTAATCGTGTAAACTTAGCATAATTACAAAACGCGGACGTTAGTCATTATTATTTTCTGCATATAATTTTAATTGTACCTTACTGTTACTTACAATATCCTATTCACTGTCGGCATAACAGTGAGTTAATTAAATATATGATCTAAATATAGCATGCTATTGCCTCGCGTAAAAACATTCCCTCAAATACTCATTGCCGATGTCTTTCGCCGTCACAAAATACTGACGCCATGAATCAGAACTCGGCGCTCGTTAATGGTCGAGATCCTCGCCAGCGGAGCAACCGGATTGTTTCAACTCGCCACGCTGCTCATCGTTTTCGCTCGCGAAATGATCCGATACGTTGGTTCACAGATCGTCGAGGTCGAAATCAAGGATCGCCATCTGCAGGGTGTAGGACTTGCCCTTGGGATCGTCGGCGGAAATCACGCCAAGGAAATCCTCGCCCCGGTTGAGTTCAACCGAATCGGTCTTTTTGGCGCGGGCGACGATCCTGAGTTCGTCATTATCGAACAGGCGGCGCAAATAGTCCTGCAGCACCGGCCGCTCGACCGGAATCTTCATGGCGAAGGAGAAGGAGCGATCGCCGTCCTCGTCATCCACACTGATCCGGCCCAGAGCGCGTTCGCCGAAGCTGACGACAGCCTCCTCCGTATTCTTGGGATCGAGCCCCACCTTGAGCCCCGGCGCGCCGAAGGATTGACGCAGGAATTCCTGCAGCTTGCGCAATTCGGTCTTGTTCAAGATTCGACTCCGCTTCCGTCCACACCCGGAGGCTTGCCAAAAAGACGCGCGGCGCGCAAGGGGCGCGAAAGTTGTGTGGGCGGCGGGGAGACGAAAGTCAGTCCTCTTCGGCCTTGGCGGCGAGCACCTGGTCCATTTCGCGCGCGGGCTCCGCGCAGCCCGAGGCGCCGACGACTTTCGCCGGCACGCCGGCCACCGTGACATTGGCGGGCACGGGCTTCAGGACCACCGAGCCCGCCGCGATGCGCGAGCAATGTCCGATCTCGATATTGCCGATGATCTTGGCGCCGGCGCCGATCAGCACGCCATGGCGGATTTTCGGGTGACGATCGCCGCGCTCGTGACCGGTGCCGCCCAGGGTCACGCTGTGCAGGATCGACACGTCGTCGTCGATCACCGCCGTGGCGCCGACCACCAGCCCGGTGGCGTGGTCGAGGAACAGGCCCTTGCCGATGCGCGCCGCCGGACTGATGTCGGTCTGAAAGGCCGCCGAGGACCGGCTTTGCAGATAAAGCGCGAAATCCTTGCGTCCAGCGTTCCACAAGGCGTGAGCCAGCCTGTGAGTCTGAAGCGCGTGAAAACCCTTGAAATAGAGCACCGGCTCGATCAGCCGCTGGCAGGCCGGATCGCGGTCGGCGAACGCGAGAATGTCAGCGCGCATCGCCTCGCCGACGGAAGGATCGCGGGCGACGAGGTCGAGGAAATTCTGGCGGATCAGATCGCCGGAGAAATCCGGATGGGCGAGGCGCGCGGCGAGGCGATGGCCGACCGCCTGCTCCAGAGTGGCGTGATTGAGGATCGAGGACGCGAAGAAGCACCCGAGTTCCGGCTCGCGACGCAAGGCCTCCTCGGCTTCGCGCCGAATCTGCTCGAAGATCGGATCGGCTTCGCTCTTGCGCAGCGCCAAAACATTGCCGGTCGTCGTCATCCAGAACTCCTGCCGCATGCGCGGGCGCGAGATATTAGCATGTTTCCGGCCCGTTGTCGGGCCGGGGCGGAATTTCCGAAAAATGATCGCCCGTTTTCGGACAAAACCCCGCCAAATCGGAAAGCCTACAGGTCGTCAAGAAAGGCGAGAACGCCGTCCTTGAAAGTCTTGTCGCCGACCGCCTTGTTGTGATCGCGTCCCGGAATGACCAGGACGCGGGCGTTCGGCATGAGCCGGGCGAGCCTTTCGGGCGGCCCCGCGATATGGTCCTGCGACCCGACGCAGATCAGCGTCGGCGCGAAAATCGTCGCCACCTCGGCCTTGCTCATCGCATGGCGCGAGCCGCGCATGCAGGCCGCCAGCGCCCGCAGATCGCTCTTGGTCGCCTCGGCGAAAGCGCGGAACATGCGTTGCGTCGGGTCGGACAGAGCCTCAAGCGACGCCGCCTCCATGGCGGCGGCCAAGCCCGCCGGCAGTCCTTCTCCGTCCACCAGATGGAAACCCAATCCCGCCAGCACAAGGCCCCGGACCTTGTCCGGGCTCGCCAAAGCCATATGAGCGGCGATGCGCGCGCCCATGGAATAGCCCATCACGTCGGCGCGGGGGACTCCCATATGGTCGAGCAGGTTGACCGCGTCGCGCGCCATGATCCAGGGCGTGTACCGCGCGGGATCATAAAGCTTTTCGCTGCGCCCATGGCCGCGATTGTCGAAAACGATGGTGCGCCGCCCTGCGCCCGTCAGGGTCTTGACCCATTGCGGAAACACCCAGTTGACACCATGGTTCGAGGCGAAGCCGTGGATGAGCAGGATCGGCTCGCCCCGATCCGTCGTCGTCGGCGCGAAATCGAGAAAGGCGAGACGCACGCCATCGGAGAGAAATTCCTGCATCGATTGATCCGGAGCGATGCCGCGCTTACCAGCGCAGCAGCCGCCCGCCGGCGAACCAGCCGAAGGCGACGACGATCGAAGCCGCGATCATATACCAGACCGCGACGAAGAAAGGCGAATCGTCGGGACAATTGGCGGCGTAAAGCAGAGCCGCGAGACCTGCGGAGGCAAGGGCCGCCGCCGCGCCCGCGCGATGCGGATCGCTCGGCGCGCCGTGGCGCAAGGCCAGGAACAGGCCGGCCAGCGGCGCCAGCGACATGAAGGGAATGAGCGTCAGGCAGTGAACGGCGTTATGGCCGATCATCCGCGTCGCCCATTGATCCGGCGGAACGACCGCCATTTCGATCAGGCTGGCGACGGCGACAAGCGCGGGCGCGAGGAAAACCGCGCGGCGGGCGAGGCCGGGATCGGCGCCCGGCCGCGATAGCCGCCAGGCCAGAACCAGACCGCTCGCCGCCATGGTCGCGCTGAACAGGAATTTGAACAGGAAGCGCGGTTCGTCAAGCGACGCGAAAAAGGTCGGTCGCAGACCGAGGAAGCTGAAGAAGAAAAGGGCCGAGACGCAGAAACCCAGGCCGAGATCGAGCCCGAAGGCCCGCGACAGGGTCGCCTGCTTGGTGTCGTTGTCCGCCGCCAGAGCGGAGATGAGGTCCTCGGTCTTCATGTCTTCACGCGTTCAATTTTCGATAGAGTTCCGCAAGCGCCTTGAGGCCACGATGCACCGACACCCGCAGGGCGCCCTCGCTGACGCCCAGATTTTTCGCGGCGTCGCGCAGGCTTTCTCCCCTGATCGACACCGCCTCGATCGCCTCGCGCTGTTTGGCGCTCAAAAGGTCGAGCAGGCGCAAGGCGCCCTGACGGTCCATCTCCCGCTCGAAATTGTCCGCCTCGACGGGGGCGGCCAGGACATCCTCGAAATCGGCGATGTCCATCTCCGCGCGGCGCCCGCGCCGGCGCGCCGCGTCGATCATCTTATTGCGCGCGATGGCCGCAAGCCATGGCCTCAGCGGCTGATTCTGATCCCAGGTGTGCCGCTTAAGATGGATGGCGAGCAGGGTTTCCTGCACGGCGTCCTCCGCCTCGCTCGCCGAAAGGCCGGCGCGCGCGCATGAATTCAAGCAAATCCTGCGCAGGAAAGGAACGAGTTCGGCGAGCAGGCGCCGATAGGCCGCGCCGTCGCCGGCAAGCGCCGCCCGCATGGCCGCGCTCCATTCCCGATCCCGCGCCAGAATATCCGGCATCCAAAATCCTTTTTCGCGCAAGCGCGGCGGATTGTTACATCGGAAAGGTCGAAATTGCACCGTCCCATGCGCATTTTTCGCCGCCGCGATTTTTTTTGGCCCGCCGCGTAACGGAGCCGCCCCGCCTCCGTAAGGCAGAACAGGCGGGAGCGCCCGCCGAAGGAGGAGAATTCAACATGAGCAAGTCCAGTTTTTCCCGCCCGCTCGCCCTCGCCGCCTCGCTGGCGTCGGCCTTGGCCGCCGTGCCCGCCCATGCGGGGTCCAAGCAGGAAAAGTGCTTCGGCGTCGCGCTGAAGGGAACCAACGATTGCGCGGCAGGCGCCGGAACCACCTGCGCCGGAACCTCCGCCCTCGATTACCAGGGCAATGAATGGAAATTCGTGCCGGCG
This sequence comes from Pseudomonadota bacterium, assembly GCA_021813805.1. Classification (GTDB taxonomy): domain Bacteria; phylum Pseudomonadota; class Alphaproteobacteria; order Rhizobiales; family Beijerinckiaceae; genus Rhodoblastus. The sequence continues at coordinate 87,206 of JAKAJL010000004.1, read as the reverse complement.
GGAACCTGCGCGGCGATGAAACTGCCCGGCGGACGGACCGGCTCGCTCACCGCACTCGACCGCGACCGTCCGAAATCCTGATTTCTCGAATGGAGCCGCGCCGCCATGACGCTTTGCGTTCAAAGCTGTGACATCGCGCCGGACGCCGTGGGCGCCGGATTCAAGCCGGCCCATGGCGCGGACATTCTGGCGGCGCGGCCCGACGTCGGCTTTTTCGAAATCCATGCCGAGAATTACATGAACGCGGGCGGCCCCAACCGCCGCCTGCTCGCCGCCATCCGCGAGATCTTTCCGATTTCCGTCCATGGCGTCGGACTGTCGCTCGGCTCGACCGAAAAACTCGATCTCGGCCATCTGGCGCGGCTGAAGGACGTCGTGGATTTCGCCGCCCCGGCGCTGGTGTCCGAACATCTCGCCTGGAGCCATTTTGCCGACCAAGCCTTTCCCGACCTCCTGCCCCTGCCCTATGACGACGCCGCGCTCGCCCGCGTCGCGGCAAAAATCGAGATCGTTCAGGACGTTCTCCGCCGCCCGATCCTGATCGAAAACCCCGCGACCTATCTGCGCTTCGCCGGCGATACCCTGGCCGAGCCGCGCTTCCTGGCCGAGCTTTGCGCGCGGACCGGCTGCGGCCTGCTGCTCGACGTCAACAATGTCTTTGTCAGCGCGGTCAACCACGGCTTTAACGCCCGCGCTTATCTCGACAGCTTTCCCTATCGGCGGGTTGGCGAAATCCACCTCGCCGGACACGCGCGGGCCGAGGACAAAAACGGCGCCTTCCTGATCGACGATCACGGCGGCCCGGTCAGCGAAGACGTGTGGGCGCTCTACCGCCATGTGATCGCAGGCGCCGGCCCACGCCCGACCCTGGTCGAATGGGACAATAACGTCCCCGATTGGGAGGAGCTTTGGACGGAAACGGCGAAAGCGCGGAAAATTCTGCGCTTTGATCGCGCCGACGCGCCCCTTCCCTGCCGGCAGGCCGACCGAAGCCCTTCTCGCGCGGCGCCTTCCGGCGACGAGCGCGCCGCCGCGCAAAGCGACGCCCGATGGCAGCGCGCCTTCGCAGCCGCCCTGCAAGACCCCGCCGCGACTGTGCCTCCCCTGTTCGCCCATTGCGACGCGCCGGCGCGTTTCGCCGTCTATCGCAACAATTCGGCGGTCGCCGCCATCGAGGCGCTGAAGGCGCAGTTTCCGACCGTGTCGCGACTCGTCGGCGACGAGGCCTTTCGCGGCGCGGCGCGGGCTTTTGCGCAAGAGACCCCGCCGGTTTCGCCGATTCTGGCAGACTATGGCCGAGAATTCCCCGATTTTCTCGCCCGATTTCTCGAAAATCAGGACGTCACCGAAGTTCCTTACCTCCCCGATGTCGCCCGGCTCGACTGGGCCGTGCTGCAAGCCCTCCGCGCGCCCCAAACCGAGCCCTGCCCGCTGGCGCGACTCGCGGCGCTCGACCTCGCGGCCATCGTCGTGGCGCGGGTAAAACTCCATCCCTCGCTCGCGCTCGTCGCCTCGGACTGGCCGCTGCTCGCCTTGCGCGACCCGGAAGGCCGCAAGATCGCCGACTGGCGCGGCGCAACGATCCTGGTTCTGCGGCCCGACGCCGAATCGCGACTGATGGCGCTCGCGCCCGGCGCCGCGGCCTTTCTGTCCGCCTGCGGCGGCGGCGCGACGCTCGGGGAAGCCGCCGAGGCCGGCGACTCCGCCGAGCCAGGCTTCGACTTCGGCCAGACGCTGGTCGCTTTGACCGAGGCCGGCGCCTTCGCCGCCTTCATCCTCGAAAGCAACTGAAATTGGAGCGCCCCATGACACTGTCGATTCCGGCTCTACTGATCGAACCGCCTCTCCCGCGCGTTTTGCGGCCTTTTCTTGAAAGCGCCGCGCAACTGGGCCTGCGCTGCGCGCTCGCCATTCCCTTCTACCGGTCGGGCATGACCAAATGGGACGCCTTTCTCAGCTTGAGCGACAGCGCCGACGCCCTGTTCACCGACGAGTTCAAGCTGCATATCCTGGGCGCGCAATATCCCTTCCCCGCCCCGCATCTCATGGCTTTCGCCTCGGGACTCATGGAAGTTCTGCTGCCGATTCTCCTCGTCTTCGGCCTCGGGACGCGGCTTGCGGCGCTCGGACTCCTGGGCATGACCGCGATCATCCAGCTCACCGAACCGGACGCCTGGGCCAATTTCCACCTGATCTGGGCGGCGGCGGCGCTCGCCATTTTCCTCCATGGGCCCGGAAAGATTTCGCTCGACGCTCTATTGGCAAAAATGTTGGGCGGAACGCGGAGTTAAGCCCCTACCCAAACGGGGCGGCATTGATTATGGTGCGCCGCGTCGCCAGCCAGCCGCCCCTTTGGGAACCAGCCTTCATGTCGGACCACGCCATTCCGCATTTCCACAACCAGCCCGGACTGCCGAAAATTCGTATCGGCGCTAGGAAATTCATGTGCATCGGGGCGCTGCCGCCCTTCGATCACCCCCACATTTACATCGACATGGGCGCGGACGACGAGGCGATCTGCCCCTATTGCTCGACCCTTTACGTTTTCGACGCCTCGCTGCATGGCCATGCCGACCCCGCCGCCTGCGAGGTTCCGGCGCAAGCCGCCTGACGCCCGCGCCAAACTTTTCAGCGCGCGGCGGGAGTTGACGACGTGACCACGCAAGAGCCCTTCGTGATCGCCGGAGGCGGCGTCGGCGGCCTGACCGCCGCGCTGGCGCTCGCGCAAATCGGCGTCCCCAGTCTTTTGTTCGAGCGCGCCTCGGCCTTTCGAGAAGTCGGCGCCGGACTCCAGCTTTCCCCCAACGCCTGCCGCGTCCTCCGCCGCCTCGGCGTGCTCGAGGCCCTGATGGAGCTGGCGGTCCAGCCGCAATATGTGCGGCTTCGGCGGGGCTCGGACGGCGCCGACCTGGCGCGCGTGCCGCTCGACGACGCCGAAAAGCGCTGGGGCGCGCCCTATATCGCCGTCCATCGCGCCGACCTGCTCGCCGCTCTGGTCGAACGCGCCCGCGCGGAAAATCTCATCCAGATCAGCAATGATTCGTCGCTGACGGGCTTCATCCAGGACGAAAAGGGCGTCGCCGTCACCTATCGTTTCGACGGCGAGTTCCGCCGCGCCTCCGGCGCCGCCCTGATCGGCGCCGACGGCGTGCGTTCGATGACGCGCAGCCGGCTGATCCAGAATGGCGCCGACATGCCGGCCTTTACCGGCCACACCGCCTGGCGCGCCATCCTGCCCGCCGCCACCCTGCCCGAAACATTTCGGCGCCCCGTCGCCAATCTCTGGTTCGGCGAGCGCGCCCATCTCGTCCATTATCCGCTGCGCGGCGGTTCGATCGTCAATGTCGTGGCCCTGGTCGAAGACAGCTGGCGCGGCGAGCCGGAAAGCGATCCGGAGTTCTGGGACAACGAGGGCGATCGCAAGTTCCTGCTCAACCGTTTCAAGAGCTGGCGCAGCGAAGCCCGCGACCTGATCGAGGCCGGCGAGACCTGGCTGCGCTGGCCCCTGTTCGACCGGCCGCCACTCGACTCCTTCGCCCAGGGGCGCGTCGGTTTGCTCGGCGACGCCGCCCATCCCATGCTGCCCTATCTGGCGCAGGGCGCGGCGCAGGCGATCGAGGACGCCGCCGCGCTCGCCGCCGCCGTCGCCGCTGACCGCGACAATCCCGCCGCCGCCTTGACGGCCTATTCGGTCGCCCGCGTCATCCGTTCGCGCAAGGTGCAGGAGGGGGCGCGCGCACAAGGGCAAATCTACCATCTTTCCGGCGTCAAGGCCTTCGCCCGCGACCTCGCCTTGCGGTTTTCAACCCCAGGCATGTTGCGCGGGCGCCAGGATTGGATTTATGCGCAGTGACTGTCGCCCAGCCGCGCGCGACGCTTGGAGAGCGCCTGCCCGATGATCTTTGAAGCCTGCGACGCGCCCGAACTGCGAACCGCGCATGTGATCGTCGTCGCCAATGAAAAGGGCGGCTCGGGCAAGTCCACCCTGTCGATCCATCTCGCCGTCGCGCTGCTGAAGGCCGGCTATCGCGTCGCCACCATCGACCTCGACATCCGCCAGCGCAGCCTGACCCGCTTTTTCGAGAATCGCGCCTCTTTCGCCAATACCGCGCCCTGGCGGGTGGAGTTGCCGCGCCATTTCGCGCCAGACCGCGCCGAAGGCGCCAATGTCCATGAGAACGAATCGGCGGAATTCGCGATTTTCGCCGAGGCGATCGGCGAGGTCGAACACGAATATGAATTCGTGGTGATCGATACGCCGGCCAGCGATTCCTATCTGATGCGGCTCGCCCATTCGCTCGCCGACACCCTGATTTCGCCGATGAACGACAGTTTCATCGACATGGACGTGCTGTCGCGGGTCCATCACGACCGCGCGCGACGAGGCATGGTGTCGCAATACGCCGAGATCGTGATCGAGGCGCGGCGCAAGCGCCGGCTGGTGGACAACGGCCTGATCGACTGGGTGCTGGTGCGCAACCGCATCGCCAGCCTGCAGAGCAACAATGCGCGGCAGGTCGATCAGGCCTTGCGCAAACTTGCGGTCGAATTGCAGTTCCGCGTCGCCGAAGGCCTGCATGACCGCGTCATCTTCCGCGAGCTTTTCCCCCTCGGCCTGACCGCGCTCGACGCGCTGGAAGACGCGAATCACACCCTGACGCCGTCACAGCTTTCCGCCCGGCGCGAGATCGAAACCCTGCTCGGCGACCTGATGCTGCCCGAACGCGTGGAAGGCGCGAATTATCTCCAGTCCCGCCACATCTGGTTCGAGGCCATTTCCGGTTATTACCGCGAATTGACGGCCAAGAAGGCGGAGTGATCGCCAGGCCGCCATCCCGGATCGGCGGCGCCGAATGCCGCTGAATCGCCCAGCCCCTCGCCGAGAAGCCGGCCGGCTTCGATATGCGCGACCCGGATCGGGGCGAGATGGGAGAGCGCGGCCAGGGCGATCGCTCGCCATAGCGGCCAGCGCGCGAATTGGCTCCGGGGCGTGGAAGGACACAGAAATCTGGGGAACGGACTGAATTGCGCAAGGCGGCCGTTTGGCGTTTCGCAACGGGGCGTGAGGGCGCAATTCGGCTCCTGTCCCCGAATTTCCGGCCGGAGAAGCGAAACCTGGCCGCCGCAACACTAATTCCGAACACGGTAAGCAGAACTTACGACGGGCCTCAAGAATATCTAAAGCATATTTAACTCGGCGTCTGCAGTTATGGCTGCTGCTCGAAGATTTGATTTCCAAATGGCGACCTGGTGGGAACTCGCACGACAATGAAACCGACGCCCGCCGCCTCATGGCACTGATTGCATAGTCCTGTCATATGCTTGAATGCAGTTTCAAAACGGGCGTTGCTCTTGGCGTCGATAGCGTGGCGAATGTCGGACAAGATTGGCTCCGTCTTGTCGTGGATGAGGGTCGCCTGCGCGACGGCGGAGGCGGTGGGGTACAATTGCGCGATCCGCCCCAGGGTCGTTTCCATCTGGTTCAATTCGTAGGAGGCGAGTTTCCAATTGTTGACCCGTTCGGCATACCAGAGCTTGAAGTGCCGCATCTGCGTGAGCACCATCAGATCGCTCAGGGTCGGACGAAGGGCATTGGGCTCCCCGTCAGCGGCGCGAAGCGCCGATCCTTCCACGCATAGCGCGATCGCGAGGACGGAGGCGGCCAAGATTTTTGCGAGAGCATTGCGCATCGCCGTCATCTCCTGATTTCACGAAAAAGCGCGACTACCAAGTACTCAAATTTTCTTATCGATCATGCCATCGGCGCCACATGGGGCCTTGATCCACAACAAACCCCACTTCTGCCTCGGCCGAATCACCACTTGCCATGACCTGGAGCGCCGCGCGGACGATCATGTCTCGTGACCTGGCGCAACTGAAGCGACATGGTGGCCATCATCGCCGGCCAGGACCGGGCTGGTCAAGCGTCCTCCAGCAAAATTGCGCCAACCAGGCGCGTGATCGCCGCTTCCTTCGGGGATCCGGTCAAGCGTCTCATCGGCGAAACCGAGCGACGCGCCGAAGTCGTCGGAATCTTCTCGGTTATGAGGCGACGCGCACAGCGCGGGCTGAAGGTCTCCCTGGAACCGAAGCCCGTCATCGCGCGGGAGCCCGGGTCATGTGTTCTCGGCCGCTAGCCGAGCGCCTTTTCGATGTCGCCGGCAATATCCTCCGGCTTTTCGTTCGGCGCATAGCGCCGCAAAACTCTGCCGTCGCGACCCACCAGAAATTTGGTGAAATTCCATTTGATCGCTTGCGTTCCCAGAAGGCCCGGCGCCGCCTTTTTCAGAGCGCGGTAGAGCGGATGGGCGTTGTCGCCATTGACTTCGATCTTGGCGAACATCGGAAAGGTCACGCCGTAATGGAGCGCGCAGAAATTCTTGATCTCGGCCTCGTCGCCTGGCTCCTGATGGCCGAACTGGTCGCAGGGAAAGCCGAGCACGTCGAAGCCGCGCGCGGAAAAACGCCTCTGCAGCGCCTCCAGCCCGGCATATTGCGGGGTGAAGCCGCATTTGCTGGCGACATTGACGATCAGCAGCACCTTGGAGCCGAAATCGGCGATCGTCCGCACCGAACCATCGATGGTCCGGACTTCTATGTCTGATAACCCGGTCAAGGCGCAGCCTCCGTGCCGAAAGGCGGATCATGCCGCCATTTCGGCGATTTCGCCAAGGGAATCGCGCCCGGCAAGCATGACCAGGCGCGCCCCGGCGGCGGCGAAATCGTCGGACAGAAAGGCGCGGGTCCGGGGGTCTTCGGCGTAGATCAAGGTGAGATCGGCCTCCCGCGCGATCCGGACCGCTTCCTCGCCGGCGCCCGCGGCGACAAGGGCGAGATCATAGGTCGCCTGGAGCGCGTCGAGCACAAGATCGATGTCGGCCGGCGCGGCCTCGACCGGCCCGCCCGAGTGGATGATATGCAGACGCGACGCGCCGTCGCGGTATATGGTTTCGGCAAACGAGGCTTCGCCCGACAGGAGTTGCGCCAGCCCCGGCTGGCCCTCGTCGAAAAGATCGTCGGCGGGATCGCTGTCCTGAGCCGATTCGAGTTCGGCCGTCAGAGCCGAATCGGAATCGTCAGTCTGGACCAGGATGGCGCGGCCTTCGCGGGCCAGCGCCCGGGCGAGCGCCAGCGCGGCGCAGGCGTGGGACGACTCCGGATCGCTGACCACCAGGATCTTGGCTCCGGCGGGTCCGGCGGTTTCGGCGATGCGCTGGACGAGGGCCCGCGCGGCGCCGGTCCGGGCCTGGGGCGGCGAAGCCGGCGCGCCGGCCATCTCGAACCGACCGTGGGGCTCCGGCGCGTCCTCGGGCGCCGGCGCGAAAACGGCGACGACGTCGGCCGCCGCGTCATGTTCCGGCGCCCGCGCCGGCGCGGACTCCATCTCCTCCTCCTCCAGCGGGACGGCGGGCGCCGCGAATTCCGAAGCCGCCTGACGGACGCGGTCGAAAAAGCCGGCCTTCGGCGTGTCCGCCGCGGCGCCTTCGCCGAAATCGGCGAGCGCGCGCTGGAGGTCGCCGATCGAGCCGGATCCCTTCCGGGCGACGGGCGCCGGCTCGCTCGGCCTCCGCCGCCGCCCGCCCGAGAGTTCGCCGGCGATCACGAAAGCGCCGGGGAAGAACAGGCCGGCCAGGGCTGCGAAAATGATGATCGGCAATTTCTTGGGAAAGGCCGGCTGGCTCGGCGCCAGGGCGCGCGAAATGATGCGGGCGTCGGCCGGCGCGGAATCGGCGAGGTCGCGGGCGAGCGCCGCCTGATATTTGGCGGAGAGGCTGGCGAGCTGATCCTTCAGGATCTTGGAGTCGCGCTGAAGTTCGAGCAGTTTCGCAGCGTCGGCGTTCGAGGCGCCGACCGCGCTCTTCTGCGCTTCGAGCAGAGCTTCGAGATTGGCGACGCGAGCCGCGGCGACGCGGGCGTCGTCCTCATAGCCGCGCGCCGCCTTGTCCACCGCGCCGCGCAACTGCGCGTCGAGGTCGCTCAGCTGGCCTTGAAGCTCCTTGATGCGCGGATGGCCGGGCAGAAGCGTGCGCGACTGCGCCGCGAGTTGCGCGCGCACCGCCACGCGCTGGTCTGAGATTCGCCGCACCAGATCGCTCCTGGCGATGTCGCCGGCGTCCGAGAGGCGGCCCATTTGCAGCAGGTCGCGCAGGGTATGCGCCTTGGCCTGCGCGTCGGATTGCGCGGCGCGCGCCTCCGCGAGTTTCGTGGCGATCTCGCCGAGCTGCTGGGTCGGGACGGTGGTCTGTCCGACGCTCTCGTAAAGCCCGGTCCTAGCGCGGAAGGCCTCGACCTTCGCGTCGGCGTCGGCCACCTTGGTCTCCAGCGAGGCGATCAGGGGCTTGAGCGCCTCGGCCGCCTGATGCGCCTCCGCGCGCTTGGCCTGCGACTTCATGTCGATATACAGTTCGGCCACGGCGTTGGCGCCGCGCGCGGCGAGATCGGGGTCGCGCGACGAAAACTCGACCTGCAGCACCCGCGACTTGGGCGGCGACATCACCGTCAGATGGTCGATGAATTTGGTCAGCAGGCGGTCGCCGACCGGCTGGTCGGCCGGACCGCGCACGAGGCCCAGCAGGATCAGCGGCCGGGCCAGGAGGCTCAAACCTCCGGCCGCCGGGTCGAATTCCGGATTGCCCTGAAGATGAAGCGTCTGGACCACCCTGCGCGCGAGATCGCGCGAGGTGAGAATCTGGATCTGGCTGTTGATCGCCGATTCGTCGACCGCGTCGCTCGTTTCCCCGCGCGATCCCTCCGGCCCCGCGCTGGTGAAATAGCTCTCCTGATTCTCGACCAGAATGCGCGATTCCGCGACATAGCGCGGTTTCACCACCGTCACGAACAGCGACGCCGCCGCCGCCGCGCCGAGCATGACGCTCAGGATGAACCGCTTGCGGCGCCCCAGCGCGGCCGCGACGCCGCCGAGGTCGATCTCGTCGCCCCCGTCATCCCATTTGAAATCGCTTTCCCGTGCGTTCATTCCCTGCTCCCGCAACGCCGGGACTTTAGGTCATTTATGGTTGAAGCAATGTTAACTGGCCATTTCCCACAGGCCGAAGGGGGGACGGAAAAGGCCGAATGCAAGGCTTTGTTAACCATGAAAGCCTAGTTTCGCTCGCAGCGCCGCGCCGCCGCGCGCGCTCGTCGGGTCTCTTGTCATGCGCCGAATCCTGCTGCTCGCCTGCCTCGTCCTTCCGCTCGCCCTCCAGGGTTGCGCCGAACGGCGGATTCCGGCGGAATTCCAGGCCTATGCCGACACGCCCTATACGCTTGGCTCGGGCGACCGGGTGCGGGTGATCGTGTTCGGGCAGGATTCGCTCAGCAATTCCTATGCGGTGGAAAGCTCCGGCAATATCGCCATGCCGCTGATCGGCTCGGTCCACGCCGCCGGGCGAACGCCGTCCCAGCTCGCGGGCGAGATCGAGGCCCGGCTGCGCGCCGGCTACATCCGCGAACCGCGCGTCTCGGCCGAGGTCGAGGCCTATCGCCCCTTCTTCATCCTCGGCGAGGTCACCACCGCCGGGCAATATCCCTTCGTCAACGGCATGAGCGTCGAGACGGCGGTCGCGATCGCCGGCGGCTATACGCCGCGCGCCCGCAAGGACGACGCCCAGCTCACCCGCACCGAAGGCGGGCGCACCGTGACCGCCGACGTCCCGGTGACCGTGCCGGTCCGCCCCGGCGACACGATCTACATCCCCGAGCGGTATTTCTGATACGAATTCCCGCGGGAATTCGCGTTCCGCCGGCGCGAAAATCCGCTCGCGGCGCAGAGGGATTTCGCGCCATTGCGCCGCGGTGGATTGCGGAGCAATCTTGCGGCGATTGCATGAAACGCAAGCAAATTCTTAAATAAAGGTAAATATCCGAAAGCCGCGCAACGACGCGTTTCGGCGCTTATTCACGCTTCCTTAAGGTTATATGATCCTGCCTTGAATCGGCGCTGGAAGAACCCGCCGGCAAAGACGGTGATCGACATGCGACACGGACCGCCGGCGGAAACCGTCATAGCCCAACCGCGCAAGACGGCATTTTACGGCTTTGCCTTGACCAACACGGCGCGCCTTGGGGAATTGGCCGCGCTTCTGGCCCTCGGCCTCGCCCTGCGCCAGGATCTCCCCGCCGGCGAACAGGCCGCGCCGATCTTCGTCGCGCCTTTTGTCGCCACCGCCTTCACTCTTCTCGCGCGCGCGAACGGCGCCTATGGGCTCGCCATCCTGCGCTCGCCCGTTCAGGGTTTTCTGCACGCCGCGAGCGCCTGGACCGGCGCCGCGCTCGCCGCCTGGGCGCTGGGCTTCGTCTTCGGCGCGCCGGGCCTTTCGCCGCGCGGCTGGCTCGGCCTCTGGCTGGCGGCGGGCCTGTTTTGGCTGCTGGGGCTTCGCCTTCTGGCCGCTTTCGCCGCCTCCCAGCTTTCGCGGCTGGGAAAGCTCGACCGTTATGTCGTCATCGTCGGCGGCGGTCCGCTGGCCGAGGAGCTGCTTGGCGAACTCGCCAATGAATCCCTGTCCGACGTGCGCATTCTCGGCCTGTTCGACGATCGCGGCGACGACCGCGCCCCTGACATGGTCGCCGGATTCCCCAAGCTGGGGACGATCGACGACCTGATCGCCTTCGCCCGCAATGTCCGCATCGACCAGATCCTGTTCGCGCTGCCGGTCCACGCCGAGGCGCGCATTCTCGAAATCCTGCGTCGTCTTTGGGTGCTGCCGATCGACATCAGGCTGGCGGCCCACGCCAACCGCCTGCGCTTCCGTCCACGCGCCTATTCTTTCCTCGGCGACGTGCCTCTGTTCGACCTGATCGACAAGCCGATGTCGGACACCGGCGTCGTCGTCAAGGCAATGTTCGACCGAGTCGTCGGCATGGCCCTGATCGCGCTGCTCGCGCCGGTGATGCTGGCGGTGGCGGCTGGCGTTAAACTGTCGTCGCGCGGGCCGGTTCTGTTCCGGCAGGAAAGGTTCGGCTTCAACAACGAGAAGATCACGATCTACAAGTTCCGCTCGCTTTATGTCGAGCAGTGCGATTACGGGGCCCGCCGTCAGGTGACGCGCGACGATCCGCGCGTGACCCCGTTCGGCCGCTTCATCCGGCGCACGTCGCTCGATGAACTGCCGCAATTGTTCAATGTGCTCAAAGGCGAGCTTTCGCTGGTCGGGCCGCGGCCTCATGTGGTCAACGCCACGGTCGCGGGCCGGGCCTATGAAGAAGTCGTCGACGGCTATTTCGCGCGCCACAAGGTCAAGCCGGGCCTCACCGGCTGGGCCCAGATCAACGGCTGGCGCGGCGAGACCGACACGCTGGAGAAAATCCAGCGCCGGGTCGATTACGATCTCGACTATATCGAGAACTGGTCGATCTGGCTCGACCTCCGCGTCCTCGCCCTCACGCCCTTCGCTCTCGCAAGCGGTCGCAACGCCTATTGACCCGCGTTTCTCACACGAGGCCGGCCTGCGTTGCATTTTCGACGAGTCGAATGCGAGGAGGGCGGCCAAATGCGTATGGCGTCATATGGTTGAGGCGCCCGACGCGGCGGGCGGCCGTCGAAATGGAACCCGGAGGGCCAGCGCCAGGCGCCGTGTGAAAAATGCGGGTCAAGCGCCCGTCCTCTTTGTTAACACTCATCATTTAGAAATGCGCCATTGCGGAATGACGGCCAAATGTTTTCGAACGAACCGAGCCTGCGCATCCTCCATGTGCTCAGGTCGCCTGTCGGCGGCCTCTTTCGTCATGTGCTCGATCTTGCGCGGGAACAGTCGGCGCGCGGCCACGCCGTCGGGATGATCGTGGACTCGCTCACCGGCGGCGACGCCGCGAAGCGCGAGATCGCGCAGATCGCGCCGCTGCTGGGGCTCGGCGTCGCGCGGCTGCCGATGCGCCGCAAGCCCCATCCCAGCGATCTCCGGGCGCTCGCCCACGTGCGCCGGGAAATCGCGCGACTCAAACCCGACATCGTTCACGGCCATGGTTCGAAGGGCGGCTTCTACGCCAGAGCCTCGGGCTTCCTTCCGGGCCTGGGCGACCCCTTGCGCGTCTATACGCCCCATGGCGGCAGCTTCCACCAGCAGCCGGGTTATCGGCTCTATATGGCGGTCGAGCGACTCGTCGCCGGCCAGACCGACGTCCTGTCGTTCGAGAGCGATTTCATCGCCGGAGAATATTCCAGAGGCGTCGGGCCGACGCCCGCGCTCCAATGGGTCTCCAGAAACGGGCTGCGGCCCGAGGAGTTCACCCCCGTCGCGGCCCAGCCGGGCGCGGCGGAGTTTCTGTATGTCGGCGAACTCTCCGTCTACAAAGGGGTCGACACCCTGATCGGCGCCCTCGCCGATCTCCACCGCGCGGAACATGAAGAGGCGCGTCTCGCCATCGTCGGCGCGGGCTGCGAACTCGAGCGGCTCGCCGCCATGGTCGAACGTCTCGGCCTGAACCGCGCGGTCGCCTTTTTCGGCGCCCTGCCCGCCCGCGAAGCCTTCCAGCTCGGCCATATCGTCGTCGCGCCGAGCCGAGCCGAATCCCTGCCCTATCTCGTCATGGAGGCGATCGCCGCGGACAAGACCGTCCTCGCCACCAATGTCGGCGGCGTCGCGGAGATTTTCGGCCCCTTGAGCGACCGCCTGATCCCGCGCGACGACGCCAAGGCCCTGGCTCGGGCCATGGCCGCCGCCCTTCGGCGCGACGCGCGGGAGGCCGCCGCCGAACGCGCGCAATTGTCCCGCCATGTCGCGGCCCATTTCAGCGTCGAGGCGATGACGGATTCGGTTCTCGCCGGCTATCGCGCCGGCTTGGCGCGCAAGGGCCGCGCGCAAGAACGCGTTTCCGGGGCCGCTTCATGACCTGGACCGGCCTCGCTCCGGGCGGGCCGTCGCCGCTCGCCTCCCCCCGCCCGACCATTGATTATCGTAAGCTCGTCAACGGCTTCTTCTGGCTGACCGTGGCCAGCGGCTCGGTCGTGTTCATCGAACCGGCGCCCTATGACATTCTCATCCTGATCACCATCGCGCTCTGGACTTTCGGCGGCTTCACCATCCACCGCGCCGTCCTGCCTTTCGTTCTCCTGCTCCTGCTTTGGACGCTCGGCGGCTATATCGCCCTCGTCCCCTATTGGAACGAAGCCGACCCGGTCGACTACATGTTCCATACGACCTTCATCATCACCACCGGCGTGTTCTTCGCGCTTTTCCTGAGCGAGCGGACCACGCGCCGGGCGGAACTGCTGCTCTCGGCCTACGCCGTCTCTTGCGTTCTCGCCTCCGCGATCGCGTTGACGACCTGGTTCGCGGCTTTCGACGGCAGCGGCGACTGGGTCAAGGACGGGCGCGCCATGGCGCCGTTCAAGGACCCGAACGTGCTTGGCTCCTACATGGTCCTGGGCGTCCTTTACCTGATCCAGCGCCTGCTGCTTGGCCGCGTCCGCTACTGGTGGGCGGTCGCCCCTGGCCTCGCATTGTGTCTCGCCGCCCTGTTCCTGTCCTTCTCGCGCGGCTCCTGGGGCGCGGCGGTGATCTCGACGGCGATGATCGTCGGATTCCTCGTCAAGACCGCGGATTCGCGCCGCATGCGCCTGCGGATCGCCGCGGGCGCGGCGGGCGTCGTCCTCACCGTGCTCGTCGGGATCGTGGGCGCGCTGAGCCAGCCCGACGTCCGCGACTTCTTCTTCCAGCGCGCCCATGCCGAACAGGATTACGACAGCGGGCCGAACGGACGCTTCGGCAACCAGGCGCGCTCGATCCCCATGCTGATCGAACGGCCCAACGGCTTCGGACCCTTGCGCTTCCGCCTCACCTTCGGGCTGGAGCCGCATAATTCCTATATCGACGCCTTCGCCTCCGAAGGCTGGCTTGGCGGCTTCTGCTTTCTTTCGCTCGCCGCTTCGACCATTTTCGTCGGCTTCCGGCAGAGCCTGACCCGCCACCCCTGGATGCGCGAGTCGCAGGTCCTGTTCGCCGCTACCTTCGTCTTTTTCCTGCAGGCCCTGCAGATCGACATCGGCCATTGGCGCATGTTCTTCGTTTCGCTCGGCGGGCTTTGGGGAATCGAGGCGGCGCGGCGGCGCTGGCTGGCGCAGGAGGGAAAATCGTAGAACGAATTCGAGGAAAACATGGACAGGCGCCAGTTTATCCAGACTTTTCCGCTCGCGGCGACGGGTCTGTTTTCCGTACCGCCGGCCTGCGCGGCGGACCCGGCCTATTTCGTCGCCACGAACGATTCCGCCGTGCTGGTCAGCCCCTCGCCCCTGTCCTCGGCGTCGCGGACGCGGAGCCTTTCGCTCGCCGGCGCGGCCGCCGCCGCCATGAAGGCCGGCAAGCCCCTCAACATCCTGCCGGGCGTCTATCGCACCTCGGGCTTTTCGATCGCCGCGCCGCTGGAGATATTCGCCGCCCCCGGAACGGTCGTCATCGAACCCGCCGGAAGAGAATCTTTCAATATCGACATCAGGCCCGCCGCGGATTCGGACGGGCTCGAGGGCGTGACGATCAGAGGAATCGGCTTTCGCGGCAATGACGCCGTGTCGCCGGCCGGTTTGAGTCCCGGCGATCGGCCGGTCAATCCGTTTCTCGAAGCGGCTATGCCCCGTTTCAACGCGTTGATCACCGCCTTCCGCGTCCGGACTCTCATCGTCGAGAACTGCTCCATCGGCGGCTCGCGGGCCGGAGGGCTGGCAATGTGGCGCTGCCGCGACGCCGCGGTGACGCGCAACGAATTCATGAACAACAATATTTCGATCTATTCGGCGCAGGGCGAGAACAATCTCTTCGCCGACAACCACATCCATGATAATGCGAATTTCGCGATCATGGTGGAGCAATGGCCGCCGGGGCCGGATTACACCACCGTGCGCAACAACAGAATCGCCAAGACGGCGGCGAGCTTCGGCGCCGACCCGGCGCGCGGAATCCTTGGTGGCAGCGGACCGTACGGCAATGGCGTTTTCGGTCTTTACGCCCATCACATGACGGTCGAAGGCAACCGCATTTCCGATTCCGCCTTTTCCGGCGTGCGCGCGAACGGCTGTTCCGATGTTCAGATCGCGAACAACGCCATCGACCGGTCCGGCGAGACCGCGATCATGGTCGAATGTCCGCAGACCGACGGCAAGACGCCGAACGGCCTGGGCTACGAGGGCGGCGTCATCGCCGGCAATATCGTCTCCGGCGCCGCCGAAGGCGTGTCGGCCACCAATGGCTGGTATGGCGGACGGCGGGTGTCGATCACCGGCAACCAGGTCAGATCGATCACGCGGCGGATTTTCCGCACCAGCGATCCCAACTGGCCGCGCTACGCGACCTTTGGCGACGGGATCTACGCGGAGGCGGATGTCGACATCGTCGGCAACATCGTCGAGGACTGCGACGGCTGCGGAATTTACGTCGCGCCCATGGCGATCCAGAACAGCGCGATCAAGACCGCCGCGAATGTGACCGGCAATATCGTCAAAGGCGCGCGATGGGGCGTCGGATTCTGGAAAGGCTCGGACCCGGCGCGCGGGTTCACCTTCATTCAGGGCAACATGATCGCCGGTTCGTCGCGCGGCGCCATCATGGCGCTGAGCCCCTCCGGATCCCCCAACGACGGAACGAGGACCGAGGACGACGGCCGGGATTACGGGGAGGCGAAAGACGATCTCAAAGCCGACAAGCCCTATCCGGTCGTCGCCATTGGCGTGAACTACGCCTTTTAGGAACCGATCCCAAAAGTTGCGCCGAGCTTCGGCAAGGAGCCCGACCATCGCGATCCGAAACCATTAAAGCTGGCTCCGCTCCGGCGCGCTTGCGGCGAAACCGTCAACCGACGCCTTCCGTTAAATTTTGATGCAATTTGCACCCATTGATTTCATCCGCGGCGACTAGGCTCAAGGATCGACGCCTGAAGGCATGCGGCTAAACGAAACAATGGAAAAACGCCTCGGATATGTGGACGCCTTGCGTGGCGTCGCCGCGCTCGCCGTCATCTATGCGCATTCGACCGCGCAATTCATGTTGAACGGCGGCCTGCATTATCGCGTCGAGAATGAGATCGCCAAATTCACCCTGGTCTATCTCGACGCCGGCAAGGTCGCCGTCATCCTCTTTTTCGCCATTTCCGGCTTCGTCATTCCTTTTTCCCTGTTTAGGGAGACGAAAGCGCCGCTGCAAAGCTTCGCGATCACGCGGCTTTTCCGCCTTTATCCGGTTTACTGGCTCAGCATTTTCGTCTGGGTCGGCTATTCCTATTTCTCTCGCGGCGAGAGCACGCCGGCGCGCGAGGTTCTCGTCAATCTCACCATGCTCCAGCAATTCGTCGGCGTGAGAAACGTCATCGAACTCTTCTGGACGCTGCAGATCGAACTGGTCTTCTATGTCCTTTGCGCGGCTCTTTTCGCCGGGGGCTGGTTGAGAACCCCGCGCCAGATCGCCTGGGCCTCGATCGTGTCGCTCGCCTGCGCTCTGGCGCTGGCCGCCGCGCGGAGCTTTCTCGACGAAAAGCTGCCGGTCGCTTTGCCGCTGGCGCTCTCGATCATGTTCTGGGGTTTCCTGTGGCGCCGCGCCACGGTCGACCACGCGCCAGACGCCCGCGCCTGGGTCGCCCGGCTGACCCCTTTGATCTACGCCGCCATTCCGCCGATCTCGGTCATGGCCTATTCCACCGACCACGGCTTCCACGAAACCTGGTGGCGCTATATGAATTCATACCTTCTGGCCCTGACCCTTTTCATTCTCTTCACGACCAGGATCAAAATCGACGCGCCGTCCGCCCTGTTTCTGGGCCGGATCAGCTATTCGGTCTATCTGTTCGGGCCGCTCGGCCAGGAACTGGCCATGAAGGCGCACCCCTACCTTCCCAAAGGCGCGCCGGCTCTCCTGGCCGTGGCGCTCGCGATGGTCCTCACCCTACCGATCTCGGCGACGACCTATCGTCTCGTCGAAAAGCCCGCGATCTCCATGGGAAAGAGCCTGCGCCGGCGTCTCCAGGATCGCCGCGACGCGCTCAGGCCCGCGCCGCAGCGGGAATGGAATCTCGATCGGGCCCGGAATTGAGAGCGGCGCTTTCCGCCGCCACGCCGC
This sequence comes from Pseudomonadota bacterium, assembly GCA_021813805.1. GTDB lineage: Bacteria > Pseudomonadota > Alphaproteobacteria > Rhizobiales > Beijerinckiaceae > Rhodoblastus. Next base: position 70,170 of record JAKAJL010000004.1, on the reverse strand, counting down.
GACGCGCCAGAATTTCCGCATAGACCGCGCCGAGCCGCTCGACATGGCGCGCCAGCGTCGGCGGATCGGCCCAGAAGGCGTCGTAACAGGCGTTGGACATCGAGGCGACCAGAGCGTCGTCCCTGGCCCTGACCAGGGCTTGAGCGAGCGAATCGGCGTTGGCGCTTTCGAACCACAGGCCGCTGACGCCGTTCTCCACCTCCTCGCGCCCGGCGCAGCCGTCCGAGACGACGATCGGCGTGCCCATGGCCTTGGCCTCCAGCACCGTGAGCGGCTGACCCTCGAACCACAGCGAGGGAAAGACCAGGACGCGGGCGGCGCGCATCAGGCGCTTGACCTCGTCCGGCGATTTCCAGCCCAGCAGCCGCGCCTCGGGATAGGCCTCGCGCAAAGCCGCCGCCGCCGGCCCATCGCCGGCGAAGACGGGGATCACCCCCGCGCGGCGCGCTGCCTCGGCGAACAGCTGGGGGCCCTTTTCCGTCGACATCCGGCCGACGAACAGGAAATCCCCGCGCGCAGGTTCCGGCTTGCGGCCGAGGTCGTCGCAGTCGATCGGATTGGAGACCGGATGGACCCGCGCGCCTTTCGGCAGCCGATGTTCGACCACGCCGGCCTGGAAACGCGAAATCAGGATGAAGTCGTCAAAGATTTGCGGCAGGCGGGCGGCGCGCTCCATCACCGTCTGGCGCAGGCTGCGCCAGACCTTTCGCGGATAAGTGCGGGAATCGCAATGAGTCGCCCAGCAGGCCGCCGAGAGCGGCGCCAGCTTGCAGACATGGTTCTTCTGGTAGTTGTAGAAGCCGCCATTGGGGCAAAACATGAAATATTCATGCATCGTATAGACGGCCGGCAGGCCCGATTGCCGGATCGGCCGGGCGATCGAAGCCGAAAGCGCCTTGGCCCAGCCGTGAACATGGACGATCGTTTTTTCGCGCGGGAGGCGGGCCAGCAGCTTGCGCATTTCGGCCTCGGCCAGGAAATTCCAGGTTCCCTGCACGGCGGCGACGGCCTTCGAGGAATTGCCGAGCAGGTCGGCCTGACCGAGGCAGACGACCTCGATCCCCGCCCCGGCAAGGCGCGGATCGACCGGCGCGGCGGCGGCGAAAACGATCGGATTGTAGCCGGCTTCCTTCAGCCCGAGCGCGCTCTCCAGCGCCACCTTGGCCTGCCCGCCGGTGATCGAGGCGTGATCGATCGCGATGACAATATTGCCGCCCGGCCCTTTTGCGCTCATGAATGCGTCTCGACTTGGAAAACGACGGTGCGAGTTTGGCGCGAAAAACCTTTCGGAAGACTGACGGGACATGAGAAAAACCCTCGACGCGCTCAACGCCTGGGCCGGACTCCTCGGAGCCTGCGGCGTCGCCGCCGCCGCGGCGGCCGCCCATATGCCAGGCGGCGAAAGCCTGCGCTCGGTCGCGCTCGTCCTGCTCGTCCACGCCGCCGCTTTGCCCGGCCTGACGGCCCGCGCGCGGGAAAGCTCGGCGGGCGGGCGGCTCTGGCTCGCCGCCGCCCTGGCCACCGCTTTGGGCGCCGCCCTGTTTTCCGCCGATGTCGCGCGGCTGACCCTGCGCGGCGCCCGCCTCTTCCCGTTTGCCGCCCCTGCCGGGGGAACGGCCATGATCCTCGGCTGGCTGATCGCCAGCGTCGCCGGCCTCGCCGACCTGTTCCGGGGCTACCCTTAATTAACGCCGCTTCCCTATGCTGCGACACGATTTTGGCGCGCGGGTCTGGGATGAAGGTCGCAATCGTTCACGAATGGCTGGTGACGCGCGCGGGCTCGGAAAAGGTCGTCGAGGAAATCCTCGGGCTTTATCCGGACGCCGATCTCTTCACGCTGATCTGCGCCCTGCCGCCCGGCCAGGACAGCATGATCCGGGGCCGTAAAGTCACCACCTCCTTCCTTCAGCATCTCTGGGGCGCGCGAACCAAACATCGCGCCTTCATGCCCCTGATGCCGATGGCGATCGAGCAATTCGACGTTTCCGGTTACGATCTGGTTATTTCCTCCTCCCATGCGGTCGCCAAGGGCGTGATCACCGGACCGAACCAGGTTCATGTTTCCTACATCCATTCGCCGATGCGCTACGCCTGGGACCTGCAGCACACCTATCTCGCGGAATCCGGGCTCACGCGCGGGCTGCGCTCGGCGCTGGCGCGCGTCCTGCTGCATTACCTGCGTATCTGGGACATGCGCACCGCCAACGGCCCCGACCGCATGGTGGCCAATTCGGCCTATATCGCGCGGCGCATCGCCAAGGTCTATCGCCGCGAGGCGGAGGTGGTGTTCCCGCCCGTGGACATCGCCGCCATGCCTTTTTCGGCCGAGCGCGAGGACTTCTATCTCGCCGCCTCGCGCATGACGCCCTACAAGCGCATGTCGCTGATCGCCAGCGCTTTCGCCCTCATGCCGGACAGGAAGCTCGTCGTCATCGGCGATGGCCCGGAACTGCCGCTGGTGCGACGCATCGCGGGCACCGCCGCCAATATCGAGGTGCTCGGCTATCAGGACGACGGCGCCTTGCGCGCTTTCATGCGCCGCGCCAAAGCCTTCGTTTTCGCGGCAGAGGAGGATTTCGGCATCATGCCGGTCGAGGCGCAGGCCTGCGGGGCCCCGGTGATCGCCTTCGGGCGCGGCGGCGCCCTGGAAACGGTCGCGCCCCCCGAGAGCGACAGGCCGACCGGCCTGTTTTTCGACCGCCAGAGCGAGGAGGCGATCGTCGCGGCGGTCCGGCGTTTCGAAGCGGAAGCGGCGCGTTTCACGCCACAGGCCTGCCGCGCCAACGCCGAGCGTTTCTCGCGCGAGGCCTTCCGCGCGCGCTTCAAAGCCATCGTGGACAAGGAAATGGCGCAAGCCGCCGCGTGGCGGCCAAATTCCGCCTGAAAGTTTTGCTGTTTGCCCCGATGATGCAGACAGCTATTCTCCGGACATGAAACACAAGCTCAAGTGGGTCCTCGCTGCGGGCGCCGGCGTGGTCGTCGCGCTCGCCGCCGCGCCGTGGACGGTGTCGCAGCAAGCCCAGATCGACGCCATCGAGAAGGGCGTCAGATCCGTATCCGATCTGCGCCTAACCTCTCATGGCCGCTCGGTCTTCGCCGTTCTGCCCCGCCCGCATATCCGCATCTACGACGTCAATCTCGACTATCGTGGCGGCGCCGCGAAGGTCACGGCCTCCAGCCTGAAGGTCGATCTCGGCTTTTCCGGGCTTTTCACCGGCCGCCTCAATCTTGCGCGCGCGACGCTCGCCGACGCCGTGATCGCCATCGATCCCGCGCGTGCGCGGCTCAGCGACGCGGCCGGCGCCGTCACGCCCCGCGCGGACGCGGCGCCTGACGAGGTCCGGGCGACCAACGCCAAGGCCGTGCTGAAACTCCCAGACGGCGAAACCAGGCCTTTCGCTGAAAAATGCGACGCGCGGCTCGACATAGGGCGCGACAGCGCGCCGATCTCGCTGATCGGGCGCTGTGTCCTGCCCGTCCTCGACGATGGCGATTCCGCGACCCAATTCGCTTTGTGGGTCGCCAGATCCGGCGACCTGCGCAGCGGCGGCGAAAGCCAGATCAACCTGCGCCTTCGCGGCGAGGATTTCCAGCTCAGGCTCAACGGCGGCTTCGCGCTGCGGCCCCAGCCGCATTTCCATGGGCAGGTCGCCGGTCTCGCGCCTTCGCTGCGCCAGGCCGCGGGCTGGTTCGGCCTGACCATCCCCTTGCCCGGACGCTATCGCGACGCGACGGTGAAAGGCGAAGCCTCGATCGACCCCAGCGCGCTGTCCTTTTCCCAACTTTCGATCTCGATCGACGGGAACGCCCTCGAAGGCGCGGCCTCGGTGCGCCTCGATACGCCTCGTCCGCTGATTTCCGCCACGCTCGCCGGCGCCGACGTCGATCTGAACCCGATGTTCGAAGATTCGCCGGCGCCTTCCTTCAACGGCCAATGGAGCCGCGACGTTTTCCCGCCTTCCGATCTCGCCGCCGCCGATCTCGACCTGCGGCTTTCCGCGAACCGCGTGCGCCTTGGCGAGTTCCAGGCCGACAACGCCGCGGTTTCGGCGATCCTCAGGAATGGCCGCCTCGATCTGTCGATCGCAGGGGCTTCGGCCTATTCCGGCCAGATTCACGCGCGGGCGATCATCGCTGAAAACGACGGGAGCCTCGATGTGCGCGGATCCGCCTCGACCGACAAGATCGACGCCGCGGTTTTTCTCTGGGACATGTTCCGCCGCCAGACGCTTTCGGGAACCGCTGACGCCTCGGTCAGTTTCGAGACCAGTGGCCAGTCCTTTTACGATCTCGCCGATAACCTCGACGCGCGTGGCGATTTCAACGTCGCCAACGGCGAGGTTTACGGTCTTGATCTCGGCCTCGCCTTTCGCCGGATGGAGCGCCACCCCCTGACGGCGGGCGTTGAATTGCGCTCCGGCCGCACCGCTTTCGACCGTCTGGGCGCCAAATTCAACGTCGTCCAGGGACAGGTCGAGATCGAGGAGGGCGTGGCGCGCGGCGGCGGCCTCGCCCTCGCTTTTTCCGGTCGCGCCCAGCTCGCCGACCGCACGCTGGACCTGCACGCGGTCGCCACCCGCGTGGCGCCGCCTTCCAACCCCGACGCCAAACCTTTGCAGATCGGCCTCACCCTGTCGGGAGGCTGGGATGACGCCGTTCTTGCGCCCGACGCCCTCGGCCTGATCCAGCGCTCGGACGCCGCGGCGCCTCTCCTGCCGAAGCCGGCGCAGAATTAGGTCGTCGTGGCGGTTTGCTCCGGAACCGCGTCGTCGGCGCGTCCGTCGCCGGCGCAAAGCGGCAGTTCGATTTCGAAAATCGACCCCCGCGGCGCGTTCGGGCGGTAGGCGATCGTCCCGCCATGGCTCTCAATGACGCTCTTGCTGATGGACAGGCCCACGCCCATGCCGTCGTGCTTGGTGGTGAAAAAAGGCGAGAACAGTTCCGCCGCCACGTCGGCCGGCACGCCGACGCCATTGTCGGCTATGGCGATGCGAACCCGCTCCAGGCCAGCGGCGCCGATTTCGACAACGATATTCGCCCCCTCGAAGCCGATCACCGCATCGTCGGCGTTGCGCAGGAGATTGACCAGGACCTGCTCGATTTCGATCGGATCGGCGTGGACGCGGGCGGCGGCGAGGCCGGCTGGGACCGGCGCTCGGACGATCTTCGCCGGGGAACGCAGGACCACAAGTTTCAACGCGTCGTCGATCAGGGCCGCCAGTTCGACCGCGCGCCGTTCCGGCGGCCGCTTCTCGATGAAGCCGCGCAGCCTCGTCAGAATTTCGCTGGCGCGCCTCGCCTGCTCCTCGATCTTGCCGACCAGATTGGCGTCGGGCGGCTTGCCGGCCGTCGCCAGCGCCCGGCGCCATGCGGCGGCGAAGTTGCGGATCGAGGCGATGGGCTGGGCGACCTCGTGGGCGAGGCCGGCGACCATTTCGCCCATATCGTTGAGACGGCTGACATGGGCCAACTCGGCGCGCAGCAGGTTCACGCGCCGCCGCTCCGCCTCGATCGGGCTCAGGTCGCGCATGATGCAGACGAAAAGCTGGTCGGCGTCGAGGCCCGCCTCGCTCAGGGTCAGCTCCAGCGGGAAGGTTTCGCCATCCCTGCGCCGGCCCCTGACCACCCGGCGCTGTCCCACGATCCTCGCCCATCCGTCGCCGCCGAGTTCGGCGAGGCGAGAATCATGACGGGCGGCCATGAATTCCTGCGCCAGCGTCTCAACCCCGCGTCCGATCAATTCTTCGCCGCCATAGCCGAAAATTTCCCGCGCGGCGGGATTGGCCGACCGGATCGTCCCGTCCCGGCCGAAGGTCACGATGGCGTCCATCGCGGTTTCGAAAATGGCCTTGAGCCGCTTTTCGTTTTTCTGGAGATTGTGCCGGATATTGACGCGCTCCGTGACGTCCTCGACGAAGATGACGGCGCCGCCAATGCGGCGATCGCCCAGGCGCCAGGGCTGGGCCTCCCACCTGAGCCAACGATGGCGGCCATCCACCCGCACATAGCGATCCTGCTCGGCGCGCACGTTCCCGCCCGCGAGCGCGCGTTGGAAAATCTGCCGCCATTCCTCCGGAGCGCCAGGCGCGACATCGAAATGGGATTTCCCGAGAATGTCGCGACCGAGCTCGAAAATTTCGCGCCAACGGGCGCTGGTCGCGAGATAGCGAAAGTCGCTGTCGAACATCGCCATGGCCGCCGGCGTCTGTTCGACGAAATAGCGAAGCTGCTCGGCCTCGGCGCGCAGCAATGTTTCTCCGGCGCGGCGCGCGCGAACCAGCAGGAACGGCAGCCGGGCGAGCGCGATATAAGCCGCGGAATCGAACAGGAAGTCGAAATAGGCCGACGGGTAAACGATGGGAAGGACCGGCCGCGACAGCAACTCGGCGGCGGCGCCGAAATGACCGAAAAGCAGGAAAACCGCAGCCGCTACGACCCCGCCGGTCACGCCGCACAGCAAGGCCGACAGCACGACAGCCGAATAGAAAGCGATATCGCGCCAGGCGTAATGAGCGACCGAAGCGGGAAGAGTCACGACGAGGGCGATCGAAACGAGGACGACCAGAATTGAGACAGACGCCCTCGCGACACGCGGAGTTGCGGCAATGGCGTCGAAAAAGCTCAGCACGCGCGCCTCGAACGTCGAGACCGCGCGTGGCGCCTTTTCGACGTCCGAGCGGATGTTCACCCTCTGCCCCTCACATCCACGGCGGCTCGCGACCGACGCAAAACACCCCGGCAAAAGCCGGGCAAAACTTGCCGCCTACCCTTTTACACCTTTTCGACCGCTCGACCAACGACTCAAGGCGGCGCGTTTTTTTTGCTTCAGATCAACCCATTCGCTCGAATTTGGATGCATTCTATGTTCAAAATCGACGCTCGCGCCGCTCCGGCGTGGCTCAAGAGGCGAAGGAGCAAAGCCGGATCGGCCGGAAAGGAGGCCGCGTTATGTGCACTGGCCAGATCGTTCACATCATCGAGGACGACGCGGGGGTGGGCGAATCGCTTTCGTTGCTTCTGCAAAGCGCCGGGTTCGAGACCAGACTTTATGGCTCGGCGTCGGATTTTCTCGACTCCGACCCGCCGTCCGCCGGCTGCGTGGTCAGCGACGTGCGCATGCCGGGCATGACCGGGCTTGAGCTGATCGGCGAAATGAAAAAGCGGCGCATGCCTCAGCCGATCCTGCTGATGACCGCGTTCGCCGACGTGCCGCAAGCCGTCAAGGCCATGAAGCTCGGCGCCGTCGATTTCATCGAGAAGCCCTTCGACGACGAATTGATGGTGTCCTCCGTGCGCGCGGCGCTCGCGAAAAGCGGCGGCGACAGCGCCGTCGCGGCGCGGGAAAAGCTCGACAAGCTCACCACCCGCGAAAGGGACGTCCTCCAAGGTCTGCTCCAAGGCAAGCTCAACAAGACCATCGCCCATGAACTCGGCGTCAGCGTACGCACGGTGGAGTCCCATCGCGCCAATCTGATGACCAAGACCAACTCGCAGAGCCTGCCTGAACTGATCCGTATCTCGCTGCTTGCCGAAGGCGCCGATATCGGAGCCTGAAAACGGCGACGCGGCCCTATTGGACGTCGGGCGTGGCGACGCGGGGCGCCGGGGCGAGATGGTCGGGTGAAGCGTGCGCGCCGCCGTGCGGGGCGTGGTGCGGCGCGTGCTTTTTGGCCAGCGGCGCGGCCGGCGGCGGAACAAGCCCCGGAATCGGGTCGCCCGGGATATCGGCCAACGCCATGGTGTCGTCGGGCAGGCGGGTCCACACCCGGGTCTGGCCCAGCAAAGGCGTGCCGAGATAGCCGCGCAGATTGAGCTTCTGATTGTCCGGCGTCACTTCGAGTTGCGCGCTCCACACCGATCCGTTGCGCGGATCGAGAACGTGGCCATTCTCATATTTCGCCTCGCCGTGCTTCTTCATGCCCCAGACAATGACAAGCCCCAGCATCGGCTTGTCCTTCTTCTCTCCGGGACAACGAGTGCAGAGCGGATTTTCCGGCGGGTCTCCAGGATAGGCGATCTCCTTGACCAGCCGGCCCTCGTAGAGGCCGTTGTTCTCGTAGAAATAAAAGACGCCGCCCGGCTTGCCATCGTCGTTATAAGCGGTCCAGAAGCCGGTCAGAACGGGCGCGGAAGGCTGGCTTGCGGCGGGCTGGGACTCGCTGCTTCCCGCGCGCCCCGGCGATGCGGCGACCGAAGCCAGAGCGACAAAGGCAAGGCCGAGCGCCCCGCGCGACAATCGCGATGAAGAAAAGACAGGAAATTCCCTGCGCATCTGCGCTCTCCGAAAGTGCAAAACGTAAAACAGAATAAGCGATTTTGCGCGCTTTCGATGAAAAGAATCGGACAAAAGCTGGAAAAAACGCCGCACCGGGCGCGCGTCGTTCCGATCGTGAGAGCGGCTTTCCCGGCGCCAAACGCGATCACCGCCACGCGAACCGAGCCAGAAAAAATTAACCATTTTTCAGCGCCTCGGGCGTAGGAAGACATCAGGGCCGCGAAACGGCGCGCGGGACGACCTCCGTGAACAGACCCATCCCGACCTCACCCTTTGCGCCCGGAGCGGATCGCGCCCGCGGCGGCGCCGTTCTCGACCTGCTCCTGTTCGGTCCCGACGAAAGATCGGCCGAGACAACCGATGGGCCTCGTCACGCAGGGCAGGACATCTGGCTTTCCTCGTGCGAGACGGTCGGGCTTTCCGCGCGCGCCGCGCGCGCCGCTGGCGAGGCCCAGGCCCGCGTCTTCGGCGCCGGAACCGCACTCACCCTGCCCCAATGGTTCGACGATCTGCGCGGCCGTCTCGCCCGTCTGTTCAACGCGCCCTTCTGTCAAACCGTTCTTGCCGCCTCGGCCGCCGAAGCCGAATGGCTGTTCGACGCGCTGGCCCGCGCGGCGTCGCAGCGCCCGATCGTCCATGTCGCCGCCGCGCCGCCCGAAAGGCCGGAAGGCGGACCGCCGGCTCGATTTTTCCCGCTGCGCGACCGTTATGGCCTCGCGCTGCCGATGGAGGCGATCGACGCCGAGGCGGCGCTCCAAGTCGGCGAGGCGGTCGCGTCAGGCGCCGATGTCGCGCTCCATCTGGCCGATTGTTCCGAAACCGGTCTTTGGGGGCCATCGCGCGTCAGCGTCGCCCGAATGGAGCAGGATTTTCCCGGACGCCTGACGGTCCTGGTCGACGCCCGGCAGATGCGCGGCGACCGGGAGACGATCGCCGCCGATCTCGCCGCCGGCCGCGCCGTCCTGCTGACGGGCGCCGCTTTCGCCGGCGGGCCGACCGGCGCCGCGGCGCTGCTCCTGCCCCCCCGGCTTGTCGCGAGGATCGGCGCTTTTGACCTGACCGGCGCGTTCGCCGCTTTTTCCGCCGCGCTGGACTGGCCGCCGATCCTGCGCGAGCGCCGGCGCGACGATTTTGCCCGGCTCGCCGACCTTCGGCTCGGCTTGCGCTGGGAAGCCGCGCTCGCCGAACTCGAAGGCTTTTTCGCCATCGAAACCAGCCTGCGCGGCTCCATCGAAGCCGCCTTCTCGCGCGAACTCCATCGCCATCTCGCCGCGTCGCCTTTTTTGAAAGCGGCGGATTTCCGCTTCGCGGAGGATGGCGCGCCCGTCCTGCTGCCGATCCTGACCTTCGACGAGCGCGGACGGGCGATCAAGGCGGAAAGGTTGCGCCGCGCCCTCGCCAGCCCGGCGGCGCGGGCTTCGGCCCGCGCCGCGCGCCGCCGCCCGGTTCATGTCGGCGCGCCCGTCCTGATCGGCGTCAGAAAAGCCCTCCGGCTGGCGCTGAGCGCGCCGCTGGTCAACGACGTGAGCGAACGCCTCCCCAAGACCGGGAACTTCAACGGGGCGTTCCAGCCGCTCGCCGACGATCTGCACGAGGCTTTCGCCCTGTGGGGCGAACTCGCGCAGGAGGAAGTCTGAAGCACGGCGGCGCAACCTGACCTGAGCGCAAAGGACTGCTCCTTCGTCGCCGCGGCGGCCCAGTGAAACGAGTCGCGCTCGGGAATATCTGTGGTCGCGAGAGATATCGCCGCGGCGGTGAACGGGCGCCCCGGTCACAAGACGGTTTTTCGACGCCAAGGCCGGCGCGGAGTCGTTTATATTGCCCCGTCGCGTCCCAATTGGGAGAAAGATGCTGTGGCCCCCACGCCCTCGAAGCCTTCGGCCCTCTCGCTTCCGGAAGCGCTCGGTCTCGTCCGCCTCGCGGCCGAAGGCGCCGAGGGCGTCACGGGGCTCGTCGAGCACCTGCACAGCTCCATCCTGAGCACCCCTGGGCTCGCGCGCATTGCGCAGGGGCTGACGGGCGACACGACGCGACTTGTTTACAGTGGCGTCCGCGGCGCGTTTCGTTTGACAGGCAAGGGCGTTGGCGCCGCCGCCGCGCTGCTCGACGGCGAACCCGACCGCCGCCCGGTTTCGCGCAAGCGCGAGGCGGCGCTCGCGGCGCTGAATGGTGTCCTGGGCGACCATCTCGCCGAAACCAACAATGCGCTGACGCTCAAGATGCGTTTCCGGCGCGACGGGCGCGCCATCCCGCTCGAACCGAATGCGCTCGCAGATGCTCTTCCTGACGCCACGGGCAAGCTCGTCGTCCTTGTCCACGGACTTTGCATGAACGACCTGCAATGGACGCGACAGGGCCACGACCACGGCGCGGCGCTGGCCCGCGACTTCGGTTATACGCCGATCTATCTCTCATACAATTCTGGCCTCCACATCTCGGCAAACGGCAGCGCGTTCGCCGATGCTCTGGAGAGGCTGTTCGCCGCTTGGCCTGTCGAGATCGAGAAGTTCGCCATTGTCGGCCACAGCATGGGCGGCCTGGTCACGCGAAGCGCCTGCCTGAGCGGTGAAGCGGCCGGGCACGCCTGGAGGAAGAGGCTCGACAAGCTCGTCTTCCTCGGGACGCCCCACCACGGCGCCCCGCTTGAAAGGATCGCCAATTGGGTCGACATGATCCTCCGCAAGGCGCCCTATGCCAGCGCGTTCGCCACACTGGGGAAGGTCCGGAGCGCCGGGGTCACGGACCTACGCTATGGCAGTGTCGTGAACGAGGATTGGCAAGGTCGCGACCGCTTCGCACGTGAGCCAGACATGCGAAGTCCGGCGCCCTTACCGAAAAATGTCGCCTGCTACGCGATCGCAGCCACGATGGCCGCGTCGCCCGGCGGGATGAAAGACCTGCTTGTGGGCGACGGGCTGGTCCCGGTGACGAGCGCATTGGGGCGCAACGAGGATTCTGCGCGGACACTGGATTTCCCGGACGATCGGCAATGGATCGCGCGCCAGACGGGACACCTCGATCTCCTGAACCGGCACGCCGTCTATGAACGGATGGCGGAGTGGCTTGATCGCGACCAATGATCCGCTCGAAGGATTCTCAAAAACCCGATTGTAGTCGTTGTCGTCGCAATCGAGTAGAGGGCACGCGTGCGTCATCGGCTTCGGGTATACAACAAATTTCCCTTGGCGACCCCTGTATGCCCGAGATGCCGACCGTCGCCACCGTTCGATAGGCGCCCGCCCTCCGCCTGTTCGCCCTTCCCATTCTTGGGAGCGAAACGCCCGTCTTCCGCATCTAGTTCAGCAGCTTCAGGCTCGCGTTTCCCTGGTTTTGCTCCACACCGGGCGGCTCCTCCCGCGCGGCGGGCGTCGCCGACCTGGTCAGGCTCTTGCGGGCGAGGGCGGCATGGACGCGCGCCGGCTTGCCGTTCTCGGGCCAGAAGGTGAAGATCAGCTTGCGCGGGCCGGCATGGATCTTGAACCGCCCCGAAAAGCCTTTGGCTTCGCTGGCGCCCGAAAACCCCTGGCCCACGATCCGCCCCGACGCCGCGCCAGCGGCCCCCCGCGTCGCTTCGCGCCAGAAGCCGCGCGCCTCGACGCCCTCGGCGACATATTGGGCGCGCAGGTCGAATTTGTAGGACCGCGATTCGCAGGCGATGTTCTGCGACAGGGCGCGTCCGTCCTTCGCCGTTTCGCCGGTCGCGCGGCACTCCAGAGTCGTCTGCGCCCCGCCATTTTCACTGACAGCGCCAGGCCCACGGAAACTGCCGGAAAAATAGGAAAGATCGCCCGCCTGAGCCGAAACGGCGCCGAAACCGGCGAGCCAGAGCGCGACGGCTCCGGCGAACCGGGCCGCGCCGGCGCTGGGCGGCGGGAAAGGCGCATCGCGAGCAGGCATTGGCGTCTCCGGCATCAGGCGCCGCACTATGGACCGCCGCATCGGCTTTGAAAAGCTGGCCCGCCCCTGTCACGCCAGCGCGCCGATTCCCAGCAGGAGGGCATAAAGCGCCTGAACTTGCGCCGTGCGCGCCAGCAGGAGGTTGAGCCCCGGCCCCGGCGCCTCGGCGTAAATCCGGCGCACCTGGATGAAGGCCGTCGGCAGCGCGCCGTAGGCGAGCCACAGCGCGCGATGAGGCGTCAGCGCGACCAGACCGGTCAGGATGGCGAAGGGGGCGGCCATCATCGCCGCGAACAGGAGCCGCGACGCGCGCGGCCCGGCGACGATGGCGAGCGTCCGGCGCCCGTTCCGCGCGTCGGCGGCGGCGTCGCGGTAATTATTGACCATCAGCACGCCCGCCGCGAACAGGCCCAGCGCCAATCCAGCCAGGAGCGGCGCCGCGCCAAAGTCATGCGCGGCGAGCCAGAAGGTTCCGCCAACCGCGCCGAGACCGAAAAAGGCGATGACGAACAGCTCGCCGAAAGGCGAATGGGAAATCGGCGCCGGCCCGCCGCTATAGGCATAGCCGGATAGGATCGAAAGCAGGCCGAGGAGGAGAATCGGCCAGCCGCCGACAACGACAAGGTAAAGCCCTCCGAGCGCGGCCAGTGCGAAAAAGCCGAAAGCGGCGTTCTTGACCTCGTCGGGGGCGAGCCATCCGCTGGCGGCGGCCCGTCGCGGGCCCAGACGGTCCGGCCCGTCCCCGCCCCGCTCGAAGTCGCGGGCGTCGTTGAACAGGTTGGTCGCGATCTGGATGCAGACTGCTGACAGGGCCGCGATGATTACCGCCGGGACATCGATATGTTCGGCGAAATTCCCGGCTAGACAGGCGCCGGCGAAGACCGGGGCCAGAGCCATCGACAGGGTGCGCGGCCGCGACGCCGCGACCCAAGCGGCAAGACGCGTCGCGTTCGCGCGGCTTTGGCTCAGGGTCATGTCGTCTCCCTATCTCCGAACGCGAGCGCCGCGCGGCGCTCGAAGGCCGCCAGGGCGCGGCTTTGCGCCTCGTCGGCCGCCAGCGCCGCGGCGAAATTGAGCGCGGAGGCGGAAAATTCCATTCGCCAGTCACAGGTCATCCGGCAGCCCCGGTCCTGCGGTTCGAACAGCCAGCGCAGGCAAAAGACGCGAAAGGGACGGTCGAACGATTCGATGACCAGTTCGCGCGGGGGCGCCGCCCGCGCCTCGCTGATGAAGGCGAAGCGCCAGGGACCGAAGCCGAAGACATTCTCCACCCGCCGCAGGTCCCCCGCCCGCGTCAGCACCCGCGCTCCACGGCAAAAGGGCGCGAAAGCGGGATAGGATTCGACGTCGTCCACCAGGGAAAAGAGCGCCTCGGGCGCGTATTCCGGATAGAACCGGTTCAATCTCCGTCGCATCGCGTTCCGTTTCAGGCCACGCCGGCCGCCTTTCGCTACGCCGGCGGTCCCACGCCAGCTTATTGGGGTTGTATGAGAAAACCAAGCTGGACCGGCGCAGCCGCGCGGCGGCTGTCGCCGTAACTCAGGCGCGGCGGCGATCCGGGGCGGAATAATCGACCCTTTCGACGAAAAAATCGGACGAAGCCCGGTCCGGGCCCGCGACATGATCGGCCACAAGTTGCGCCAGATTGAAGGCGATCAGGCCACGCTGGCCCTGCGGCTCGGCGCTCGGGAAAAAGGCCGCGATCTTTTTCGCCTCATCGAGCAGCGCCGCGTGCTGAACGCGGTGACAGGCCAGGATGGGCACGCCCACCCGCTCCATTTCTGCCTCCTCGCGCGCGAAATGCGCGGCGATTTCGGCGAGGATCGCGTCAAGGTGGGCCGCAAGGCCGGAGTCCGCGATCCGCGCCGCCTGCGCGAACATCTGCTCCAGAACATAATGGTCTTCATCCATCACGCGGACGCCCAACGGCAGTTGCGGCAGCTTCATCTTTACCTCGCGCGGCCCGGATTGACCCTTGCGCCTTCTAGGCCGGAAGGGACGCCGGAACTTTGCGCGAGCGCAAAAGGCGGAAGGAAAGGGATTTTTCAGACGCCCCCGGTCACCGGCAGCAGCGCGCCGGTGATGGCGCGCGATTTTTGCGAAGCCAGAAACAGCATGGCTTCGGCCAGGTCCTCCGGGCGCACCCATTTGCCGAAATCGGCGTCCGGCATATCGGCGCGATTGGCCGGCGTGTCGATGATCGAGGGCAGGACGGCGTTGACCGTCACCGCGCCTTTCAGCTCCTCGGCGAGGCTTTCGGTCAATTTGGCGATTCCCGCCTTGGACGCGGCATAGGCGCCCATGCCGACCCCGGCCTTTATCGCGCCAAAGGCGCCGACATTGACGATGGCGCCCGAGCCGCTCTTTTCGAGAAAGGGCAAGGCCGCCATGCAGGCGGAGACCGCGGTGCGCAGGTTCAGCGCATACATCCGGTCCCAGGCGGCCAGATCGCCGCCTTCGACCTTCTCCCAGACGAAGCCGCCGGCGATATTGAGCAGAACGTCGATGCCGCCGAAATGCGCGCCAACGCGCGCAAAGGCCGCGCGCGCGGCGTCCGGGTCGGCAAGATCGACGCCCGGAATCGCAAAAGTCCGCGCCGCGTCCATCGCGCCGGGGGCTGCGCCCCGGTCCATCTGCGCGACGAAAGCCCCGCGTTCGAGCGCGCGCTGGGCGACCGCCCGGCCAAGGACGCCGAAGGCGCCCGTGACAACGACGATTCTGTTCTCCATCGGACCTCCCCCCATACCACGCCAGAACAGGATCTCCGGACGGCAAAAGCCGGATCGCCAGCGGATGGCGCAAGACTGGCCGGAACGTGGCGTCTTGGCAAGGCTGGCGACGCAGCCGCGGAGGACTGAACAAAGACGCCGGAACGGCGTTCGTCGCGCCGGGGCCGTCGGGAGAAAATCCGCCCGGTCAGCCGGCGCGCGAAACCTCCTTGCGCGAAAATTCCGCAAGTCAGCCGCCGGTTTACGAATGATGCCCCGCGCGAATCAGATTACTCATGGGCCGCGTCGGCCGGAAGGTTTTGGCGGCCGTTCACCCAGAGTTCAGTTCGCATCGGCGAACCTGTCGATATTTCCGATCCTTGAAGGGAGCCTGACCAATGCGTCTCATCCGAACCATCGCCCTGGCGTCCGTCAGTTTCGCGGGGCTCGCGGCGGCGATCCCGGTCGCGCAGGCGCGCATGGTCTGCCGGGAAGTCGTCGACGAAGCGCCGCCGCCGCTGCCCGAATACCAGCAACCGCCCATTCCTGGCCCGGGTTATGTCTGGACGCCGGGCTATTGGTCCGTGTCTGACGATTCCGGCTATTACTGGGTCCCGGGAACCTGGGCGCAGCCCCCGCGCCCCGGGCTGTTGTGGACGCCGGGCTATTGGGGCTGGAGCGACGGCGCCTTCCTCTTCCACGCCGGCTATTGGGCGGCCACGGTCGGATATTACGGCGGCGTGAACTATGGCTATGGCTATGGCGGGTCCGGCTACCAGGGCGGATACTGGCGAGGCGACAATTTCTTCTACAACCGCACGGTCAACAACATCAACAACGTCGCCATCACCAACGTCTACGAGAAGCCGGTCATCGTCAATCGGGGGCCTCGTGTCAGTTACAGTGGCGGCCCCGGAGGCGTCGTGGCGACGCCCACGCAGCAGGAGGCGGCCATTGCGCGTCAGGAGCGCATTCCGCCGACGCAAGCGCAGGTGACTCATGTTCAGATGGCGGCCAAGAACCCGGCGCTGCAATTGAAGCAGAACAACGGCCATCCCCCGATCGCGGCGACTCCCCGCCCCGCCGAGTTCAACGTCCCGGGCGCGACGGCGGGGCGTCCGGGGCCGGGAGCGCCCCACGCTGGACCAGCGGTGACGCCTCAAGGCTTGCCGCATGCGCCGGGCCAGGCCGAGCCGCCCAGGCCCGGCGCAGCCGGGGCTCAGCCGCCCATGGCTCATCCCGCGCCAGGCGCGGCGACGATTCCCCCGGGCGCGAACCCGCACGCCTTGCCTGTGCCCCATGAGGGGCCAGGCGCGGCAAAGGCTCCCCCCGCCCTAAGCCCGCGCGCCCTGCCAGCGCCCCGTCCCGCGCCGGCTATGCTGCATGCGCCGCCGGCGGTGACGCCGCATCCGCAAGGGGCCATGCCCCGTCCCCCCATCGCCGCGCCGCACGCGCCGCCGCCGATGGCCATGCCGCATCCCGAGCCGGCGATGCCGCGTCCACAGGGGGCGATGCCGCATCCTGCGCCAGGCATGCCCCATCCTCCGGCGGCGATGCCGCATCCGGGCGCGCCGCATGCAGGCCCGGCGGAACGCGGTCGGCCCGGTCAGGAGCCGCGTCCCTGAAGGCCGCGCCGAAATGTTGCAAAAAACGATGGCCGCGCGATCAAATCGCGCGGCCATCGTCTTGACGCCATCGGCGGGCATGGGCGACGTGAAAGCCTACCTGTCGCCAAAATCGTTTCTTAACCGCGCATGGGCCTAATCGCGCGATTCTTCAGGAGAATCTCATGTTCGCGCTGCTGGCCCAGAAACGTTTCGCGCCTTTGTTCTGGACACAGTTTCTTTCCGCCTTCAACGACAATTTTTTGAAAAACACTCTGGTTTTTCTGATCATGTACAAATTGTCGGGGCCGAACGCCGAGTCCCTGATCACCTTGGCCGGCGCGATCTTCATCCTGCCCTTTTTCATCCTGTCCGGTCTCGGCGGCCAGTTGGCCGACCGCTATGACAAGGCGATGATCGCGCAACGCCTGAAGCTGACCGAAATGCTCGCCGTGGCGATCGCGGTCGCCGGCTTTTTTTATGCCTCCGTACCGGTGTTGCTCGTCGCGTTGGCGCTGTTTGGAATCCTTTCGACGCTTTTTGGGCCGATCAAATACGGCATCCTGCCCGACCATCTGCAGAAATCAGAACTGCCCACCGGCAACGCCTTGATCGAGGGCGCGACCTTCATCGCCATCCTGCTCGGCACGATCGTCGGCGGCCTCGCCTCGCGCGGCGGCGGCGACCCTTCGCAAATCTCGGGCTTCCTGCTGGCGGTGGCCCTGGCCTGTTATATCGCCAGCCGTTTCATCCCCGCGACGGGCGGCAAGGCGCCGGACCTGAGGATCGACGCCAATATTTTCCGCTCGACCGGTGCGCTGCTGTTTGACCTGTGGTCCGACAGGAGGCTGTGGATCGCCGGCGTCATGGTCAGCCTGTTCTGGATGTTCGGCGCCATCGCGCTTTCCCTCTTGCCGCCAATGATCAAATTGCGCATGGGCGGCGAGGAGATGGTGGTCAGCGTCTATCTCAGCGTCTTCGCCATTTCGGTCGCGCTCGGCTCCGGCCTCGGCGCGTTCTTTTGCGCCGGACGCATCGTGCTGCTGCCGGCGCCGGTCGCGACGCTTGTCCTCGGCGCATTTGCGGCGGATCTCGCCTTCGCCCTCCATTCCATGCCGGTCGAGGCGGCGCCGCTCGCGCTGGACGTCTTTTTCCGACAGCCGCCCGCCTGGCGCGTCGGTTTCGATCTCGCCGGCATGGCGGTCGCCGGCGGCGTGCTGGCGGTGCCGAGTTTCGCGGCGGCGCAGGCCTGGGCGCCGGTGGAAAAACGCGCCCGCATCGTCGCCGCGATCAATGTGCTCAACTCCGCCTTCATGACCGTGGGCGGGCTGGCGACCGCCGCGCTCCAGAAGGCGGGCTTGAGCATAGACGGCGTCTTCGCGCTGATGGCCGGCGTCGCCCTCATCGGCGCGGTCTGGATGTTCTTCCGCCTGCCGACCAGCCCGATGCGCGATTTCGTCTCCATCCTGTTTCGCGCCTTCTACCGGCTGGAGGTGAAGGGGCGCGACAATATCGCCAAGGCCGGGCCGAACGCGGTCATCGCGCTCAACCATGTGTCCTTCCTCGATGCGGCGCTGGCTTTGTCGCTGCTCGACCACGATCCGATCTTCGCCATCGACACCGGCATCGCCCGGCGCTGGTGGGTCAAGCCTTTCCTGCGGCTGGTGCGCGTCTATCCGCTCGATCCGACCAAGCCGATGGCGACGCGCGGCCTGATCCATGCGGTGCGCAACGGCGAGACTTTGGTGATCTTCCCTGAAGGCCGCCTCACCGTCACCGGCTCGCTGATGAAAGTCTATGACGGCGCCGGCATGATCGCGGAAAAATCCGGCCGCACGATCGTTCCCGCCCGCATCGACGGGCTTGAAGCCTCGGCCTTTTCTCGCCTCTCGCGCGCTCAGGCGCCGCGCCGTTTCCTCAACAAGGTGACGGTGACGATTCTGGAGCCGGTCGAGCTGAAAATCGACGAGGCGCTCGTCGGCAAGGCGCGTCGGCAGGCGGCGGGCGCCGCGCTCTATCAGATCATGTCCGATTTGCTGTTCCGCACAACGGATGTCGAGAAAACGGTTTTCACCGCTGTGGCCGACGCCGCGCGAAAACACGGCATGAGCCGCATCGCGTTGCAAGACCCGGCCTCGCCGGCGCTTTCCTATCGCAGGCTGCTGATCGGCGCCCGCCTGTTGGCCAAGAAATTCGCGCGCCTCGCGCCGGCCGGCGAGCCGGTCGGGCTGATGCTGCCCAACGCCAATGGCGCAGGCGCCGCCTTTCTCGGCCTGATCTCGGCCAATCGCCCGCCGGCCATGATCAATTTCACCGCCGGCCCGGCCAATATCGTCGCCGCTTGCACGGCGGCCAATGTCGAAACCATCGTCACCTCGCGCGCCTTCATCGAAAAGGCGCGGTTGCAGGCGATCGTCGATCGCGCCGGGGAAACCATCGCCTTCGTCTATCTCGAAGACCTGCGCGACACGATCTCTGGGTTCGACAAGCTCCGCGCCTTCCTCAAATGCGGCGCGCCGCTCGCCAGGGCGAAGCCCGACGACCTCGGCGTGATCCTGTTCACCTCGGGCTCGGAGGGCGCGCCCAAGGGCGTCGCCCTATCCCACCGCAACATTCTCGCCAATGTCGCCCAGGTCGCCGCCCGCATCGATTTCGGCCCCACCGACCGGTTGTTCAACGTATTGCCGATCTTCCATTCCTTCGGCCTGACGGGCGGCCTCGTCCTGCCGCTGGTTTCCGGCGTGCCGATCTTTCTCTATCCCTCGCCGCTGCATTACCGCGTGATCCCGGAGCTGATCTACGGCAGCAACGCCACGATCCTGTTCGGGACCGACACTCTGCTCAACGGCTATGCCCGTTCCGCGCATCCCTATGATCTGCGTTCGCTGCGCTATGTCATCGCCGGGGCCGAGGCGGTCAGGGAATCAACGCGCCGCCTTTACGGCGAAAAATTCGGCCTGCGCCTGCTCGAAGGCTATGGCGTCACCGAAACCTCGCCGGTGCTGGCGCTCAACACGCCGATGTTCAACCGTTTCGGCACGGTCGGCCTGATCTGCCCCGGCATGGAGCCACGGCTCGAAAGGATCGAAGGGATCCATGACGGCGCGCGGCTTTCCGTGCGCGGCCCTAATGTCATGCTCGGCTATTTGCGCGCGGAAAATCCCGGCGTGGTGGAGCCGCCGCCCGGCGGCTGGCACGACACCGGCGACATCGTGTCCATCGACCGCGACGGCTTCATCACGATCAAGGGCCGCGCCAAGCGTTTCGCCAAGGTCGGCGGCGAAATGATCTCGCTGGCGGCGGTGGAAAATCTCGCCGCCTTGTGCTGGCCGGCCGCCAGGGTCGCGGCGGTGGCGCAACCGGACCCGCGCAAGGGCGAAAAAATCGTCCTCTGCACCGAACATGCCGGGGTGAGCCGCGCCGATTTCATCGCCTCCGCCAAGGCGCGCGGCGCCTCGGAATTGATGTTCCCCGCCAAGATCGTGGTGATGGACAGCTTGCCGCTGCTGGGCTCCGGCAAGATCGATTATCCCGCCTTGAGTAGGGCGGTGGCGGAGCGCGGAGACAATGGCGCGGATTCAGGGGAGGCCGCCGACGCGCCGCATCACGACCAGCTTTGACGTCAGGACCTGCGCGATTTCGCCGCGCTGATTGCGGGTTTCGCTGCGCAGGGTCACGATGCCGCGGTCGGGCCGCGAGCGCGACGGCGCGATCTCGGTCACTTCGCTGTCCACGCTGAGAATGTCGCCGGGCCGGGTCGGGCGCGGCCAGGAAATCTCGCCGCCGGCGCCGACGATCCCGTTGGCGATGAAGGCGCGCTCGCCGACCAGCAGCTTCATGGTGAGCGCGGCGACATGCCAGCCGCTGGCCGCGAGGCCGGCGAAAAATGTGTTTTCGGCCGCGGCTTCGTCGGTGTGAAAGGGCTGCGGGTCGAATGCCTTGGCGAAGGTTTTTATCGCCTCGGCCGTCACCTCCTGCGATCCGCTCGAAAAGTGCTGGCCGAGATAAAGGTCTTCGAGAAAGAGGGGCGGGCTGGCGAGCGTGTCGGTCATGTTCGACCTCGTTGGCGATGTTACTTGCATCATAATAGTGACATGCTAAATTACCGCCCTTAACAATGACTTGGCAAGCGCACAAAATTTCAAATGAAGCGAAAGAGTTTTGGAGAAATGCAATGTCCCATCGCGCGCGGCCTTGAGCGGGTCGGCGAATGGTGGAGCATTCTGATCCTGCGCGACGCGCTCAACGGGGTGAAACGTTTCGACGATTTCCAGCGCGGCCTGGGCATCGCGCCCAATATGCTGACGCGGCGCCTGCGCGCCTTGGTCGAAGCCGGCCTGATGGAGCGGCGTCGTTATAGCGAACGCCCGCCGCGCGACGAATATGTGCTCACCGCCAGCGGACGCGATTTCCAACCGGTGGTGATCGCCTTGATGGCCTGGGGCAACCGCCATTTCGCCCCGGAGGGCCGCATTTTCCGCCTCGTCAACCGCGAAACCGGACTCGAGGCCGACCCCATCCTGATCGACGCCAACAGCGGCCGGCCGATGAGCGACCGGGTTTTCAAGCTGACGCGCAACCAGGCTTGATGGAGTGGGCTCTCGAAAGGGCGCCGGCGCTGGACTTTCCGTTTACGGCGGCCTAACCCGGCGCCAACAGGGAGATTTGCATGTCCGAGACGCGCGATTCGAACGGAACCCTTCTGAGCGAAGGCGATAATGTCACCGTCATCAAGGATCTCAAGGTCAAGGGATCGTCCACCGTGCTCAAGCGCGGCACGATGATTCGCGGCATCCATCTCACCGACGACCCGGATGAAATCGAGGGCCGCACCGACAAGGTGAAGGGTCTGGTCCTCAAGACCTGTTTTCTGAAAAAGGCGTAAGTGTTCGCCACGGCAGCGCCGGCTACAGCCCCAGCCGGGGAATTTCGATCGCCGGGCAGCGCTCCAAGATGACCGTGAGCCCCGCGGCTTCGGCCTTGGCCGCCGACGCTTCGTCGCGCACGCCGAGTTGCATCCAGACCGTTTTCGCGCCCTTGGCGATGGCGTCGTCCACGATCGCGGGGACGGCGTCGGAGCGGCGGAAAATATCGACCATGTCCACCGGTTCGCCGATCTCGGAAAGGCTGGCGCGCACTTTCTCGCCGAGCAGGACCTGGCCGGCGAGGCCGGGATTGACGGGGATGACCCGATAGCCGCGGCCTTGCAAATAACGCATCACCGAATGGCTGGGGCGCATGGGATTTTTGCTCGCGCCGATCAGCGCGATTGTCTTGGTTTCGCGCAAGATCCGGACGATGATCTCGTCTGAATTCCGTTCCGACATGTCAGCCTCCGCTCCAGCAAGGCGTGCGCTTATCGAGAAAAGCGCCGATCCCTTCCCGCGCGTCGCGCGCTTTCATATTTTCCGCCATCACTTCACAGGCGTAAGCATAGGCTTCCGCCAAAGGCAATTCAGCTTGCTGATAAAAGGCCTTTTTGCCGATCGCCAGGGTGAGCGGCGATTTCGACGCGATTTTCCTGGCCAAGGCAAATGTTCGCGCCTCCAGTTCGGCGGCGGGAACGATGTCGTTGACCAGGCCGAAGCGCATGGCCGTCTCCGCGTCGATCAGGTCGCCGGTCAGCAACATCTGCATCGCGTGCTTGCCCGACATATTGCGCGACAGCGCCACCATCGGCGTCGAGCAGAACAGGCCGATATGGACGCCCGGCGTGGCGAAGCGCGCGTCCCCGGCGGCGACGGCGAGATCGGCGCTGGCGACGAGCTGCGCCCCCGCCGCCGTGGCGACGCCGTGGACGCGGGCGATCACCGGCTTGGGCAGGGCCACGATCATCTGCATGACCTCGGCGCACAGCGCGAAAAGTTGTTGAACATAGGCGGGATCGTAATCGCGCGCGCGCATTTCCTTCAGGTCATGGCCGGCGCAAAAAGCCGGCCCGGCGCCAGCTAAGATCACGACCCGCGCGGAAGGCTCCGCCGCGATTTCGGCCAGAGCGCCGCGCAATGCGCCAAGCATGCCGAGCGACAGGCCGTTTCGCGATTGCGGCCGATTCAGCATGAGCGTGACGACGCCCTCGTCGTCCTGGCGAAGAAGAAAAGGACTTTCCGTCATGCCGTCCTCCGAAAGCGGGCAGGATTCGCGCGCCGTTTCATTGTCATGAATCAAGGAGCTTTTGCCAATCCGGCGCCAAAGTCATTCCTGGATACGCAGGAATTGTGAGGCCCGAATAGGTTCGACATCATGTCCGAAATTATCGACTTCCAGTCCAGAAGACACGCTCATTTGCGTGATCGCGCCGGCAAATGCGCGGAACACGCGAGCGGTCTCCTGGCGAAGGCCGAGTGGCTGAAGTTCATTGGCGCGCCGCTCGCCGATGTGGTCCGCGCTTCGCTCGACGCCAGAAAGGCTGAAAACGATTGCAGCGCAGTCGGCAGGGGCCTGGCCGCGGAAACGACCGAAAACCTCCATTCCTGACCTCCGCCGCCGCCAGCCTATGGATCATATCGCCGTGCGCGAATATATATCGCGAGCGGAGCCGATTTTTCGGCGCCCCGCGACAGGCGATGGAGGCCAGAGGTGGACGAGGTTCATGTGGTTTGCCCGCATTGCGGCAAGGTCAATCGCGCCAGCGGCGAAAAGCTTCAGGGCGGCCTGCGCCCCGATTGCGGCGCTTGCGGCTCGGCCCTCTTTCCCGGCGTGATCGAGATTCACGACGAGGCCGAATTCGACCGCCACGTCGAGCGCACCAACCTGCCGATCGTCGTCGATTTCTGGGCCGACTGGTGCGGCCCCTGCAAAGTCATGGGCCCGCATTTTACCGCCGCCGCCAAGAAAATGGAGGTTTCGGCGCGTTTCCTCAAGCTGGACACCGACAGGTTCCCGCGTATCGCCGGGCGGTTCAACATTCGCGGCATTCCGACTTTGGTGATTATCGCCCAAGGCAAGGAAGTCGCGCGGCAGTCCGGCGCGACCGACGCCAATAATATCGTGCGCTGGGTGACGAGCCACGGCGCCATGGCGTGACCGCCGGCGACACGCGGCTCCGAAAAATCATTCATATCGACATGGACGCCTTTTATGCGTCGGCCGAGCAGCGCGACAATGCCGCCTTGCGCGGCAAGCCGGTGGCGGTCGGTTTTGCGCGGGCGCGCGGCGTGGTGGCGGCGGCGAGCTATGAGGCGCGGGCCTTTGGCATCCATTCCGCCATGCCCTCGGTGACGGCGCTGCGCAAATGTCCCGAACTGGTTTTCGTGGCGCCGCGCTTCGATGTCTATCGCGCCATTTCCTCGCAGATCAAGGAGATTTTCGCCCGCCGCACACCGATCATCGAGCCGCTGGCGCTGGATGAAGCTTATCTCGACGTGACCGATTTTCTCAAGCCCGGCGAAACCGCCGCCTCGGCGGCGCAAGACATCCGCGCCGCGATTTTTTCCGAGACTGGCCTCACCGCCTCGGCCGGCGTGTCCTACAACAAATTCCTGGCCAAAATGGCCTCGGGCCAGCGCAAGCCGAATGGGCAATTCGTGATCACGCCCAAGATGGGGCCTGCCTTCGTCGAATCGCTTCCGGTGAAGAAATTTCACGGCGTCGGACCGGCCACAGCCGAGAAAATGCATCGCCTCGGCATCGAGGCAGGCGCGGACCTAAAAACCTGCGCGCCGGATTTTTTGGAAAGGCATTTCGGCAAGGCGGGGCGTTTTTTTCACGCCATCGCGCGCGGAATCGACGAGCGCCCGGTTCGCCCCGACCGCGCGCGGAAATCGATCGGCGCGGAAAGCACTTTTCCGGAGGATGTTTTCACCTTCGACGCGGCGCGGGAGAAAATCGCGCCCACCGTGCAAAAGGTCTGGGCCGCCTGCGAACGCGACCAGATGAGCGGCCGGACCGTGACGGTCAAGGTCAAATACGCGGACTTCCACCAGGTCACCCGCGCCCATACCGGGCCGGAAACGGTCTCATCCGCCGCCGATCTGCTGCGGCGCAGCCTTTTGCTGCTCGCCCCGCTCTGCCCGCCTCCCAAAGGCATACGGCTGCTCGGCGTCACAGTTTCGGCTTTCGAGGAAGAGCCGACGACGGAACAGTTGGATTTCGACTTTTCGCCGAACGAAGCCTGAAAGCTTCGCGGACTGGACAATCGCTGGCGAACGCGCATGATCCGGCGAGCGATCCACCACCACGAGTGAGCCCTTGGCCATCGATTTCGCCAAACGCCCCAACTGGATTCCCTGGCCGCCGATTCTTTACGTCGTGGCGGGCGGCGTCGCTTATCTGCTGCAAACTGTCGTCCCGACCGGAAAGTTCCTCCCCGATTGGGCGAGGCTGTGCGGCGACGTGTTCATCGCCTTCGGGCTCGCCTTGGATTTCTGGGCCATGGGCGTGATGCTAATCGCGCGCACCAATATCCTGCCCAATCGCGGCGCCGGGCGGCTGATCACTTACGGCCCTTTCACCTATACCCGCAACCCGATCTATCTCGGCAACACTTTTCTGCTGGTCGGGATCGGCCTTGCCTTCAGCGCCCTGTGGTTCCTACCCATGGCCCTTGTCGCCGCCTTTCTTGTGGACCGGCTGGCGATCCGGCGCGAGGAAGTGCATCTCGCCCTGCGCTTCGGCGACGAATGGACAACCTTCGCGGCGCGAACGCCGCGCTGGCTGAGAAAGCCTTTTTAGACGTCGCGCGCCGGGGCGAACTCCCTCCCCCTTGTGAGGAGGGCCGGGGGTGAGGGTTGGCGCCGGGGTGGGGGCGAGCCTCCCGATTCAATTTTGCTTCTCCCCCACCCTTACCCTCCCCACAGGGAGGAGGGATTCGGAGGCGCCGATCAAACCACCCGGATCGAGGACATTTCCTGGCCATCCGGATCGACCACATGCACCGCGCAGGCGATGCAGGGGTCGAAGGAATGGATGGTGCGCTGGATTTCAAGCGGCTGGGTCGGAACGGCCAAGGAATGGCGGTCCTGGAGCGCCGCCTCATAGGCGCCGGCCTGTCCCGTCGCGTCGCGCGGCCCGGCGTTCCAGGTGCTCGGCACCACCGCTTGATAATTGTCGATCTTGCCGTTCTTGATGACGATCCAGTGCCCGAGCGCCCCGCGCGGCGCTTCGGTAATGCCGAAGCCGCGCGCCTCCGAAGGCCAGGTTGAGGGATCCCACAGCGCTTCGTTATGGACCGCCACGTCTCCATTGCGGATATTGGCCATCAGCGCATCGAGCCAGCCTTCCATCTGGTCGGCGATGATCTTGGATTCCAGCGTGCGCGCGGCCGTGCGGCCGAGCGTCGAGAACATGGCGGTCAGCGGCAGGTCGAGCTTTTTCAGCGCCATGCCGGCGAGTTCGCGCGTCTGTTCGTGGCCCTTGGCATAGAGCATCAAAACGCGCGCCAGCGGTCCGACCTCGACTGCCTTGCCGCGCCAGCGCGGCGACTTGAGCCAGGAATAGGAATGTTCGACATCGAGTTGCTCGAAAGGCGGCTGCGGACCGGAATAGTTCAGATTGGTCTCGCCGTCATAGGGATGCAGCCCCGCCGTCTTGCCGGCGGAATAATCGTACCAGCTATGGGCGGCGAATTCCTGGATCTGCTTTGGATCGTTCAGGTCGATCGGCTCGACATGGGAGAGATCGCGATTGAGGATCACCCCAGCCGGGATGAGCATGTTATTGCTTCTGGCGCGACCGTCGGCGGGGAAATCGCCATAGGTCATGAAATTGCCTAGGCCTTCGCCGCGCGCGAACCAATCCTTGTAGAATCCCGCGATCGCCAATGTGTCCGGCACATAGACCTGATCGACGAACTCGCGCATCGAGTGGATGATGCTGCGCACCTGGTTGAGCGTGACGATATTCACCGCGGTCGAGGCGCTGCCGCTGCCGGCTTCGCCCGGCCCGGCGCTGATGGGCGACGGCGCGCCGCCGACCAGGAAATTGGGATGCGGGTTCTTGCCGCCGAAGATCGTGTGGATCTGGACGACGGTGCGCTGCCAGTTGAGCGCTTCGAGATAATGGGCCACCGCCATCAGATTGGCCTCGGGCGGCAGCTTGTAGCCGGGATTGCCCCAGAAACCATTGGCGAAAATGCCGAGCTGGCCGCTGTCCACGAATTTCTGGAGCCGCTTCTGGACATCGGCGAAATAGCCGGGGCTCGACTTGGCGTAAGAGGAAATGCTCTGCGCTAAGGCAGAGGTCGCCTTGGGATCGGCCTTGAGCGCCGAGACGACGTCCACCCAATCCAGTGCGTGCAGATGATAGAAATGCATGACGTGGTCATGCACATATTGCGCGGCGATCATCAGGTTGCGGATGAGCTGCGCGTTGGCTGGAATGTCATAGCCCAAGGCATTTTCCACCGCCCGCACCGAGGCGATGCCGTGCACCAGGGTGCAGACGCCGCAGATGCGCTGGGCGAAGGCCCAGGCCTCGCGCGGATCGCGCCCTTTCAGGATCAGCTCGATGCCGCGCACCATGGTGCCGGAGGAATAGGCCTGGCGGATGGAATTGCCATCGCCCAGTTCGGCTTCGATTCGCAGGTGGCCTTCGATCCGGGTGATCGGGTCCACGACGATGCGGTTGCTCATCGCATTTTCCTCGGTACGGGTGTTCCGTCAGATGTCAGTCTTCGAGATGGTCGGCCACGAGCTCCAGCAGGCTCTCGACCTTCTGATCCCATTTGTCGTGCTTGGCGCCGAGCGTCAGAGTGATTCGGCACTGGCCGCAGGCGGTGACGAAATGCTGCGTCTTGGCGTCTTCCACCTGCTTGCGCTTAATCGAGAAAGCCTTGAAGCGCAGCGGATCGGCGCGGACATTGGAGACGACGCCGCCGCCGCCGCCGCAGCACCACGCCAGTTCGCCATGGTCCTCGAACTCCGTGAGATCGAGGCCGAGACCTTTGAGCACCGCGCGGGGCGCCTCGGTGACGCCGCCACGCCGCACCAGCTGACATGGATCGTGGAAGCAGGTGGTCTCGCCCATCTTCTTCAGCTTGATCCGACCAGAGGTGACCAACTCGGCGAGGAATTCGGTCATGTGGATGATGCGCAGCGGCAGCTTCTTGCCATACCAGCGCGCCGCCTCCCAGCGCGCCGCGCCATAGGCGTGCCCGCATTCCGGCAGAATCAAGGTATGCGCGCCAATGCGAATCGCGTTGTCGATGATCTTGCGGGTCATCTTCTCCTGAAGCGGGAGGTCGCCGTTGATATAGCCGATGTTGGAGGCCTCGAAGCCCTCGGTCGAATAGGTCCAGCTCGCGCCGATCTTGTTGAGGATCTTGGCGACATCGGACAGGGCCTTGGTGTGCTCGGTCAATTCGGCCGGGGCGACGGTGACGACATAATCGGCCTTGGGCAGGTCGATATTCATCGGCACGCCGTGCTCCTCGCCGGCGTCGCGGATGATGTCGGCGAAATCTTCCGAGGGCGAGGCCGGGCTGCCCCAGGCCTTGGCGGTGCGGTCCATCAGCTCCAGGCGATCCGGCACCAGTCCGGCCTTGTACATGCCGTGCCGCGCCTCCTTGATCAGTTCGGAAATGTCGATGCCCATCGGGCAGGCCAGCGTGCAGCGCCCGCACAGGGTGCAGCCGTCGTAGATCAGCGACTCCCATTCCTGGAGCATCTCGATCGAGACATTGGATTTCAGGCCGAACAACCGATAGATCGGCGCGAAGGGCCCGATATGGCGGTGATAGGCCTGCTCGAAGGGCCTGAGCTTGTTGATCGGCGTATATTTCGGGTCGCCGGTCGTGACATAGAAATGGCAGGCGTTGGCGCACATGCCGCAGCGCAGGCAGGATTCCATGTGAATTGCCGCCGTGCGCGCAAAATCGCGCACGAAGGCCTGCATCGCGGCGTCGCGGCGCTCCGTATCGGCGCGATCGCCCTGAACGTCGTAGGCCGCGCCCGAGGCTGTCGTCTTGGCGGTCATAATTGCGCTCCTCTATGTCCGAAGCGAATGCCCGTCGCGCCGCGCGACAGAACGAACAGGAAGGCGTGCATCAGCTTGCCGAAGGGGAACCAGATCAGGAAGGCGCAGACGCTCAGGATATGGAGCGCCAGCATGGTTTCGTAGCGCAGGCCGACATGAGCGGTCGCGGCGAGGCCGGTGGCGACCGGCAGGAAGGTGAGCAGCCAGCTGATATAGTCGTTCGGCCGCGAGATCAGCTTCAGCACCGGGCTGGTCAGACGATAAGCGAGAGCGCCGAGCAGCGAAGCCGCGGTCAGGCCGCCGACGCCGGTGATCACCCCGTTGGGAAGGCCGGGCCAGGACACGCCGAACAGGCTCTGAATCAAGACGATGTGCGGCACGAACAGGAACACGACGATCGCCAGGCCGAAGTGGAAGACATAGCCGTTGATCGTGGTGAACATCCCGTCCTTGAGGAAGGTCTTGTGCGGGATCATCTTGCGGAAGACCGCGCGGATCGCCGCGAGCCAGTTAGGCGGGGCGCCCTCGCGCGGCGGCGAATAATCATGCCAGGGCGGAAGAGCGAGCACGCCGACGAGACGCCAGACCACGCCGAGAACGAAAATCGCCAGAGAGAAGGTCAGGGCCGGTCCGCGGGCGAATGCGAGCAGTTCCATGGCTCACTCCTTCTCTTTTTCTTTGTCCAGCGAGGCGAGATAATGTTTCTGATGGCTGCGCGCGGAGAGCGCGGCGCCGACGCCCAGAGCCGCGCCGGCGAGCGCCGCGCCAGCGAGCGCGGGCCCCATCGCGCCGAGCGGCGTCGACAGCGGCCGGTAGAAGCCGCCCTGATCCCAGAATTCCGGCTCGGAACAGCCGAGACAGCCGTGCCCGGACTGGATGGGAAAGGAAACCCCGCCGTTCCATTTCGTCGTGGCGCAGGAATTATAGGTCACCGGCCCCTTGCAGCCGACCTTGAAGAGGCAGTGGCCCTGCCGCGCGCCGGCGTCGTCGAAGGCGTTGGCGAATTCGCCGCGTTCATAGTATGGGCGACGGTAGCAGCGGTCGTGAATCGTCTCGCCGAAAAAGGCTTTCGGCCGGCTGAGATGATCGAGTTCGGGCAGTTTCCCGAACGAGAGAATATAAGCGAGGGCGCCGGTCATGGCCTCCGGAATCGGCGGGCAGCCGGAAATATTGATCATCGGCTTGCCGGCGACGAGCGTGGAAATCGCGACCGCGCCGGTCGGGTTGGGATTGGCTTTGGGAAGGCCGCCGAAAGCGGCGCAGGTTCCGACCGCCACCACCGCGAAGGCGTCCTTCACCGTGTCCTCGAGAATCTGGTGATTGGTCTTGCCGCCGATCGTCGCATAGACGCCGCCGTCCTTCATCGGCACGGAGCCGTCCACCACCACGATATATTTGCCCTTGTTGGCGGCCATGGCCGCCCTTCGGGCCTCTTCCGCCGCCTCGCCGGACACGGCCATCAAAGTCTCATGGTAGTCGAGCGAGATGAAATCGAAGATCAGGTTCTCCAGCGTCGGCGAATAGGAGCGCGTGAGCGACTCGGTGCAGCCGGTGCATTCCTGGAACGAGAGCCAGATCACCGACTGGCGCCTCGCCGCCGCGAGACCTTCCGCGAGGGCTTCGACCGCGGAGGGCGGCAGCGCCATGAGCGAGGCGATATAGGAGCCGTATTTCAGAAAGGCGCGCCGCGATACGCCGCGTCTTTGCATTTCGCCAGCAAGGGTGTCGTCAGGTTTCATGCGGCGTCTCCACGATCCCGGGGTTGAGTTCGAGCGCTTCCGCCATGCCGCGCGCCGCGAGTCTCGCGTCGCGCCGGTCGGCGCACAGGATTTTGGGGCAGGCGGCGATTTCGATCAGGTCGGTGGCGATCGCCCCGTCGCCGAAATGGCGCACGCGCCAGACGCCCGAAAATTGCGTTTCCCAGACCTCGGTGCGGCCGATGACGTCGATGCTCGCGCTGACCTCGCCGCGGCCCAGGAAATCGTCGAGCGCCGCGCGGTGGCGGTTCGACATCGGCAGGCCGCCGAGATCGATCGTTGTGGTTTCGCCTGTTTCCGCGAAAAGGGTGAGCCGTGCGAGCGTTTCCGAAACCAGGGCGCCGACCAAACCGGCGTCCGGCTCATTTGTTTCCGTCGCGGCGCAAGCGGCGCTCATATCGCCCAATCCTCGATCAGGGCGCGCGCCGCGCGCCGCATTTCGGGAAGAGCCGAAGCGACGGCCGGCGTCGGCTCAAGCCCCCATTCGATGCGATCCGGTTCGACGCCGATCAGCGCCCGACGCTCCGGCTTGCGGCCAATCAGCTCCGCCGTGGCGAGAAGGTCGAACAAGGCGACCTCATGCGCGGTTTTCTTCTTGCCGGAAAGCTGTGCGTCCATGTCCTCGCCGGTGAAGGTCCGCACCGAGCCGGGCTCGCCGCCAAAGCTCGCGGCGTCGAAGACGATCAAAGCGGCGCAGGACTCGACCTCCGTCAGCAAGGACAGGCCGAGCGTGCCTCCATCGACCACTTTCAGGTCTTGGCTTTCGGACGAATTGAAGCCGCGCGCCGCATGGACGCCAGCGCCATCGTCGGACATCAGCACATTGCCGATTCCCAGCACGAGCACAGAACGCGTCATCGACCCCGCTCCCCCAAGGTCCAGCCGAGACACTATTTTGTCGCGCTTCGTAATCGGCGCCTTGACCTGGATTAAAGCACAGCATGGCGCCTTTGGCCAATGCCCAATCGCGCTATCGGGACGGCAAAAAAAACAGGGCCGGCGCGAGCCGGCCCTGACGAAACGCGCTTATGCGGCGCCGATCAATATTTGGCGACGACGGCCGTGGGCGTGTCCCAGTGATAAGTGTAGCCAAGCGTAAGCTGGAGCTCCGACAGCCAGATGTTGATGTTGGAGGCGGGATTATATCCGAAGCCGGGAATATATTCCTGACCAGAGACGCCGACGCGCGGCGCATAGAGCGCGGAGAAGTCGATCTGCGAGTTGTGGGTCACGAGATAGGAGAAGCCGGCGCCGATATGGCTGGTGACGGTGCCGGGAGCCAGCAGATTCAACATCACATTGGCCGCGGTGATCGGTTGCGTGCTGTACGCATAGCCGGCGCGCAGGGTCAGACGTTCGTTGTAATTCCACTCGAAGCTGATGCCGAAGACGTCCACATCCTGCCAGCCGAAGCCCTGACCGGCCGCCGTGCCCAGCGAAGCCGAGCCAGGGATCAGAGGCGTCATCGGATTGGAGATCGACGCCGTGCCCGAATAGAAGATGTGCTTGTAATCCGCCATCACGGCCAAGGTCGGCATCACTCTATAGGAGACGCCGGCGCCGATCGTGGCGGGAATGTCGAAGCTGCCGCCCTGAGCGAAAAGGCCCTGGTAATTGGCGAAGTTGGAAGACCAGATCGGCGTCGACCCCTGCACGGAGAACGTGAGCTGGGAGTTGACGTGATAGATCGCGCCGGCGCGCACGCCCGCGCCAATCGAATAGGACGGCGAACGGTCGGTCAGGAAGCCGGGAGCGGACGACAACCCGAACATGTTGAAAGCGCCAAGGCCATAGGCCGAAAACACCTGGATGCCCAGGACCGGGGCGATGCCGACTTCGAGATTGCCGATGCGACGGGCGTAGCCGACGTAAATCAGACCCTGGTTAAGATCCACGCCGGCGCGGCCCATGCAGAACACGCCCGAGCCCAAAGACCCCGGAGGACAATTTGGGTTGAACGTCGCGCCGGGATAAGTGGTGTTCATGCCGCCGTTGCCGGTCATGCCGACGCCCCAGGCCTGTTCGCCGTCGATCTGATGCGAATAGCCCAGCGTCGGAAGTACGAAAAGGTCGCGCTCGCTGTTCACGTTTCCAGGCGCGGTCAGCAGGGTTCCGGAGGCGTTGTAACCGCGCCAGGGCATGAACAGGGAAATATCGCCATTGAACTGGGTGCCGACGTCGACCAGACCGGCGGGGTTGTTGGCGATCGTGAGCGAATCCCCCGGATTCGCGGAATCGATGCCGGCGAGGCCCTGGTCGCGCGCGCTGGCGCCTTCCATGAAATAACCTTCGGTGGCGTGCGCGGCGCCCGCCGTAGCAGCCAGAGACAGCGCGGTCAGGCTCACGCCGAGCAAATGACGCCACTTATGCATTTTCCCCCCCAGGTTTATGTTCGGACGATGTTTTGGACTGATCACGGCCTTTAGCCGAATCCGTTTGACGTAAAGATGTTGCATCATAACATCCGAATGGGTCCAAGAATGTCGCGTTTTTGCAACACTGCTCTATATTCGCGCCGCTTACGTCCGACACAGGTCTCAAGATCAAAAACAACCTGACGTTTCAAATGTCATGGCCGCCGTTCCGTTCCGCGGAAGCCCATCTTCGCCGGACTTGACCAAAGCATTTGACTTCATATATTCGAATTAAACGATATCTTAACGCGACTTCAGGAAACAAACTTTCGGCTTTTCCTTGCGGGGACGGCGCCACCCTTCCCGCGGGCCGTCGCCGGCTTGTGACGCAAATTTTGCCGTCGCGGCGGCGGGCGTCGGACTATATGTCATGTTTCGCGGCGCCCGGGCGCCGATCGAGGCGTGACGACGGCGCCTTGCTTGCTATTATAGAACAAACCATCAGGGAAAAACGCCATGCTGCAAACGCCTCATCCTTTCGCCCGCTTCATCGCCATTCTCGGGCGCGGCAAG
Organism: Pseudomonadota bacterium; assembly: GCA_021813805.1. GTDB lineage: Bacteria > Pseudomonadota > Alphaproteobacteria > Rhizobiales > Beijerinckiaceae > Rhodoblastus. The sequence goes on along the minus strand of JAKAJL010000004.1, from coordinate 37,089 downwards.
AATCTCACGCGCTCGCTGACCGTCGAGGAGGCGGAAGAGGCGATGTCGATGATCCTTGCCGGCGACGTCCTCCCCGAACAGCTCGGCGCCTTTCTCATGCTGCTGCGCATGAAAGAGGAGAGCCCCGAGGAGATCGCGGGCTTCGCCAGGGCCGTGCGCAAGACATTGCCTGCGCCCGAGCCCGGCCTGGTCGCGGTGGACTGGTCGTCCTACGCCGGCAAGAAGCGCCAGCTGCCCTGGTTCCTTCTCGCCGCGCTCTGCCTCGTCCAGGCCGGCCATCCGGTCTTCATGCACGGATTCGACGGCCACACCCCCGGCCGCCTCTACACCGGCGAGGTTCTGACCGCGCTCGGCCTGCCGGTCGCATCGGACTTTCCTTCCGCCGCCCGGGCGCTGCGGCAGAGCCGCTTCGCCTATATGGATCTCTCCGCCATCAGCCCGCCGCTGGCGCGGATGATGGGCTTCAAGCCGATCCTCGGCCTGCGCTCGCCGATCCACACCCTGGCGCGAATGATCAATCCCTTCGGCGCGCCGGTCCTGCCGCAGGGCGTTTTCCATCCCAATTACATGAACACCCACCGCAACGCCGCACTGCTGCTCGGCGAGAACAACATGATCGTCTTCCGCGGCGAAGGCGGCGAAATCGAGCGCCGTCCGGGCAAGCCCTGCGAGACTTTGGGCGTGCGCGACGGCGTCGCCTTCGAGGAGCGCTGGCCGCCCATCATGGAGGAGCCGCGCCAGCTTCCGGACGAGACGATGGATGTTTCGCGCCTGCTCGGCGTCTGGCGCGGCGAGGCCCATGACGCCTATGCCGAGGCGGCGGTGACCGGCACGCTCGCCATGATCCTGCGCGCCATGAAACACGCGTCCGACATGGAGGACGCCCAGATCCAGGCCGAGACGCTGTGGCGGGGCCGCGACGCGGGCCGGCTGCTCGCCGCCTGAACGGAACGCGCACATGAACCGCCTGCCCATTTTCCTGGACCTCCGCGACCGCCGCGTCGCGGTCGTCGGTCAAGGCTCTCTCGCCGCGCGCCGCGTGGACACTCTTTCGCGCGCCGGCGCGGAAGTCTCCCTGTTCGCCGAACATCCGAGCGACGAATTCGCGCCGCTCGAAGGCAAATATCGTCATGGCGATTTTTCCGCGCCCGAAGCTTTCGCGGGCTTCGGCATCGCATATTTCGCCTATGAGCCGGGCGAGCAGCCGAACGAGGCGCTGATCGCGCGGGTGCGGGAAGCCGGGACCTTGGTCAATGTCGCCGATTATCCGGCTCTCAGCGATTTCATCACCCCATCTGTGCTCGACCGCAGCCCGCTGGTCATCGCCATCGCGACCGGAGGCGACGCGCCTTTGCTCGGCCGCATGCTGAAGGCGCGGCTCGAAACCCTGATCCCGGCGAATTACGGCCGGCTCGCCGCGCTCGCCGGCGCCGCCCGCGCCGCTTTGGCGAAGAAGCTTACAAATCAGCAGGCGCGGCTGCGTTTCTGGGAGCGCGTCTATGACGGCCCGATCGCGGAAACGATGCTGGCCGGAGATGACGCCACCGCGAAATCCATGCTCGACCGCGAGATCGAGTCCTGCCGCCCGGACGGCTCGGCCTCGGGCGACGCCCCGACCGGCGAGGTCTATCTCGTCGGCGCCGGCCCCGGCGACCCCGACCTCTTGACCTTCCGCGCCTTCCGCCTGATGCAACAGGCCGATGTCGTCCTTTATGACCAGCTGGTCGAGCCGGCGATCATGGACCGCGTGCGCCGCGACGCCGAGCGCATCTATGTCGGCAAGAAGCGCGCCAACCACGCCTTGCAGCAGGAGGAAATCGGCGAGCTGATGGTGAAGCTCGCCAGGGAGGGCAAGCGCGTGTTGCGGCTCAAGGGCGGCGACCCCTTCATTTTCGGGCGCGGCGGCGAGGAGATCGAAAAGCTCGCCGCGCATCGCGTTCCGTTCCAGGTCTGTCCCGGCGTCACCGCGGCGGCGGGCTGCTCGTCCTATGCTGGCATTCCGCTCACCCACCGCGATTACGCGCAGTCCTGCGTCTTCGTAACCGGCCATGGCCGCGACGGCCCGATCCAGCTCGACTGGGCGTCGATCATACGGCCGCGGCAAACCGTCGCCGTCTATATGGGCCTCGCCCATCTCGATTTTCTGACCAAGGAGTTCATGCGCCATGGCGCGGACCCGGCCCTGCCGGTCGCGATCGTCGAGAACGGCACCCGACCCAACCAGATCACCCTGACCGGAACCATCGCCGACATCGCCGCCAAGGCCGCCGCCCACGGATTGCGCGGCCCGACCATCATCATCGTCGGCGAGGTCGTGACCCTGCGCGATAAGCTGAACTGGTACACGCCGCACCGCGCGCCGGAGGCGTCCGACGCTTGAACGGCGGCGAAGGCCCATCGCGATCGCTCGCGGCGGGCCTTTGCCGTATAGCGCCAACCGCAGGTCACTCCGACGCCGGCGCCGCCCCCACGATCATGCCGTCGGCGAACCAGCGGACCAGGAAGCCGCCGGCGAGCCGCGCCATTTCGCCATCGTCCCGCTCCGGACTGGCGAAAGCCAAGGTCGCGCAGACGTCGCCGAAAACCGCGCCCGCCATGGCTTGCGTCACGACGATCCGTTCCCGATCGTCAAGGATGCGATAATTCACGTCAAATTCGCGCCGCCACACCACCAGCGCCACTTCATCGCCGTCGCGCGCCGCCGCAACCGGCTCGCCGGCCTGGACAGCCTCATAAGCGGCGAGCGCGTCTTGCGTCGAGTCGACGACAAGGACGCCCGGGTGAAAGCCGAAGCGCAGGCGCGGCCAATCCTCTTCCGGGATGCGCCCAAGCGTTTCGATCGGCAGTTCGGCCGCATCGGCGGCGTCGAAACTTCTGGCCAGGGCCGCCTCCAAAACCGCCAGCCCGACAACAAAACGGTCGCTGGCGAAAAGCGGGCTCGCGCGCAAAAACGCCGGCAGGCCGGCGCCGACCCAGCGGGCGTTGCGGAAGGTCGAGGGACGCCCTTTTGCATAGGCCTCGACCAGCGCCCCGAAAAGCTCGTCGCCCAGCGCCTCGCGCAGGACGGGATAATCGTTGCTCAGATATTCCGCCATCCGGAGTCGGAAACCGTCGTGATAGACGCCAAAGGTCTCGGCGATATTTTCCGCGCGCACGGGTGGCCGCAGCATTGCGAACAGGCCCAGCGACGGCTCGTCCGCCAGCACGCTTTCCTGAAACAGGCTCTGTATCTCGGCGAGTTTCATGCGCGCGCCTTTTCCTCGGCCGCGGCGAGCGCCCGCATATGGCGCAATTCGTCGAGAAGCTCGGAGAAGGGTGGAAAACGATCGTCGCGCTCGATCATCGCGGGGATCAGGCCAAACGTCCGCCATACGTAAGAAAAGAGCGACCAGACATCGTCGCAGACGGGATGGTCGTGGGTGTCGACGATATATGTGCGCTTGTGGCTATGGCCGGCGACATGAATTTGGGCGACGCGCTCCCTGGGCAGACGGTCGAGATAGGCGCGGGCGTCGAAGCCGTGGTTGAAGGCCGAGACATAAACATTGTTGACGTCGAGCAGCAGCAGGCAATCGGCGCGCCGCGCGAGTTCGGCCAGAAATTCCGCCTCGCCCATCTCGTCGCCGGCGAAGGCGACATAGGTCGAGGGATTTTCCAGCGCGATGCGGCGGCCAAGGAAATCCTGAACGCGGGACGCACGCTCCACGCAATGACCGAGCGATTCGCGGGTCAGCGGCGCCGGCAGAAGGTCATGAAGGTTGAGGCCATGGACGCCGGTCCAGGCGAGATGGTCCGACACCAGCTCCGGCTCGACCCGCGCGATCAGTCTTTTCAGCGCGCGCAGATAATCGAAATCCAAAGGGTCGGCGGAAGCCAGCGACAAGGAGACGCCATGCATCCGCATCGGATAATCGGCGCGGATGCGGTCGAGCATGGCCATGGGCCGCCCGCCGGGAACCATGTAGTTCTCCGAAATGATCTCGAACCAGTCCACCGGCTGGGGGGATTCGAGAATTTCCGGGTAATAAATGGGCCGCAGGCCAAGCCCGAATCCGCGCGGATTTTTCGCTGTCATCGCTTTTCTCCGGGCCGTGGGAGGCTCCCCGCGCGAAAAAAATCGCGCGGAGAGAAAAGCCGCGCGATCAGCCGATCTTGCCGCCGAGCTTGGCGCAGGCCGAGACGGATTTTTCCGGAAGCCAGCCCATGCCCTTGCAGGAATTCTGGCCCTTGCAGGCGTTGCTGGCGGATTTGCAGGCGCCTTGCCCCTTGCAGGCGTTGACGCCCATGCAATGAACCGGCGCCTTCTTGGCCTGCGCCTGGCTGGTGAGGGCGGCGCCGGAAACCGCGAGCGCGACGGCGGCGGCGGCGAGGCTCGCGCCGGGAACGATCTTGATCAGCATTTTCAAACTCCCTGAGACCGCGCCCGGTCGCGGGCGCATCGCGCAGGCTCGTTGGCCTGCGCAAGGGGATACGGCGTCAGGTCGGAAAAGATTACAGCCTCGCGCAAAAAAATCAGCCGCCGGTCAGACTCATCGGCCGACGCGATGGCGCGCGCGCGCCCGACCACTGGGCGACGAAGTCATGGCCGCGCGGCTTGCGCCGCATGGCCTCGTCGAGAGCGGCATGGAGCGCGGAATCGTCCGGCGACGAGCGCAGCGGGCCGCGCAGGTCGACGCGGTCCTCCTGGCCGAGGCAGGTGTAAAGCTGGCCCGTGCAGGTCACGCGGACGCGGTTGCAGCTGTCGCAGAAATGCTGGCTGAGCGGGGTGATGAAGCCGACCCGCCCGCCGGTCTCGGCGACATCGAAATAATGCGCCGGTCCGCCGCTGGCGTGGGTCGAGGGCGAGAGCGTCAGGCGCTCGGCCAAAGCGGCGGCGACGGCGTCGAGGGAAAGGAAACTTTCGATATTATGGACCGCGTCCTCGCCGAGCGGCATGACCTCGATGAAGGACACATCCATGCCGAACCCGTGCGCCCATTCGGTCAGGGAAAGAAATTCGTCCTCGTTGACGCCTTTCAGCGCCACGCAATTGATCTTGACCTTGAGCCCCGCAGCGCGCGCCGCCTCGACGCCGGCCAGAACTTCGGCGAGCTCTCCCCAGCGGGTGATGGCGCGGAATTTTTCGGCGTCCCTCGTGTCGAGCGAGACATTGACCCGGCGCACGCCGCAATCCGCCAGTTCCTGCGCGTGACGCGCCAGCAGCGCGCCGTTGGTGGTCAGGGTCAGCTCGTCGAGGCCTTTGCCGAACAGGCGCGACAGGCCCAGGAACAGGCTCATGACGTTGCGGCGCACCAGCGGCTCGCCGCCGGTAATCCTGATCTTGCGCACGCCGCGCCCGACAAAGGCCGCCGACAGGCGCTCCAGCTCTTCGAGCGTGAGCAGATCGGCCTTGGGCAGGAAATTCATGTTTTCCGACATGCAATAGACGCAGCGGAAATTGCAGCGGTCGGTGACGGAAAGCCGGATATAGTCAATGCGCCGCGCGTAGGAATCGACCAGCGCCGCCGAAGCGCGATTTTCGGCGGGGGGAACCGGGTTTTCGACCTTGTTCGGGCGCATGTCGTCTATATAGGCTATTTCCTCGCCAGTTGCAGAACATGGCGCAAAGAACGCGCGCAAAATAATCCGGCGCGCCGTTGCGGCGGCGACGGCCGGGGCCAAATCGCGGAAATCGAGGTCCTGCCCGTCTATTTGACGACGGTCTCGAGCTCGTCGCCTTCCGCCACCCGCTTTTTCCTCAAGCGCAGCGGCAAGGGCAGCAGCCGCAGCGCCAGCAGCACGCCAACAAAACCGATCGCAGCGCTGGCCGCGCCATCGGCGGTCAGCGGCAAGGCCGGTTCGAAAGCGTCGAAAGCGCCGCGCGCGACCTGCGGGTCGGCGGTAAGGGCCACCGCGAAAATCCTGGACAGCGGGGGATCGCCGTTAAGTTCGGCGGCCTGGCGCCTGAGCCGCGCCAGCCGCGCGGTCTCCTGGGCGACGCGGGCGCCGCGCCGGCGCACGAAATCGTCGGCCGAGCCTTCGAGACGCGCCACGCCCTGGTCGTGGCTCAAGCCCGACGCCCGGCTGTCGGTATCAAAAGCCGCGACCGAGGCCTGCAATTCGTCGATGGCGCCGCCGAGGCGCTGGCGATATTGCTGGACGAATTCCGGCGCCTGGGAAAAGCTTAAGCCCGCGGCGAGCGCCGCGGCGAAACTCGTTCTGCGCCACAAGCTGGTCATCGCGGGGCGCCGGATCAGGCGCTGAGCCGTTCCGCGCTCGGAACGGAAATGGGGTGATCGACCAGGCCGAGGGCGTCCTCGACCACCCGAGTTCCGGCGCCCTTGCGCACGGCGTGGGTCGCGAGATGGCGGCGGAAGGCGCGCGCCCCCGGCCGTCCGGCGAAAAGCCCGAGCATGTGGCGCGTGATGTCGGCGAGGCGCGCGCCCTCGCAAAGCTTCCGCTCGATATAGGGCAAAAAGGCCTCGACCGCCGCGCGGCTGCTCGCAAAGGGCGCCGGAACGCCGAACAGAAGCGGATCGACATCCTGGAGCATCGACAGATCGTGATAGGCGGCGCGACCGACCATCACGCCGTCGAGACGTTCGAGCTGCGACGCGGCCGCTGGAAGCGTCGCAATGCCGCCGTTGATCGCGATCGGGACCTCCGGCATGGCCTGTTTCAACTCATGGACCAGAGGATAATCCAGGGGCGGAATGTCGCGGTTTTCCTTGGGCGACAGGCCCTTGAGCCAGGCCTTCCGGGCATGGACGATCAGCGCGTCTGCGCCCGCCGCGACCACGGCGCCAGCCAGCGCGAACAAGGCCGCGCGCGGCTCCTGCTCATCGACCCCGATGCGGCACTTGACCGTCACATTCCGGCCGGACGCCGCCTTCATCGCCGCGACACAGCGCGCGACCAGCGCCGGATCGCGCATCAGACAGGCGCCGAAGGCTCCGTTCTGCACGCGATCCGACGGGCAGCCCACATTGAGATTGATTTCGTCATAGGCGAATTCGGCGCATATTTTCGCCGCTTGCGCCAGTTCCCGCGGGTCGGAGCCGCCAAGCTGCACGGCGAGCGGATGTTCGCTTCGGTCATAGCCGAGCAGCCGCTCGCGGTCGCCATGCACGATGGCCGCGGAGGTGACCATTTCCGTGTAAAGCCGGGCCTTGCGCGAATGAAGCCGCGCCAGGACCCGATAATGCCGGTCGGTCCATTCCATCATCGGCGCGACGGAAAAGCGCCAGGGGCTGAAATCGACAGAATTTCTTTTCATTTCCGCGCCTTCTGTCATCCCCGCCCTTCGCCGCCTGTCGTCCCGCGCCTCGCGCCCGGCCCATGGTTACAACAGCTTTTCGACAAATGCGAAATTTTCCCCGCGCGCGGCGCGCGGGGCGGCCCGGTCGCAAAAGCTTCATGGCGCGCGATTACAGCGTTTTGCCGTCGAGGCGCGCCCGCACTCTCATCGGGAAGAGAATTTCGCTCATGAAAATCGCCATGATCGGCTCGGGCTATGTCGGTTTGGTTTCGGGCGTCTGTTTCGCCGATTTCGGCCATCAAGTCGCCTGCGTGGACAAGGACGAAGGCCGCATCGGCGCATTGCTGCGCGGAGAGATCCCGATTTTCGAACCCGGTCTCGACGCCCTGGTCGAGGCCAATCTGCGCAGCCGCCGTCTTTCCTTCACCACCGATCTCGCCGCCGCGGTCGCCGAGGCCGAAGTGGTCTTCCTCGCCGTTGGCACGCCGTCCAGACGCGGCGACGGCTTCGCCGATCTCTCCTATATTTACGCGGCCGCGCGCGACGTCGCCCGGGCGATCAAGGGTTTCACCGTCGTCGTCACCAAATCGACCGTGCCGGTGGGAACCGGCGACGAGGTGGAGCGGATCATCGCCGAGGCGCGGCCCGACGCCGAATTCGCCGTCTGCTCCAACCCGGAATTCCTGCGCGAAGGCGCGGCGATCAGCGATTTCAAGCTGCCGGACCGGATCGTCGTGGGAACCGGCGACGCGCGCGCCCGCGAGGTGATGAGCGAAGTCTACCGGCCGCTCAACCTCAACCAGCCGCCGCTCTACTTCGTTGACCGCCGCAGCGCCGAACTGATCAAATACGCCGCCAATTCCTTCCTGGCGACCAAGGTCGCCTTCATTAACGAAATGGCCGACCTTTGCGAAAAGGTCGGCGCCGATGTTCAGGATGTGGCGCGCGGCATCGGCATGGACAAGCGCATCGGCCCCAAATTCCTGCATCCGGGGCCCGGCTTCGGCGGCTCCTGTTTCCCCAAGGACGCTTTGGCCCTGGTCAAGACCGCGCAGGATCACGACGCGCCGCTGCATATCGTCGAAGCCGTGGTGGCGGCGAACGACCGCCGCAAACGCGCCATGGCGAAAAGGATCGTCGCCGCCTGCGGCGGCTCGGTGCGCGGCAAGACCATCGGGCTGCTCGGCCTCGCCTTCAAGCTCAACACCGACGACATGCGCGACGCGCCCTCGATCTCGATCGTGACGGCGCTTCAGGACGCCGGCGCGAAGGTGCGCGCCTATGACCCGAAAGCCATGACTCAGGCGCGGCCGATCATGCCCGACGTGACATTTTGCGACGACCCTTACGACTGCGCGACGGGGGCCGAAGCGCTCGCCATGGTCACCGAATGGGATGAATTCCGCGCCCTCGACCTCACGCGCATCAAATCGCTGATGGCCGCCCCCAATCTCATCGACCTGCGCAACATTTACCGCCCCGCGGATGCGAGAAAGCACGGATTTTCCTATTCCAGCATCGGGCGGCCGTGATCGCGGAATCGCCGCGCGGCGAGGGCGAAAAGCCTTCGCCGCCCCGCCGAATACTTGATCGAGGTTAAGGACGATATTTGCTTTTGCGGCAAATTCCGTTTCTAAGTCAGGTCAGTGCGGCAGGGCAAACCATGAAGACGACGTCCGTTCAACTCGGCGTCCCGGCGATCGACCGGGAACATCTGGCGATCGCGGCGCTGCTGGAGCGTACGGCGGCGTCAAGCGACGCGGAACTGCCTCCTCTTCTCAATCGGATCGCCGAGGCGGTGGCGGAGCATTTCGTGCATGAAGAGCGTCTCATGGAAAGAGAACGCGTGCCGGTGCTGGAGTGCCACCGGGCGCAACATGCGATGATCCGCAATGAGATCAAGAGGATGCAGCAGGCGGCGTCAGTGGCGAAGCCGTCCGAGCTCCGGCTGCTGATGACGATCGTCCTGCCGCAAATGATTGATGCGCATGTGGCCAGCATCGATCGCGTCTCGGTGGAATTCATGCTCGGCCATTTGACGGAAGACGATTTCGGCGCCTTTCGGGCGCCTGTCTCCTCCGGTTGATCGCGCGGCCGACGCGATCTTGATCAGGATCAATTTCCCGCTCGAACCGACGCGCGATAATGAAAAAAAATTTAGGACCCAAGGGGCCGCGTCGGAAATGTGCAGTCAGCCTTCGCAGGGAAGATTCGATCCCGAGCTTTGCCCCTTGCTGAAGGGGCTGTCGGGCGAGGAGCGGCGTAGGCGCATGGCGGAGGATACTCTTATCCGCCAATGCATGGGCGCGATCGAGGGCGCGCGGGCGGCGTCGCGCGAGACGGAAAAAATCCTCGCCGCTTATGAGCGCCAGCGCGCCAAATCTGCGATGCGCGACTGTCGCGCCCTTATTCGGTCTGGCGGGTGAAAGCCTCACTTCACAACCTCTTCCGCTGAACAGGCGTTCTTCGGGAGTCGTGGAGACGCGCATGCCGCTCGTCAGCGTGAGCGCGGGAGGCGGAACTCGCCTCTGGCGACCGCGCCCGGCGGATGACACAGCGCCGTCCGGCTCCGATAAGGCATAAGCGGAAACCACAGCTCTAAGCGGCGCCGTCAGTTCAGGGGCAGCGCCAGGAACCGCGCCTGTCCCCGGGTGTTGACCACCAGGAGCAGCGCGGTCTTGCGGCCCTGCGCCCTGAGGGCGCCCGCCTCGGCGGCGACGTCCTGCGGGGCTTTCATCGGCCGGCGGTTGATTTCGAGGATCACGTCGCCGGGCGCGACATGCTGTTCCGCCGCCGGCGAATCGCTATCGACCGCAACCACGGCGACGCCCGCCCCGACGCTATCCCCGATCTGGAATTTCGCGCGCAGTTCATCGGTCAGGGCCATGACGTCCATGCCCAGCACATGGGTTTTTTCCTGTTTCGGCGCCGGCTTTTCCGCCGGTTGTTTCGCGGTTTTCGCGGCCTGCGCGTCGCGTTCCTCAAGCCGGCCGAGCTTGACCTTCCTGGTTAGTTCCTTGCCATCTCGGATCACCACGATCTCGACGTCCTTGCCGACCGGCGTCAGTGCGACGATCTTGGGCAGTTCGCGGGCGTCGCCGATCGTTTTGCCGTCGAAGGAGACGATGACGTCGCCGGGCTTGAAGCCGGCGCGAGCGGAGGGGCCGTCCTCGTCGACGCCGTCGATCAGCGCGCCGCGCGCCTTGCCGAGCCCGAGGCTGTCGGCGATGGCGTCATCCACGCTCTGAATGCGCACCCCGAGCCAGCCGCGCCGCGTCTCGCCATATTTCAGCAACTGGTCGATCACCGGCATGGCGGTGTTCGAAGGCGTCGCGAATCCGATGCCGATCGAACCGCCCGACGGCGACAGGATCGCGGTGTTGACGCCGACCACCTTGCCGGCCATGTCGAACAGGGGTCCGCCCGAATTGCCCTTGTTGATGGCGGCGTCGGTCTGGAGGAAATTGTCGTAGGGACCGCTGTCGATATTGCGGCCCTTGGCCGAAATGATGCCGGCGGTCACCGAGCCGCCAAGCGCGAAGGGATTGCCGACCGCGAGAACCCAGTCGCCGACGCGGACCTTGTCGCTGTCGCCGAAATGAACTGCCGCCAGCGGCTTGGGCGGATTGACCCTGAGCACCGCGATATCGACCTTGGCGTCCACGCCGACGACCTTCGCTTTCAGCTTCGCGCCATCGGTAAAAATCACCTCGATGTCGTTGTCTCCGTCAATAACGTGATTGTTGGTGACGATGACTCCCGAAGGATCGATCACGAAGCCCGAACCGAGCGAGGCGGAGCCGCGGCCTTCGCGCTCGCCGCGGCGATGGCGGTGGCGCTTCATGAATTCATCGAACATCTGGTCCGGGGAGGCGCCGGGCGGCAGCTTTTTCGCGTCGGCGGCCTTGTCCTCATCGACCCGGCTCGCGGAAATATTGACCACCGCCGGCGTGACCACCGCGGCAAGATCCGCGAAGGAGTCCGGGGCATGGCCCGCGACGGCCGGCGCTGTGAGCGCCAGCGCGCCGGCAAGCGCGAGGCCCGCGAGCGCCCGGCGCGGGGCTGGCGTTTTCTTGAGGCGAGCGATCATCTTCCATCTCGTCATCGGCGCGTCACGGCGTGGCCGGCTTGCCCGAGGGATTGTCGAAAAAGCGGAAGAAATCGGAACGCGGCGAAATCACGAAGCGCGCGTTCTTGTCCTTCAGCGACGTGTCATAAGCCTGCATCGAGCGGTAGAAGGCAAAGAAATCCTGATCCTTGCCAAAAGCCTCGGCAAAGACGCGCGCGCGCTCCGCCTCGCCGTCGCCGCGCATCGAATCGCCCTTCTGCTGGGCGTCGGCGACGATCACGGTCGCATCGCGCTGCGCGGCGGCGCGAATCTGCTGCGCCTCCTGTTGGCCGAGCGCGCGATATTCCTTGGCCTCGCGCGCGCGCTCGGTGCGCATGCGTTCGAACACCTTTTCGGAGATCTGCCGCGGTAAATCGACGCGGCGGATGCGCGCGTCCACGACCGAGATTCCGAAGCGTCCGGCTTCGGCGTTGACCGCGTCACGGATCTTCGCGGTCAGCGCGTTGCGCTCCTCGCGCACGATCTGGGTTTGGGTGGCGTCGCCGAGAACCCGGCGCAAGGCGGAATTGAGCACCGAGGCGAGCTGATTGTCGGCGCGCGAAACGCTCCCCACCGTCTGGTAGAATTTCAGCGCGTCGGCAATTCGGTAACGCACGAAGGCGTCAACTTCGAGCCGCTGGTTGTCGGAGGCGAGAATCTCCTGTTTGGGCGATTCGAGATCGAGAATGCGTTTGTCGATGTAAACGACGGATTCGATCAGCGGCCATTTGAAATGCAGCCCCGGCTCGGTGATCAGCCCACGCCCCGGCGCCGGCGCGCCGAAGCGCAGCAGCAGCGCCTGTTCGATCTGGTTCACCTCGAAGGCGGAGGAAAGCGCCAGCAGCAGCAGGAAAGCGGCGCCGGCGAGGAGCGCGATCAGCCTGGGAGACTTCATGGATTGCCTCCCGGCGCGGATTTGCTTCCCGCATCGAGCGGCGCCAGCGGCAGGAGCGGCGTCGCCGCCGAATTGCGGTCGAGGATGATTTTGTCGCCGGCGCCGAGCACCCGCTCCATGGTTTCGAGATAGAGCCGCTCGCGCGTCACGTCCGGCGCCTTCTGATATTCGCCGAACACCTTGGAATAGCGCGCCGCCTGGCCGCGCGCCTCGGCGACCGTCTGGGCGCGATAGGCCTCGGCGGCGTTGAGGATGCGGGCGGCCTCGCCGCGCGCGTTCGGCACGATGGAATTGGCCTCGCCCTGCGCCTCGTTGACGAAGCGGCTGCGATCCTGCTGGGCGGCGGTCACGTCGCGGAAGGCGGCGATGACGGTCGGCGGCGGATCGACCGAAAGCAGCTGCACCTGGAGGATTTCGACGCCGGCGCCATAGGAGTCCAGCACCTTCTGCGTCGCCTCCTGCGCCTGGGGCTCGATCACCTTGCGCGCCACGGTCAGCAGAGGCTGGATCTGGGTGCGGCCGACGATGTCGCGCATCACGCTTTCGGCGACCGCCTTGATCGTCTCGGCCTGGTTCTTGATGTTGAAGGCGAAATATTCGGGATGGGCGGGGTCGATCTGCCAGATCACGCGGAATTTCAGATCGACGATATTCTCGTCGCCGGTCAGCATCAGGCTTTCTTCGGGAACCTCGACCGCGCCGGGCTGGTCGGCGCGGCCGACTGAGCCGATGTCGATCGAATTGCGATCGGTGACATTGAGCTTGAGCACCTGGCCGATCGGCTCCGGCCAGTTGTAGTTCAGGCCCGGCAGGGTCTTGCCGACATAGCGGCCGAACACGAGATTGAGGCCGATCTGGTTGGGATCGATGGTGTAAAAACCACTGGAGAGCCAAAGCGCGCCGACCGCCGCTCCGATCAGCAGCAGGACGCGCGGGGAAAAATCGCCCGAAGTGAGGTTGCGCAGCTTTTCCTGCGCCTTCCGCGCCAGAGCTTCGAGATCGGGACCGCGCGAGCCTCCGCCAAAGTTGCCGCCGCCGAAGGGACCGCCGCCGGACCCGCCCCAGGGATTGCCGCTGTTCGAGCCCCCCTGTCCCGAGGCGCCCCACGGACCGCGCCCGACGTCGCGCTTGCCATCGGAAGGCTTCTCACCTTCCGGCTTCGGCGGCTCGTCGCCGCCCGGTTTGCTCCAGGGCATCGGCTCCTCGAAATTTCGGCCGTCGCGCCTTCCGCGCCGACCGAACCTATATAGAATGCGCTTCCGTGGCGCACAATCCGCGATCAAATCCGCTGGTAATCGATGAATTCCAGGGCGAATTCGTCCTCCGCGCCACGCGGCGCGCGCTCACGGCGGGTTTCCAGCCATTCGCTCCAATCGATTTCGGGAAAAAAGGCGTCGGCCTCTGGCGCGCAATCGACCAAAGTGAGGCGCAGCTTTCGGGCGCCCGGCAGGCCGAGACGATAGATTTCGGCGCCCCCGGCCAGAATGGCCTCCGTCGCGCCCATCGCGCGGGCGAGATCGGCCGCCAGAGCAAGAGCCGCGTCGAAATTCTCCGCGACATGAACATGCTCCGGCCTGGCGTCCGCGAAAAAACGCCGGTTGCGGGTCAGTACAATCGTCTCGCGTCCCGGCAAAGGCCCGCCGATGGATTGAAAAGTCTTCCGCCCCATGATGAGCGGCCGTCCCCAGGTGATGCCGCGGAATCGCCTGAGATCGCCCGGCGCGCGCCAGGGCAGCGCATTATCGCGACCCAGCGCCCCGTTGCGCGCGATAGCCGCCACGACGACCAGCGAAATGGGCGGCGCGGCTTTGGCGGGAGGCGGCGGCTTGTCCATGCGGCTTCAGCGATCCGGTCGCGCCCATTGGCGGGCAATCAAACCGCGCCGGCCTGCCTGTCCGCTGTTTGCGATTCGAGGCCTTTCGCCCGCGCATTCTCGGAAGAAAAGCGCGGAGCGGCCCGTCGCGGCCATTGCGTGAAATCGATTCATGCCGCGCCCTCGCATCGGTTGTCGCGGACGAATGATAGCACGGCGGACGGATTTTCCCGCATGGCGTCGATTAATCCGCGCCGCGTTCAGCTTCACGCCAACGCGCGCTATGTGTTTGATCCGAGGCTTGGATGGCGCAAAATTTTCGCTGGAATGGAAGGATGCGCTATGGGCCAGATTCTTCACGCGTGAGCCACAATGAAATTCGTCGTCGCCGCGCTCGCCCAACCGATCGCCGTGGCCCCAAAAGCCGGCTGCGTTGAGGCGGGATTTCGCGGCGGAGCGGACAGCGCGAGGCAAGCTAAATTTCATCGAAATTTTTCACTCCCGCGCTACAATCAAAACGTGAACCAAGGCGCCGCCAACAATGTTCCAGAAGTTGCGACGGACGATCGGGCGTCCGAACGCGCGCTTGTCGCGGTCATCCACGAGTTCGTCCGTGAGCTTCATCCCCTGCGCGCGAGACTCGTCGTCCCTGCGCTCTCGACCCGCCTGGCCGAGGACCTCGGCATTGACAGCCTTGGCCGGACCGAACTGGTCTTGCGCATCGAACGCGCCTTCCGGCTTCACATGCCGGCCGCCGCCGTCGCCGAAGCCGAAACCATCGGCGATCTTCTGAAGGCGCTTGGCGAGGCGCGCAAAGGGCAGCCGCTGGGCGCCGACTGGCTCGCTCGTTCCGCGCTTCCGCCTTTGCCGGAGGTTTCGGCGGCCGAAGAGGCGACGACGCTGGTCGAAGTTCTCGACTGGCATGTGCGGCGTCACCCGGACCGGCTACACCTCACCCTGCTGCAGGACGACGCAACGCCGCTCGGCGCCCTGACCTATGGCGAACTGGCCGCGGCGGCAAGAAAAGTGGCCTGTGGCCTCGTCGCGCGCGATGTGGCGCCCGGCGACCGCATTGGCGTGATGCTGCCCACGAGCCTGGACTTTTTCAAAGTTTTTTTTGGCATTCTTTACGCGGGAGCAGTTCCGGTCCCGATCTACCCGCCGGCGCGGCCTTCGCAGTTTGAAGATCACTTGCGGCGGCAGGCTCAAATTTTGCGCAACGCCGGAGCCTGTATTCTGGTGACTGTGCCACCGGCGTTGAATTTGGGCGTTCTGCTGCGATCTCTGGTCGAAGACCTGGTGTCGATTGAAAGCTTCTCGAGCCTGACCGCGACCGTCGCCGACCTCCCGCTGCCGGCGGTTGGCGACCCGGCGTCGACGGCTTTCCTCCAATATACGTCGGGGAGCACGGGAGACCCCAAGGGGGTCGTGCTGAGCCACGCCAATCTGCTCGCCAACATACGGGCCATGGGCCGCGCGATGGAGGCGAGTTCAGCCGATATTTTTGTGAGCTGGCTGCCGCTTTATCACGACATGGGATTGATCGGCGCGTGGCTTGGCTGCCTCTATTTCGCCGCGCCGCTTTATGTCTTGCCGCCCACGAGTTTTCTGGCGCGGCCCGAGTGCTGGCTGTGGGCGATCCATCGCTATCGCGCCACTTTGTCGGCGGCGCCGAATTTCGGTTTTGAGCTCTGCCTCGACAAGATCGACGCGTCCGCATTGCGCGGGCTCGATCTCAGCTCCTTGCGCATGGTCGCCAATGGCGCCGAGCCGGTCGGCGCCAGGACGGTGCGCCGCTTTGTCGAGAAGTTCTCGCCATTCGGATTTCGCGCAAACGCCATGGCTCCGGTGTATGGGCTGGCCGAAAACGCCGTGGGCCTAGCGTTCCCCCCTCCCGGCCGCGAGCCGATCATCGATCGCGTGGACCGCCAGTCTCTGGGCCGTCACGGCGTCGCCGAGCCCTGCAAGCCGGGAGATCCGCATCCTCTCGAGATCGTCGCTTGCGGCCGGCCGCTGCCGGACCACGAAATTCGCGTGGTTGACGATCTCGGCCTCGAGCTTGGCGAAAGGCGCGAAGGACGGATCGAGTTCCGCGGGCCGTCCGCGACTTCCGGCTATTTTCGCAACGAGCCGAAGACACGGGAACTTTTTCGGGGCGGTTGGCTCGATACGGGGGATTGCGGCTACGTCGCCGGCGGCGACATTTTCATAACCGGCCGCGTGAAGGACATCATCATCCGCGCGGGCCGTCATATCTTCCCGCAGGAAATCGAGGAAGCCGTGGCGGCCGTCCCCGGAATTCGCAAAGGCTGCGTCGCGGCCTTTGGCTTGACGGACGCTCATTCGGGCACGGAACGGGTCGTGGTTGTGGCGGAGACGCGCGCCGCCGCGCCAGCCGCGCGCGCGGCGCTGGAAGCGCGCGTCCAGGAAGCCGCCGCCGCCGTCGTCGGCTCTCCGGCCGAAGAAATCATACTGGCGCCGCCGCACACGATTCCCAAAACATCGAGCGGCAAAATCCGGCGAAGCGCGGCAAAAGCGCTCTTCCTGGCGCAGGGGATTGGCGCGCGCCCGCCAGGCGTCTGGCGACAATTCCTGCGCCTTTTCGTCGCAAGCTTCGGTCCCGGGGCGCGGAAGCTCATGAAAATTCTCGGCGAAACGGCATATGCGTTGTGGTGGTGGATCGTCGTCGCAGCCGCCTATGTCCTCGCGTGGTTCGCCGTCATGGCGCTGCCGCGTCTCGAATGGCGGTGGCGAGCGGCGCGTTCGATCGCGCGCTGCGCCTTGCGGGCGCTGAACGTGCCGGTCGCCGTCGCCGGGCTTGAGCGCATTCCTCGGTCGAATGCGATGCTCGCCTTCAATCATGCGAGTTATATGGATGTGGTCGTTCTCGCGGCCATCCTGCCCGGGACGCCCGCTTTCGTCGCCAAAAAGGAGTTGGCGCGGCAAGCTTTCGCGGGCCCGTTCACGCGTCGCCTGGGCGCCCTGTTCGTTGCCCGACATGAGGGCGGCGAGAGCGTCGCCGGCGCGAATGCTCTGGCGGCCGCCGCCCGGGACGGACGCGTCATCGTCTTTTTCCCGGAGGGAACATTCACGCGGAGGGCGGCGCTTTCCGAGTTCTATCTCGGCGCGTTCCAGGCGGCGACCGAGGCGCGTGTGCCCATATTGCCCGGCGCGCTGCGCGGAACGCGGTCAATGCTGCGCGGCGGGCAATGGTTCCCGCGATGGTCGCCGGTCAGCGCCGAAATCGGAGACGCCATCGAACCGACCGGAACCGGCTTCGCCGCCGTGGTCGAGATGCGGGACAAGGTGCGCCGGGCGATTTTGGCGAAATGTGGCGAACCGGATCTCGGCGAATTGGCGAATGTCTCGCGCTCCACGGCCGGAAGTTGAGCCGTTTTGCGCAAGCTGCGCCACAGCTGTCGGCCATGGCGTCCGAGACGGCCTTGTTCGAGGCTTTCGGCCAAACGAGCGCCTGACCAAAAGCCAACAACGTGTCGCCTACCGCCCGCGGTCACGAATCCTGCGAGACGCCAATCCCCGGCGTCGAAGAACAAGCTCATATAAGATATTGATTTTCATTGGTGAGCGCGCTGGGACTCGAACCCAGGACCCTTTGATTAAAAGTCAAATGCTCTACCGGCTGAGCTACGCGCTCCCCTGAGGGTGAATCGGGAAGTACAGGGCTTCCCCGCGCCGGTCAATAGTCCATTCCCGGACTTTCCCGCCACGCTGGCCGCGCCGGTCTTCAGCCCCGGCGGATTTTTCCGGCCAGGGCGAACAATTTCGGATTGGCCTTGATCGTCCGCTTGGCGGCGGCGGCCAGGGCGAAAATGGGCAGGGCCAGCCGCCCCAAAGCTGTCGGCGCGTAAAGCGCGTCGGCCAGTTCCTCGACCTCGTCGCAAAAATCCGCCTTGTAGCGCGCCTCGCCGACGCCGAGATCGAAGGCCGTAAAGTTCCGCGCGCAGGCGTCGCGCAGGACATGGGTCAGCAGGATTTCGCCGGGGCTCGATCGGGCGATCTCCGGATCGGGATCGTAGGAAATGAACATGCCTTGCAGGCGCCCGCCGTTGGCGCCCGCGCCCAGAACCGCGACGATCCGGTCGCTCACGGCCAGAACGTGAAGCTCGGCCCCGCCCTCTCCTTCCGCCAGCGCGCCGTAAAAAGCCCGCAGGGCGCCGATTTCGTCTCGGCCGAGGCGAAATTCCGGACGGCCGGCCTTGTGCGCGAAAAAGGCGTCTAGGACTTTCGCCTTTTCCTTGGCCCCGGCGGCGCGGAAATAGCGCAATTCGCCCAAGGCCGCGAGACGCCTTTCCTTCTTGCGCAATTTCTTCCGCGCGTCGGCGGAGAGCCGGCGCGCAAGAAACGCTTCGCCGTCTTCGGGCAAATCCGCGGCGCGGGCGCGACTGGCGGCCGGTCCATGATCGAGGCGCGCAAGAGGATTTGGCGCGCCGCGCCAGGCGAGGGGAAGACTGCGCAAGCGATAAAGATGCGGTCCGCCGGGCGCGGCGCGCGCCGCCGCGCGCAGCAAGACCTTCAAATCCTGCGCTGAAAGCTCGGCGCCGGCGCGAAACAGGCCGAGATTGTAATTGGAATGTTTTTCGCCGGGGAATTGCGCCACGCGCAGCGGGCCGAAGTGGAACAACGCGAGCGGCAAAACGGCGAGCGGCGCATTCGACGCGTCGCGCGCGACGACGAAAAACGGTCTTGCCCTCCGGCGCGATCCGAAAATCGCGAACCAGGAAATGACGAAACGCTCGCTCTGGTAGAACGAGCCGCGCGTTTCCGGCGACAATTCACGCCACGCCGCCAGGACTTGAGTCGGATCGTTGACCACCTCGACTCGCGCGAACGGCGCCCGCGGCAAAACGCCGGCGCGCGGCGCGGGGGGTGAAACGGTTTGCGGCGCGGCGACGGACATCGGGCCTTTCCTGGGGCGAGCCGCCTTCTCCTATCAATAAAAGGTCAATGCTTGCTTGCTAATGTTCCCGCCCGGCCTTTCAACCCCTGGCGCCTCGACCGCGATGAACTGGAAGAAGAACGCAATTGCCGCCGGCTTCGGCCTGTTCCGCGCCACCGGCCTGCATCGCCTGGCGGGCGAAATTTTTCGCGGACGCGGCGTCATTCTCACCTTCCACCGTGTGCGCCCGCCGCCGCATTCCGGCTTCGCGCCCAACGCCCTGCTCGAAATCACGCCGGACTTTTTCGACGCCGTGCTCACCCGCCTGCGCGAGACCGGCCTCGCCCTCGTCTCGCTCGACGAGGCCATGTTCCGGCTGGCGACCGGCGAGGGCGGCCCTTTCGCGGTCCTGACCTTCGACGACGGTTTTCGCGACCTGCCGGATCATGCCTTGCCCACCCTGGAGCGCCATGACGCGCCGGCGACGTTTTACATCGCCCCGGGTCTGGCCGACCGCGCCGCGCGGCTTTGGTGGGTGGAGCTTGAGGAGGCCATAAGGCGCCTCGACCGCATCGAACTCGATCTCGACGGCGCCCGCCTCGTTCTGCCGGCGCGCGACGATGGCGAGAAAAGCGCGGCCTTCGAGCGCGTCTATTGGCTGCTGCGCGGCGGCGGCGACGAGCGCCTGCTCGCGGCGGTGGCGCAGCTCGGCGCCAAGGCAGGAATCGACGCCCGGAAGCTGGTCGAGGACAACTGCCTCGGCTGGGACGAATTGCGCGAACTGGCCGACCACGATCTGGCGACCGTCGGCGCCCATAGCGTCACCCACCCCCGCCTCGCCAGCCTGCCGGTCGAAGCGGCGCGGCGGGAAATGGCGGAAAGCCGCGACCAGCTCGAAAAGCGCTTCGGCCGGACCATCCGCCATTTCGCCTACCCTTATGGCGATGCGGAATCGGCGGGACCGCGCGAATTCGCGCTCGCCGCCGAAGTCGGCTTCGCGACCGCGACGACGACCCGGCCCGGCATGATCTTCCCCGAACATGCGGGCCATCCGTTCGCCCTGCCGCGCCTTTCGGTGAACGGGCTGTGGCAAGACGCCGCCCATTTCGACGTCCTGCTGTCGGGGGCGCCCTTCGCGCTATGGAACGGCGGCCGCAGGCTCAATGTGGGGTGAGTCTCCCCCTT
Organism: Pseudomonadota bacterium; assembly: GCA_021813805.1. Lineage (GTDB taxonomy): Bacteria > Pseudomonadota > Alphaproteobacteria > Rhizobiales > Beijerinckiaceae > Rhodoblastus. The sequence goes on along the minus strand of JAKAJL010000004.1, from coordinate 16,954 downwards.
GCGCGCGAGCGGTTGGCGCACGCCAGAGCGAGCGGCGAAAATCCTATTTCTCCCCCCGCTCCATCCAGCTGATCAGCGGAACCATGGGGACGGCCCATCCGAGGCCCAGAATCGCAAAAATCAGCAGCCGCAGCGCAGGATTCTCGACTTTCATCGCCGTCGCCTGGGCCAGAACCATGGCGAAAAGCGCATAGACGATGACGAAACAGATCATGAAAATCGCGCCGATGAATTTCCGCTGACGGCTGCGCATGGAATCTCTCCTCGTCAAGGGCTTGCGCGACAGGCCCGGTTCATACAAAAATCGGGCGCGGCGCTATGCCGTTGGCCGCCTGGCTTGCCCGGCGACTGAATAGGGGAGGTTTTTAAATGCGTATCTTGAATAAATCCATGCTTGCACTCGTCTGCATGTGCGGCGGACTGGCTTTGGCGCAGGCGAATGCGCAACCCAAATCGCCGGAGTCGGACGAAAAGGACATGTCGCCGCAGGCCATGTGGCTTGACGACATGTGCTCGGACAATCGGGGCGGCGGCCTGGGCGAAATGATGCGGGACCGTACCGAGCATATGTCGACAATGCTGGAGCTGAACCCCCAGCAGACGGCCGCGCTCAAGGCCGTTGCGGATGCGCGCATCAAAGGCGCCAAGGAATTCAAGGCCTCGATCTGCGCCCACAAGCCTGATCTTTCCAACTTCCCCGGCCGCCTCAGTTTCCGTGTGGAAATGATGCAGCATCGGCTGGACGCGTTCAAAACCGAAGCCGCGCAGCTCACCTCCTTCTATAACAGCCTCGACGCCAAGCAGAAGGCGGCCTTCGAGGAGATGGGCATGGATGAGGACATGCGCAACGAGCGTGGCGGCATGGACGGCGGTCCGAACGACTGAGCCCCATCGCTCTCGCGACTTTCGCCGCGGCGGCTCTCCCGCCGCGGCCTTTGTTTTTCGAGCGCCCGGACGCCGAGCCGAAATGCCGAAACCCCGCGCACGTCAGGCCAAGCAGGCGCCAGCCGATCCTTTCCGCGCGGTTAGGTTCTGGTTGTGGCTGACGGCCGCCGGCGTTTTCGCCGCTTTTCTCGGCGGCGAGGCCCGACTCAGCGAAACGAAACCGGCGATCGGCGAATGGGCGCCTGCCGCCGGCGCGCTTTTCGCTTTACCCCTGTTGTGGTTTGTGGCGCGGCGCGAGATCTCCGACCCATTCCGTCGACGGCTCGCCGTCATTGTCGCGCTGGTCTGCGTGCAAGGCCTGGCCGGCTGGTGGATGGCCCCATCCGCCTTCGTCCATCGCGCGGAAGCCGCACAGGGACGATTGGCGCTCCAGCTTCTGCTTGCCGCGTTGACTTTCTCCGTCACGATCTGGACCGCCGTCGGCCTGGCGCCCAATTATCGCGACCCGCTCGGTCCCGACGCGCGCGCCTTCCGCTTTGAAGCCGGCGCCCTGCTGACCTTGATCTTGGCGCAGATCGGCCTCGGCGGGCTCGTCTCCGGCCTGGACGCCGGCTTTACCTATAACACCTGGCCGCTCATGGACGGACGCTTCATCCCGCCGCGCGCCGACCTTTTCTTCCAAACGCCCTGGGCCGCGAATTTTGTCGACAATATCGCCATGGTCCAGCTCCAGCACCGCCTCGCGGCCTATGTCGCGCTGGCGCTGTCCCTGTTCCATGCCTTCCATATCGATCGGGAGAAGGTGGCGAAACGCGCCGTGCTTCGGGCGCGGCTCCTCGCCGTCCTCGTGGCGACCCAAACCGTGCTCGGCGTCATTGCCGTGCTTCTGGTCGCGCCGCTGCCGGTCGCTCTGGCGCACAAGGCCTTCGCCCTGATGGTTCTGGCCATGGCGACGATCCATCTGCGGAAGCTGGGTTAGCGCTACAGTTGCGGATATTGGCGGCGCTTGTCGTGGGCGTAAGCGGCGTTGGCACGATGTCTTGGTCGCCAGATGGACCAATCTATGATGAAGGCGACGACGAGGGGCGGCGCAAGCCGTGATCGCGCGATCAAAGTTTGAATTTCCGGAACGCTTGGAACGAGGGCGGCGAGTAGCGTTAGCCGACGATTGCCTGAACGGGGCTCGTTTCGTTCGGTTCGCCCCAGGTCGCGCGGCGCAGCTGAGCATGCAATTTACCCAGGAAAGCGCCGGCGGCATGACAAGCGTCATGTGGCGATGCCAGCCACGCCGGGACCGCGCCTCGCAATGTTCGAGGCCGAGACCGTCCTTGGCGCGCTCGAAACATTCCTCGATCGTCCACCGCAAGCCGGCGGCGCCGGCAAGGTCGGCAAGCGAGGCGCCGGCCGGAGCAAAGGCGAAATAATAGGCTCGCCTTGAATGATCGCTCCGGCTGGGACCGACCAAAAGCCAGCGCTCGAAACGCTCGTCGCAAATCGATGGCGGTTTGAACCGCGCCCAGTCATAGAGACGCAATCCCTTGAAGCCCTCGCCCGCGGCGTGGGCGAGGAATGCCTCAGGCGCAAACGCCTCGGCGAGCGTGCCGGGATCGGTCTGAACAAGACCTTCCGGAGCGATGAACGCAGGCAATGATTGGACCTCACCGCCAGCACATAAGATTGGCCGCGCTCTTCCAGCATGCGCCTCCGGCGAGAATCCGAGCCATAAGCGGCGTCGGCGAGCACATAGGCGCAGGGCGCCCCCGCATCGAGCGCGGCGGAAATCAGCTTGCGCGCGATCTCGGTCTTGGCGGCGAAGCCGATCTCTTCCGGCACATGCGCTTTGCTCCGCCGCGCGTCGTCTTTCGCCCAGCTCTCGGGCAGATAAAGGCGACGGTCGATCAATGCCTGGCCAAAGCGGTCGGCGTAGGCCAGGAACACGCCGATTTGAGAATTTTCGATCCGCCCGCCGTTCCCGAATATTGCCGCGCCACGCCGACGAAATGCTCGCCCTTTTTCATGAAGCCTGTTTCGTCGACAGCCAGCACGCCGTCGGGATCAGCCAGCGCCTCGATGACATAGGCGCGAACGTCGTCTCTCAGCGCCTCTTCATTTCAGAGGCTGCGGCCCAGAAGCGATTGCATCCGGTAGGGTCGCTCAAGTCCCGCTTGCTCCGCCATTTGCCAGCCGGTCTTGCGCGAAACATTCGACAACAGCCCGTCAAGAAAAGCCGCCGCCGTCGCTTTCAACTCGCTGCGGCGAAAAATCGGCGCCAACCACGGCTTCAGCCCCGCCAACTCCGTTTCCCAGTCTAAAAGCGCGCCCGACCACGTAGCCACGCCCATCGCTCCCTCCCCAAATCACGCCGAAAAGGGAATCAGATGACTCAAATATCCGCAACTGTGGCACTAGGGCGGCTTCTCGCGAAGGAGGCGACGGTCAGGGCGCGGGGCGTATTGACGTAACGATCCTTTTGCCGTCGCGCTTATGATAAATCACCGTGACCTTTTCTCCGACCGTGAAGGCGTAAACCTCCACGTCCCTGTTCTTCGCAACATAACGAGAGCCATTTTCGAGTGTCAGCGTGTTCTTATCCCAGTCGATCGAAATGATTTTTCCGGTTCTCTCGGACGCGCCCGCCGCGGAAAGGGCGCCGAACAACATCACCATCGCAAGGGCGCAAGCCAGGGGGCGCATGATTCATTCCGTCAACGACATCTCGCCGGCGGCCAGGGGAAAAAAGGCTGTAAGTTCCGGCGGCGCCTGTCAACGCGCGAGCGCGTGAAAAGTTCCGGTTCGTGCGAATGGCGGCGCGTGGGCGACTAGCATTGCGCGCCCTGTTTCCGCTCCCGCAAAAACTGGAAGAATTCGACGCCCTCGCGCAGGCGGCGCTTCATCATGGCGCGGTCGCGCACCATTTCGTTGACGATCGCCCCGATTTTCCGCGGCCGGAAATAGAACTGGCGATAAAAAGTCTCGACCGCGTCGAAAATTTCCTTGTGGCTGAGGTCGGGATAATGGAGCGGCGCGATCTGGACGCCGTTCTCGTCCACCAGTTCGGCGTTGGCGCTGTCGAGCCAGCCGTTTTCCAGCGCCTGGTTGTAAAGGAAGGTGCCGGGATAGGGCGCGGCCAGCGACACCTGAAGGGTGTGCGGGTTGACCTCCTTGGCGAATTCGATCGTTTCCCTGATCGTCTCGCGCGTCTCGCCCGGCAGGCCCATGATGAAGGTGCCGTGGATCATGATGCCGAGTTCGCGGCAATCACGCGCGAATTGTTTCGCTACCTCGACCCGCATGCCTTTCTTGATATTGTGCAGGATCTGCTGGTTGCCCGATTCATAGCCGACCAGCAGCAGGCGCAGGCCGTTGTCGCGCATGACTTTCAGCGAGGAACGCGGCACATTGGCCTTGGCGTTGCACGACCAGGTTACGCCCAGCTTTCCCAGCTCTTTGGCAATGGCTTCCGCGCGGGGCAGGTCATCGGTGAAAGTGTCGTCATCAAAAAAATATTCCTGCACCTGCGGAAAATTCTTCAGGCACCATTTGATCTCTTCGATCACATGGCCGACGCTGCGGGTGCGGTAGCGGTGGCCGCCGACGGTCTGCGGCCACAGGCAGAACGTGCAGCGCGATTTGCAGCCGCGCCCGGTATAGATCGAAATATAGGGATGCTTGAGATAGCCGATGAAATAATTCTCGATCTTCAGGTCGCGCTTGTAGATCGGCGAGACGAAGGGCAGGGAATCCATGTTTTCAAGGATCGGCCGCTCGCCGTTGTGCTGGATGTTCCCATTGGCGTCGCGGTAGCTTAAGCCCAGAATGTTCTTCCAGTCCTGGCCGTCGGCGACGTCCTTGATGGTGAAGTCGAATTCGTTGCGGGCGACGAAATCGACCACGGGCGCGTTTCTCAGGCTGCCGTCGGCGTCCACCGCCACCTTGGCGCCGATCAGTCCGGCTTTGAGATGGGGGTTGGCGGTCTTCAGGGCCTCGATACATTTCACATCCGAGGCGAAGGACGGCACGGAGGTATGGACCACGACGAGATCGAAGTCCTTGGCCTGGGCGACCACTTCCGAAAGCTTGGTCTTGTGCGGCGGGGCGTCGATCAGCTTGGAGTTCTCGATCAGGGCCGCGGGCTGGGCGAGCCAGGTCGGATACCAGAACGAGGCGATCTCGCGGCGCGCCTGATAGCGCGAGCCGGCGCCGCCATCGAAACCGTCAAAGGACGGCGCTTGCAGAAAAAGGGTGCGCATCGAATGCCGCTCCGCCTGGATTGGATTGCTGGCTGAATTTGGTCGCGCCACAAAGCCCGCCAATCGCGGCCATTCCGTGGCGCCATTCCATTGCCGGATCTTAAACACCATAGCGCGCCGGCGATCAACTTTTGTCGCGGCGGCTTGTCGCGCCGACGGCGAATGTTTCGCCGCAATGGCGTCAGATCATGGCGTTAAGCCAATGGCGCGCTAAACTAAAACAAAGACGTTCGCGAGGGTTGCCCCTTGAATGAAACCGACGACAACGCCTCCGCCACCAAGATCACCGCGGACGTCGAGCGGGGGGCGCCGACGCGGCTCCCCGCGAAAGTCGAGCCGGAGGCGGAGCATACGGTTATAGAGCATCACCCGCCGAGCCGGCGTGGCGTCTGGGCGCGGCGCCTCGCGCTTCTCGCTTTGGTCGGCGGCGGGATCGGCTATGTCGTATGGCAAGCGCATCGCGCCCCGGCGATCCCGGCCTATATCGTTTATGGCAACGGCCGGCTGGAGGCCGATCCCATCGACATCGACACCAAGTTCGCCGGACGCATCGCCGAATTGCGCGTGGACGAAGGCGACAGGGTCGCCGCCGGCCAAGTGCTTGCGGTCATGGACACACGCGACCTGCAGCAGACCCTGAAAAAGGGCGAAGCGCAGATCGGGCAGGCGCAGAAGGCGGTCGAGGAGGCGCGCGCCAATCTCGACAACGCCAAAACCTCGTCCTTGCTCGCAGAACAGGAAATCGCGCGCACCGCGGCGCTGGTGAAAAACGGTTTCGCCACGAAACAGCTTTACGACCAGCGCAAACAGGCGCTCGACGCCGCCCGCGCCGTTCAGCAGGCGGCGCAACATCATGTCGCCGAGATGGAAAAGGCGCTGAACGCCGCCGTGCATGACGCCGATGTGACGCGCGTCAATATCGCCGACAACGCGCTCATCGCCCCGCGCAATGGGCGGATCGAATATCGTGTCGCCAATGTCGGCGAGGTGCTGCCCGCCGGGGGCAAGGTTTTCACCATGCTCGACACGGCTTACGTCTATATGGACATCTATCTGCCGACGCTACAGGCCGGCAAGGTCAAGATCGGGGCGGATTCCCGCATCCTGCTCGACGCTTTTCCCGACCGGCCGATCCCGGCCAAAGTCTCCTTTCTCGCCGATCAGGCGCAATTCACCCCGAAAATGGTCGAGACCCGCGACGATCGCGACCGCATGATGTTCCGGGTGCGGGTGAAGATCGATCCCGACCGCGCCCGCGCCCATGCCGACGCGGTGCGCAGCGGCCTGCCCGGCGTCGCTTATGTCAAGACCGACGACAAGGCGCCGTGGACGCCCGCGCTGCAAGGCTCCCCCGAATGAGGGGCGAGCCCGCGGTCCGGCTGCGCCATCTGCGCCACGCCTATGGCCGGACCCGAGCGCTCGACGGCCTGTCGCTCGACATTCCCGCCGGCTGCATGGTCGGGCTGGTGGGCCCGGACGGGGTCGGCAAATCGACCCTGCTCGGGCTGATCGCCGGCGCCAAGGCGCTTCAGGACGGCGGGATCGAGGTTCTGGGCGGCGATATCGGGTCCGCCGCCTGGCGCGACGAAATCTGCCCGCGCATCGCGTACATGCCGCAGGGCCTGGGCAGGAATCTCTACCCCGATCTCACCGTCGAGGAGAACATCGTCTTTTTCTCGCGGCTGTTCGGCCAGAGCCGCGCGGAAGGCGCCGCGCGCGTCGCCGCGCTGACCCGCGACGTCGGCCTCGCGCCTTTCGTCAAAAGGGCCTGCCATCAATTGTCGGGCGGCATGAAGCAGAAGCTCGGCCTCTGTTGCGCCCTGATCCACGACCCGGACCTGCTGATCCTCGACGAGCCGACCACCGGCGTCGACCCCCTGTCGCGCCGGCAGTTCTGGGAGCTGGTGCAGAGGATGCGCGCGCGCTTCACCGCGCAAGCGGTTGGCGCAGGCCAGAGCGAAGGCGAAAACCCGAGCGCCCAAGCGGTTGGCGCGCGCCAGAGCGAGCGCCAAAAAACCTCGATGAGCGTCATTGTCGCCACCGCCTATATGGAGGAGGCGGAAAAGTTTGATTTTCTCATCGTCATGAACGCGGGGAGGATCCTTGCGACCGGCGCGCCGAATGAAATCCTCGCGCGCACGGGCGCCGCGAGCGTCGAGGACGCGTTCGTCGCCATGCTGCCCGAGGGCGGCCGAGCGAAAAGGCTCGAAATTCCACAGCGAAAGGACGACGGCGGCGCGCCGGTGATCGTCGCCAGGGGCCTGACCAAAAAATTTGGCGATTTCGTCGCCGTCGACCATGCCGATCTCGACATTCGACGCGGCGAGATTTTCGGCTTTGTCGGCTCCAACGGCTGCGGCAAGACGACGACCATGAAAATGCTCACCGGTCTCCTGGACGCCAGCGGCGGCGAGGCCCTGCTGTTCGGCCGCAGCATCGAGGCGGGCGGCCTCGCGGCGCGCCGGCAGGTCGGCTATATGTCACAGGGCTTTTCGCTCTACAGCGAATTGACCGTGCTGCAGAATCTCGAATTGCACGGTCGCCTGTTCGGCCTCGCCTCGGGCGAGGCCCGGGATCGCATGGAGACCCTGCTCGATCGCTTCGCGCTGAAAGACCATGGCGACGTCCTGGCCGCTGGCCTGCCGCTCGGTCTGCGCCAGCGGCTTTCGCTGGCGGTCGCGCTGGTCCACAAGCCCGACCTGCTTATTCTCGACGAGCCGACCTCCGGCGTCGATCCCGTCGCCCGCGACGCATTCTGGGCTCTGCTGATCGAATTGTCGCGCCAGGAAGGCGTGACCATTTTCATCTCCACCCATTTCATGAACGAGGCCGCGCGCTGCGACCGCATTTCGCTGATGGATTCCGGCAAAATCCTGGCCACCGGCGCCCCTGGCGAATTGACACGCCGGAAGAACGGGAAAAACCTGGAAGAGGCTTTCATCGCCTTTCTGGAAGAGGCCGGGGCGGTGCGTCCTCTCGGCGAGACGGCGGAGAGCCAGCCTCCGCAACGCGCGGAGACGGCCAATCCGCGTTTCAGCCTGCGGCGGATGACGGCCTATACGATCCGCGAAATTCTCGAATTGTCCCGCGACCCGATCCGCCTGTCCTATGCGATCTTCGGTCCGGCGCTGCTGCTGCTGGTGCTCGGTTTCGGCATCACCACCGATGTCGATTCCCTGACATACGCCGCGCTCGACCGCGACCATTCCTATTTCAGCCGCGCGTATCTGAGCGAGGTGCGGGGCTCGGCCTATTTCGTCGAGCGGCCGCCCATCCGCGACGCCCAGGATCTGGTCACCCGACTCAAGAGCGGCGACGTCAGCGCGACCATCGAGATTCCGCCAGGCTTCGGCCGCGACATTTCGCGTGGCCGTCCGACCGAGGTTTCGGTGTGGATCGACGGCGCCATGCCCTTTCGCGCCGAAACGATCCACGGCTATCTCCAGAGCATGCACCAGCAGTTTCTGACCGATCCGGCGATCCACGGCCTGCCGCCGGCTCCCGATCCTCCGGCGGACATCCAGACGCGCTTCCGCTACAATCAGTCCTTCGACTCCATCTACGCCATGGTTCCTGGCGCCATCGCCCTGCAACTGGCGCTGATCCCGGCCATTCTCATGGCGCTGGCCATCGTGCGCGAAAAGGAGCTGGGCTCGATCACCAATCTCTATGTGACGCCGGTGACGCGGCTCGAATTCCTGCTCGGCAAGCAGACGCCTTATATCGTCCTCGCCTTTTTCGATTTCCTGATCATGTTCCTGATGGCGCTTTACATTTTCAATGTGCCGCTCAAGGGCGGGTTCGGCGTTCTGGCGCTGGGCTCGCTGGTCTATGCCGCGGCCTCGACCGGCTATGGCATGGTCGTCTCCGCCTTCACACGCACCCAGATCGCCGCTCTGTTCGGCACGGCGATCCTGACCATCCTGCCGGCGACGATGTTTTCGGGGCTTTCGACGCCAGCCTCCGCGATCACCGGCGTCGGGCGGATCATGGGGAAATTGTTTCCCATGAGCTATTACCTGCCGATCAGCGTCGGCGCCTTCACCAAGGGGCTGCATTTCGCCGATCTCGCGAGCTATGTGGCGATCCTGGCGCTGTTCTTCCCGGCGCTCGTGGCCATCAGCATCCTCCTGCTGCGCAAACAGGAGAGATGATGCAGAGCCTGCGCAACATTTTCTGGCTGGGGACCAAGGAATTGCGCAGCTTTTTCCGCGACGGGGTGCTGCTCGGCCTGGTGATCTATTCCTTTTCACTGGCGATCATCGCCCAGGCGCAGAGCAATTCCCAAGAGGTGCGCAACGCCTCGATCGCTTATGTGGACGAGGACCACTCCGAATTGTCGGCGCGCCTCGTCCGCGCTTTTCTGCCGCCGTATTTCCAGCCCGCCCGCGCGATCGCGCAGCAGGATGTCGATCGGCTGATGGATGTTGGCGCCTATACATTCGTCATCGATATACCGCCCCATTTCGAACGCGATCTGCTCGGCGGCCGGCGCCCCGAGCTGCAGATCAACGTGGACGCCACCGCCATGGTTCAGGCGGGGATCGGCTCGGCCTACGCCGCGCAGATTCTTTCCGACGAAATCGCCAAATTCCTCAGCCGCCAGGACGAGCCGCCCCCGGCTCCGATCAGCCAGGTCGTGCACATCGCCTTCAACCCCAATGTCGTGACCTCGTGGTTCACCAGCGTCATGGGCGTGATTTCCTCCACCACCATGCTGGCGATCATTCTCGCCGGCGCGGCGGTGGTGCGGGAGCGCGAGCACGGCACGGTCGAACATCTTCTGGTCATGCCGGTCACGCCCTTCGAGATCGCCATGGCCAAAATCTGGGCCAATAGTCTGATCATCGTCGGGGCTGTCGGACTATCGCTGTTTTTCGTCGTGGAAAAGCTGTTGCGCGTGCCCATCGAGGGCTCGATCCCGCTCTTCCTCGTCGGCGCGCTGCTTTATCTGTTCTTTTCGACCTCGGTGGGGGTTTTTCTCGCCACCATCGCGCGGACCATGCCGCAGCTCGGCCTGCTCTATATTCTGGTCGCCGTGCCGCTGAATCTGCTTTCCGGCGCCAATACGCCGCTCGAATCGATGCCATCCTGGCTGCGCGCCATCATGGAGGTCTCGCCCTCGACCCATTTCGTCGCCATCGCCCAAGCCATTCTCTATCGTGGCGCGGGGTTCGACCTGGTCTGGCGGCGCTTTCTGGCGACAGGCCTGATCGGCGCCGTTTTCCTGGCGCTGGCGCTGTGGCGGTTCCGGAGCGTCTCGGCGCGATCGGGGTGAAAGATCAAAGGCCGCGGTCGCATCTCGCCGTCCCGGACAAGTCGGCTTGCCGGAGCAGCGCTCCGCATCGGGGGTTCCGTCGTTTGACGGCGACGCCGGCAAGTGTTTCGCTGAAGCGTCATTTGCGGCGCCCGAGGACAAGAAAATCTTGGGGAGGGAAAACCATGACTGTCGCCGATTTCGACGCCGGCGTGCTGGTGCTTTGCGCCGAGGACATGTTCAGGGCCGACAGGCTGAGGCCGGCCGATGACCCCCGCATCTCGGCGACTGGCTGGGAGGTCGTGGCCTATCTATTCGCGAATGACGACCTCTTCCAGACCATCGATGGGACGCCGGCGGGAAAGAAGGTCATCAAGGAATTCGCCCGCGACGATATTGTCTTTTATGGCTTTCTCGCGAAGCGAAATGTTGAGGAAGAATATTTCGTCGCGATTCGCGGCACCGCGCGGGTACAGGAATGGCTTGATGACGCCAATTTCCCCGCCCGGGAGTATCCCGGCGTCTCCGGGGCCACGGTCGAGTATGGATTTTACGATATTTTCAAAAGCATGACACTCGTCGGCCGCGATCGCGGCCTGCCGGGGGTCGCGGCCGCGCGCGGGATCAGCGACAGCGTCGGGGCGGCGCCGGTCACCGTGGGCGGCCATAGTCTTGGTTCCGCGCTCGCGACCTATCTGAGCCTCGCCTTGGCTGAAATCGGCAGCCCGGTCTTGGCGGTGATGTTCGCCTCGCCGCGCACCGGCAATCAAGCCTTTGTCGATTACTATCAGAGCAGGATGGCGGGCCGTTACAGGCTCTATAATTACATCCTCGACGCCGTCACCTACGTTCCCTTTTCCGTTCCGCCGCTGCTCGATTACGAGACGCTCCGCGACGTCACGCTCATCACGCCGGAAAGCTCACAGGCCGATATCAAGCTTGATCTCGCCTGCCACCATCATCTGGTCTGCTACCTGGCGATGATCGACTACGCTTCCTTCGCCGCCATGAAACGGACGGATCGCAATTCCGAGGATTTGAAGCTCTTCCCCTGCGTTTTGGCGCCGCACGAAACCAGTCTCAATTATGTCGCCGCTTGCGCGCTCGCGGAGCTCGTCGCCCACAGTTTCGGCGAAATGATCGTCAAGAAACTGCTGGTCAATCGCGCAAAGGCCCAAGCCTGATCGAACGACGCGCGTCACGCATCGGCCCCGGCACGGGGCGATGTCGGGCGCGGCGATCACGGGCGTTTCCTGCAGATGCGGCGAGGCGAATGGCCGGCGCCGAACGCCGGCCGTTTCTGACGATCAATGCGCTGGCGCTTTCGTCCCGTTGTGGTGCGCGACGATGGCCTCCGCTGTCTTGCCGACCATTTCGGCGAGATGGTCGAATTTCTGGGTGAAGGAGCCGACGCCCGCCGTCGCCGAGCGCAATTCGACGATCAGTCCGTCCATTTCCGCTTCCGGGATCAGGGCGCTGAGGACGTCCCAGCCCTCCCAGCCGGGCCGTCCGTCATAGCCGAGAATCTGACCGCGCCGGCCGGAGACGATCGCTGTGACGCGCGACAGGGCTTCGCTCGGCGTCGTCACCTCGACCGCGAGAATCGGCTCCAGCAGCACGGGATTGGCCTTGGCGAGCGCCTCTGACATGCCGATGCGCGCGGCGGTGCGGAAGGCCATGTCGGAGGAATCGACGCTGTGATAGGAGCCGTCGGTCAGGGTGACGGCCACGTCCACCACCGGAAAGCCGAACGGGCCCTTTTCAAGCGCGTCCTTGCAGCCTTCCTCGATCGCGCCGAAATAATTTCTCGGCACGGCGCCGCCATGAACGGTTTCGTTGAAGGCAAAGCCTTCGCCGCGCGGCAAAGGCGCGACATCCAGCGCGACATCGCCGAACTGGCCGTGGCCGCCCGACTGTTTCTTGTGGCGTCCGCGCACCGATACGGAATGGCGGATGGTCTCGCGATAGCCGACGCTGGGCTTGTGCGAGTCCACATTGACGCCGAAGCGCGCGGCAAGGCGCTCCAGCGCGACCCGCAGATGCATTTCGCCCTGGCCGAACAGCCTCAGTTCGCCGGCCTCCTGGTCCTGCACGAAAGACAGCGACGGATCCTCGTCGGCGAGCTTCGCCATGGCTGCGGCCAGGCGGACCTCGTCCTTGCGGTCCTTGACATGGAGCGCGATGCAATGGGCCGGTTGCGGCGGCGCGATGACGCCAAGCGCCGGGGCCGGGGCGGCGGCCTTGGCGTCGCCGAACGTGTCGCCGGTCGCCACATGATCGAGCCGCCCGAAGGCGATACAGTCGCCTTCCTCCACCTTGCCCTGTTTCGATCCGGCAAGGCCCGTCAGGCGGGACAGCCCGGCGATCCGGTCCTCGCCCTTGGCGCTTCTCACAATCGCGCCATCGCTGAACGAACCGCGCAGCACACGAGAAAAACTGAGCTTGCCGCCATGGGCGGTGTGGACGGTCTTGATTGCATGAGCGAGCGCCGGACCGTCGGCGGAGATCCCGAGTCGTTCCCGCAGCCGCGAGATTCCCGGCGCTTCGTGGCGCAAGGCCTTGAGCAGGCGGGTGACGCCATGGCCGGCCTCGGCCGAGCCGATCAGCACCGGCGCGACCAGGCCCTCGCGCAGGTCGCGGGTGAGATCGTCGAAAATCTGGTCGCGCGGCGGTTCGATGTCGGAAATCAGCTCCTCCATCAGGGCGTCGTCATAATCGGCGAGGCGCTCCAGCATGGTGTAGCGGGCCTCTTTTTCGCGCGGCAATTCGCCCGCCGGCACATCCACCACGACCGACGGCGCGTGCTCGCGATAGACGAAGGCGCGCTCCAGTGCGAGATCGATGAAGCCGGTGACGATGCCGTTCTGCCAGACCGGGATCTGCCGGAGCAGCAGCGGCGTCTGCGAAGCCGGCTGGAGCATGGCCAGCGTTTCGCGGATGCGCAGGTCGGCCTGATCGATCTTGTTGAGAAACAGGATGCGCGGGATTCCGAGGTCTTCGATCTCGCGCAGAATCATGCGCAGGGCTGGCAGCTTGCGCTCGTCCGCCTCGCAGACCACGATGGCCGCGTCGCACATCGGGAGGACGTTGCGGGCCTCATGGGCGAATTCGATCGAGCCGGGCAGGTCGATGAAGGTGAAACGGTCGCCGAGATAATCGACCGAGGCGATATTGGCCTCGACGCTGGCCGCGTGGGCGCGGGCCTCGGCGCTGGAATCTCCGACCGAGGAGCCGTCGCGCACCGAGCCCTGGCGGGCGAGGGCGCCCGAACGGGTGAGCAGACATTCGAGCAGCGTGGTCTTGCCGCTCTGGAACGGGCCGACGATCGCGAAGAGCCGGGGCCCGCTCACGCGTCTTTCGTCCTTTGCGCTTTCGCCCATGTCCCCGCTCCTTGCCAATCGCCGCCGGTCCGGCCGGCCCTTCGCAAATATTTCACGCGCCGCCGCGCTTGCCAATGATTTTGGCGGGGCGGGAAGCCGCCCTTTCATTGAACGAAGGATCGATTGACGCGCGTGATTTGGTCGCAGTCTCGACGGGTTTCACGTCAGGGGGCGCCGGCGCCGACGACCGGTGAGAAACCGGGCTTCGCCACCTTCAGCGCGGCGGCGCGAAGACGTGCTCGCTGAGCAGATATTTCAGGCCGCGGTCCCAGGTCTGGTCGTCATTGCCGCGAATGTCGACGCTGCCGCCCTTGAGCGTCGCGCCGGTTTGGGCGTCCTCGATGCGGATATTCATGTTCAGGATCAGGTTGCTGACCTTCTGGACCCAGGCCACCACCGCGACCTGCGCCCCGGCCTTTTTGGCCAGATCCGCCTCGCAGCCGTTGCAGTCGGTGATGTCCCTGACCGCGTCGACGTCCTTCTTGATCGAAGCCAGATCGATCGCGCGATAGCGGCCCGATTTGTCCAGGGCCTGTTTCAGCTGCGCGTTGAATCTCGCCATCCGCGCCGTCTCTTCCGGCGTGGCCGGCAGCGGCGAGCTGTCGATGAACACCGCATCGAACACAGCCGCAGTCTGCGCGGGCTTGGCGCGCGCGCCGGCGTGCGCAAAAAGGACCAGTATGGCGATCAGAAGCGCGGAAAGCAGTTTTTGCACGCGCGGCCTACGAGAGTTCGACTTTGCTCACGCGAGGTTAGCACGAAAACGCAAGGTCGCAAGGCGAGGCGATCCGGGCTAGTCTTGCGCGTCATCCGCCCAACGAGGCTCCATGTCGCAAAAACCGCCACCCTCCGCGCCCGGCCCGGCGCCCGCGCTCGCCGATTTTCCTTTCCATACGCGCGAAAAACTGCGCTATGGCGACACCGACCGGCAGGGCCATGTCAATAACGCCGTTTTCGCCACCTTCCTGGAAACCGGACGGGTGGACATGCTGATCGATGGCGGGGTGGACGTGATGGGGCCGAACGGCGCCTTGGTTCTCGCCCGGCTGGTATTGGATTTTCGCCGCGAGCTGAACTGGCCGGGCGAGGTCGAAATCGGCACGCGCGTCGCCGCGGTCGGGCGCAGTTCGCTCAGGCTGGAGCAGGCGGTTTTCCTGAACGGCGAATGCGTCGCGAGCGGCGAAACGACCGTCGTCCTGACCGACGCGACGACGCGCCGCTCGCGACCTTTTTCGGAGGCCGCGCGGGCTTTTTTGGAGGGAAGCAAGGCCTCGTGATCCATATCGCAACTTTGTCGCCGGGCCGCGAATGGTCCCGACCGGCCAGGTTCAACGCCAAGTCGGCGTTCCGGACGATCAATTCACGGTCGGCTTCGCAAATCGGGTCCAGGCCTTTTATCGGCGCCGGCTGCCGGATTGGATATGCCGGCGGTCGCCGCCTGTGGCATGAGGGGCCGGAAAGCCGGTTCGAGGATGTCGGTCGATTAGCGGTGGAATGGGGTGAAGCGGCGCAAGTCTCGTCGATTTGCCTCTGGACGGATCCGTGCGAAGATTGAGCATGGTTCTTGCAGCGACTCCCGACGAACGTTTGCTTGAGCGGCCACAGCCCTTGAGATTGGCTGACAGGAGCCGCTTTCCCTTCGTTCTCCTGGTCTGTTTTCTTTTGCATGCGATCCCGATTTCAATTTTCTACCTCGACAGATCGGATGGCCTGGCGCCGGGAGAGCAGGAAATTCCCGTAGAGATCGTCGTCGAGCCGCCGCCGCCCAAGCCGCCGGAGCCGGCGCCGCCCAAAAGCGAAGAGCAGACCAAGCACGCCACGCTCGACGAGAAAATGGCCAACGATGCGCCACGCCCCGCCAATGACGAAAAAGTCATGAAGGACGCCCGGGACGAGGCCTCGCATTCTCCGAAGGCGGGGCCCGAGACCGAGCCTGCCAGGACAAAGCCGGCGAACGGAGCTGCGCCGGCTTCGGAAAATTCAACCAGCGCGAAACCGGCCGAGGCGTCGGCGCCGCAATCGATCGACCGCCGCGCCGATGGCGATCCCGTCGAAGCCGCCGAGTTGCAGCGGCCCGAGACGCTCGAGCAGACGAAGGCGGAACAGGCGG
Organism: Pseudomonadota bacterium; assembly: GCA_021813805.1. Taxonomy (GTDB): domain Bacteria; phylum Pseudomonadota; class Alphaproteobacteria; order Rhizobiales; family Beijerinckiaceae; genus Rhodoblastus. The sequence continues at coordinate 1,072 of JAKAJL010000004.1, read as the reverse complement.
CGCCTCAACCGGAGACACAGCAGAAAGCGACGCAAGAGCCGTTCACGGCCTTTACTCCCATGCCTGACTACAGTTTCGCTCCCGCCTCCCGAAAGGCGCCTGTCGCTGTTGGAAAGGCCGCTTCGACTTATCTTTCCATCGTCTATGGAATGGTGATGGCTCGCATTAGCTTACCGGAGGTCGCGGCCCGTCTCGCGCAAACAAAGGGCAAGATCGTCTTCGATGTCGATCTTGCCGGCAATCTTCTTCGGGAGCGTGTTGTCAAGTCGAGCGGATCGCCCGAACTGGACTCCGCCTCGATGGCGGCAATCCGTAAGGCGGCGCCCTTTCCTCCGTCGCCAACGGGAACCGGCCTCAGCCTGATCTTTCATTACGGCAAGTAAATGGTCGTTCCGGCGCGGCGCGCGACCAACCCGGGGGGCTGCCAAAGGCGTCTCCGACCTGACGGCGCGAGAGTTTGGCGCATGCAAATTTCCGCGTCCTGCCCGGTGGCGCCGGCAACGATTCAAGGCGCTGACGGCCGCCTTGGAGCCTCATGATACGAGTTCCCGCGCCTGGAGCGAAATCGTTTCGCGCCGAGTCGGGAATTTTACTCTGACATTTTGTGTTTGAATAATAATCCTGTCAAAAAAGTCTGCGGCTTTTTGCGATTACGCTCTAGTACTACAGTTGCGGATATTGGCGGCGCTTATCGTGGGCGTAAGCGGCGGTGGCTTGATGTCTTCGTCGCCAGATTGACCAATCTATGATGAAGGCGACGTCAATTCCGGCGAGCGCGATGGCGGGAAGATCAGGGTCATGTTTTTCGGAATGTTGAGCTTGTCGGTCGTATGCCAGCCGGCGCCGTCGAACAGCGGGACGGCGTGAGAGCGGCGCGCGACGCGCCTGGAGATTTCGTCCAGATGCGCCTGCATCGCCTCGGTGTCGGCGCAGGGCATGGCGAGCGCGGCGCCGACGCCGCGCGCCGGACAAATGGCGCCGAACAGATAGGCGTTCTCATAAGGCTGGCCGGCGGGCTGGCTCGGTCGCGCTAATGTGCGAGAAGCCGAGCATTTTTAGGAGCTTGCCGATC
>JAKAJL010000037.1 GCA_021813805.1 Pseudomonadota bacterium | reverse complement strand
ACGGGCGGATTCCGGACGTAGGCCGAAGGGCGGCGAACTTCTCGAAAGCGGTCGGCTACAGTTTTGACGGCAGTATCGCAAGAACGCCGGTCGAATCCCACGCCGGCCAAGATCGTTCAAGAACGGCGCGGATGCGGTGTATGCATTCGAAAAACCTGCCTTGTGCCCGGGATCAGGGCCGCCGCGCCGTGAGCCGGATGAGGGCGGGCATGGCGAGCAGGACGAGTGGAAGCTGCGCCACGATCCCCGCGATGATGGCAACCGCTAGCGGCTGCAACATCTGGTCGCCGGAGCCGCTGATCGCCGCGCCGAGCGGGGCGAGAGCAAGGATCATCGCCAGACTGCTCATGACGATTGGCCGCAGGCGATTCAGCGACGCCTCCCTGATCGCCTCGCGCGGCGTCGTCGTCTCCGCTAGGGCCTGATATTCCGAAACCAGAAAGACCGCCATCTCGGTTCCGACGCCGATGATCATCACCATGCCCATCATGGCGGTGATGTTGAGTTCGACGCCGGTCAGCCAGAGTCCGATGAAAACAGCGCTGGTCGCGACGAGCGAGGTCGAGATGATGATGACCGGCAGCCAGAAGCGCTCGTAAAGAAAGAGCAGCAGGATGAATTCGGCGACCAGGGCGCCGATGAAGACCTTGATCATCCCTTCGGCGGCTATCTGCTGCTGTTTGTAGGCGCCGCCGATCCGGTAATAGACGTCGTTCGGCAGCAGGCCCGGTCGGTCGAGAACCTTTTTCACCGCCGCCGCGACCGAGCCGAGATCGCTGCCGCCGCTGATCTGCGCCGTCACGGCCACGATCTGAGCAAGATTGTCGCGGGTGATTTCCGGTTGACCGCCGGCGAACACGACGTGCGCCACGGTTCCGAGCGGAAAGACATGGCCGTTCGGCGCGCGGATGAGCAGGTTCGACAACTGGTCCTTGTACATGCGCTCGCCCGGCGGATCGAGCCACAGGCGCACGCCGACCGGCTGAACCGAACCGAGATAGCGAGTGACGACCTTCCCGTTCAGATAGTGAAGCAGTTGCGCCTCGACCTCGGCTGGCGTCATGCCGGCCATCGCCGCCGCGGCGCGATCGACTTCGAATTTCAGCGCGTCTCCGGCGGGGACGACCCCGCTTTCCACGGAAGCTGGCTCGATTCCCGGAACTTTGGCAAGTTCCGCCGCCAAGGCGGTCGCAACTTCAGGTAGAGTTTCGGGATTTTTTGCGCTCAGTTCCACAACGATCGGCTGCGGACGTCCGACCATGTCGCCGACCATATCCCCCAGCAGCAGATGCGCGTCGAAGCTGACTCCCGGCACGTCGCTCGTGATTTTTGCGTCGATAGCGTCCATCACCGACCAGATCGGAGGCCGATGCGCCGGGTCGACCAGACGGATGATGAAATCCCCCTGATAGCTCTCCTTGAAATCGCCGCCAAACCCTGCGCCCGTTCGCCGCGAGAAAGCGGAGACATGGGGATCGCTCTTCAGGATCGCCTCGATTTGGCGAAGCTCGCGGTCGGTCTCGGCGAGCGAGGTTCCGGGCGCGGTATGATAATCGATGACGAATCCGCCTTCGTCCATGCGGGGCAGGAAGCCAGTTCCCACCCGCGTGTAGGCCAGATACCCCGCGCCGACGAGTGCGGCCGCCGCAAGGCCAACCAGCCAGGGAGCGGAGAACAGCCTGTCCAGCAGCCTGCCATGAACTCGCCGCAGCCAGGTTTCACGTCCATGCGCGGGATCGCGCCAATGGGCGAAATCGATGATGCCGCGGACGAGCAAAGGCGCGGTGAACGCGGTCAGAATGAACGAGATGACCAGCGCCGCGGTCATGGTCAGCGCCAGAAATTTGAAAAAGGCGCCGGCTACGCCGGAAAGCGCCGCCAACGGCAGAAAGATGACGATCGTGGCGAGGCTCGATCCAAACAGCGGCGAAAGGAACTCCCGCGCGGCGCCCAGCACCCTGTCTTCGGCGGGAGCGTCGCCCGGCGCGCCTGCGCGGCGCGCAATATGCTCGATCATCACGATCACATCGTCAATGAGCAGCCCAATGGCCGCGGCAATTCCTCCCAAGGTCATGATGTTGAAGCTCATGCCGAGAGCATGAAGCAGCAGGACGGTGACCATGACCGACAAAGGCGCGATGAGCATGGCGACGGCCGCGATGCGCCAGTTGCGCAGGAATGCGAGGATGACCAGGGCGGCGAAGACCAGCCCAATGCCGATCGCCTCTTCCACCGCGGCGACCGAGGAGCGGACGAGCGCCGTCTGGTCGTACCATTTGACCAGGCGGATGTTTTGCGGCTGGGTCTTCATGAACGTCGCGAGCCGCGCCGCGATTTCCTTTTCAAGCACCAGCGAATCCGCCGCATCCTGCTGGTAAATGTCGAAAGTCACGGCCTGCCTGCCGTTGACCTCCACCAGAAGCCATTGCGGAACCGCGCCCATGGTGACCCGGGCGATGTCGCTCAGGCGGACAATTCCGCCCTTGGCGTTGCGGATGACGACCGCGCCGACGGATGCGGCAGAGTCGAACCTATTGTCTGTCACCGCGAGATAAAGCCGGTCATTGTCTTCGAGTCGGCCCACGACATTAACCGTATTGGCGTCGGCGACCGCTTTGGCCACCTCGTCCAGGGTCAGGCCATAACTTTCGAGCTTGCGCGGATCGATCGACGCCTGGACTTCCGGGGTTTGGCCGCCCAGCACGTTCACCTGCCGCACGCCGGAGACGCCGCTGAGCAAGGGCGCAATCTGGTAGCGCGCGATGCGGCGGAGCTCGGCCGGCGAGGTCTTGTCCGAAATGAGGGCGTAAGACAGGAAGGGCGCAACAGCGGTGGGACGCATCCGTATCGCTTCATAAGTTGTCCCCTTCGGCAATTCCGGCAGAGTCTGCGCGAAAGCCGCGTTGACGCTCAAAAGGGCCTGACGCATGTCTGAGCCCCAGGCGAAATCGATGAAAAGCTCGGCGGAGCCGCGCGAGGTGGTCGAAGTGACCCGCGTCGCGCCGGGCACGGCGCGCGCGACCGCCTCCAGCGGTTCAGTGACTTCCACCAGCATTTGCTTCGCCGGCATGCCGCTCGTAGTGACGACCACGCGCAAGCGGGGGAAGTTGACGGTGGGGAACAGGCTCACCGGCAGAGAGGCGCCGGCGAACAGCCCCGCAATCGCCACAGCGAAGGAGATGAAAATCAGCGAGCGGCGGTGGCGCTCGATCCACGCCACGAAACTCATGGGCGGATCACGGGCTGCGGTCCGTCGGCGCGGACCCTCATGCCTTCCTTGAGCTGGTAGTTCCCGGAAAGAACCAAGTAAGCCATTGGGTCGAGCGCGCCGGCCACGACGTCTTTGTCGCCCGCGGCAAGCAGGAGGCGCACGGGGACGATATGCGCCGCGCCATCCTTGGCCTGGACGAGATAGGGCGCGCCGCGCTCGTCGATGAGAAGCGCCTCATGGGGCACGACATAGCCCTCAACCTGCGCCACCGTGATAGCGGCCTGGGCCGTTTGGCCCGGCAATAACGCGCCGGATTGCGGTTCTATTTCGGTGGAGACCAGACCGGTCTGGGGATCGATCATTGCGCCGCGCGCGAGAACGCGGCCTGAAAAATGACTCATTGCGCCGAGCGGCGTGATTGTCGCCGGATCGCCCTTTTTCACCGTCGCCGCCTGAGCGGGCGTGAGACCGACGCGCAGGGTGAGGTCGCTCGGCATGGCGAGATCAAGCAGCGGGCCGCCTTGGCCGACCAGCGCGCCCGGGCTTGCCGCGACCTGAGTGACAACGGCGGCGAATGGAGCATTCAAGGTCCGAGCGCTGTCGGCCCCAACGGCCTGCAGGGCGCTAAGTGATGCCTGGGCGTCGGCAACAGCTTTTCGCGCCTGCGCTAACTGCTGCCCGGTCGCCAGATGCTGGACAGCGAGGCTCGCCGTGCGACGCTCGTCCTCTTGCGCCGCCCTCAGCGCGCTCTTGGCTTTTTCAAACGATTCCGCCGTCGCCGGGCTGGGACCAAGACGAATGAGCGGCGCGCCCTTGGCGACTTCCTGGCCTGATTTGACATAGACGGCGTCCACAACCGCCGCGACCGGCGCCTGGATCGCTTGCCGCGCCGCAGGGGTCGGTTCGGCGCGGCCGAAAGCTTCGACCACTTGGGGCAGACTGCCCTTTTCCAACCGAGTCAAGCGAACGAGGACGCTCGGGCTCCGATCCGGACCCTCCGCCCCCGACGCAACGCCTGCGGCGGCCAAAAAGAGCACGACGACGATGGGAATCAGGCCCTTCGTCACAGGAGACGATTTCCGTGGTCGGGGGGAGGCGGCGGTCTCACCGCGAGCCGCTCCGGTGGCAGGCCGAGGCCGAGTTCGAGTTCAAGGAGGATGGCGTCCTCTGCCATCTGGCGCTCCAGGGCAAGCGCCTGCAATTCTTGCTGGAAGGCCGTGCTTTCGTAATCGACAAGATTGCGCTGGTCGAGGTTTCCTTGCGCATAGGCGTTTCGCGCGCTCACAGCGAGCGATTCCGAGCTTCGGACCGCGGAACGCGCCTTGGCGAGGTCGGCGAAGAGTCTCAACATCTGGGCGGAAAGCCCGCGCGCCGCAGCGGCGGCGGCGTCGAGCCGCGCCTGATATTGCGCCTGCAACATTTGCCGCGTCGCCTGCGTTTTGGAGACGCCAGCCTGATTGCGGTCGAAAATAGGTAGCGCGAAAGTGGCGCCTGGCCCGGCGCTGACGATGGAGGTGGTGTCCGACAAATAGCTTCCGTTTAGCGAAAAGGCTGGAAACTGGCTGAGAATCGCGACCCTTACGTCCGCTTCCGCCGAATCGTAGCCGAAACGCAGCGCGGCAAGGTCGGGGCGCCGCTCGTGAGCACTGGCGACGAGCGGCTCGATCGCCGCCGGCGGGGCCGGCGCCGTCGGCGGCGCGATGGCGAAGCGCACACTCGGATCGAGGCCGAGAAGGGCATCGAGCGCTTGCCAATTTTTCAGGCGCTGCAACCGCAGCGCCGCCAGCGCCTGCTCCTGCGCCGACGCGGCTGAAAGCAACGGGGCGTAGGCCCCGAGCGCGAGATTGCCGGCCGCGACCGCTTTGCCCGCCTTCGTCCTCGCTGCGGCGATATGCGACAGCTCCTTCTCGGTCAATGCGATGGAGCGATCGTCATAGGAAATGTCGAGGGCGAGTTGCCGCGCCTTTTGCGCTATCTGCCATTCGCGCCACAATTGACTGGCGTCGACCTGACGGGAACGCGCATCGGCCGCTTTCACCCGGGCGTCGCGGGTAATGATCGGGATGATGTCTTCGGCTAGCGAAACAGCCGCCGATGAAGCGGTTCCAGGGCCCCCAAGCAGTTGCCCATAGGCAAACCCGGCGGTCGGATTGGGAAGCAGCGTGGCCTGGACGACATCGGCGCGCGCGGCGTCGCTTTCACCTTGTTCGGATTTAAGATCGGGATCGTTGAGGACGGCAAGGAGTCCGACCTCGTCGACGCTCAATGGCCGGGATGTATCAATTTTCCGGGACGCACCGTGGCTCGCGTCGGCCGGTATGACCGCGTCGAGGCGCGCCAAGCTCCCCTGCAAATTCGACTGCCGGGGTAGAGGTTGCGGATCGTAGCCGGCGCAGCCGCCGACAGCGAATACTGCGGTCAAGATGGTCAGCTTTCGGGCGGCCGATCCCGAGCGTTTCGCTATAGAAAAGCCCATCTCGGCTCCAATTCGGCAAAAACCGTAAAGCGACGATCAAATTGAGGGCCAGCGCCGCAGGTGGAATCAACATTCGTCGACGCGCGACTTGCTCATCTTTTTTAACTATTCGAGGCGACGCGTCAAACCACGCCGAGGGCTTATTCAGTCGTCCGAAAACCCGCCCCGTAACAGGGCGGGCGTCGTATGTCGAAGTTCAATCGGGGTTCGGGCCTTCGGTGGCGTTTTCGAGGACCTTGCCGGTGCGGGCGTCCACCCCGACTTCCTGCGTCGCGCCGCCGGCCTTGATGTCGAAGGAATAGCGCAGGCCAGAGCCTCCGCCCTCGCGTTCAAGCTCTTCGTCCGTGATCTTGCCGGGATGGGCCTTCAGGGCGATAGCCCGCGCCTCTTCGATGCTGATCTTTGCTTCGCCGGCGAGTTTCTGACCCTTATAGGCCCACGCTGGCGCGACAAGCGCCGGAAGGATCGCGACCGCGGCGATCAGGCCGAGCCTTTGCGGTTTCAATTTCATGTTTTTCTCCATTCGCCCCCCGGCGAACTGCGATGGCATCGCCGCGGCTGCGCGAACATCTCGCGCATTGCCGATATGCCCTCGAAGAATTAGGAGCGAATTAGGCGGCGCCAGGATGGGCGCCGTCCTCGCGCAAGACGACCCGCGCGACGACGCCGCTCACGCCGTCGGAACGGTTCTGCACGGTCAATTCGAATCCGTGACGTTCGGCGACGCGGCGCGCAATCGCCAGACCAAGCCCCGTCCCCTCCGCATTCCCCGGAGCGCCGCGGTAGAAGCGATCGAAAATGCGCGCTTCGGCGCCTTTGGGCAGCCCGACCCCGGTGTCGACGACCTCGACGACGGGACGACCGTCATGGCGGCCAAGATTGACGTCGACCTTTCCGCCCTTGGGCGTGTAGCGGACGGCGTTTTCGATCAAATTGCCGAAAAGCGAGCGGAGCTCACGCTGGACGCCAAGAATCGCGGCTTCGGCAGCGAAATCGGTTCCAAGATCCACGCCTTTGTCTTCCGCGAGTGCCACATGTTCGGCAACGCAATCGAGCAGAAGCGAGACGAGTTCGAAACGCTCGCTGGCCGCCGGCGCGGGTTCGTCGAGGCGAGCGAGATCGAGCAACTGGTTCACCAGCGCGCCCGCGCGCTTCACCCCGGCGGCGAGCGCGGCGACACGCTCATCCTGACCGGCGGAGCCGTCGCCCGCAAGGTTGCCGACCTGGATCTGCATTGCGGCCAGCGGCGTGCGCAGTTCATGCGCTGCGTCGGCGAGGAAGCGCTTCTGAGCGGCGACGGAAGCCTGAAGACGCGCGATCAGGCCGTTCATGCTTTCCACCAACGGTCTGACCTCGGACGGCGCGCTTTCGATCCCGATCGGATCGGTCGCCGTGGCGGCGCGCGCCGCGACTTCCCCCGCGAGGTCGTTCAGGCGCCTCAGCATGCGGTTCATCGCCCATCCCACCACCAGCCAGGACAGCGGTATAACGAGGAGAATCGGCGCGGCCGCGCCCAAGGCGGCGCTGTCGGCGATTTCGGCGCGAACGGTTTCCCGTTGGGCGACCTGAACGGCGCCGGCCGGTCCGCCGGCGGTAAAGACTCTCCAGCTTTCGCCATTGGCGGCGACATTGGCGAAACCCGTCCGGTTCTGGCGGGGAATTCGCACTCCCGGCAGGGATTGATGGATCACGCGGCCCGCGTCATCCCAGATCGTGATCGCCATGCGATCCTCCGGGTCCGAGTCTGCGGCCGGGCCCACGACGTCCCCTTGCGCGCCCGCCCCGGCGTTCAGCGCGATCTGGCGGAGCTGCCCGTCGAGAAATTCCGCCGCCTCGTCCCGCGCATAGACATAAGCGACGGCCATGGCGGCCAACCCGACAACGGCGAGCAGGCCGGTCATCCAGATCAGGGCGGCGCGACGCAGGGAGCCGGTCATGATTTCGCGACCATCCATCCGGCGCCCCGAACATTGAGGATGACGCTCTTGCCAAATTTTCGCCGGACGGAATGGATGAGGACGTCCACCGCGTTGCTCTCGACCTCCTCGCCCCAGCCGTAAATGCGCTCCTCGATCTGGGACCGCGAGAGAATCCGTCCTGGCCTTTCCATCAACGCATGCATCAAGGCGTATTCCCTGGCCGGCAAAACTTCCGTGGCGGAACCGCATGACATTTCATGCGTCTCGGTATTCAGCTCCAGAAGCCCAACGGCCAGCAAAGGCGTGGCCTGTCCGGCGCGCCGACGGATCAGCGCCCGCATGCGCGCCAGAAGTTCGCGCGTCTCGAAGGGCTTGACGAGATAATCGTCGGCGCCGAGGTCGAGCCCTGCCACTCGATCGTCAATATGGTCGCGCGCCGTGATGATGAGGACGGGCGTCTTGATTCCTTCGCGTCGCGCCGCCTTGAGAACCTCGAAGCCGTCGGCGCGCGGCAATCCCAGATCGAGTAGTACGATTGCGTAGCCCTCGTCGCCCAAGGCCGCATCGGCCTGCGCCCCGTCGCGCACCCAGTCGACCGACATCCCCGCCGCGGAAAGCGCCGTGACCAGGCCCTTTCCAATCATCGCATCATCTTCAACGAGCAGAACGCGCATTGGTTATTCGGCATTCATCGGTTTCACATCCGTCCCGGGCGAGAAAAACTGGCCTCATTCAAACAACGTCGCCCCTGTTGGCGCGGGCGCCGGCCGCATATCATGAAATTCGGGCATCGATGACTGATTTCCTCGACGCGGCTCGGCGGCGCGTTAATGGCAGGCTTCATGCTCCGAAACCGCGATCGACTCGAAATCCTTTGCGCTTAAGTGCTCCGGCGCATAGTGGACGCCCAACCGCCGCATCCAGCGGTAAAAGGCGCGCAAATGGTTGCGGGACCCGCGCTCCAGATTGGCGTAAACGGCAAGGATTTCCGGCTTACGGGTGCGCTCAGCCGCGGCGCGCAGGTCGGCGATATCAAGCTCCTCGATGGCCAGACCGACGCGCACTGCCTCTTCGCGGCTTTCCAGCCCTTGCTCGATGAGCCTGTCATAGAGCGCCTGCATGTTGGGGCTGCGAAACTCGCCAACCGCCAGTCCATGCGCCGGATCGGGCTCACCATAGTGCTGAAGCAGCGCCAGAATGGCGTCCATATGAACCTGCTCCGAGCCGCTGATATTGCCGAAAGGGCGCAGGCCCCATCGCCCGTATAGGCGCAAATAGACGTCGCGAGCGATCTTTTCTTCCTCGCGCATCAGCAAGAGATCGTTGCGCTCATCCTCGCGGAGCTCTCCGGCTTTGTTTGCAGCGATGACGCTCCGAAGTTGAGCCAGATGGCTTTGCTGATGCGCTTCGCGCTCGTCGTCAGCGTAATGATGGCGACCCCACGGGCCGCGTTGACCGAAGTCGGGGTGACGATGGCGGCCCCACTGACCGCGTTGACCCATACGTTGCATTGTAAACTCCTTCATGTCGCAGGCTTTTTTCAGAGAGCCTGGATCTCCTTGGCCGCCCGGTTCAGGATGGCTTCGGCCTTTTTGATCTGCTCGTCCGACAGGCTCTGGCCGCGAATCTTGGCGAAAACCGCTTCCTTGAGGGCGTGCATCGAGCCGCGGACCGCGCCCGCGCATTGGGCGCCGCGCGCCGTCATGCGCCCTTCGACGGCATCGGCGAAAGCCTTGTTCTGTTCGAGAAACGCTTCGCCTTCGGGCGTGATCGCGTAAAGCTTCCTTGAGCCCTCAGCCGACGCCGAGATAAAACTCAGATCTTCCAGCATGGACAGCATCGGATAAATCATTCCCGGACTCGGGCTGTAAGCGCCGCCGGATTGCTCCTCGATCGCCTTGATGAGCTCGTAGCCATGCCGCGGCTGCTCGGCGATGCGCCGAAGAACCGCGTAGCGAAGCGCGCCAGACTCGAACATCCTGGGTCCCCGGCGGCCTCGCGGGCCGCGCCCGCAGAAGCCGGACTCCGGCTCGTCATGGCCAGCAAGATGGCGCCGGCGAGGGCCAAAATCGTTTTCGGGGGGCGAGGAGTCGGGCATCGGATCGGCACCGTATCATTTCGATATCACTAAATTAGATATATCTTAAATGATTGCGCCTTCAAGGCGGTGAGGCTGTCTTTTGGGGCCGCTGCCAAAAAAAGGCTTGTTACTGCGAGCCCCGGCGAAGCCAGTCGATGGATGTCACCAGCGTCGTCGGGTTGAAACCGCCCAGACAAAAAATGACGCCCGGCTTTCCCGCCGACGCCGATCACGCCTTTTCCAGACACAGGACTCTATCTGATCGCCGCGCGCATCCGCGCGCTCCGGCTTCCCGGCGCCCCCGGCACGACCAGCCCACCGCCGACCTTCTGACTCAACCCCCTGACGTCCACAAAAAGACGGCCCGGATGCTGCGTAGCCTGCTCGAAAATTGAAGAAGGGGGAAGCGACAACGCCGTTCTGAGAGCCGCCACGGTATGGCCGCTTCTTCATCACGAAGAGCCGGTCAGGACCGCCAACTGGAGGCCCGCTCAGGGTCGACTTGAGGCGGTCGCGGATTTTGTCGGGAACGTCCATTCAGAGCCGGACTCGGTCGATCATGCCCATCAATCTGACTCGCCTCCCGTCTACATGTTGTAGGTGTGTGCGTTAACCGGATGGGCACGGAACGGTCTAGACGGTCTAGAACGAAGATTTCTCTGTATTTCAGACACTTATCTAGACCGTCGGTCACGGTCCAGACACGGTCTAGAACTTTTTCGCCGACTGAGGGTGGGCAAAAATATTGTTGACCTCTTAAGCCCCCCGAATAGGGCGTAAATGGGATGCTGCTCAACAAAACAAGGGCAGTATTCAATGGATAGTAATCGTCATCGTCTCCGCCGTCCCGAGGCGGGCTCATACCTCAATGAAAAGCATGGTTTCGGCAGCGCGCGTCTGCTCGCGGAAAAGGCGACGAAAGGCGGCGGCCCCAAATACGCGCGTGTCGGTCGCTTCGTCGTCTACGAGATCGCCGATCTCGACGCATGGGCCGAGGCACAGCTGTCGCCGAAGGTCAGCTCCACGTCGGAATACACCCCCGTCGGCGGCTTCAAGCGCGGCCAGCGCGGCCCGAGAGCGAAGAAGCCGGAGCCGACGCCATGATGCCCCTCCTTTTGAACGTCGCGGGGTACACCGCGGTCAATTTCATCGCCGCGCGCGTCGGCGTGCGCATCGGCGAGCGGATCGCGCTCGGGATCTCAATCCGCCGCGCACGCCGACGCGCCATCCAGCAGCAGCAGCAGCGGGCCTCAGAGAGGGCGAAACCTTGATCAAAGGCTTCTTCCTCTTTCCCGGCGACCGCCGCGATCTGGCGTCCGACGCGCCCCGCGTCGTCTACGGCTGGCGCACCAATCTCGACGTCGAGATCAATTTCGACGCCGAGAAGTCGGGCGTTCTGGCGCTGGCGATCTCCACCAACGCTATCAACGATCTCAGCCGCGAAACCGGCCTCGGACCGGCGACGTGCCCGACCTACGCCGACTTGGATCGTCGCACGCTCTACGCCTTCTTCCGCCGTCCCCGGGCCGTCCCCAAGCACACTGAGGCGGCGGGCGTGACGGTTGCCGACACGGCGCCCAGCCCACTCGACGCGCTGTGCATTCTCAGGGGCTCGCCGCGTCTGGTCGACGTGATGGCGGCGGGAACGCTGCCGGAGTTTCCGGCTGCGCTGGCCAGAAAGCTCGGCTGGCAATGATCGACGACCCTTTTCGCGCCCGCCGCATCGCCGCAGAGGCGGCCCAAAACATTAATTTTTCGTAATGTTCAGGGCGTTCGCCGGACCGACCGGGACCGACCCGGAGCGCGTCCGGCGACTGCCCCCGGCAACGATAAGCGAGTTATTTCAGACCGTTAGCAGCTGGTTGCTGTGCGCCACAGTAAGTTCAAGCAAGCACTAGTAATGTCCTGCATCAATGACAAGCGAATACACTACACAACGTATTATCACAGTAATATGTAGTACTGTTAGGCATTATGCGTTATGTTTCATAACAGCAAAGCATGGAGGTGCTGCTCAGTGACAACCAAACCACTCGACCGCGCCGGGTTTTCTCCCCGCGAAACCTATGAGTCTTATGGGTTCTCGCGTGCGACTTTTTGGAAGTACGAGAAACTCGGAAAAATCAAAGTCGCCCGCATCGGCGGCCGCGTAATCGTCCCGGCCGCTGAATTTCGCCGGCTTGGCGAAGAGGGCCTCGGCCTCCCGCCCCGCCGTGGCGCCCCACGCCGCAGCGCGGCTTCGACCGGCGGGGGCGACGCGGCTGCGCGGCGCCCCGCTTCCGAAAAATGAAAGCTTTGATCCTCAACAACGGAGTTTTTCGATGCACCCCGGAGTAAATCTAGATCTCGCCGAGGTTGAGCGCGCGGCCTTCCGCCTTCTTCCCGCGCTCTTGCGCGTACTTTGTCGCGGCGACCGCCGTTACGGCGGGTTTAGCGGCAGCCATTACGTCGCGTCTGATCGCAGAGCGGACTGGAGACTTAGCGCCGACATCCAGACCGGCGACTGGATTCTGAACAATCATGACGACAGCGAATTGATCGCGCAGGGCAACTCCGTAGTCGAGATGGTCAAGGCGGTCCACCGGCTGGACGACGACGTCGAAGCCGCCACGCGGATCATTCTGGAGATCGGCAAAGAAATCGAGGACTTCATCGCCCGCCCACAGGGCGTTGCGATGAACCTCGCCAGCCGTCGCTGGCACAACACCGCGACCGGGGAACAGGGCGAGGGGGTGGCGTCTTTGATTGCGTATCTCACCGCGCTCGTGGCCGCCGAAGCGCCTACGCCTGCTGAAGAGGCGGTAGCGCCCGCCGAAACGACGGAAATGGCCGCCGCCGAAACGACGGAAATGCCCGTTCGCCGTAAGCTCAAGATCGCCAAAAAAGCCATCGCCGCCGCGTGACGGGCACGGCGGCGGCGCGGGGAGATCGGACGTAAGACACCCGATTTTTACGCGTAATTAGCCGGTCTGTCTATCGCGCGCGGCACCGCAAAAGGTGCCAAAATGCAGTATAGTCGTCGCAAATCCAGAGCGTCGAAACACTCGGGAGCCTCGGTCGCCCGCTGTCGCCGCCAGATCGCCTGCAACGCCGCAAAAAAGCTGACGGCGCTGGGGCTTTCGCCAATCCCGCCGTCGCTCATCACCGCCGTCATGTCCGCGCGCAAACCCGCTTTACAGGCGATTGCGGGCCGGAACGCGATGGCGGCCATCGGCCGCATGGCCGAGGGCGAGTTGTTCGTCGTCGCCAAGCATGGCGTCGGTGACATTCCGCCGACCGTCCGAGCCGCAGCCGTCAAGGAGAGTGCCGTCCACGCTTTGACGTCCGGCGGATTTGCGATGGGCGTCGTCAGCGACGCGATGGATGGCAGCGAGGACGAGTTTTCGAGCGCCGCCTTGGCGCTGGGCTTCGTCGACTGCGTCGTCGAAGACCTTCTGCGTGGTCATCCCGACGCGCTGGCGCGGCTGGCAAGGCGCTTCCCGCCGTCCCTGCGCCGGCAGGCGCTCGAAGCGGCTGCGGCGGACGCCAGCATGGCCGAGTTGCTCGAGGCCGCGCCCCTGTCACTCCTTCTGGCGCAGCGCGAAAAGGCCAAAGGCCTCGGCGATCTGGCGAAGAAGTCGCGGCTGGCGAAGAGCGTGTTGCGGCGGACGCTCTTCGCCAGCACCGGGCCGATCAGCAAGGCCCCGCTCGGCGTCCTTCGTGCATGGGCGACGGCGGAAAATGCCGGGTTGCTGCACGAACACTCGCTGCAGCAGCGCCGGCAGGTGACTTTGGCGTCGATGGCGGCCACCGCGCTGGCGTGGGCCGACGAACCGGTCGCGCGGAACGTCTACAAGTGGTCGCTGCTGCACGGCTCGGGCGCCGTCATGGGTCCCGGCGGCCGCAAACTGGCGCCGTTGGTGCGCTGGATCATCGACAGCGTCGATCCGCAAGCTCCCGTCGTTCCGCAGCGGCGCTGGACCGAGAAAATTTCGCTGGAAAACGCCCTTTCCGCCGTCGAACGGCACCGCGCCGACTTGAAGGCGCACGCCGACGCCCGGAAAGAGCAACGCCGCGCGGCCAAAATTCCTGATTTCGGCGTCGAGTCCGACGATGCCTTTCCCCGTTCGGCCGAGGTCGACGGAATTTTTATCCGCCGCATCGCCCGGGTCGAGGCGATGGGCGAACTCGGCAAGGTCTTGGACAATTGCATGGGTGGTCTGGGCCACCCGGAGAAAATGCAGGCGGGCGCGAGCGCATATTTCGCCATCCTCGACCGAGGCGCGCTGATCGGCGCGGCGGAAATCGGCGAGGCAGCCGACGGCCGCCTCCACCTCCTTCAGGCCTACGGACCGAGCAACGTCCAACTCCCGTCCCGCGCCAGCACCGCCGTCAAGAAGTTCGTCAAGGCGGCGGGAGGGGCGAAATGACGCAGGCCGAAGCCCCCTCTCCATCTTCTTCCCCGCCGTTCCCGAGCGGCTCGTTTCGTGCGCGGCTTCTCGGCGCGCGCGAAATTACTCGAGGCCTCCACACCATCGCGAGCCTCGATCTTGAGGTCGCGGCCGGCGGCGCCGCCCAGCGCATCGAAGTCGAAATGCTTCTGCACTCGCCCACGCCGACAGCCCGCCCGGTCGTGCTCCGCAATCTTCGGCTCCTCGACACTTGGCGCGAACTGGCGGGCGTTCCGGCGGCCGTCGAAGGTCAGCGGCGCGGCTTTGAGACGCTCATGCGCGACATCGCCTTCGCCACGAGGGGCCGGCCCGTGCAAGTCGAAATTTCGCCTGGCCCAGGATCGTTCGGCGCGGCGCCGAAGCTGACGGCCGTCGCGGGGGGAGGGCGGTGATGCCGAAATTCGAGTTCACCGTCGCCCGGTCGGCCGAGGCGGGCAAATGCCCGGCCAAGATCATCACCCGCCAGCTCGACGGCACGCTGGAGAAAATTCCCTACCCATACATCCTGCAGTGGCTCTTCGAGCCTTTGGTGGCGAATGGCTGGAGCGACTTCGCCGCCCGCCTGACGGCCCTGACGGCGGACCCTGCGGCCATGCTGATGCAGGGCGCGCCGCTGGCTCATGGCGGCCCGCAGCCGCGCCTGTGGGCCAATCCAACGCGGCCGGCGACCCTCAAGGCCGTGCCCCGGACCTCGATTGCCATCGACATCGACAAACAGCCCATCCCGTCATTCGTCGGCGCGGATTTCACCGCGCAGGCCCGCTGGGTGCGCGACCGTCTCATGCCGGAAGAATTTGCGGGCGCGACGATGATCGCGATGCCGTCGGCGTCGACGGGATTGGGCGATCCTTTCGTCTTTAACGGCCGGCTGTTCTTCGCCCTCGCCAGCCCCTGCGATCTTAAGGCCCTCAAGCAATGGGCGCGCGGATGCCGCGCGGTGACCGGGCTGCAAATCGACGACTCGATCTATCAGGCGGGGCACGCGATCTACACCGCGCGGCCGCTCTGCACCAACTTCCCCGACCCCATTCCGCCGTCCGGCCGTGTTGTACTGGTCAAGGGCGACCGGGACGCGGTCGATCTTCAGATCGCCCGCTTCGACCAACCGCTCAGGGCCGCGGAGCGTCGGCTGGACGCCGTCGAACTCGCCTGCGGCGCCGATTGGGAAAAGCGGTTGATTTCGACGGTCGGCGTCGCGCCCTTGCACGAGTTCTTCAGGCCGCTGGCCAGTTCCATAGGCCTCGCCTGCCGCGTTGGCGCGTCGGAGGAGCGCATCCAGGAGGTCGTCGCGGCCGTCCTTGCCGCGCGCGCCGACCCCGCCCGCGTCGCTCGCTACGGCCCGCGATGGGTCGCCGCAGAAATCAGGGATTTTCACAGCCGCAACGCGGCGGCCGATCAGCAGATCGCCGCGCTCAGATTGAAGCTCTTCGGGGCGCCAACCGTTTGACGAGGAACAGGAATATGAACGCGCACGCCAAAAACGACTCCTCCGTTGATCAGGACGACCTTCGCGCCCTCTGGGCCGCGGTGGTCGAAGACTTTGCCGAAGACGTCCCCGGCATCACGGAAAAGGTCGGCGCCTCTGGCTTTGAACTCTACGGGTGGCTCCACAGGAAGCTCCCCCTCCCCGCCGATAAGCTCGTCAGCCTGTCCGAGGCTTTGTCGATCTACACCATGGACGAGGACGACGAAGGCCAGGCCGACGCTTCCGCAAACGCCGAAGGAACGGCGGGAGCAGACGACGGCCAGACCAACGCCGGCGCCGCCGAAGGAACGGCGGGCGACACGGACAAAGAGGCATTCGACGCGGAATGGGCGGCCGATCACAAGGCCAAGCACGGCTACCCGCCGGGAACCGGCCGCACCTTTGAGCAGCTTATGGCCGACGCTAAGGCGATGACCAAAGGAACGCCCGCCAGCGACGTCGAGCAGGCTTTGACCGACCTCGCCCTGCTCAAGGACCGCGTCAGTGTGATGGAGGCAGGCGATCTCATCGACGCCATCTATGACGCGACCAGCAAGAGCAAGCGCGACATGAAGAAGACGCTGGACGAGTTGCGCAAGAAGATCGCGAAGGCCGAAGCGCCCAGCGCGGCCGAGTCCGCAGCCGCCTATGACGAGCGCGTTGAAAAAGCGAAGGCGCAGCGGGCGGCGGAGAAGGAAGCCGACCGCGCCGGGCTGCTGGAGAAGGCAAAGGGCCTGATGCACCGCCCCGACGTTCTCGAACACATCGTCAGCTTGGTGACGCGCCGTGGCGTGGCGGGCGAGCGCGCGATAAAGCGGGCGACCATTCTGATGTTGTTCGGCCGCATGGCCGCGAAGGGCTTCCACATTGCCCTCCTCGGCGACCCGTCGTCGGGTAAGAACTTCATCTGTGATCGGACCTTCGAACTGGCCCCCAAAGACGCCGTGATCGAAGTCACCGGCGGCAGCGACAAGTGGCTCGCCTATTACGGCGGCGGCGACGAAGACGGCGGCGAAGACGCGTTTCGCTTCAAAATCATATATTTTGCGGAAGCGGCGGCGACAGTGGCCGCCGGGCCGAACGGCGAGGAATCGACCAGCACGGCGATGTTGCGGACGCTCGTCAGCACTGGGCGGGTCAAATATTTGATCGCCATTCCGGGCGGCCCCGGAGAGCTGCCGAAAACGGTCGAGGTTGAGAAGCGCGGCCCCACCAGCTTGGCGCTCACGTCGGCGCGCGACAACATCGAACGCGAACTGGCAACCCGCTTGGTGCCGCTGTATACGAACGAAAGCGAGGCCCACACGTCGCGGATTATCGCCAACATGCTGAAAAAGGACATGGGGGCGCCGGTTCACGAGCCGCCGACCGACGACGAAATCGAGGCGGTGAAGGCCTATCAGGAGCTCCTCCAGCTCGATGCGCCGGGGGACGGTTATCAGGTCGTCATCCCCTTCGGCGACGCGATCTTTGCGACGCTGGGGTCGCTCGGGTTCGTCGATAGCCGCCGCCGCGTCGAAAACGCGATGAACGTGGTCCGCGCCGCCACCGTCGCCCGCCGCTACCAGCGCGAAGTCGATGGCGCGGGCCGCTTGATCGCGACCCTCGACGATTATCGTTTCGCTCACGAGGCGGTCGGCGAGGCGCTGGCGGTGTCGCAAAGCGTGAAGGTCGACGGCGGAGTCATTTTGGTCGTGAAGGCGCTTGAGGCGGCGACGAAGGAAGCCGCCGCGGCGTTCGGCAAGAACGGGCCGATACCGCAGGGAGCTGGCGGCTTCCCGCCTTTCATGCAGCACGACGGATGGGTGTCGATCACCTTCGCCGAGCTTCTCGCGCGCCTCGGGACCAAGTCGAAAGACACGCTGGGGAGGCGTATCAATTCCGCCGTCGCCGAAAAGATCATCGAGCGCGCCCCGGCTGGCGCGGGCCCCAAGGCGGGCACGAAGTACCGGGTGCTGAAGCCAAGTTCTGTTTTGGAGGCTTCGGCGGGCGGTCACTTCCTCGGCGAACCGAGCGCCGTCGCCGAGCTGCACGCCGACCCGGTCAAATGCGCCGAAGCCTATCGGCTGCGCATCGAACGCCTCCAGCACGAACTGAAGCCCGACGAAACCATCGAGGACTACCTGCGTGAGTAGACGGGCTTTGTCCCGTCTTTGTCCCGTGACCGACGGGATAAAGAAACGTTTGAAATATAAAGAAAATTTCTCTTTGTCCCGTTTGTCCCGTTATATCCCGTCCCCCCAGGGGGGGCTGCAAAATTTAATTTCGGGAGGAGCGGCGGGAGAGGCTTTTTTGGCCCGCCGGTCTTGGACTGGGGCGAGTGTGTGTGTGTGTTTCCGATGAAAGGAGAGGCAGGTGCCGAACGATGATTTTCAGGACGTGTTTTATCCCCTTTTAGGGGATAAGCCGCTGCTCAAGCGAAGGAAGAAATTTTACAGCCGCGCTTCGCGGCCGTTCGGCTCTGGGATGTCTGCCCGGCAGCCCGACCCGGAGACCGTCTCCCGCTTTCTGCGGCTGGTCGCGAGCGGCGTGCCGATGCCCGTCGTCTACCAGACGTATCGAATGCCGAGCGAGTGCGTCTGGCGCCGCTGGGTCCACGAGAACCCCGAAATCATGGAGGCCTACCAAGCCGCCAAGCGGGCGCGCGTCCTGAAGCTCCGGCACGAGGTCATGGAGCTGGCCGACGGCCCCGACGCCGCCGAAGCCGCCGAGCGGATCGACGCCCGGAAGCACCTTCACGGAGCCCTGTCGAAAGGCCTCCGGCAGGCGGCGCAGGCCGTAACGGCGGACGGGGAGGACATCTGATGCCGCGGAAGAGAGAGACGTCCCTCATCCCGCCGTGGGCCCGGCCGCCGGAATACACGGAGGAGGCTGGCGAGCTTTACTGCCACATGATCGCCTCCGGCGTTTCGCCCGCCGAGATCGCCAAGACGCCGGGGATGCCGAACTTGCTGCAGGCCGAAATCTGGCGAGAGAGACATGCTGGATTTGGGCGGATGTTGGACAAGGCCTACACCGCTCTGGGCCTGCTCCGCGCGCATGAAGTCGTCCCGCTTGCCGACTGTCGCGGCTCCGACGCGGCGGTGGCCATCGACGCCCGCCGGTGGTTCTCGGGCAAGACGGCCCCCCGGTACTTCGGCGACAAGTTCCAGATCGAGGCCCGGCTGGAGGCGAACGCGAAGATCGACGTCGTCGTGCAAGGGCCACGCATTGAGGATGCTTTCGCCGACAGCCTTTCCCTCGATGAGCTTTTGCTGTTCGAGCAGCGGCTGCAGGAGGCCGCAAAGACGATTGAAGGCGAGATCGTCGACCAGCCGAAGGCGTTGCGTAAAGGCTGAGCGTAGTTCCGGTGACGGCTGAAGTTAACTCCGCCGCCACGAATTTTGGCGCCGGCGCTGTGCCGATCAAGCCATTGACCCCGCAGCCCGATCGATTACGTTCAAATCGCTTGGAGGCCGCGCCGACAAATTCCAACACACTTCGCGACGGTGTCCACGAACGCGGGCTGTGGACAACGCTGAGTTCATGAACGATTTGACTGCCGACGCGGTTCTCGTTCATGCGTCGAAGCCGGTCGGCGAGAATTGATGGGAAATGATCAATGAAAAAAAAAATCGTTTTCGCCGCCGCCGCGACGGCCCTTGGCATAGCCGCCTTTGCCGGCGTGATGAACCTGAAAGCGCCCCACACGGCGAACAGCGAGGTATGGGCCAACGCCCTTTGGAATATGTCGAGCGATAGCACCAAACTGTATTGCGACGCCAAGGCGACACGCTGTGTTACGCTGCACTCCACCCAGCGTGACAGCATCGCGATTTACGCAATCGAAAACGGCGATGAGCGCCTTGTCTGTCTCCGTGAATGGAAAAGCGGTGAGCGGGCGTGCTGGAACCCTGACACCCTTCAACGCACCGATGAAACGCTTGACGCCGCCGGGGCGTGGGAAATCAACCGGGTTCAAGCGTTCGCCGACGATCACGCCTTGATGGCCAGCTTTACCCAATATTATCGCTGGCAATATCAAAAGCTCGATGGCCTGAGCTGGGATGCCTTGTTAGACAAGGAAATACCTTTGGGTTCGCACTTCGACTCCGAGGTAAAAAAATTCACCGATGAAGCGGTCGCCCCGCGCAAATTCGCCGCCCCAGCGGCCAAGTGAAAGGAGGCCGACCAATGAAAAAGGCCCTTGCTTTCGCCGCCCTCGCGCTGGTGGCCCTGAATGTGTCGGCAAAGGCGCAGGCGGTCTTCGCGGGTTCCGATTATACCTGCACGACGCAGAGGGTCGGCATATTCACCAATACGGATTGCACCAACGGCTATCATTCTGAATCGCAGGTGATCGGCATATTTACCTATACGGATGGCGTTAACGCCCGAGGCAAGAAATTTCATTGCGAGGCGCAAAAAATTGGCATCACCGTCGAAACCGATTGCCATGTGACGGATCAGTAAGCGCCGCGCCCCGTCGCCGAGGCACCGCCAAAACAACACTGAGGAGCCTGACCAATGCTACCGGCCAAAACGAAGACCACTGCCGAAATGGCCGGTGGCGCCGTCGGTCTATCTGATGCTCGCCAACGCTCGTTGTTGGGGCTTGGCGGGCTGCGCGACCTCGGCCCGAAACAATGGCCGAAACAATGCCGCGAGGGGGCATCCATCTTCGTGGCGAATCCGCGCACGTCGCGCTAATCTGGAAAAAGATAAATGTTGTGAAAAAGTATCTCGCCCTTGGCCGCCGCCCTTTGCACGGCCACGCCCGCCTTCGCTGGCAGTTGCAACTCATACGGGATCGCGCCGAACACGAACACAAACTGCTAGTGACCAGGCGCGCATAAGGAGAGCCACGATGAAAAAGCATTTTGCGCTCGCCGGCGCGCTTTGCACGCCACCGCCCGCCCGAATAGGAAAGACGATCCGCAGCTTAACCAAGAAACTGATCGTTGGCGCGGCTATCTTCATGAGCGTGACGCCTGTTTATGCCTGGATGCCGTCCGACACGGATACGGTCATTGACCTGCTTGGCGCGCTCGGCAAGGGATTATCGGCTGCTGGGCAGGCACAGCAGAACGCTGACGAGCAGGCGGCGCGTGCGCGCGTCGCGGACAAATTCACACAGGTGTCACGCGCCATGCCCGGCCACGGCTTCAAGCCGGCGGAGTGGTGCAATGATGAGTGGTGTGACTCCGCCACGTCCAGGACGCGCATCAACTCGTTCCCGCGCTCGTCGATCACCTTGACTGCGATGCGACGGCGCCCACCCAGAGCAAATGGCTCGCTGACCGTTCCCGAAAGATGGGACCAGACGGATTCATCGAACCGGGCGCCGAGAGACCGCTGCAGGTTGTCCCAGGCGCTGGTCTTCGGGAAAAAGACCTGTGTCGCATAGAAGCAGAGCCCGTCGTAGTCGGTGTCGAGCATCCAGCACGGCACGCTCTCTCCTTCGATGGCCTCGGTGTCCAGCGACTGCGGGTCGAAGATGTCCAGCCCCTTCAGTTCCACTTCGTGCAGCGGTTGCCGTACGCCAAAACGCCCGTCATAATGATTTTGCATCTCGATGAGGTCCTCGACCTCAGCCAACCTGCTGTCCTCGGCAAGGTGGCGCCCGAAAGGGGATGCGGCCGCAAGGCAACCAAGGAGGCGCTTCATGACCCGTTATTTCATCAAGGATCACCCGGTCGAGATTGATGGCCGAACGGTCCACGTCGACATCGATTTTCGAGCGACTCCGAGGGAAACCATCGGCGCCTGGGTCGTTCCGCCAGAGATAGAGGACGTCACGGTCTTCCTCGCGGACGAGGAAAAGGCGCGTCTGCCGAACCTGCTGCCGGTCGCTGTCCGCCATTTTGAGGATCGGGTCGAGCAGCTTCTCTACGAAGACCTGACGCCGCTTTCGGATTTCGCCGCCGCGGTGCGCTTCGACGACACCGAGGGCGAGGAGGAGCCATCAGGATGAGCCGCCGATATTCCAGTAGAAGACGACGTCGAAATAACGATCAGCGCGCCGCCCATTTCGGGCCGGAATTGGGGCCGCGCCCAGCGCAGTGAAAACGAACAAGGCGGCGCTGCAGTTTTTCCTCGAGGCCATCGCCATTTAGCCGAATACGTTCGATTTTAGTTCCTCGGGGCGGCGCCCTCCTGACGCGATGTCAGATTCTGTATCTGTTCTGCAGCCAAATCGCGTCATGGGCGAAGCGAATTTTGGCACCGGACGGATCGCGCGGCGCTGTGTCTGACGAATCGAGAGGCGGTTCGGCCGCTTTTTCCGCTCGAAGACTGGCATATTTTGGCGCTGGCGCCGTGCCGATCAAACCGTTGACCTCGCGGCGTGATCGGCTATCGTAAATCCGCGCGGAGGCTCCGCCGGCAATTTCAACACAATTCGCGACGGCGCCAATCCAGTTATTTTCGCGGAAAGATATTCAAACGATCGGAGCCAGCTCTGTTGAGCCTTATGAGGGACAACGATGCGAAACTCGGACATCGACGCTTTCGACGCTGCTGAAAAGGCGCTGAGACGGTGAAAAAGATCGTTATTGCCGCCGCTCTGACGGTGCTGGCGACCCACGCCCTGGCCGACAAGATCAGCGACTTCAACCTGACGTACAACAGGACCGTGAATAATGCGGTGTCACGGGGCGACAAGCCAGGGACAGCTTGCAACGCTAAAAACTGCTTTACCGCGTACTACCGCCTGACGAAGAAATACCAGCGCATGTCCATAGAGATGCGATATAGGGCGGGTGGTGTGGTTGATTACATTGTCTGCTGGGCTCCTGCGATGCAGACCCAAGGTGGGTGGAACTGTGAAATAGGCGCGAGTGGGAACTATTCCCTATTCACGATCGACGCGAACGCCGCTAACGGCTACCTGGCTTCGATCATCAAGGCCAACCGGACCATCCCTGCGCCTGCCGCTCAGCCCGCGCCTGCCGCTCAGCCCGCACCGGCCGCATCGGCTCAGCCCGGCGCTGACGATTACGCCGCGACAGTGGCCGCGCATCGCTCGCGCGGCCAGCAGCCCGGCGTTTACCGGGCCAAGGACGCCGTAATGAACGTCTATGTCCGTGAGTTCGAGAACACGTTCTATGTTGCCTTCGACGTCCATCCCACGGACGGCGGCGCGCCCGGACAGGTAGTGTGCTGGGCTCCCAAAACCCAGATCGACAGCGCGTGGTACTGCCGGGGCGTGGGGGAGCAGAAGCTGTTCAGCATGGACGCCGCCACGGTCGCGGCCGCGATCCAGACGGTGACCGCCGCCAATGGCGGCGCGCCGGCCCAGGCAGCGCCCGCGAGCAATCCGGATAACGAGCCTATGACTTTTAAGGTGACGAAATTGGATGCTGGCGGGTGGGGTCTGTTCGCCTACGGGCAGATCATGCCCGATAGCGACGCCGCCCTGGCGCGCGCGGTTGCCGACGCCAAGGTGGCGGGGACCCCGGTGGAGAACGTGGGCTTCTCCTCAATCGGCGGCAATCTCGGCGCCGGCCTGCGCATGGGCGAATATATTCGCAATCACGGGCTGGGAACCATGGCGGCGGGCAAATGCGCCTCGGCTTGCGCTTATGCTTTTTTAGGCGGCGTCACCCGGCAATCTGAACCCGGCAAGGTCGGCGTCCACCAGTTCTCCAATGACAAGAACTCGGGGATGGCGACCACGCAGGACATGGTGTCGCTGTTGCTGGACTACGTCAAGGAAATGGGCGTGTCGGCGGATCTGATTGCGACGGCGGAAGAAACCAAGGCCGACGACATCCACTGGCTGTCCAGCGCGGAAATGGCCGCCTACCACGTGACCGCCAACGCTCCTGCTCCGGCGGCGGCTCCTGCCGCCTCAGCGCAACAGGCCCCGGCCGGGCCCGTCCGGAAGGCCGCCGCGCCTGCCGCCAAGCCGGATTGGGCGGACATCGCGAGCATGGTGTTTGGCTACGGAGTCGCTTTCACCTTCGTGGCCATGGTCTGGTCAGTGCCGTCCTTTGTTGCCCGTAAGCGGAACCTTAACCGTAAGGTTTGGATCTACTGGTTGAGCCCGCTATCCTTCCTCCCCGGCATGTGGATCTTCCTCATGATCTGGGCATCGATAGGCAAAACCCACGCCGAGGCTGTGGAAGCCGGCCTGCTCAAGGCGGTTGGCAATGGCCGTGGAAGCGTAAATCCTGCGGGGCCGCGCCCCGTCAGTGACAGCAGAAAGGGTGCCTAATCTCTTGCCTCAGCCGTGTTCGGCTGTAAGATCAACATTGCATCAAGACGAGGCGTTCCGCCTCACCAACCGACCCGATCCTCGGCACGGTGGCCAATCGATGCGGTCCGAACAGGGCAACGAGGGGGACATTTCCATGATCGACCGCATCACCGTCGACATCGAAGGCGAGGCCGCCGACACGGTCATCTGGACCCGCCGCCGCACGGTCGGGCGCGGCGAATCGTGGAAGGGCTTTGCCTGCGTCTCCTGCGGCGCGCCTTTCGAGGATCTGCCCGCGCTGGTCGTGCATGAGGAAAGTTTCGAACTGGGCTTCTGCCTGCGATGCGCCGAGGCGCTGGCGCCGGACGCTCTCGCGATCGCTTCCGAACACCTCGGTGCCGTTGGCTAAGATTTTCCTATTCGAGCGCTGACGCGAATTTTCGCAAAATTTCGGCTTTCGCTTACACAACGCTTACACAAATTCGGCGAAGCCGCTATCTCTGACCGCATCATCTTCTAATACATTGATTTCATTGGCGTCCCGGAAGGGATTCGAACCCCTGACCTACGGTTTAGGAAACCGTTGCTCTATCCTGCTGAGCTACCGGGACGCGGGAGCGCGCCTTGCCTAGCACAATTTCCTGTGCGAAAAAACCATGACGCGTGGAAACATGCTCATGCTCGAGAATCCCTAGCCGAGCGGTCCGCTTGCGCTTTTCCGGTTTCCACTTCGCCTGTCTGATCGCGCTCGCGGCGCCGGCTTGCGCGCAGGCCGCCGGCTGTTACGCGGACGTGGCGGCTGAAACGGCGCAGATGGAAAAAGTCGACGCGCGGCTCGACATCACGCTCGCTGACGGGCGCGTGGTTTTTTTCCCCTCCATCGAGCCGCCCCGCGCAACCCATGCCGAACCCGACCTCCCGCAGCAGGCCGCGCGGGAACTGGCCTCCTTGCTGCAAGGAAAAACATTGCTGGTGTCGCCGCTCGGCCTCGCCGACCGCTGGGGGCGCGTTCCGGTTCGGCTCTTTCCCGGAGGCGCGTCAGAGTCGGCGGACGAGAGCCTCGCCGCCGCCGGACTGGCCATGGTTGGCGCCGATCCCGGCCCCTGCGCGGAAGGCGTCAAGGCTGTTGAGGCCGAAGCGCGGGCCGCGAAAGCCGGACTCTGGGCGGACCCGGCTTTTGCCGTGCTATCCGGGGACGACGCGGCGGCCTTCGTCGGACGCAACGGCGCGCTGACGATCGTCGAGGGACGGATCGGCTCGATCGGCCATGGCTTCAGCCGCACTTATCTGAATTTTGCTGGCCGGCGCGGCGCCGCCCTGGTCATCGCCAGGCGCAACCGGCGCGCCTTCGAGCGCGCCGGATTTGACGAAAAAAGCCTGAAGGGCCGCCGCGTGCGCGCGCGCGGCGTGGTCGAGATCGCGGCCTCGCCGCTCATCGAATTATTCCATCCCGGCCAAATCGAGTTTATTGAGGAGGCGCAGCGGCCGGCGTCGTCGGAAAAAGCCGATTCGCCGTGAGCGGGACGAGGCGAAATTTGGCGCCGGCTTGGGCACGGGCTCGGGCGCGGGATCGGAATGGCGGAGTGATGACGGAACGCAAGCGCACAGGGACGCGACGGCTTTTCGCTCCGCGCATGGCTTCCGCGCCGGCGTGGATCGCCGTCCTGACGCTGCTGGCCGGCTGCGCCACGCTCGAACAGCAGGGCATGGCGCCGCCCCCGCCGCAGGCCGCCGCGCCCAAGGCGCTTCGCGACACGCCGCAGGACGCCGAGCGCAAGCGACTGATCGCGCTTTACGGTGGCGAGTATCAATGGCCCAAGGCTCAGACCTATCTCGATCAGGTTCTAGTGCGACTGGCCACGGCCAGCGACACGCCGACCCAGCCCTATCGCGTGACCATCCTGAATTCGGGGGTGGTCAACGCCTTCGCGCTTCCTTCGGGCGACCTTTTCGTGACCCGGGGCATGCTCGCTCTGGCCAATGACACGTCCGAGGTCGCCGCCGTGATGGCGCATGAAATCGCCCATGTCACCGCGCGTCACGCTTTCCTGCGGGCGGAGAAGGAAAAGACCGAGGCTGTGATCGCGCAGGCGTCCCAGATCATCGAGAGCCGCCAGAAGAGCGACGAGATCGAGGCCGCCGCCGCGCGGACCATCGCCGGTTATTCCCGCCAGCAGGAGTTCGAAGCCGATCGCCTCGGCATCGACGTGATCGCGCGCGCCGGCTACGACCCCTTCGCGGCCTCGCGCTTTCTCACCGCGCTCGGGCGTTCGAGCGAAATGCGCGCCGAGCTCCTCGGCCAGGCGGACAGCGGCAGGCCGGATATTCTGGCGACCCACCCCTCGACGCCGGAGCGCGTCGCGGCGGCGCTCCAGGTTGCGCGGCAGTTCGGGGCGCCCGGCGTCGGCGACCGGGCGCGCCAGGCCTATCTCGACGCCATCGACGGCATGATGTTCGGCGACGACCCGACCGACGGCGCGATCCGCGGCCGCGCCTTCATTCACCCGCGCCTGGGCTTCGCCTTCCAGGCGCCGGAAGGCTATGTGCTCCAGAATTCGGCGCAGGCGGTTCTGGGCGTCGTGAGCGGCGGCGCGGAAGCCCTGCGTTTCGACAGCGTGCGCGCGCCCGCGGGCAAGAGCCTGAAGGCCTATCTGACGTCGGGCTGGATCGATGGCCTGCTCGCGTCGTCGATTCGCGAGGACAAGGTCAACGGCCTGCCGGCGGTCTACGCCGACGCTCGCGCCGGCGAGTGGAATTTCCGCGTCGCGGTGATCGCCTTCAACGACGACATTTACCGGATGATTTTCGCAGTCAAGGCGATGACGCCCGAGACCAGCAGGCGATTCGACGAATCCATCGCCTCTTTCCATCCCATCACGCCCGACGAGCAAAAACTCGCCCAGCCGCTCCACCTGCGCCTCGCCGTCGCCGGCCTCGGCGACAACGCCGCGACACTGGCGGCGAGAATGGCGCTGACCGACCGTCCGCTCGAACAATTCGAACTGCTCAACGGTCTCGACAGCGACCAGTTGAAGCCGGGCGAAAGCTACAAAATCGTGGCTTATTGATTTTCGAGAAAAGAAACGGCGGGGCTTTCGAACCCCGCCGTCCGCTGTCCGAGCCGTGGGAGACGGCTCAATAATTATAGGCCTGTTCGCCATGTTCGGCGATGTCGAGGCCTTCGCGCTCCTCGTCGCGGGTGGGACGCAGGCCGATGACGAGATCGACGATCTTGTACAGGACGGCGGAGCCAAGGCCCGACCAGATCAAAGTGGCGAGAACCGCAGTGGCCTGGGCGATCATCTGCCGGGCCATGTCATAGGTTCCAATGTTATTGCCCGCGACATTGGCGTAATCGGTAATGCCGACGCCGCCGAACGCCGGGCTGACCAGAACGCCGGTCAGGAGGGCCCCGGTGATTCCGCCGACGCAATGCACGCCGAACACGTCGAGCGCGTCGTCATAGCCGAACCTGTTCTTCACGGTGGAGACGAAGAACAGGCAGATCGGCGAGACGATCAGGCCGAGGATCAGAGAGCCCATCGGGCCGGCGAAGCCGGAAGCCGGCGTCACTGCGACGAGGCCTGCGACTGCGCCGGAGATCAGGCCGAGCAGCGAGGGCTTGCCCTTGAGGGTCCATTCCGAGAAGAGCCACGACAGGGCCGCCGCCGCCGTGGCGATCATGGTGTTGACGAAGGCGAGCGACGCGGTCGCGGAGGCCTCCAGCGCCGAGCCGGCGTTGAAGCCGAACCAGCCGACCCACAGCAGCGAGGCGCCGATCATCGACATGGTCAACGAATGCGGCGGCAAAGCTTCACGGCCATAGCCGATGCGCTTGCCGATCACCAGGGCGCCAACGAGGCCCGCTATGCCGGCGTTGATATGCACGACCGTGCCGCCCGCGAAATCCAGCGCTCCGACGCCTTTCATCCACGGCGCGAGGCCGCCGCCGATCCAGCCCACCGAATGGGTGACCGCGTCGAATTTCGCCTGCGCCGCCGCCTTCGCGGCGCCGCCGGACGCCGCGGCCAAAGCCCTGGCGGCCGAGGCCACGTCGTCTGGCGCGGCAGCGTACCAGACCCAATGGGCGACCGGCAGATAGATCAGGGTGGACCACAGGAACATGAACAGCAGCATGGCCGAGAATTTGATGCGTTCGGCGAAGGCGCCGACAATCAGCGCGGGGGTGATCATGGCGAAGGTCATCTGGAACACGAAATAGGTCAGTTCCGGGATGACCACGCCGTTGGAGAAGGTCGGCACGGTTGCGTCGGCGATGGTCTTGCCTTCCGGCGCAATGCTTAGGAAAGCCTTGCTGAAGCCGCCGACAAACGCGGTCATGGCGCCGCCGTCGGAAAAAGCCAGCGAATAGCCGAACAGCGTCCAGGTCACGCCGACGAGCGCGACGATGGTCAGCACCTGGGTCAGAACCGACAGCATGTTTTTGGCGCGCACGAGGCCGCCGTAAAAGAGCGCGAGGCCGGGAATGGACATCATTAGCACCAGGGCGCTGGAGATCAGCATCCAGGCGTTGTCGCCCTTGTTGACGAGGGGCGCGGCGTCTCGGGCGCCGACGTCCTGGGCGTAAGCCGCGCCGGCGCAAACAGTCAGGCCGGCCAAAGCGAGAACGAGCGCTTTTGGCCCGTTGCGGCGGGTGGAAAAGTTCAGCACGATTTTCTCCTGAAGATGTTTAGAGCGCGTCGGCGTCGCATTCGCCGGTGCGGATGCGGATCGCCTGGTCG
Source organism: Pseudomonadota bacterium (assembly GCA_021813805.1). GTDB lineage: Bacteria > Pseudomonadota > Alphaproteobacteria > Rhizobiales > Beijerinckiaceae > Rhodoblastus. The sequence continues at coordinate 5,544 of JAKAJL010000037.1, read as the reverse complement.
ATCGGTCCGACGAATATCTTGCCGTCGCCGATGTGGCCGGTGCGGGCGGCTGCGGAAATGGCGTCGACCGTCCGGTCGACAAATTCCGCGCGAACGGCCGCCTCGATCTTCAGCTTGGGCAGGAAGCTCACGGAATATTCGGCGCCGCGATAAAGCTCCGTATGGCCCTTCTGCCGGCCATAGCCCTTGACTTCGGTCACCGTCAGGCCGTGGACGCCGATCGCGTCCAGCGCGTCGCGCACTTCGTCCAGCTTGAACGGCTTGATCACAGCCATCACGATTTTCATTTCATGTCCTGTTCCGACCAATCCAAAAAAGAGCAGTGGCCGGCCAGATCAAATCGATCCGGCTGATCGGCTTTTAGCCAAATTGCACAAACAAGGAGCATGCCAAAGCCGGATGTGGGGCAAGTCTTTGATTTACAAGAGATAAAAATAAAAATTTGAGACATTCGACGCGAAAGCGCCGCATATGGCTAAAAAAAAGGCGTTTCGCCGTCAAAACAGGCAGAACATTGCACAATAATCAGTCAGAGCTGTGCGAGATTCGGCGACGGTTCATGCTTCAGACGGATCAGACCTTCCTGCGCCACCGAGGCGATCAGGGCGCCGTCGCGCGAATAAAGCGCGCCGCGGCTGAATCCCAAGCCGCCCGAGGCGTTGGGGCTGTCCTGCACATAAAGCATCCATTCATCGGCCCGGAACGGACGATGCAGCCACAAAGCATGGTCCAGGCTCGCCGCCTGGATGTCGGGATGGAACACCGACTTGCCATGGACGATCAGCGAGGTGTCGAGCAAGGTCATGTCGGAGAGATAAGCCAAAGCCGCGCGATGGATCGCCGGGTCGTCGGGCAGGGCGCCCGAGGTTCGTACCCAGATCTTCTGCGCCGGATCGGACCGGGCGCCGCGGGCGATATAGCGGCCAGGTTCGACCGGGCGCATCTCGATTGGCCGCTCCCGTTGGAAGTAGCGGCGCACCGCTTCGGGCATATGAGCCCCGAAACGGGCGAAAAATTCGCCTTCGTCGGGGAGATCCTCAGGGTTCGGCGCGTCAGGCGGCGGGAAGGCGTGATCGAGATTTCGCGGCTCGGGATTATGGAAAGAGGCGATGAGGCTAAAAATGATCCGGTCGTGCTGGATCGCCTGACAACGCCGGGTGGCGAAACTGCGCCCGTCACGCAGGCGCTCGACCTGATAGACGATCGGCGTCGCCGGGTCGCCGCCGAGCAGGAAATAAGCGTGCAGGGAGTGGGCGACGGCGTTTTCGACAGTGCGTTGCGCCGCGACCAGAGCCTGGGCAATTACCAGCCCGCCGAAAACCCTCTGCCAACCGACCTGCGGGCTGACGCCCCGAAACAGATTGTCCTCGATTTTCTCGAGATCGAGAATGTCGAGAAGATCGGCGATCGCCTTGGACATCGAACGACTCGCCCAGTTCGCAAAATGAAGCGCCGCGACGATCCGCCGCGGCGCGATAGTTCATAGTGGAACGCGTTTTCCTCAGGCCGTCAAGCCCATGCCTCACTGATGGAGCGCTTCGCCATGCAGCGCGAGGTCGAGGCCGAGGCGCTCGTCGTCGGGCGCGACGCGCAGGCCGACCAGCAGGTCGACGATCTTCAAAGAGACAGCCGTGCCGATGACGCACCACAGAATCGTGACGACCACGCCTTCCGCCTGGACCAGCAATTGATGGGGGTTGCCTTCGAGCAGGCCGGAAATTCCCGCCTGTCCGCTCGAGGCGCTGACCGACGCGGTGGCGAAAACGCCCGCCATCAGCGTGCCGAGAACGCCGCCGACGCCATGGACGCCAAAAACGTCGAGCGAGTCGTCATAGCCGAGTTTCGCCTTCAGCGCGGTCGAGGACCAGTAGCAGGTCCCGCCGGCCAGGACGCCGATGACGGCGCCCTGCCAGGGCAGGACATAGCCGGAGGCGGGGGTGATGGTGCCGAGACCGGCGACGGCGCCGGAAATCAGGCCGAGAACCGAGGGGCGTCCGTTGTGCACCCATTCGATGCCCGACCACACCAGGGCGCCGGCGCAGGCGGCCAGATGGGTGGCGACAATGGCGTAAACCGCGCGCGAGCCGGCGCCCTCCGCTGAACCGCCGTTGAAGCCGAACCAGCCGACCCACAGCAGGCCGAGGCCGACAAAGGCCATCGACAGGTCGAAGGGCGACAAATTCTCCTTGCGGTAGCCGGTGCGGGCGCCAACCATCAGCGCCGCGACCAGACCGGCGACGCCGGCGTTGATGTGAACCACCGTGCCGCCCGCGAAATCGATCACGCCCCACTGGGCGAGGAAGCCGCCGCCCCAGACCCAATGCGCGCTCGGCACATAGACGATGAACAGCCAGACCACGCAGAACAAGGCGAAAGCCGAGAATTTCAAGCGGTCGGCGGTGGCGCCGCCAACCAGCGCGCAGGTGATCACCGCGAAAGTCATCTGATAGGCGGAAAACAGCATTTCCGGGATGGTCTTGGCCCAGGGGCTGACCGTGTTCAGCCCGATGCCGCGCAGCAGCGCCGCCGAAGCGTCGCCGATCAGCGCCCCGTCGCCGCGGAAGGCGAGGCTGTAGGCGAGGACGAACCAAAGCAGGGAGACGATCGCCGTGGCGGCCAGGCTCTGGGCCATGGTCGCGAGAATGTTCTTCTTGCGCACCATGCCGGCATAGAACAACGCCAGCCCCGGCAGGGTCATCAGAAGAACCAGAGCCGTCGAAAAGGTCATGAAAGCCGTGTCGGCCGGATCGATCGGGCTTTGCCCGGCGAAGGCGGGAACGGCGAAGAGGCAGGCGACGGCCGCGAGGCCGAGAGAGAGAGGCGATTTTCTCATGGCGGTTCCGCGAAGTTTGGGAAAAACGCGACGCGTCTCAGAGGGCGTCGTTGTCGGTTTCGCCGGTGCGGATGCGCCAGGCGCGTTCGATGGGGCTGACGAAAATCTTGCCGTCGCCGATCTGGCCGGTGTTGGTCGCCGCGCGGATCGCCTCGATGGCGGGCTGGACCTGCTCGTCCTTGACGACGATCTCGATCCGCAGCTTGGGCAGAAAGCTCACGACATATTCGGCGCCGCGATAGATTTCGGTATGGCCCTTCTGACGCCCATAGCCTTTCACTTCACTGACCGTCATGCCGTCGATGTGAAGCTGCTGGAGGTTCTCGCGCACGTCGTCGAGTTTGAAGGGTTTTATGATGGCGGTGACGAGTTTCATGGTTCTGGCCAGCTCAGGAATTCGTGGCGGAGCGCGAACTTCCTGTGCCATTTTTGTGCATGATGCACAAGAGACCGTCATCAACGAAAAACGGATTCCATTTTTTGGGCAATGCGCCCAATTCATCGGCGAAAATCGCGGTCTCCCGCCTCATTCGTCGATGCGCCTCGCTTCCTCGGGCAACATGATCGGAATACCGTCGCGGATCGGAAAAGCGAGATGGGCGGCGAGCGAGACCAGTTCGTTGCGTTCGCGGTCGTAGCGCAAAGTGGTCTTGGTCAGCGGGCAGACCAGGATTTCCAGCAGGCGCGGATCGACTCCAGCGCATTCGGCGGCGGAGCGTGGCGCGGATTCTTGCGGTTCGGACGGCGTGTCGGTCATCATCAGATCCTGTTCATTGCAGGGGTTTGGCGCCCTTGAGGGCGCGCGAAAGGGCCACTTCGCCAAGCGCGAGCAACAGGTCGGCGCGCGCCAACAGGCCCGGCGCCTCCAGCAGGGCCTGTTTCTCGGCAGGATCGAATGGCCCGATCATGGCGAAGACCGAGATCATGTCGGCGTCGGGCATGGCCTCGACGTCGTTGCGGGCGATTTCGAGTCGCAAGGCCTGGGCGAGATAGAAGGCGACATTGTTGAGTTCGGTTCGCTGTTTCGTCGGCACCGCGGCGCTGGGAAGGAAATCCTCGGGAAAGGGGCTGAAATCGACCCAGGCCTCGCGATAGGGCTTTTGCGAATCCATTTGCGACAGGATACGGAAGCGGGCGACGCCGCTCAATATGACGAAATAGCGCCCGTCGCCGGTTTCCGACAATTGTGTGATCCGCCCGGCAGTTCCGACGGCGCGCAGCGGCTGGCGTTCGCCCGCCGGCGCGTCGGCGCCTTCCGCCGGCTGGATCATGCCGATGATTCGCTCCCCGCGCATGGCGTCGTCGAACATTGCGAGATAGCGCGGCTCGAAAATATTCAGGGGCAACTGCCCGCCGGGCAGCAGGAGGGCGCCCGCCAGCGGAAAGATCGGTATGGTCGTGGGCAGGTCGGACGGTCCTGAATATGTCCTGTTCATCGGCATGGCGGCTCCAGTCATGCAAACAAGAAGGCCGACAGTTGCTTTCGCGCCTCACGCGTCACCGGGTCGAGCGGGCCCCAGCTTTCGAACAGCTGGAGCAGCATCTTTCGCGCGGCGTCGTCGTTCCAGCCGCGCTCGCGCTTGATGATGTTGAGCAATTCCTGCGCCGCGGCCTCGCGGCGCCCGGCGGCGTTGAGCGCCACCGCGAGATCGTAGCGCGCCTGATGGTCGGTCGGGGCGTTTTCGACCCGCGCCAGCAGGAAGGCGAGATCGCCGACCGAACCCGCCTGCTCCTTCAGCGCCAGCGCGGCGCGCGCCGCCGCCACCGCCGGCGCATTGGCCTGTTTGGCCGGAACGGCGCCGAGGAAAGCCTTGGCTTCGTCGATCGCATCGCGCTCGAGCGCGACGCGCGCGAGGCCGGCGAGCGCCCCGGCGTGTTCGGGCGCCAGATTGATAATTCGGGCGAAGACGGCCTCCGCCGAATCGACGTCGCCGGCGTCGAGCAAAGCCTGCGCTTCGACAACCAAAGCTTCCGGATCCTCGGCGGCTGGGCCGATGCAGCGGTCGATGAAGACCTTGACCTCGCGCTCGGGCAGGGCGCCCATGAAGGCGTCCACCATCTTGCCCTGGTGGAAGGCCACCACCGCCGGGATCGACTGAATGCCCAACTGCTGGGCGATTTCGGGATTGACGTCGATGTTCATCTTGGCGAGCCGGACCTCGCCGCGCCGCGCCGCGACGACCTTTTCGATCACCGGCGTGAGCTGGCGGCAAGGGCCGCACCACGGCGCCCAGAAATCGACCAGCACCAGACGCCGGGTTGATTCGTCGATGACCTCGGCGCGGAAATTCTGGAGCGACACCTCGATGACGTCGGCTTCGGCGGCGGAGGATGGAGGGTTCTGATCGACTGATTGCATCGTTGGTCCATTCATTCCGAAGAGGTCGTGAAAAATGCGGGCCGCCCGTCCACCCGGGACTCGCGAAAACCGGCGGCGTTCTCGTCCCTAAAATGGCGGCTTGCCGTCGCTTTCGCAACCATGGGCGTGGATTTGGGGGGACCAGGCGCAACTTTTTCATTCGATGACCGCCGCGTGAAAAAGAACGCAGCGCCCTGTTGCAATGTCGGAGGCTTTACGGCATATAGCGCCCACGGCGCGGCTGCGCCGTCCCACGGATGCGGGTGTAGCTCAGGGGTAGAGCACAACCTTGCCAAGGTTGGGGTCGAGGGTTCGAATCCCTTCGCCCGCTCCAAAAATTATCAAGAAAATC
>JAKAJL010000036.1 GCA_021813805.1 Pseudomonadota bacterium | reverse complement strand
TCAATGATGGCCCACTCGGCATCGGTCAGTTCAAAACGGCGTCGCGTCATCAAAGCCCCCAAATCATCGGAGGCCTTGAATCATTCTTTCGCCCGTTCGGGAATCCCGTTTATGAGTTTAGGGCCTACTTCGATCTTTTGGCAAGTCTGGACGCCATTCTTTCGCAGCGGGAATGGCTCGCGGGTTCCGCCCAATCGATCGCCGACATTGCCGTATCCGCACAGCTCGATGAAATGGTGCGAACCAGCCAGTTCGCTCCCCGAATACTCGAACACAAGGGAATTGCGGCGTGGCTTGCCAGATGCAAGACCCCATAGGTCGCGAGCCGCCAATTTGCATCGGCAAGGACGGAATGACCGTGGATTTGAGTGGTCCCACGCATTTGGATAGGACTGCTCTAACGCCTCGACCGCGTCGGTCGCGCCAGCCATCAAAGTCGTTGCGCTTTGGGCCCGCAGACCGCAAAGGTTCGACCTCGGCCCATCGCCGTAACGAATGTTTCAAGATCCAGGATGTGATTCCAAGGACGAGCTTCTATTTGAACAGCGCTTCCGGATTTCTCGACGACGTTGCGAAGCCTGGCTTTGCCGCTCCCCTAACCCTCTCCCGGTAAAACGGGGAGAGCTGACGGAATCTTCGCTTCCTCGAGCGTCCTGCGTTCTCGCAGGCTCCGCCACAAGAAGGCGACGAGCGTCGCCATCGACACCAAGGCGATCGCGAGGGCGCCGAGCGCATTGATCTTGGGGCTGACGCCGAGCTTGACGCTGCCGAGCACGAGCACCGGCAAGGGCGTCGCGCCAGGCGCCGAGACGAACTGGCTGGTCACCACATCGTCGAGGCTGAGCGAAAAGGCGAGCAGCCAACCGGCGGCCAGCGCCGGCGAAATCACCGGCAAGGTAATGACGAAAAAAGTCCTGAGCGGCGAAGCCCCGAGGTCGAGCGCCGCCTCTTCGATCGAGCGGTCGAAATCGGCGAGCCTTCCCGCGACGATCACCGCGACAAAAGACAAAGTGAAGCTGACATGGGCGATGACCAGCGTCCAGAATCCGCGCTGTGACGGCCAGCCCAGAACATCGCCCATGTTGACGAAGAGCAGAAGCAGCGAGATCGCCATGACAATTTCCGGCATGGCGAGCGGGGCGAAGACCAGGCCGGCGAACAGAGTCCGACCGGAAAAGCGCGGAAAACGGGAAAGCGCGTAACCGGCGAGGGCGCCGAGCGCCAGGGCGAGCGAGGCCGAGACGAAGGCGAGCTTGAGGCTGAGCCAGGCCGCGCCGAGCAGCGCCTCGTCGGAGGCAAGCTCGACATACCAGTGCGTCGAAAAGCCCGCCCAGACGGTGGCGAGTTTCGAGGCGGTGAAGGAATAGACCACGACGAGCGCCAGCGGCGCGTAAAGAAAGGCGAGGCCGAGCGCCAGCGCCGAACGGCGGAAGAGTCCGCGCCCGCTCATGACGCCGCCTCCAGCCGGCGCGCCAGCGCTTGCAGCAACAGCAGCGGCGCGACCAGGATCGCCAGCAGCAGGATCGCCACCGCCGAAGCCGTCGGCCAGTCGCGATTCTGGAAAAACTCGTTGGCGAGCTGGGTGCCGAGCATCACGTAGTTCTGGCCGCCGAGCAGGGTCGGCACGACATATTCGCCGCAGGCCGGGATGAAGACGAGCAGAAGGCCGGAGAGAATTCCCGGCCAGGACAAGGGCAGGACGATGCGCAGAAAAGCCTGCCGCGGCGGGGCGCCGAGATCGCGCGCGGCCTCGGCCAGCGACCAGTCGATCTTCACCAGATTGGCGTAGAGCGGCAGGATCATGAAGGGCAGATAGTTATACACCATGCCGATCTGCACCGCCGCGTCGGTATAGAGGATGCTCGGCGGATGGGCCGGGTCGATCAGGCCGAGCGATGCAAGCGCCTGATTGATCAGCCCCGTTTCCTTCAGCAGGTTGATCATCGCGAAGGTGCGGATCAGCGACGAGGTGAAGAAGGGCAGGATGATCGCCATCAGCAGCAAATGCCGGCGGTGCGGCGGCTCCAGCGCCATGGCGTAGGCCATCGGATAGCCGAGCGCCAGACAGAGCAGCGAAGTGGTCGCGGCGATGCGGACCGAGTTCCACAAGGCGAGGACGTAGAGATTGTCGCCCAGGATCGAACGGTAATTGTCGAGATTGAGCGCGCGCCAATCGAGCGGATTGCTGTAGGGCGGGACGCCGTCCACCGCATGGGTCAGGCTGATCGCCAGCGAGACCAGAAGCGGCGCCATGAAAAACGCCAGGAGCCACGCATAGGGCGCCGCCGCCGAGGGGAAAGCGCTGTTCTTTGGCGCTTGGTCTGACGGTCGGCCGCCGTTCGCGCGGGTCATGACCGGAGCACCGTGACGGCCTCGGGCGGCCAGGCGAGGGTAACGTCGTCGCCGACGTGGAAGGCGGGCGCCGCGTGAGCGGCGTTGAACAGGGCGGCGCGGAGCAGGGCGCCGCCTTCCGCCCGCACGAAATAGACGGTGTGGTCGCCGTAATAGGACAGGCTCTCGACCCGCCCGTTTTCCGCATTGCTGCGCGGCAGATGCGCGTTGCGCGCCGAAATGGCGATGTTTTCCGGCCGGATCGAGACCCAGAACGGGCCGGCGCCGGCGAGCGCCGCCGGCGCGACGAGAAATCCGGCCACGCCTTCGCCCAAAAAGCCCTCGCCGCTGGCTTCCGCCGGCATAAGATTGGTCGCGCCGATGAAGCCGGCGACGAACCGGTTGATCGGCTGGGCGTAGAGCGCGCGCGGCGTATCGACCTGTTCGATCCGCCCCTGGTTCATCACCGCGACCTTTGATGCGAGCGTCATCGCCTCGTCCTGGTCATGGGTGACGACGACGAAGGTGACGCCGGTCTTCTTCTGCACTTCGGTCAGGTGCAACTGGGTCTGTTCGCGCAATTTGCGGTCGAGCGCCGACAAAGGCTCGTCGAGCAGCAGGACTTTGGGTCTTTTGACGATCGCCCGCGCCAAGGCGACGCGCTGTTTTTGCCCGCCGGACAGCTGGTGCGGCTTGCGCTCGGCATAATCGCGCATGGCGACGAGGTCGAGCGCCTCCTCGGTTCGCCGCCGCAGGTCGGCGCCGCGCACGCCCTCCTGGCGCAGGCCGAATTCGACATTCCTGGTCACGCTCATATGAGGAAAGAGCGCATAGGACTGGAACATCATATTGACTGGGCGCCGGTGCGGCGGCGCGTCGGTCATGTCGACGCCGTCGATCAGGATCCTCCCCCGGTCGGGCCGCTCGAAGCCGGCGATCAACCGCAGCAGCGTGGTCTTGCCCGAGCCGGAGCCGCCGAGAATGGCGAAGAATTCGTTCCGGGCGATCGCCAGATCGACGCCCGCGACGGCCACGCCGTCGTCAAAATTCTTGGTGAGGCCCTCGACCCTGATCATCACAGGCCGGTCTTGATTTTGGTCCACAGCCTTGTGCGCAGCCTGTCGGTCTGGCGGCTGGGGACGGTTAGGACGAAAAAGTTTTTTCTCGCCTCCGGCGGCGGATAGATCGTCGGGTCGTTGGCGATACCCGGTTTGATATAGGGCAGGGCGGCGGCGTCGCCGCTACGCCCGCCGACCTGGTTGGCGGTGTCGGCCATGACTTGCCCGCGCAGGACATAGTCGATGAAGGCGTGCGCCTCCGCGACATGGGGCGCGCCGGAGGGAATGGCGAGCGCGTCGAGATAAAGCAAAGTGCCTTCCTTCGGGATGACATATTCGATGTGGAAGGGTTTGGCCGCTTCCCTGGCCCGTTTCGCGGCGATCTTGATGTCGGTCGAATAGCCGAAGGCGATGCAGATGTCGCCATTGACGAGATCGTTGATATAGCCCGAGGATTCAAACTTGCGGATCGAGGGTCTGATCGAGCTCATGACCGCTGCGGCGCGCTCGAGGTCTTCGCGCTTTTCCGAATTGGGATCGAGCTTCAGCCAGTTCAGGACCACCGGCAGCTCGTCGGTCGGGCTGTCGATCATCTCGACGCCGCAATCCTTGAATTTTTCCAGAATCTCGGGCTTGAAGATCAGGTCGTAGCTGTCGATCGGAGCGTCGGGCATGATCGCCTTGACCTTCTCGACATTGATCGCGATCCCGTCGGTGGCGACGATCCACGGGACGGCGTATCGGTTGCCAGGATCGGATTTGGCCATCAGGCCAAGGATTTCCGGGTCGAGATTACCCCAGTTCTTCAGCAGCGCCTTGTCCAAGGGCTGATAGAGGCCGGCTCTCGCGCCGCGCACCAGGAAGGGCGAGAAGGTGGGGACGGCGACGTCATAGCCCGAATTGCCGGCGGAGAGCTTGGCCTCCAGCGTCTCGTTCTGGTCGTAAGTGTCGTAGTTGACTTTGATTCCGGTTTCTTTTTCGAAGCCGGGAATGACGTGGGGGCCGATATAATCGGTCCAGTTATAAATGTTGACGGTTTTCTGCTGCGCCTGCGCGCCGCCAAGACATCCCAGCGCCAGAAGACTCGCGCCCGCCCATCGGCCCCATCGCGTCATTTTTCGCCGTCCCCTGCGTTTCGCGCGCGGCGCCATGATTCCCCGCTTCGCGCCGACAATCAATTGCCGGGGCAAGGCTCCCATCGTCAAGGCGCGGGCTAGGTCTGGGCGACGGGCGCGGAGAAAAGCTCTTCGATCTTCTGCGCTTTTTCCGGCCGGCGCACCAAAGCAAGCCCGTCGCCGTCGTGAACCGGCGTGTCGGGATCAGGTTGCAGGAGAGTCGCGCCGTCCTTTCGTTCCAGCGCGACGACAAGAAAGGCGCCGGCGCCGAGGCGTTCGACGCCCTCGATCGTCAGGCCGACGCAAAGGCTCCCCGCTTCGACCGTCGCCACCTCGATGTCGAGGCCAAGTCCCTGGAGGTCGAAGGCAAGACGGTCGAGATTGCCGCCGCGCGCCCGCGAAATCAGCCGCGCCACGTCCTGATGCAGCAGAAGCTCGGCGACGCGTTCGGCGCCTATCCGGGCGGGCAGGACGACGCGATTGGCCCCCGCCTGAAGCAATTTGCGCTCGGTCGTGGGCAATTCGCCGCGCGCGATAATGGTCAGGTCGCGATTGAGGCTGCGCGCGCTCAAGGTGATGAAGACATTGGCGGCGTCGTCGGGCAGCACGGTGGCGAGCGCGTGGGCGCGGGTGATGCCCGCCTGACGCATGACGTCCTCGTCGGTCGCGTTGCCCTGGATGACGTGAAAGCCGGCCTTGCGCGCGGCGCCGATGCGCTCCTCGGCATGGTCGATGACGACGAAATCGGCGTGACCGGCCTTCAGTTCATGACACAGCATCTGTCCGATCCGGCCGAAGCCGCAAACGACGACGTGATTGGAGAGCTTGTCGATGTCCTTCTGCATGCGGCGTGTTCCGAGAATCTGCTGAATCTGGCTGGCGGCGATCAATTGGAACATGCTGCCGGTCAGGAAAATCATGCCCGTGCAGCCGATGACGATCAATGACTCGGTGATGGCGCGAAGGGCCGGCGTATTGACCGGATGAACCTCGCCATAACCGACCGAATAGACGGTCAGCACCACCATATAGAGCGCGTCGCCCGCGCTCCATCCTTCCGCCATATAGGCAAGCGCGCCGATCGCCGCCACGACGAGCATGAAGGCGATGGCGGCGAAGAGATTGCGCAGGGGGGAGGCGAGCAGCGGCTCCATGGCGTCCTTCGTTCCGGCCCCTAATCTGTTTCACGATGATTCATGAACGGATCGGCCCGTTGCAAAGGGCGCCGGCCTCGAAGGCCGCAATCCGGTGTTTGAGTTCGGGCAAGATCCAGGCGAGGCTGTCGTCCGGTTCATCGTTGAGGTCGTGGGCGCGGAACATCTGGTCGGTATGTCTGGCGAATTTCCGGGCGTCGTCGCTGGGCAGAAAGGCGTCGCCGCGCCGGCGCTTGGCGGCGTATTCCTCAAGAGACTTGCCGTAATAATGATTGACCTGGGCCGCCGACCAGTCGAGCCGGTCGGAAATGCCTCTGACCTCCATCGCCAGGGGCTCGCCCGAGGCGAGCGCCGAGCGGCCCGTGGCCATGACAGGGGCGTGCATATGGACGGAGGCGGCGTAGCGCGGCCGGAAGAAGGATTTGACGTGGCGGTTGACCGCGTGATGCGGCGCAGCGGCGCGGGTAAATCGTTCGAGCACCAGGCCCGGCGCAAAAGTCGTTTGGCCTGAGGAGCCGAAAATGCGCCAGTTCACCGCAACACAGGAAACATCGCGCGCGACGCCGGCGAGAAAATCGTTCACCGGCGCGCGCGATTTGATATTGAGGAACTCATCGGCGTCGAGGAACATGATCCAGTCGGTCCGGCATTTCCGCATCGCGTCCACATAGGCGGTGAACTGCGGCGAGGCCGGGATGTTGCTCCAGCCGATATGCTCGTCGATGACGCCGGCCCGTTTCAGCCGGCCGAGAATTTCCGGGGTGGAATCGTTGCTGTCGTTTTCATAGACGACGATGCGGTCGAAACCGATCATGCGATGGAACAGCGCCCATTCGGCGAGATAGGGCGCCTCGTTCTTGACGATGGCGCAAAGCGTGCTCGACATGACGCCTCAGTTCCGCGAGATGGAAGCGGAACCGGTATAATTCACTTGAGCAGCATGATAAAGCTCTGGCTCTCCCCGGGGCGGCGGACTTCGAGCCGGCGCAGGCCGAGATAGCGCACGAGAAGGAGCTTGTCGCCGGTCTGGAAGCGCGCGCATTCGCCGGCGACGACGCGGTCGTCGATATATTTTTCCGCCGCCTCGCGGTTCTGATCGACGTAAGTGTCGATCCAATGCTTGATGTCGCTCTGATCCTTGCAGCCAAACAGCGGGCTCTGCATGACGCAGACGTCGCCGATCCGGCATCCCCTGGTGGCCAGCGCCCGCGCCTGCGAAGCGGGGACAATGGCGATGGCGAGGGCAAAGAGCAGTCTGGCTTTCATGGCGCGTCATTTCTGGCCCGCCGCCGGCATCGCGGCGTGGGCGTCGGATTTTTAGCGCGTCAGGATTGCGCGAAGCCTGCGGCTCAGTGCCCTTCGAAGGCGATCAGCGAGCGCACCGGCACGCCGAGATCGCGGATTTTCTGGGCCCCGCCGAGTTCCGGCAGGTCGATGACGAAGCAGGCGGCGACGATTTCGGCGCCGACCTGCCGCAGCAGCCTCACCGCGCCTTCGGCGGTGCCGCCGGTGGCGATCAGGTCGTCCACGAGAATGACCTTCTCGCCGCGCTTCACGGCGTCTTCATGCATTTCCATCTCGTCCACGCCATATTCGAGGCTATAGGCGATGGAAACCGTCTGGTGGGGCAGCTTGCCCTTTTTGCGGATCGGGATGAAGCCGGCGGAAAGCTGATGGGCGACCGCGCCGCCGAGGATGAAGCCGCGCGCCTCCATGCCCGCCACCTGATCGATTTTCTGCCCGGCGAAAGGCTGCACCAGCTCGTCCACCGCGCGCCGGAAGCCGCGGGCGTCGCCGAGCAAAGTGGTGATGTCGCGGAACATGATCCCCGGCTTGGGATAATCGGGAATGGAGCGGATGATGTTTTTCAAATCGGTTTCGAAGGTCATGGCGTGCTTTCTTGAAATTCGACGGGACGCGGCCTCAATTGAAGAGGCTCGAAACGCTTTCTTCCTTGGCGATGCGGGCGATGGCTTCGCCGATCAGCGGGGCGATGGTGATGACCCGGATGTTCTTGGCGACCCGGATGGCCTCCGTCGGCTGGATCGAATCGGTGATGACCAGTTCCTTGAGCCGCGAGGCGGCGACGCGCGCCACCGCGCCGCCCGACAGAACGCCGTGGGTGATATAGGCGCGCACGTCCGCCGCGCCGGCCTGGAGCAGGGCGTCGGCGGCGTTGCACAGGGTGCCGCCCGAATCGACGATGTCGTCCACCAGGATGCAGTTGCGGCCCCTGACCTCGCCGATGATGTTCATCACCTCGGATTCGCCGGGCCGTTCGCGGCGCTTGTCGACGATGGCGAGCGGCGCGTTGATGCGCTTGGCGAGCGCGCGGGCGCGGACCACGCCGCCGACGTCCGGCGACACCACCATGACATTGGACAGTTTCAGGTGTTCCTGAATGTCGCGCACGAGGACCGGGGCGCCGTAGAGATTGTCGGTCGGGATGTCGAAAAAGCCCTGGATCTGTCCGGCGTGGAGATCGACGGTCAGCACGCGGTCGGCGCCGGCGCGCGTAATGAGATTGGCGACCAGCTTGGCGGAGATCGGGGTGCGGGGCCCTGGCTTGCGGTCCTGCCGCGCATAGCCGAAATAGGGGATGACGGCGGTGATGCGCCGCGCCGAGGCGCGCCGCAGGGCGTCGATCATGATCAACGCCTCCATCAGGTGGTCATTGGTGGGGGCGGAAGTGGACTGGACGACGAAGGTGTCCTGCCCGCGCACATTCTCCAGGATTTCGACGAAAATCTCCATGTCGGCGAAGCGCCGCACCTGGCATTTCGTTAGGGGCAAGCCGAGATAGGCGGCGATCGCCTCGGTCAGCGGCCGATTGGAATTGCCCGCCAGAATTTTCATTGCGCCAGACATTCCGCCGCCTTCGCCCGAACCACTTGGCGCGCGTCTTAGCAGGGGGGTGAGAGTTGAACAATATGGCCGGCGAAACTTGTCGCGATTTTGTCAAGAGTCGTGGGTTCAGCGGTCGGCCGCATAGGAAAGGACCTGACCTCCGGCGGGGGCCGGCGTGGCGGGCGCCGCGACCGGATTCGCGGCGTCGCCGGCGTTCCGCGCGGCGATGGAAGAGGGCTTGGGGGCGACGGCGAGGGCTTCCGGCGTATTGGAAAGAAAGGCGGCGAGATCGCTGGCGCTGCGCGCGGCGAGCGCCGCGAGAGCTTGAGAATCGACCAGACGCCATGGATCGTCGGCGGCGCCCTGGAGGGCGATTTCGTTGTTCAGCCTTTGCGCGCGATGGCTGTCGCGGTCGTATATGTCCCAGACATAGGTCAGCCGTGCGCCGCCATCGACCAGAAAAGCCGAAAGATAGCCCTTGGCGAAATAATGCGCGCCGGCCGAATCGGTCAGGACCACGTCCTGCCGGGCGGCGTCGGCGTCGAAATCGGCCATGAACTGAGTTTGGAACGGCGTGGGCGCGCCCTGCATCGCCGTCACCGCCAGGGTCGCGGGCCGCGGGCTGTAGCCGGAGGGCGCGATCTGCGCGCCGTCGGGGGAAGCGGCCGAGACCTGGGGGGCCGCCTGTTCGTTGCAGCCCGCGAGCAGCAGCGCGGCGGCGCATGCGCCGGCAAAAAGGATGAAGCCGCGAAGAGCCGCCGTAATGCCCGCCATGAAGTCCCGCCCCGCCATTGATTGAGGTCTCGTTAACGTCATAGCTAGCCGCAATTGCGGCGAAGGTCCAGCGCCGGGCGCTTTCTGCCCGGGGCAATCCAACGGTATTTGACGGCGGCGGGCGACGAAGCCTCTTCGCGATCGCCAAAATCCTTTTCGGAAAAGACGACAGGGGGTAGATTGCCCGCCTGTCGCCCGCTTTTCGTCAATCCGATGTCTCTGTCAAAAATCCGCGTCCAGCGCCAAGATTTCGACGCCGCCGCCGAGGCCGCGGCGCTGGCGCGGGGCCGAACCGACGTCGGCGCGCTGGTCAGTTTCGTCGGCCTGTGCCGCGACGAGGCCGGGACGCTTCAGGCGCTGGATCTGGAGCATTATCCGGGCATGGCCGAGGAGGAGATCGCGCGCATCGCCGGCGAGGCGGAGCGGCGCTGGCCTTTGCTGGGCGTCACGGTGGTCCATCGCGTGGGCAGGATTATGCCCGGCGAGCAGATCGTGCTGGTGGTCTGCGCCTCGGCCCATCGCGCGGCGGCATTTTCCGCCGCCGAATTCCTGATGGATTTCCTGAAAAGCCGGGCGCCGTTCTGGAAGAAGGAACATCGCGCCGATGGCGGGCCGGGCGACTGGGTCGCGGCGAAAGACGCTGACGAGGCCGCGCTGGAGCGTTGGGGGGAATAGTTCCCCCCGTCTTTCAGAGCCTTTCGATCTTGCGCGCGGCCTCGTCGAGGATGTCGGCGACGTCGAACAGCGCTTTTTTGTCGGCGGCGTCCGTGAGACGCTGTCGCAGCGCCGTGCGCAGATTGCCCATGGCGCGGGCGACCGGGCCGGCCTCCATCGGCGCGGCGTGCGCGCCGAGCTCGTCGAGCCGCGCCAGCGCCGCATCGGCCTGCGCGCGGTTCTGGTCGAGGAAAGCTTTGCCCTCGTTTGTCAGGGCGAACTGCTTTTTCGCGCCTTCCGCCGCCTGGGCTTCGATCTGGCCGGTTTCTTCGAGCAGGGCGAGCGTCGGATAGACGATGCCGGGGCTCGGGGCATAGGCGCCGCTGCTGCGGGTCTCGATCTCGCGAATCAGGTCGTAGCCGTGGCGCGGCTCGATCTCGATCAACGCAAGGAAGACCAGCCTCAACTCGCCGCCGTCGAACATGCGCCGGCCGCGCCCGAAACCGCGACGGCCCCCGAACGGCTCTTCGCCGCTCTCGAACATGCGGCGGCCCCGCCGGACATGACGGCCGAACCGTCCTTCGCTCATGGCTGTTTCCCTTTCCTCGCCGAAGGCTGCGCGGCCGTGACAGCGTCCATGGTGGTGTTCGAACATATATTATCTCCGATATATCTTTTTTGAGGCGATGAAAATTCCCGACCCCTCTTGTTTGCCATTCGTGCCGGGACCGGGCGTCGCGCATTTTGCCGCGCGAACCGAGCAGCAATTTTTGGTCTGCTCTTCAACAGTCAAGATATATCTTAGATACAATTAGTCAAGGGGTGACACAAAAAAGCGGCCGCCCATCTGGTCGGCCGCTTCATGCGGGAGAGAAAGGGGGCTCCATCCGGCCGCCATAGCCCGTCGGCAGACGGGCGTATTTCGACGCCCTACGCAGCGGCCGGCCGCCCTCCCCGTGAAGGGGAGGGACGAGTCCGCCTCAGGCGTGCTGGGCGACTTTAGGCTGGACTTCGTCGGCATAGGCCTCGATCAGCGTCCGCGAGATCGCGCCGGGGACGAAATCATACGGGCCGATGACGGCGACCGGGGTCACTTCGGCGCCGGTCCCGCAGATGAAGCATTCCTCGAAATCCGCAAGCTCCTCCGGCATGATCCGGCGCTCGACGACCTCAATCCCTTTCGCCTTGGCGAGAGCGATCACGGTCTGCCGGGTGATGCCGTCAAGGAAGCAATCGGCGATCGGGGTGTGGATTTCGCCGTTCCGGGTGAAGAAGATATTGGCGCCGGTGCATTCGGCGACCCGCCCCTGCCAGTCGAGCATCATCGCATCGGCATAGCCGCGGCGCTCGGCGCGGTGCTTGGAGATGGTGCAGATCATATAGAGGCCGGCGGCCTTGGAACGGCTGGGCGCGGTCATCGGATCGGGGCGGCGATATTCGGCGATATCGAGCTTGATGCCCTTCATCTTCGTGGCGATGTCGAACATCGACGGCCAGTCCCAGACTGCGATGGCGACGTGGATTCGGGCGTTCTGGGCGGAGACCGCCATCATTTCCGAGCCGCGCCAAGCAAAGGGGCGCACATAGCAGTTCTTGAAACCGTTTTTGGCCACGACCAGGTCTTTGGCCGCCATCAGTTCCTCGACCGAATAAGGAATCTCGAAATCAAGCAATTGCGCCGAGTTCTTGAAGCGCTCGGAATGTTCGCGCGACTTGAAAATCACGCCGCCATAGGCGCGCTCGCCCTCGAACACGCAGGAGCCGTAATGCAGGCCATGAGAGA
This sequence comes from Pseudomonadota bacterium, assembly GCA_021813805.1. Lineage (GTDB taxonomy): Bacteria > Pseudomonadota > Alphaproteobacteria > Rhizobiales > Beijerinckiaceae > Rhodoblastus. The sequence goes on along the minus strand of JAKAJL010000036.1, from coordinate 22,533 downwards.
GGACGTGGAGCTTGGCGTCCTTCCATTCGACGAGCGCGCCGTTCACCCAGATGTAGCCGTCGCGTTGGTCGAATGGCAGCACAGACATGACGAATCCTCGAAAGCGCCTTGAAAGGAAGGCTTGACGACTAAACCCCGACCTGAAATATGTCAATAGAACTGACATATTTTCGATCGGCTTGGGGAGGCGGGCCGCATGGCGGAAACGTTAGAGCGGCCTACGCAGAAGTCGTCGCCGGACCAGGCCGCGCCCGAACCCATGTTCGACCTGATCGAACTGCTTTTTTTCGCCTATCGCGATTTCATCGGCGACGCCGACCGGCTGCTGACGCGTTATAATTTCGGCCGCGCCCATCATCGCGTGCTCTATTTCGTGGAGCGCCGGCCGGGGCTTTCCGTCGCGGAACTGCTCGACCTGCTGAAAATCACCAAGCAGAGCCTGTCGCGGGTGCTGAAGGATCTGCTCGACCAGAATTACATCGAGCAGAGGCCGGGCCTGCTCGATCGCCGCCAGCGCCTGATGTATCCGACCGTCAAGGGAAAGACGCTCGCGCTGGAGTTGGCGCAGCTGCAATCGCGCCGATTCGCGCGGGCGCTCGCCGGCCTGCCCGAGGGGGCGCGGGCGCAGGCCGCGTCCTTCCTCGCCGCCATGCGCGATCCCGCGGCGAAAGACGCCTCTGGAGACGCCCGATGACCGACGTGGAGCTCCAGCCCCTGGCGGATGACGCCTTCCATTTGCTGATCGTGGATGACGACCGCCGCATCCGGCAGTTGCTGAAGCGCTATCTTCAGGGCGAGGGCTATCGGGTGACGGCGGCGGAAAGCGCGGAAGCGGCCTACGCCCACCTGCGCGGCCTGCATTTCGACCTGATCATTCTCGATGTGATGATGCCGGGCGAGAGCGGCGTCGATTTCGCCAGAAAAATCCGCGCCGAAAGCACGGCCCTCGCCGAAGCTCCGATCCTGATGCTGACCGCGCGCTCGGAGATCGACGACCGCGTCAAGGGGCTGGAAGCCGGGGCCGACGATTACATGGCCAAGCCCTTCGAGCCGCGCGAACTGGCGCTGCGGGTCGCCTCGATCCTGCGCCGCGTCGCGCCGCGCGCGCCGGCGGCCGCCCCGCCGGGCGGAAATCTCGTGCGGTTCGGCGAATTCGCCTTCGATCCCGACCGCGGCGAATTGCGCCAGGGCGACGACGTCATCCGCATCACCGAGCGCGAGCGCGACATGCTGCGCCTGCTGGTGGAGACGCCGGGCGAGCCGGTGTCGCGCGAGGCTTTGGGCGGCGGCGGCGGCGCGGCCAATGAGCGGACGGTGGACGTCCAGGTCAACCGTTTGCGCCGCAAGATCGAGGCCGATCCGGCCAATCCTTTGCATCTCCAGACCGTGCGAGGATTCGGCTACAAGCTGGCGATCGAGAGATGACAACCGCGGCGAGGGTCCTCCGTCCGGCCCTGGGCCTGTGGCGGTCTTTCGGCCGCGCGCTTGCCGGACTGATGCCCAAAGGGCTTTACGCGCGCTCGCTGCTCATCGTCATCCTGCCCATGGTCCTGCTGCAATCGGCGGTGGCGCTGGTCTTCATGGAGCGCCATTGGCAGATGGTCACCTTCCGCCTCTCCAACGCGGTGACCCAGGACATCGCCGCCTTGATCGACATCTATCGCGATTTCCACAAGCTCGATCCCGACAACAGCAAGCTTGAGGACATCGCGCTCCGCCGCCTCAAACTCGACGTCGAGGTCCTGCCCCCAGGGCCACTGCCGCCGGCTTTGCCAAAACCCTTCTTTTCCCTGGTAGATCGGGCGATGTCGAGCGAGATCGCCAAGCAGATTCACCGCCCCTTCTGGATCGACACGGTGGGGCGCTCCAACTTCATCGAGGTGCGGGTGGACATGGGCGACGCCATCCTGCGCGCCGTCGCCTTGCGCAGCCAGGCCTATGCCTCGAACAGCCAGATCTTCATCGTCTGGATGGTCGGAACCTCGCTGGTGCTGATCACCGTCGCCATCCTGTTCCTGCGCAACCAGATCAGGCCCATCCTGGCGCTCGCCGACGCGGCGGAGGAATTCGGCAAGGGTCGCGAGATCGAGTTCCGGCCGCGCGGCGCGCGCGAGGTGCGGCGCGCGGCCTATGCCTTTCTCGAAATGAAACGGCGCATCGAGCGCGCCATGGAGCAGCGCACGACGATGCTCAATGGCGTGAGCCACGACCTGCGCACCATCCTCACGCGGTTCAAACTGTCGCTCGCGCTGCTGTCCGACGAGAACGAGGCGCGCGAGCTGACCGCCGACGTGGACGAGATGCAGCGCATGCTCGAAGCCTATCTCGCCTTCGCGCGCGGCGACATCGGCGAGGCCGCGGCGCCGACCGACATTCCCGCCATGCTCGAAACCCTGCGCCAGGAAGGCGAGCGCCTCGGCCACGAGACCGAAGTGTTCTATGTCGGCGAGCCGGTCGCCACGGTCCGCCCCGACGCCTTCAAGCGCTGCCTCGCCAATCTGCTGATCAATGCCGCGCGCCACGGCCGCCGCATTCGCCTCGAAGGCTCCTGCGACGCCAAATTCCTCCAGATTCACGTCGATGACGACGGGCCGGGCATCCCGGCCGAGCAGCGCGAGGAAGTGTTCCGGCCTTTCGTGCGGCTGGACGAGGCCCGCAACCAGGACGAGGGCGGCACCGGCCTCGGCCTCGCCATCGCCCGCGACATCGCCCGCTCGCATGGCGGCGAAATCTTTCTTGCCACCAGCCCGCTCGGCGGCCTGCGCGCCAGCGTGCGGGTGCCGGTTTAGGAACGCTCCGATGACTCTTGTTCAAATGGCTCTGGACGATCTTTCCGGGGCCGAGACTTTCCCGCTCGACGCCTTAATGACGCTGCGCCAGAAATGGTCCTTCGCGCGGGGGCCCTTGCTCGACGCGCTGAAAAGTTTCGCCTCGGGCGCCGACCGTAGCCCGGAAAACGCGGAAAAGGTCATTTTCGGCCTGCACCTGATGGCGGAAAAGCGCGAGGCCGAGGCCTGGGAGCCTCTGCTTTCCGTCGCGATGGAGGGCGAGGTTCTCTATGACATGATCGGCGACGCGGTTTCGGAAACCCTTCCCGCCATCCTGCTCAGTCTTTATTCCGGCGATCTTGAAGGCCTGAAAAAGCTTGTCGAGGCGCCGCAGGCCGACGAATGGGGCCGCGTCGCTGCGCTCGAGTGTTATTCGGCTCTGGCCGCGACGGGCGTCATCCCGATGGAAGACGCCAAGACTTATCTGGCTTCCTGCTTCGAGACCTTGCAGCCGCGCGAAAATCACCCCGTCTGGTATGGCTGGCAGGGCTGCGTCGCGCTGCTGGGCCTGAGTGAGCTGGAGCCTCTGGCGGCGCGCGCCTTCCGCCAGGGTTTCGTCGACCGGAACGCCTTGGGCTTCGAGGATTTCCAGGCCGACCTGCGCGCGAGCCGCGCCGCTGAAAACCTCGCCGATGTTTTCGAGGAACGCGGCATCAAACCGATCGAGGACGCGCTCGACGCCCTCGCCGTTTTAGACGAGCAAGACGAGGCGCCGCCCGAGCCGGCGGAAAACAAGTTCAAGAATGTGGGCCGCAATGACCCTTGCCCGTGCGGGAGCGGCAGGAAATACAAGAAATGCTGTCTGGGGAAGGAATGAATCAGCGGCGCGTGGCGACGCCGAAAACGCGTTCCGCCAGTCCGATCAGGGGTTTCGCCAGAGGCTCCAGCCTGCGTCGGGCTTCGTCGGCGCGTTCGACCCAGGTTTCGCCGCGCGCCAGTTCGTGGTCGAGCGCGGCCATGGTCTTGGAATTGTCGGCGCTGTCGTCGGCGAGCCAGACATGGAAGACATGGGCCCATGCGAGAACCAGCCCTTGCAATTTGAGGGCTCCCATCGGCCCCTCGCTGTTGAGGCCCGCCGCCTCCAGCATGAAGCGCAGCGAATTGACGGCGAGCTTGTTGAGCTCCGCGAGCGCCAGGGGCTCGCGCATCGCCCAGTCGTCGATGTTCTTCAGCGCCGCCTTGTAGGGCGCCATGGCGTCGAAGCGGCGCATCAGCACGTCGAACAGCCGGTCTTTTGGGCTTTCCCCCGCGCTCGCGCCGCCTTCCAGCACCTGCCGGTCGATGCGACGGGAAAAGCCGCCGAGCGCCGCGCCCTTGGAGGGAAACAAATCGCGGAACTGGGCGAGGGTCACGCCGGCGCGGTCGGCGAGATCGGCGAGCGAAATCTCCTCCCACGGCTTTTCGGCGGCAAGGCCCATGAGCGCATCGACGATCTTTTCGCGCGGGTCGTTTCTGGGCGCCGCCTTGGGCGCGCTCCTGTCGTCCTTGCTGGCCTTGTCCATCGCCCTTCTCCGCTGTCGTTCATGCGAAAATGGGGCGCCAAGGGCGGCGCGGCAAGGTCAGCCCGCCAATTCCCCCGCGCGTTTCGCGGCCGCCGCGGTCGCGCGGGCCATCAGCGCGACGAGGCCGTCTTGCGCCATCAACACGTCGAGCGCGGCCTGGGTGGTGCCGCCGGGCGACGCGACGTTTTTGCGCAGCGTCTCGGCCGAGATTTCGGGCGCGCGATGGAGAAGCTCGCCGGAGCCTTCGACGGTCGCCCGCGCCAGACGCGTGGCGAGATCGGCGGGCAGGCCGAGCGCCTCGCCGCTCTGGGCGAGGGCCTCGACCAGCAGGAAGACATAGGCCGGGCCGGAGCCGGAAATGGCGGTGACGGCGTCGATCGCCCGTTCCGAGCCGACCCATTCGACCGCGCCGACGCCCGACAACAGTTTTCGCGCCATGTCATGTTGCGCCGGCGTGACATGGGCATTGGCGAAGGCGCCGGTGATCCCGCGCCCGATCGCCGCCGGCGTGTTGGGCATGGCGCGCACGATGCTGCGCGCCGGCAGGCGGGCGGCAAGATTGGCGACTGTCTTGCCGGCGAGAATCGAGATCAGCAGGCTGTCGGACTCGATCCAGGGCGCGATGACCGGCGCCGCCAGATCCAGCATCTGCGGCTTGATCGCCAGCACAATCGTTGGCGCGGGAGTTGGCGCGCAGTTGAGGGAAAACCCCGTTTCCGCGGCGAGACGCCTGATCGCGTCGGGCGGATTCGGCTCGACGACCGCGATGTCGCGCGGAGAAATTCCGGCGGCGAGCCAGCCGCCGAGCAAAGCGGCGCCCATCTTGCCCGCGCCGATCAGCACAAGGGCGGGCGAGGGCGCCATCACGCCTCGCCGCGGGTGTCGATCAGGGCGCCTTCCAGCGCCTCGTCCGCCGTCTTGCCGGCCCAGACCACGAACTGGAAGGCCTGATAATAGCGTTCGCAGGCCTCGATCGCATTGGCCAAGGCGGCCTCGCACTGGGCGTCGCCGGGCTCGACGCCGCCAGCCAGCAGCATGGCGTGGCGGAACATGACGACATTGTCCTTGGACCAGACGTCGAAATGGCCGATCCACAATTGCTCGTTGATTCGGGCGATGAGCTGGGCGGTCTCGGCGCGGCGGCGCTCGGGAATCTTGAAATCGAAGGCGCAGGCGAGATGCAGCGCCTCATATTGCGACAGCCAGGTGAAAGCGACGTTATATTCGGACCAGCGCCCCGACACGCCGATCGATATTTCGTCGGGATCGTCGCGGTCGAAGGCCCAGTCGCGCAGCAGCGCGATCCGCTCGATCACATCGACCGGGTGTTCGATCCTCTCGTTCGTTTCAATTCCGGACAGCAGCATGAATCAGTCCCAAGCGACGCTGCGCATAGCGAAGCGTCGCGGCCAAGATCACGGGAACGCGGATTGCACTTATACGGCGCCGGAACCCCTTGACTGGCTGAGCCCTCAACCGAATCACCGCACAAATCCAATATAGTCGGATTTGTCCGGCGACGGAATCCCATCCGCGACCCAGCGCCAAGGTGCGGGATTCGCAGGACCTCGTCCATCCGTGCGACCGGCTGCGTCCACAGCTAATCGGGCTTTTTCAGGCTTTCTTTTCCAGCTCGGCGATTTTCGCTTCGAGCTCGCCGACGCGCCGCTCGAGCGCGTCATTGGCGTTGCGCGCGGCCACCGCCATGTCGCGCAAGGCCTCGAATTCCTCGCGCGTCACCACGTCCATGCTCGCAAGAAGCCGCTCCACCTGGGTCTTGATCGCCAGTTCCGCCTCGCGGCCGAGACTGCGGGCGGCGCCCGCGGCGTCGCTGAACAGGCGCGACATGTCATCGAAAAAACGGTTGGGCGAGGCGCTCATGATCGGGACTCCAAAGGATGCGTGCCGTTGAGACATGGGCGCGGGAAAGCGGCGGCGCAAGAATTTTGTTCGACGCCTTCCCCAAAAGCGCCCGGAAGGCGATAGAAAGCGGGGATTAAGCGATTCCGCCGAATCGCCGCTGACCCATCTGGCCGAGAAACGCCGACATGCCGCTTTTCCTGCTGCCCTTTCCGGTGATCGATCCGGTGATGGTCCATCTTGGACCCTTTCCGATCCGCTGGTACGCCATGGGCTATATCGTCTCGCTGATCCTGGGCTGGCTGATCGCCGCGCGGCTGGCGGGCCGCGATTCGCTTTGGGGCGTCGTCCCGAGGCCTTCGCCACGAAGCCTCGACGACCTGCTGGTCTATGTCGCCTTCGGCGCGGTTCTGGGCGGGCGCACGGGCTATGTGCTGTTTTACAACCTGCCCTTTTTTCTTCAGCATCCGCTGGAGATGCCGCAGGTGTGGAAGGGCGGCATGTCGTTCCATGGCGGGCTGGCCGGCGCGGCGCTGGGGGCCTGGCTCTTCGCCCGCCGCGAGAAAATCCCGTTCTTCAGCGTCGCCGACCTGTCCTGTTCGGTCGCGCCGATCGGCCTGTTCCTGGTGCGCATCGCCAATTTCATCAAGCCCGAACTCTGGGGCCGGCCGAGCGATGTTCCCTGGGCGATGATCTTTCCCGGCGCCGGGCCGCTGCCGCGCCACCCGAGCCAGCTTTACGAGGCCGGGCTGGAAGGCGTCGCGTTAGGCGTCGTTATGGCGCTCGCCGTGCGCGCCGGCGCCTTCCGCCGGCCTGGCTTGACCTCGGGCCTGTTCATCGGCCTTTATGGTCTGGCGCGGATATTTTCCGAATTTTTCCGCGAGCCGGACCCGCAGCTGGGCTTCCTGTTCGGCGGCGCGACCATGGGAATGATTCTTTCCGCGCCTCTGGTTCTGGTGGGGGCGCTCCTGGTTGTTTATTCCTTGCGCCGCGCGCGGCGCGCGGCTGATCATTTGACGGCGGAGGGGCGATGATCGAGGCGCGGGAGCGGACGCTCAAGGACGACATCTGCGAGATCATCGCCGACGAGGGGCCGATGTCGCTCGAACGCTATATGGCGTTCGCCCTGACCCATCCCACCAAGGGCTATTACACCAGCCGCAATCCTTTCGGCGCGGACGGCGATTTCGTCACCGCGCCCGAAATCTCGCAGATGTTCGGCGAGCTGATCGGCCTGTGGGCGGCGGAAATCTGGAGCCAGATCGGCGCCCCGCCCCGGGTCCGGCTAGTCGAGCTGGGGCCGGGACGCGGCGTGCTGATGGCCGACGCCTTGCGCGCCGCGCGCGCCGCGCCGGACTTTTTCGCCGCCATCGAGGTCGAACTGGTCGAGGCCAGCGACCTGCTCGCGGCGCAGCAGGGCGCCGCGCTCGCTGGCAGCGGCAAGACGCCCTCCTGGCGCAAGAGCCTCGACGAGATTCCCGCCGGCCCGGCGATCTTCATCGCCAATGAATTTTTCGACGCGCTTCCGGTGCGCCAGTTCCTGAAAACCGCGCAGGGCTGGCGGGAAAGGCTGGTCGGCCTCGATCCCGACGGCCAGCTCGCCTTCGGCCTCAAGGCGGAGGTCGAGCCCTATATCAAGGCCGAGGCGCAGCAGGGCGCGATTCTCGAACTCGGCGCCGCCGCGCACCGGCTGATGACCCGGATCGCCGCGCGCATCGTGACCGACAATGGCGCGGCCCTGATCATCGACTACGGCTATGGGCGCACCGATTTCGGCGAAACCCTTCAGGCGGTCAAGGCCCATCAATTCGTCGATCCGCTTGCCGAGCCCGGCCTTGCCGATTTGACGACCCATGTCGATTTCTCGGCCCTGGCGCGCGCCGCCGCCTCGACCAACGCGCTGGTCCACGGGCCCGTCGAGCAGGGCGAATTCCTGAAGGAACTGGGCATTTTCCAGCGCGCCGAAATGCTCAAGCGGAACGCCACGCCGCAACAGGCGGCGGCGGTCGACTCCGCATTGGCGCGGCTTGCCGGCGACGGCGCCGGCGAGATGGGCGCCCTGTTCAAGGCGATGGCCGTCACTCGGCGCAGTCTGAAGGAGGCGCCGGGCTTTGCGCCGGCGACATCGCGTTGAGCGAAAGCGAGACAGCGCGCGCGGCGATTCGCGCTCCCGCGCTCCACGGCGCGGCCCACGCCTTCTTCACCCGCATGGGCGGCGTGTCCGACGGCGTCTACGCCAGCCTCAACGGCGGCGTCGGCTCGAAAGACGATCCCGTCGCCGTGGCGGAAAACCGCGCCCGCATGGCGCGGGTCCTCGGCGTGGCGCCGGAAAATTTCCTCGTGCCCTACCAGATCCATTCCGCCGACGCTTTGGCCGTTTCCGCGCCCTGGGCGGAAGGGACGAGGCCGCGCTGCGACGGTTTGGTTACCGCCACGCCCGGCCTCGCGCTCGGCGTCACCGGGGCCGATTGCGGCGTTCTGCTGTTCGCCGACCTCTCGGCGCATGTGATCGGCGCGGCCCACGCCGGATGGAAGGGCGCGCTGACCGGCATGGTCGAGGCGCTGGTCGCGGCTATGGAGGCGCTCGGCGCGCGGCGCGCCAATATAGCCGGCGCCCTGGGCCCGACCATCGGCCAGAAAAGCTACGAGGTCGGGCCGGAGTTTTTCGCCCGTTTCGCGGCTGAGGACCAAGGTTTTGCGACTTTTTTCGCGCCCTCCGAAAAACCCGGCCATTATTTCTTCGACCTGCCGGGATTTTTGGAAATGCGCGCGGACCAGGCAGGAATAGGAGCGTTCGAGAATCTCGGCCTCGACACCTATGCCGACGAGGCGCGTTTCTTTTCCTATCGCCGCATGACTCACCGCAAAGAGCCGGATTACGGCCGGCTGGTGGCGGCCATCGCCCTGCCGGAATGAATCGGGATCGGTGGCGGTTTACTGCCGCCTGTGGAATTCCTCGGCGGCCGCGCTTGCGCCGCCCTGTCCGGCGGCGGTAAAAGCGCGGCCCGCCCTCCAAGGAGCCGCTCATGATTTCAATCGCCCGCCGCATCGCCGAGGAGCTGAAGGTCGAGGAGCGGCAGGTCGCCGCGGCGGTAGAACTGCTGGACGCCGGCTCGACCGTGCCCTTCATCGCCCGCTACCGCAAGGAGGCGACCGGCGCGCTGGATGACACGCAACTGCGGGCTCTCGAAGAGCGGCTGGGCTATCTGCGCGAGCTGGAGGAGCGCCGCAAGGCGATTCTCGACTCGGTCAAATCGCAGGACAAGCTGACGCGACAGCTCGAAGCCGAAATTCTTGGCGCCGATTCGAAGGCGCGGCTCGAAGACATTTACCTGCCTTACAAGCCCAAGCGGCGCACCAAGGCGACCATCGCCCGCGAGGCCGGCCTCGCGCCGCTCGCCGCCGGGCTGCTGGCGGACCCCGGTCGCGATCCCCGCGCCGAGGCCGCGCAATATGTCGATGACGCCAAGGGCGTGAAATCCCCGGAAGAAGCGCTGGAAGGCGCGCGCGCAATTCTTGTCGAGCAGTTTTCGGAAAACGCCAGGTTGATCGGAACCTTGCGCGAGAATTTCTGGACGCGCGGCCGGATCGTCTCGAAAGTTCGCGACGGCAAAACACAGGACGGCGCGAAATATGCCGATTATTTCGATTTTTTCGAACCGCTGACCAAATTGCCGTCGCATCGCATCCTGGCCCTATTCCGGGGCGAGAAGGAGGAAATTCTCGATCTCGCCCTGGAGCCGGAAAGCGCGGCTGATTCCGCCGCCAATCAAGAGAAAAATGGTGAAAAGGCGTACGAGCTGGCGGTCGCGGTCAGCGCCGGCATAGCCGACCGCGGCCGGCCGGCGGACAAATGGCTGATGGATTGCGCCCGCTGGGCCTGGCGCACGCGGATCAAGATTTCGCTCGCCGTCGATCTGCGCGCGCGGCTGTGGCAGAACGCGGAGGAGCAGGCCGTAAAGGTTTTCGCCGGGAATCTGCGCGATCTGCTGCTGGCCGCGCCCGCCGGCCCGCGCGCCACAATGGGCCTCGATCCGGGCTTTCGCACCGGCGTCAAGGTCGCGGTCGTGGACGCCACCGGCAAGGTGGTGGATACCGCGAACATCTATCCCCACGAGCCGCAGCGGCGCTGGGACGACGCGCTTCTGGCGCTGGCCCGCCTTTGCCGGCTTCACAAGGTCGAACTGATCGCCATTGGCAACGGCACGGCCTCGCGCGAGACCGACAGGCTCGCCAGCGAACTGGTCGCCAAACTGCCCGAACAGAAAATCACCAAGATCGTGGTGTCGGAGGCGGGGGCTTCGGTCTATTCGGCGTCCGCCTTCGCGGCGGGCGAACTGCCCGACCTCGACGTGACCCTGCGCGGCGCGGTCTCGATCGCGCGACGCCTTCAGGACCCGCTGGCGGAACTGGTCAAGATCGATCCGAAATCGATCGGGGTCGGGCAGTACCAGCACGATCTGGCCGAGGGGAAACTGTCGCGCGCGCTCGACGCCGTGGTCGAGGATTGCGTCAACGCGGTCGGCGTCGATCTCAACACCGCCTCCGCGCCCCTTTTGGCGCGGGTTTCGGGTCTGGGGGCGAATCTAGCCGCCAATGTCGTCGCCCATCGCGACGCCAACGGGCCGTTCCGTTCGCGCGAGGCGCTGAAGAAAGTGCCGCGTCTCGGCGCCAAGGCCTTCGAGCAATGCGCCGGTTTCTTGCGCATTCGCGGCGGGGAGGACCCGCTCGACGCCTCCGGCGTCCACCCCGAAGCCTATCCGCTGGTGCGAAAGATTCTCGCCGCGACGAAGAGCGACATCCATGTCCTGATCGGCAATTCCAAAATCTTGCGCGGCTTGAACGCCAAGAATTTCGTTGACGAGACCTTTGGGGCGCCGACCGTGACCGACGTCCTGCGCGAGTTGGAAAAGCCCGGCCGCGATCCGCGCCCGGAATTCAAGACCGCGAGCTTCAAGGAGGGCGTCGAAAGCCTGTCCGACCTCAGGCCCGGCATGATTCTGGAGGGCGTGGTGACCAATGTCGCGGCCTTCGGCGCCTTTGTCGACATCGGCGTGCATCAGGATGGGCTGGTCCATATTTCGGCCATGTCGAAAAACTTCATCAAGGACCCGCGCGACGCCGCCAAGCCGGGCGACATAGTCAAGGTCAAGGTTCTGGAGGTCGATGCGCCGCGCAAGCGCATCGCCTTGACCATGCGACTCGACGACGCGGCGGAACCTCGCCAGCCGGGTCGGGGCGGCCAGGCGCCGCAGGCAGGAAAAGCCGCGTCGGCGGGCAAGGAGCCGGGGCGCCGCGCGGAAAAGCCCGCGCCGGCCGCGGGCAACGCCTTCGCCGAGGCTTTCGCTCGCGCCGGCGCCCCGCGCGAGAGGCCCAAGGGGCGCTAGTTCGGGCCCTAGCTATAGCGTTTCCTTGCGGCCACACATTCAGCATATTGCACATAAGCGCCGCAGTATGGGCTGACAGAACGGCGAAATGGGATTAAGTGCTTCCAGATGAAAGCCGCCGCCGGATTCGCCCTCCTGCTGGGACTGACCCTGTTCGCCGCCCTCACGCTCTATGAGGGCGCGGGCGATGTCGCGCGCGCCGTCTCTTCGGTCGGCTTCGGCGTGCTGTGGGTCGTGGTCCTCCGCCTCGCCCAGACTTTTCTGGCGTCTTTCGCCTGGCGCGCCCTGCTGCCGCGCTCGCGCCCGCGTCCCTGGCTGACGGCGCGGCTGCGCTGGGTGCGCGAATCGATCAACAATCTGCTTCCCGTCGCGCAGATCGGCGGGGAGGTGGTTGGCGCGCGCCTGCTGCGCAAGCATGGCGTCGCGGGCGGCGCCGCCGCCGCCAGCGTGATTGGCGATCTGCTGGCGCTGACCGTGACCCAGGTCGTTTTCACTTTGCTCGGCGTCTTTTTCCTGGTGGATCACCACGTCAACGCCGATCTGACCTTCGGCATCGTCGCCGGTCTGGTCCTCATGGCGCCGGCGCTCGCCGGCTTCTGGCTGGCGCCGCGCCTGCTCGCCATGGGCTGGCTCGACCGGCTCGCCGCCTTTGTCGAGCAGCGCGCCGGCTGGGCGACGGTGAGCGGCCTGCCGGCCTTGCGCGCTGCCTTCGACGGCATGCTGCGCCGGCGTTCCGGCCTGACCCTGTCGCTTGCGCTCCATCTCGGCGCCTGGTTCCTCGGCGTGCTCGAAATCTGGCTGGCGCTTTACCTTCTCGGCGATCCGCGCTCCTATGGCGCCGCTCTGGCCATCGAAAGCCTCGGCCATGCGGTGCGCGCGGCGGGTTTCCTCATTCCCGGCGCCTGGGGGGTGCAGGAGGGCGGCTATATCGCGCTCTGCGCCGCGTTCGGCATCGGTTCGCCCACGGCCATCGCTTTGTCGCTTATCAAGCGCATACCGGATTTCGTCCTCGGCGCGCCGGGCCTGTGGCTGTGGCGGCGCATGGAGGATTCCAGCCTGCGCGACATCTTTTTTCGCGAGAGATTCTCGCCCCGGGAGGAGCCCCATGGTCTTTGATCGCCGGATGGTTCTGGCCGCCCTCGCGGTCCTGCCCGCCTTCTCCATGGCGCGCGCGGACGATTCCGCCGACGCGGTCGCCGCCGTCAAGCAATTCCAGGACGGCCAGCTCGGAATCATCCAGAAACTCGGCCAGATGAACGTCAAGCAGCGCTACGACGCGCTGCGGCCGGCGATCGGGGCGACCTTCGATCTGCCCGGAATGGCGCGCATGGTCTATGGCGCTGGCTGGGACTCTCTTGGCGACGGCCAGAAGTCGGAATGGGCCGAAGCCTTGGCCGATTACATCGCCGCGTCCTACGCCGCCCATCTCGAAGGCTTCAACGGCAAGGGGTTCGAGCGCGACGACAAGACGGTCGCGCGCGGCGGCGATCTGGTGGTGACCTCACGGATCGTTCTCGACAAGGGGCCGCCGATGGCGGTCGACTATGTCGCGCGCAAGACGCCCGGGGGCTGGAAGATCGCCGACATTCTCGCGGAAGGCTCGATCAGCGAGCTGGCGCAATGGCGCCGCGCGCTGCGTGGCTTGAGCCAGGACGGCTTCGCCGTCTCCCTGAAGGCGCTGCGCGAGCGCACGCGAAATTACCTGACGCCCTGATCGACAGGCAAGGACGATGGACGGTTCCTGGTTCGGCGCGATGTCAAATGGGATCGGCGCGGCGGCTGTCGCGGCGGTGCTGGCCGCGATCGCCTGCGCCGCGGTCCTCTATACACTTCTTGCCTTGTTCAGCCTGAGACGCTTCGCGCCCCCCGTCGCCGCCGCGCCGGCCGAGACGCTTGGCGTGACCATACTTAAACCTCTTTATGGCGCTGAAACAGGTCTTTACGAACACTTGCTCAGCTTTTGCCGCCAGAATTACGCAGGGCCGGTGCAGATCATTTTCGGCGTCCACCATCACGACGACGCCGCAGCGGCGGTCGCGCGGCGCATCGTCGCGCTGGCCGGCGCGGGCAAGATCGAAGGCGCGCCGGCCAAGTTCAGCGTGGAGCTGATGGTCGACGCCACGGTCCATGGGTCCAATGGCAAGGTCTCCAATCTCATCAATCTATCGCGCCGCATCGATCACCCCTTTGTGGTGCTGGCCGATAGCGACATTTCGGTCGAGCCGGATTATCTCGTCCGGCTGGCGGCGGCGATCGAACGCCCCGATGTCGGGCTCGTCACCTGCCTTTATCGCGGAAAGCCGCTCGCCGGCTTCTGGTCTCGGCTCGGCGCCATGGGGGTGGATTACGGATTTCTGCCCAATGTCCTGACCGGCATGGCGCTCAACATGGCCCAGCCCTGCGTCGGCGCGACCATCGCCTTGCGCCGCGACACGCTCGAAACCATCGGCGGCTTCGAGCGGATCAAGGATCAGCTCGCCGACGATTACATGCTCGGCGAGGCGGTGCGCGAACTGGGCTTGGACATCGCGGTCGCTGATTTCGTTGTCGGCCACGCGCATTCCGAGCGCGGTTTTGGCGAAGTTTGGCGGCGCGACCTGCGCTGGGCGCGCACCATCCAATCGCTCGATCCCCTGGGCCATATCGGCTCGGCGGTGACCTTTCCGGTGGCCTGGGCCCTGTTGGCCGTGCTGGTGAGCGGCTTTGCGCCGGCGATGGTCGCGCTCGCCGGGGCCGCCGTACTCGCCCGGATGATCCTGCAGTTCGAAATCGACGGGCGCTTCCCCGGCCACGATCATGCGCTCTGGCTCGGTCCGGTGCGCGACCTGTTCAGCTTCGCGGTTTTCATCGCCAGTTTCCTGCCCGGCCAGATCCACTGGCGTGGGCGCGACTATGCGCTCACCGAAAACGGCGGCATGGCGCCGGTGGACGTGGAGGACGTGGAAGTCGAGGTCGCGTGACGACGCACGCCGTCCCTTCGGATTTTTAACGCGGAGGGCGGCTGGCTCCGCCGCCGACATCGCAGAGCGCTTACAAACTGCTCGGCCAGACGGACACCGGCGCTCGCCGCGCAAACGCCGTGCTGCGAATCGACCTGGCCATCTCACAGGCTAGACCAGCGAATCCCCCGAAAAACAGATCAGGAAATCGCAAACCGAATCGCTCACAAAGGGGGAACACGCGATAAGGAGGGATATTTTCCCCCAAATCAGCTTTGACTTCCTGGCCAGCGCTCTCCAGGCGGCCAATGGCAACATGACCGCATGCGGCACGGAGGGGTCCAAAAAGGCGACTTTCCGAATGTAGGAATCGACGCGCCAAACGGCGCGGGTTCCCGCCGGAAACAGCGTGTGATCGCCCGGACGAAGTTTATGCTCGACGCCCTGGGCGTCGCGCACGACGGCCGCCCCCTCGAGCACGAAAATCGATTCGTGCGCGTCATAGTGCCAATTAAATACGCCCGTCGTGCAATCCCATAGAATAGAAGAAGGGCCGCCACGTTGCGCCTGCGAAAGAAGACAATTTCGCGCGACAGGGGCCCCGTCTATAATCCAGTCGGCCTGAATCGGCGCCAACTCCATTTGGGCCTTATCGCCATTGAAATAAAAGATTTTATCCGTTGCGGCCATCGTCGCCTCCTCCATTGTCGTCGGCGGTAGGACTATAATCGTCGCGTTACACTCTATCGCGCAACCGGTCGCGGCGGATCAGTCAAATGATGGATGGATTATGGCTTTTTCGGCGCTCCGCGGCATTGATGTTCAGGCAGGCGTTCACCTCTCCAGATAGAGCTTCCCGCCCTTTTCCAGAAATTCGGCGCTCTTGTCCGCCATGCCTTTTTCGGCCAGCGCCGCTGCTTCCACACGCAGATCCTGCGTGATCTTCATCGAGCAGAACTTCGGTCCGCACATCGAGCAGAAATGCGCGACCTTGTGCGCCTCCTTGGGCAGGGTCTCGTCGTGGAATTTCAAGGCGGTCTCTGGATCGAGGCCGATGTGGAACTGGTCCTGCCAGCGGAAATCGAAACGCGCCCGGCTCATGGCGTCGTCGCGCAGGCGGGCGCCGGGATGGCCCTTGGCGAGATCGGCGGCGTGGGCGGCGATGCGATAGGTGATGACGCCGGTCTTGACGTCGTCGCGGTCGGGCAGGCCGAGATGCTCTTTCGGCGTGACATAGCACAGCATGGCGGTGCCGAACCAGCCGATCATCGCCGCGCCGATCGCCGAGGTGATGTGGTCGTAGCCCGGCGCGATGTCGGTGGTGAGCGGCCCGAGCGTATAGAAGGGCGCCTCGCCGCATTCGCGCAACTGCTTGTCCATGTTCTCCTTGATCTTGTGCATCGGCACATGGCCGGGGCCTTCGATCATCACCTGGCAGCCTTTTTCCCAGGCGATCTTGGTCAATTCGCCGAGCGTCTCCAGTTCGGCGAACTGGGCGGCGTCGTTGGCGTCGGCGATCGAGCCGGGACGCAGGCCGTCGCCGAGCGAGAAGGAGACGTCATATTTGCGCATGACGTCGCAAATCTCGTCGAAACGCTCATAGAGGAAGCTTTCTCTATGTTTCGACAGGCACCAGCGGGCCATGATCGAGCCGCCGCGCGAGACGATGCCGGTGACCCGGTTCGCGGTCAGCGGCACATAGCCGAGACGAACGCCGGCGTGGATGGTGAAATAATCGACGCCCTGTTCGGCCTGCTCGATCAAAGTGTCCTTGAACACCTCCCAGTCGAGTTTCAGAGCGTCGCCGCCAACCTTTTCCAGCGCCTGATAGATCGGCACGGTGCCGATCGGAACCGGCGAGTTGCGCAGGATCCAGTCGCGGATATTGTGGATGTTGCGGCCCGTGGAAAGGTCCATGACCGTGTCCGCGCCCCAGCGGATCGACCACACCATTTTCTCCACTTCCTCGGCGACCGAGGAGGTGACGGCCGAATTGCCAATGTTGGAATTGACCTTCACCAGGAAATTGCGGCCGATGATCATCGGCTCCAGTTCGGTGTGGTTGATATTGGCGGGGATGATGGCGCGTCCGCGCGCGATTTCCTGACGCACAAATTCGGGCGTCACGAAATCGGGGATGTCGGCGCCGAAACTCTCGCCGTCCTTGAGGCGCTCCGCCGCGCCGGCGAGCGCCGCTTCGCGGCCCAGATTTTCGCGGTGCGCGCAAAAGATCATTTCCTCGGTGATGATCCCGGCGCGGGCGAATTCATATTGGGTGACGAGGCCGCCGTCCCGACCGCGACGGAGCGTGCGTTGCGCGGGGCAGGGCGCGACCAGGGCGTCGCCCGAGACGTGGCCGTTGTCCTCGTCCTTGATCGCCCGGCCTTGATAGGTTTCGAGCCCCTCGCGGCGAGCGACCCAGCTTTCGCGGATCTGCGGCAGGCCGGCGGCGAGGTCTGGCGTGAAGCTGGCGTCGGTATAGGGCCCGGAGGGGTCATAGACGCGCAAGGGCGCTTCGCCGGACGACGGATCGAGCGGAATTTCGCGCACCGGCACGCGCAGGCCGGGCGCGCAGGCCGGCGAGACATAGAGCTTGCGCGAACCGGGGATCGGGCCGGTGGTGACGCTTTCCGGCCTGCGGACGGACTTGGAATGGACGTTCATCGCGCGCTCCCTGCTTCGCAAGATTGTTCCGCAAGAAAGAGACGCGGCCCCGCCGCCCGCCTTCCCTGCGCTGGCATTATCCAGATCAGGTCGATGGGTGTGTTCTCAGCCGCCGCTCGAAAGGCAGCACCCCATGGCTCGGAGGCGAAAAGCTAACAGGGAAGACTTCTCCACGCAAGCTGAGCGGAAAGGGTCGAGCGAAGCGAGCCGGGTGGAGTTTTCCGCGGCGAAAACCCCACCAAGAGATTGCCCCAAAAGCCGTCGCGCGCTATCGAAAGCCATGGTTCAGATCAAGTCCCATCCGCCGGTGGCTTTCGTCAACGCTCGCCTGATCGATCCCGAAAGCGGGGCCGAGACGCGCGGCGGGGTGCTGGTCGAGGACGGGCGAATCAAGGATTTCGGTTCCAGCGTCAGCGGCGGCGCGCTGCCCGCCGAGATCGCGCTCATCGAATGCGGCGGGGATGTGGTCTGCCCGGGCCTGATCGACCTGCGCGCCTTTGTCGGCGAACCGGGCGCCGAGCATCGCGAATCCATCGCCACCGCCACCGCCGCCGCGGCCGCCGGCGGCGTCACGACGCTGGTGGCGAGCCCGGAAACAAATCCTCCGGTGGACGACCCCGCGGTGGTCGATTTTCTCAAGCGCCGCGCCCGCGATCATGGAAAGGTGCGGGTTCTGCCGGGCGCCGCGATCTCCAAGGCGCTCGAGGGGCAGGAAATCACCGAATTCGGCCTGTTGCGCGAGGCGGGCGCGGTGGCCTTCACCGATGGCTCGCGCTCGATCCGCAACAGCCAGACGCTGCGCCGCGCCATGACCTACGCGCGCGATTTCGACGCCTTGATCGTGCATTTCCCGGAAGACCGCGACCTCGCCGGCTCCGGCGTGATGAACGCCGGGGAGCTGGCGACGCGCCTCGGCCTGTCCGGCGTTCCGCGCGAGGCCGAGGCCATTGCGCTCGACCGCGACATCAGGCTGGCGCGCATGACCGGCGCGCGCTATTGCGCCGCGCCGATTTCCACCACCCTGGCGCTGGAGGTCATCGCCAAGGCCAAGGCGGAAGGGTTGCCGGTCTCCTGCGGCGTCACCATCAATCACCTCACGCTGAACGAGAACGATATCGGCTCCTACCGCACTTTTCTAAAACTCAAGCCGCCGCTGCGGCGCGAGGACGAGCGGCTGGCCCTGGTCGAGGCGGTCGCCGGCGGCCTGATCGACGTCATCTTCTCCGACCACAATCCCCAGGACGTCGAGACCAAGCGTCTGCCCTTCGGCGAGGCCGATTTCGGCGCCGTGGGCCTCGAAACCTTGCTCGCCGCCGGCTTGCGGCTGGTCCACGCCGGCCATCTGCCGCTCGCCAATCTTTTGCGCGCCATGACCACCCGCCCCGCCGAAATCCTGCGGCTGGAGCAGGGGCGGCTGAAGCGCGGCGCGCCGGCCGATCTCATCCGCTTCGATCCCGACGAGCCTTTCGTGCTCAACGCCAACGACCTGCGCTCGCGCTGCAAGAACACGCCTTTCGACGAGGCGAGGTTGCAGGGCGTGGTCAAGACGGCCATGGTCGCCGGCCACGTCGTCCATCGCGTTGGCGCGCCGATGGAGCGCGCATGATTTCGCTCCCGCTTTTCCTTGCCTCCCTCGCCGTCGGCTATGGCCTCGGTTCGATTCCCTTCGGCCTGCTGCTCACCAGGGCGGCGGGGCTGGGCGACGTGCGCGCGATCGGCTCCGGCAATATCGGCGCGACCAATGTGCTGCGCACCGGGCGTAAGGACGTCGCCGCCGCGACCTTGTTGCTCGACGGGCTGAAAGGGACGGCGGCGGTGCTGACCATGACCCATTTCGCGCCCGAGGCGGGGGCGGTCGCGGGGTTCGCCGCCTTCCTCGGCCATATTTTCCCGGTCTGGCTGAAGTTCAGGGGCGGCAAGGGCGTCGCGACTTATCTCGGCTGCCTGTTCGGATTCGCCTGGCCGGCCGGGCTCGCTTTCATAGCGATCTGGCTCTCGGTCGCCTTTCTCTCGCGCTACTCCTCGCTCTCGGCGCTCGTCGCCAGCGCCCTGTCGCCCGTTGTCCTGTGGTCTCTGGGTCTGCCCGCCCATGCCGACCTACTCGCGGTCATGACCGCGATCCTGTGGGTCAAGCATAGGGACAATATCGCCCGGCTGCGCGCTGGCGACGAAGGCAGGATCGGCCAGAAGAAATGACGGCGCGGCGGCTGAGCGACAAGGAAAAGCTCGACTGGCTGCAGCTCATCCGGTGCGAGAACATTGGTCCGCGCACCTTCCGCGCCCTGATCCAGCGCTATGGCGACGCCGGCGCGGCCCTGCGTGCGCTGCCCGAGCTGATCCGCCAAGTGATCCGCGAAGGCAAGGGCCGTCCGGTGAAGCTCGCCTCGCGCGAAAGCGCCCTGCGCGAATGGGAGCAGGCGCAAAAGTTTTCCGCGCGGTTCATCGCTTTGCCCGAGCCCGATTATCCGCCGGGCCTGCGCGCCATCGATTCGCCCCCGCCGCTGATCGCCGTTCGCGGCGACGTGGAATTGTTGCGCAAGCCGATGGTGGCCCTGGTCGGCTCGCGCAACGCCTCGGCGTCAGGCCTCGCCATGACCGAAAGGCTGGCCTTGGGCCTGGGCGCGGCGGGCCATGTCGTGGTTTCGGGCCTTGCGCGCGGGGTCGACGCCGCCGCGCATAAGGCGTCGCTGGCGACCGGCGCCGTCGGCGTGCTGGCGGGCGGGCTGGACCGGCCCTATCCACCGGAAAATCTGGCGCTTCTCGATGAAATGGCCGAGCGCGGCGCGGTTCTTTCGGAAATGCCCTTCGGCTATGAACCGCGCGGCCGCGACTTTCCCCGCCGCAACCGCATCGTCTCCGGCCTGTCGCTGGCGACGGTGGTGGTCGAGGCGGCGCGGCGCTCCGGCTCCTTGATCACCGCGCGCTTCGCGGTTGAGCAGGGCCGCGAGGTCTTCGCCGTGCCGGGCTCGCCGCTCGACCCGCGCGCGGAGGGAACGAACGACCTGATCCGCGACGGCGCGCTGCTCTGCGCGCGCGCGCAGGACGTCATCGACGCCGTCGCGCCATTGGCGGCGCGCGGCGCCACGGGCTACGACCTGCTGTTCGAGCCGGAGCCCGCGTCCTACGACGGCAAACTGTGGGACGAATGGGACTGGGCGGATGTCCAGAAGCCAGTGGCCCATTCGCCGGCCGCGCCTTTCGTGGTAGAGGACGAGGACGCCGCGCCGGGCGAGCCTCCTTCGCCGGCAACCGGAGACGAAGAGGGCGCGCTGGAAAAAATCCTGCGGCTGCTGGGGCCGGCGCCGGTCGCCGTGGACGATCTCGCCCGCGCCTGCGGCTGTGCTGTCCGGGACATCAGGCTGGCCTTGCAGGAGCTTGAGATCGACGGCCGGATCGAGCGCCAGGGCGGCGACCGCGTGGCGCTGATCGGGTGATCAAAGTTTTTCGTCGGGCGCCTCGCCTCGCCGCGCCTGCAATTCCGCTTCGACATGGGCCATGTCGAGCAGATAATTGAGCAGGTCGAGCCTGGCCTCGCGCGCCATGCTGGCGAGGGACGCCACCAGGTCGGCGATATAGCGGGCGACGTCTTCCGTCGAAACGGCCGGGGACAGTTCGTCCCGCTCGTCGTCCTCGTGGTGGATGTCGTAGTTGAAATCCTCCTCCATCGGGAGGTCGCCGACGCTGCGCGCCGAAGCAGTTGGTCCCCAAGAGACTTCTAGTTGGCCAGCCGCGCCGGCGTCAATTTCAGCGATTTTCGATTTCATGTCCATCATTTCAATCGAAGGAGCGTGAATGGCTCCGAGGGGGTCGGAAACTCAAGGACGGCGCCCATTTGATTAGAGTCGCTCGCGCAACCAGGCATTGTATTGCCAAGCTCGCGCTTCGCCTCGCTTTTTTCCGCAAGGCGCAATCACATTAAGCTCCGACAAAGATATCACGCAATAGGGTTGTCTGAAAAATCGTTACCAAACATTGCTTTATGTCAAAGAGTATGATCCGTTCTTCAGACGCATTGACCATCAAGTCGATAAGCCGAGCCGGTTGAGGCGGTCCAGCGCGCCTTGCAGGATATAGGCCGCCGCCATCCGGTCCACAACTTCCGCGCGAGTGCGGCGCGAGACGTCCTGGGCGATCAATTCGCGGGTGACAGCGGCAGTCGAGAGCCGCTCGTCCCAGAAGACGAAGGGACGGCGCGCCAGGGGCGCGGTTTGCCTGACGAAAGCGCGGGTCGATTGCGCGCGCGGGCCTTCCGTGCCGTCCATGTTGAGCGGCAGGCCGATGACGAAAGCGGCAACCCCTTGGTTGTCGGCGAGCGCCAGCATCTTTTCGACATCCGCCGTATATTTGACGCGCTTGATGGTTTCCAAGGGCGTCGCCAGGCGCCGCTCGACATCGGACAGAGCGAGGCCGATGGTTTTCGTGCCCAGGTCGATCCCCATCAGCCTTTCATTGCGGCGCAAAAGGCCGGCAAGTTCTTCCAGAGTCGCGACGGCGGGTTTGGGCTTTTCGGTCATTCCCTCCGGCTAACACGCGCGGCGCCTTCGCGCCAGTCGGGGCGCGGACAGCGGCGGCGCAATGGGCGCCAGCCGCCGCGTGCCACCTAAAACTTCTTCGCGACCGCGGTAATCAGGGACCAGCCTTCGAAGGGCTGCCTGCCCTCTTTGAAGCCATTGGCTTCGAAATGCTCCTGGGCGGAGGCGCATTTCTTGTTGCGAATGGCCTCCGCAACGTCAGGATAGGTCTCGAGATACCAGTCCACGTCCACTTTGATCGGGCGCGGCAGCCGGTCTTCGAAATAACCCGAGTTGACGTAATGTTCGCGCGCGGAGGAAAATTTTCCCTGTCTGAACGCGGCGCGAACATCGCTGTAGGTCTCAAGATACCATTTTTCGTCGATTGCGACTAATTCCAGCAGGTTGCGGAGCACTGCCCGCAGACGATTTTCATCGAGCTTGATGAAACGGCTGTTGGTATCGCGAACATCGCTGCACAGATAGCCGTAGGAGATCAAACTCACGACGCGCTCCCCCGAAAAACGTCGGCAATTTCCGAAGCACGGTTCATAGTGAATCGCTTTCCGCGTCCCATGCCGGCAGGAGCTTAGGTCAAGCATGGGCCGACTTCAAGCGCCCGCGGTCGTGGCGCTCGCGGCCGGGCGATCCGAATGCGCGGGCCGCGGGAACTCCTTCAAGTCATGCCCGGCGCTTCTCGCGGCGGCTGTCCCGCTCACTCCCCGTCGAAGGCGCCTCGGTCGATTCCGCCGCCGACGAGGATCTGGCGTTTGCCGGCGTGGTTGGCGGGGCCGACGACGCCTTCCTTTTCCATGCGCTCGACGAGGCTCGCCGCCTTGTTG
>JAKAJL010000076.1 GCA_021813805.1 Pseudomonadota bacterium | reverse complement strand
AATCCTCGTCCGCTTCGACGGAGGCGATGACCTGCTGGCGCGTCAGGAGGAGGATATTCGACATCGGGCGCGCCCCTCAATGGCCGATGAAATAAAGCGTGTCCGTCGTGTTCTGGCAGACGAACCAGATCAGGCCGAGGCTGGTCACGTCGAGCGAGACGCCGGCGCCAGCCGGGAGCGAATAGCCGTTTGCCGTCGTGACGGAGGGTCCGCCGACGAAAATCTTGCCCGTGTTGGCGTCGGCGGCGCGAAGAAAGACGCCGGTCGAGAGCGCGGCGGAGCCGACCTGCTGCGCTGTCGTGGCGCAGGCGAGCGAGCCCGAAAGGAGCGCATTGGAAGTCTGGGCGCGAGCAGGCGCGGCGAGAGACGCAAAAGCCAGGGCGCTGGCGATCAGCATTCTTGCGGGTTTCATTCGTCATCCTCACGAAGTTGGCGGGCTGATCAGCAGGACATGGATCGACAGGCGCACCTGGCCGCCGGTGAAGGACGCGCCGGTCGAGGCGACGAGAATGCTCGTCGGAGAATAAAAGGGCGCGGGGCCGATCAGTCCGTAATTGGTCGATCCAGCGGCCACGCCGAGCGAGCCGCCGAACTGCGTCGCATTGCCGGACGTTCCGACATTGACCGCCGGCGCGCCGGTGATCGCCGTCACGACACGGTATCCGACGCCGAGCAGGATGCAGTTGGCGGGAATCGGCGTCGCCGCCGTGACCGATGTTCCCGAGGACAGCGTGACCGTCTGCTCGATGACCTGACACTGGATCGCCGCGCCGTTCGGCCCCTGCGCGAGCGGCTGCGTCGGGATCATGCCGGTCGGCTGGTCGAGAATCGTCCATTTGCCGTTGCCGCTTGCGAGGCCGTTGCTCTCGAGCGCGAGATAGCCGTAGGGCTGGTTGACGAGCGCCGTCGCGTTCACCCCGTCGATTGTGTCGGTCCCGTTCGGCGTGACATTGATGCGGTTTAGCGATGAACAGCCGCCGGATTCATCGACAATGACAAGCCTTGTGCCGGTCGGATAGGCGCTCGCGGCCGGCAGCGTGAAAGTGCGCGCCGCCGTGATCGCCGTCATGGCGACCATGCGGTCCGTCGAGAGGACCGTGTAATTGGCGTCGCTGACCGTCGTGCGCGCGTTGCTCAGGACTTCGGACAGTTTTGCAGCCGCCCAGCCGCCCGGCGTCACGCCGTCATGAACCGTGACGCGGTTATTGGTCGTGTCAACGATCAATTCGCCTTGGGCGCCGGTGTAGGCTGCGACGTTCGCCGCCGTGTCGCGGCGTCGTTTGACCTGAACGCTCATTCGATTTTCCTTGGGAATTGCGCGAAGCGCTAGGCCCGAATGGGACGCCGAGCGGACGCGAGGGGCGCCGCGAAGCGGCAAATCATCATGACGTGACGTTGCCGAGGTCGATGATGCTCGTCACGGTCGCCGACACCGTTCCGTAATCGTCGCTTTCCGAGATGGCGTCCCCGGCGACATGGCCGAAGTCCATCGCGGTTCCGACCGCCAGCGCCGAGGCGACGGGTCCGAGGAGGCCGGTCCCGGTGATGGTGTAGGAATAGGCCGTGGAGGTCGAGAGGTCTTGCAGACCGCCGCCGAAAATGTTGAACGACTGGAATTTCAGATAGATCGTCTGCCCGATCTCGGCGCTCGGGACCGCATATTTCAGGATCGCGCTGTCAAGCAGGCAGAAAGCCGCGCCAGACGCCGCGCCGGCCGCCGGCAGGCCGCCCTGGCCGCGATAGAGGCCCGTCAGAATGTATTGGTTCGCGGCGGTCAGCGTCGCCGTCGTATAGGAGAGATATTCCCCGCCGACAAAGCACATGGCCACGCCCTGCGCCGCCGTCGCCGCCGATGTCGAGGCGAGCGCGCCGCCGCTTTCCGTGAGATTGACCGCCAACGCATCCGTCGCATCGGGATTGGCGCCCGCATAGGCCGGCAAAGCCGCCGAGAGAACGCCTTGTTTCGCGACTCCATAGATCGCCGCGACCTCGGCGTAGGTTGTCCCGTCAATCGACGCCGAGACGATGCAACCGCCCCAATTCGGGTCGCCGGACTGCGGCGAAACGCCGATCCAGAGTTCGACCGCATTGCCGGTCAGGTCCGGCGGCGGCTCGATAATCAGCGGCGCGTTGATCGGGTTCGGCGTGGTGGATGCGCTCGGCGCGCCATTGCTTGTCGGCTGCGTCGGATAGGCGACGCCGGTGGCCGCGCCCGCCGGAAATTCCTCGGCGGTGATCGTCAGGATGCCTGCGTCGTCTTCCTCGATGTCGGTGATGCGAACCGTCGCGGCGTTGAGGCCGATCAGCGGGTCGGTCAGTTGAACGAGGTCCATCGGTTCGAGCAGGCAGAATTCCGGCCCGAGCTTGAATTTGAAGGTGTCGCGGATATAAAGCGCGCGCTGGAGGATCAGTTGCGCCGAAATCTGCGCGATCCCGACATCGCAGATTTCGTGCGCGGTGACGGTCGAGCCGACGCGAAGGCCGAAGCGGTCGATCATCGACTGATCCCACACCGTCACCGGCCCGGTGTTGTAATTGTCGCTTCGCCCCTGAATTTCGAGCGACTGCCAGTTCGGCAGCGAATAGGGGTCCGACCGCGTGATCTGAACCGGGTCTTCGCCCTGCGAATAGATGAAGTCGTCGTCGGTGAGGCTGTAGAGCGGCGTCAGGTTCGGCGTGAAGGTCGCGCCATTGTTCGCGATCCCTGAATCCCCGAAGGGAATGATCTTGAGCAAGCCGCCCGACCAGATCGCCGTCGAATTGGTCAGTTGCAGCCAGCGTGAAACAACCGACGAGGCCGTTTCCAGGGTGTTCAGCACCGGCGAGAGCGCGATTCCGACCGCCTTGCAATAGGTCTGGTAGCCATAGCCCGAATTATAGAGCGAATCCGAGGAAATCGACGCGGCGGGGAAACCGACGCCATATTGGCTGTTGGTCAGGAAGTCGTAAATCACCTGCGCCGGGTCGGCGTCGATCCCGTTGAAGCCCGAGCCGGCCAGAACGCCATAGACCTCGAAATTGTTGGAATTGATGCCGCCCGATGAGCCGAGATACCAGTTCGGGGCGCAGACATAGGCGGTCCCTGGATAGGACAGCGCCTCTGTGGGATAGGTCGAGGCGAGATAGGACCAGACCGTCTGCGGCGTCGTTCCGTCGAAAAGGGCGAGGCCGAGCGCGTTGAGCGTGAAAGGCGCCGGCGAGGACTGCCAGACCCAGCCGACCGCGCTGATCGGCCCCTCGCAAATCCCCATGATGATGTCGGCGGTATAGGTCCAGCTTTGCTGCGACGCGCCGCTCTTGCCGGATGCGGCGCCGCCCTTGCCGCCGCCCTTGCCGCCGTTCGAGGCGTGAGCGCGGAAATTTTGATACCAGATGACATTTGGCGCGACGACGTTGCGGCCATAGACGATAGGGACCGGAACCGCCCCGGAGGTGCCTTGGACTTGCAGCCCGTAGTATTTGGTGATCGACGTTTCGCGCGCCCACTCCGGGCCCTGTGGGTTGTAGCCGCTCATCGGTTTGAAACCCTGTCCGCCCAAAGCGAGAAAAAGCGCGGCTTACGCACGTCCTTGGTCAGATCGCCGTTCTGCGCCAGCCGCTCCTCAACCACGCAGCGCGCCATGGCGTAGGCGTGGGCCAGCGCCAGCGGCGCGGCGGCGGTGACGATCCCGCCATGCGAGTAGCAGCGGCCAAAGCGGAAAACCACGATGTCGCCGGCCTGCGGCGTCTTGACTTCGCCGCAGTTGTCCTTGACCCAGCCGAGATATTTTTCCTCGTCGTTGTGCATCATCCAATCGCGCGGATAAGGGCGCGGGTCGAACGGCGCGACAAGGCCGAGATCGACAAAGACGCGCACCAGCAGCATCCCGCAATCGACGCCGACGCCGCGAATGTCGGCGCAATCGTGGTAGGGCGTGCCGACCCATCGCCGCGCCTCGGCGACGACAGCGGCGCGTTGCTGCGCTTCGCTGAGGCTCATCATTTGCCCTTGGTGTGGGTGCTGGCGTTCCAGTTGGCCGAAAGCGGCCCGGTCATGACCTGCGGCGGCGGCACATAAGGATAGCCCCGGAAGTTCGCCAGATTGTTGAATTTGCTCTGGCATGTCGCCTGAGTATGGTCGCAGCCCTGCGATGCGGTGAAGGCGTCCCCCACCGTCGGAACATTCGGCAGCGGATAGGCCAGAACCAAGCCGCCCGCCGTCGCGCTCTTGATCGTCGTCACGATGCCGGAATTGGCGCCGGACGTGAAGGTGACAGTCCCCTGCGCATAGGCGGACGAGGACGATGACCATGGAACCCATGTGTTCGTGGCCCCGGTCCCGACTGTTCCGCTCGCCGAATAAGTCCCGCGCGCCAGGCCGCATCCGGAATCGTAAAGGACATGGGTGCATTGCGGCGACCAGAGACGGCGCGGCATATTGATCGCGAGGAAAACCGTGTCGGCGGCTACCGTGACTTGCGCCGTGGTGCGCCCCACGTCGTCAATCGCGGCGACCCGGCCCTTGAACATGATGGCGGTCCCGATAGGAACGAGCGACCCCGCCGTCGTCGCCCAGGACGAGAAGAAAGCCTTTTCGCGCTGAAGGATCGCGCCGTCGAAGGCGCCTTGCTGCAACGCCTGCAAAAAGGGGATGCCGCCGAGCGTATCGGTCGAACGCGCGGAAATCACGATTTTCTGCTGATCGACGCTCAAGCCGAGCGAGCATTTGTAGCGCAGCCCTGAAACGAGGACCGATGAGGCCGAATAGACATAGCCGTTCCACGCGACCGGCAAATCCAGATCGGTGTAGGTCAGGATCGTCCCATTCGCGAGCCAGATGGTGAACAGGTCGCCAGATTGCAGCGGCGCGTCGGACGTCGGGCGCAGGCCGTTGAGATAGGTCACGAGGGCGGCGGTCGCCGATTTCATTGCGAGAGGCCACAATATGCGCGCCAGAGGACGGCGAAAAAGATCATTGCGAGAATGGGGTTCATCGGATCGACCTGAATTTGACGCTTGTGTTCTGCCAGAGGCCGGACATGAAATTCTCGAAATCCCACTGATCGTCTAGAAAGCGGCACTGGAAAGCGTAAGTCCCGGTCCACGCGATGACGGCGCCCGAGGTTGGGGCGGTCGAAAAAGAGAGCGTGTTCGGGGCCGTGAACGCATAACTGCTCGGATTGACGACGGAGCCATTCACGGAAATCTGAGGGGCGCCGTAATAGGGCGTCCCGAAGGTCGGCATGACCGGGTTGGGCGCCGTCTGCGCCGCCGGAACGACAAGTTCCAGTTGCGGCGCGGCGAGCCGAATGGTGAAATCGACCGCCGTGCCAGATGTCGTCGGGCCATAGACCCATAACTCCCACACGACATGCGTCATCCCGGAATAGGTCGGCGTCACGCTCTCGAAATACTGCGTGAGGGTCGCGTTCGGGACGATCTTCAATGCGTGATAGGCCGAGCCGTCGTAGAGAATGAGAGTCGTGGCGTTCACGCCTGCCGGAGGCAGCGTTCCGGCCTGAAGTGCGAGATAGGCCGATGCGATGAAGCTCTCGCCTGGCGTCGCCGACACACTGGCGGCAGAGATATTAAGCGCCAGATTTCCGCCGCTGTTCGTGTCCGTCCCATAGGCGCGAACGTCTATGTAAGGAACGCTCTGGCCTCCGATGGCGACCGTTCCTGTGTCGACAATTTCCAGCGTCAGGCCGTGGGTGGTGTCGGCGGATATTGCCCATCCGGTCGGGGTGGTTCCCGGCGTCCCGGCGACCGCGCCGACAAAGGCCGAGTTGGCGATCTGGTTGTTCGGCAGATAGTTGGGCGCCGTCCCGTTGCCGAAATTGACGATCTGCGCCGCGGTCGGATTGAGCGCATAGGAAACCGGCTCATAATAGCCGCCGAGCGCGCGGCCGAGCGAGAAGGTCGTGGTCGAGCCGTCGCCAGTCCCTATGCCCTGACTTGTCGCGGTGTGGTCGGACGGGTCGAGATAGAGAAAGCTGTTTAGCTGGCCTTGCGCGGTCAGGTAGAAGCCCATCAGGGTTTGCAGCGATTGGCTTTGCAGGCCAGGGAAGGCGCCCGATGAATCGAGGCCGTTGAAGGTCAGTTCGAACTCATAGAGCGCGTGCGCATAGAGCCCAGCGCGGACCTCGCGGCCCGAAGGATGCGAGGCGACGCGAGTCGAGAAGGACGGCTTCTTGTGGACGCTCCAGCCTTGGCCCGGCAGCACTGGCAAGATCGGGGGAGAACTCACGAGCGCACCGTCTCAAGCCTGATTGCCGCGCCCTGCCAGAGTCCCGACATGAATTGCTCCAAATCTTCGGTGTCGTCGGAAAAGCGCGCCAGATGCGCAGCGGTGAAATCGACCGTCAGCACCGCGCCAGCGGCGGGCGCCGTGGCGAAAGTGATCGTCGCCGGCAGGATCGAGACACTGTAGCTCGTCGCCGGTTGCGCCACGCCGTTGACATAGATGGTCGGGGCGCCAATGAGCGCCTGGACGCGCTCGACATAGCCGCCGAGCGTCCGCGTCAGGATGAAGGCCATTGTCGAGCCGTCGCCCGCGCCGAGCGGCGCCCCGGAATAGACGCCAAGATTCCCCGGCGGCGCGAACAGGAACGGCGTCGCCTGCCCTGCGGCCTCGTCGATAAAGGCCAGGAGTTGTTGCAACTCCGAATAGGGCGAAGCCGAGCGCAACACATCGAATTTCAGTTCAATGTCCCACAGCGGCGACGAGAACGCCGCCGCCCGCGTCTCCCGGCCCGAAACCTTGACCGTCGCCCGCGTCACGAAGCGCGGCTTGTAATGGACGCTCCACGATTGGCCCGGAAGCGTCGGGAAAGTTGCATAGGAGCCCGGACCTGGCGGGGCGTCGGGCTGCGGAATCGCGACGTAAGGCCCTTTGCCGCCGATCCAGTTACCGACCGGCCAATTGGCTGCATCGCTCCACACACTCGAATCAAGTGGGAAGGTCGGGAAAGGCCGCGCGTCCCAATTCCAGGCGCAGCAGAACGGCGTCAGGACCATTGGGCCGGATGAGGCGGTCGGAACATTTGATCCGTTCGACCAATAATCGTAGATCGTTTGCAGCCCCAGGTTAGCGAGAAAATCGTCGCGGCGCGGCGTCCATGTCTCGCCGTCCGTTGAGTTCCAGACGGACCAAAAGGGCGTCTGGCTTTCGGAGGATTTCGGGTCGAAAAAGACATTCGGCTGATTTGTGCAGCGATCGACCGTCGCAAAACCATATTCGGCGAAGATCATCGGCTTCATCCGCGCCGTCCACTGCGTTGTCGGGCCTTGCGGAATCCAGCCCGCGCCCGTGTCATAGACGGCCTGATGGGTATTTCCCCACCACCACCGAAGTTGCTTGCGGCCAAGAAGCTGCTGGTTGGCGTAATAAGGGGTGCGGCTTTGCGCCAGCCGGTCGCCTTCGGGCAGACTGACCATGATGCCGGAAAGGTTCGGGTCGAGCCCACGACCACCATTGTTCGAATCGTTGTAGAACCAGTCGAATTGCTCGCCGCCCTCGATATTCCCGGCGAGATAGGCCTCGGAATAGAGCGTCGGCGACCCGGAAAGGCCGAGGCCATTCATGGTCGCGGCTGAAGGCGGCCAGTCCGTCGGCTTGGGCGCCGTCCAGTTCGCGCAGTCCACCCCTCCGGTTCCGGTCGTCCAATCCGACAGTGGCAGATAATTGTCGAACGAAACTACATCGATGTTCGGCGAGGCGAACAGCGAGTCCAGATGCGGCCATTGACCATTTTCGCCCGGATGCTGCCAGCCGTTCCAACTAGACCAGTCAGGCGAATAGGCGATCAGGTTTTTCCATGCCGTCAGATTCTTGGTCAGGCCTGCGCCGTCAAAGACCGAGCGAACATCGGCGGCAAGCT
>JAKAJL010000075.1:293-8025 GCA_021813805.1 Pseudomonadota bacterium | reverse complement strand
TTTTCGGGGAACTGATAAGGCCCGTAATTATTCGAGCAGTTGGTGGCGACGGTCGGCAGGCCATAAGTGTGGGTCCAAGCGCGCACCAGATGATCCGAGCCGGCTTTCGAGGCGGAATAGGGCGAATTGGGCGCGTAGGGCGTGTCTTCGCGGAACAGGCCGTCATCCCCGAGCGAGCCGAAAACTTCGTCGGTCGAGATGTGGTGGAAGCGGAAATCCCGGGCCGCCTCGCCCTCGAGCCCGCGCCAGTGGCGCAGAGCTTCCTGCAACATGACGAAAGTGCCGACCAGGTTGGTCTGGATGAACTCGCCGGGGCCGTCGATCGAGCGATCGACATGGCTCTCCGCGGCAAGGTGCATCACCCAGTCGGGCTTGAAGGACTCGAAGGCCGCGCGCACCGCCCTGGCGTCGCAAATGTCGCCCTGCGCGAAACGATAGCGCGGGTCGGCGGCGACCGGCGCGAGCGAGGCCAGATTGCCGGCGTAAGTGAGTTTATCGAAGACCAGCACCTCATGAGGCGTCTGCTCGATAATGCGCCGCGCCACCGCCGAACCGATGAAACCCGCGCCGCCGGTGACCAGTATACGCTTCAAAGACAACGCCAGAACCCTTGCGATAGACACCGCCCACGGATTTTCGGCGTGGGGCCATAGAGTTATGCCGCGCCGCTGGCGGCGATGCGAATCCGGTCAGCGGAGCAAAGTGAGCAATGTTCAGAGGCCCGCCGCCATGGAGCGTGAGTCCCGCTCACGCCGCGACCAAGCTACGCCATGGCCTCAGCTTCGCGCGCCTCGACATCCTCGGCGACGATCTCCTCGGCCGTAATCCGCGCCAGGGCCGGACCCTCTTCCTCCGCGATAATGCGCGCGTCCATCACGGCCTTGACGCCCAAGGCGACGACCGCGAAGGCGGCGAGAACGAGAATGGCGATGTCGAGGCCGGACAGGCCATTGACCAGCGGCTCCTTGATCCCGGTCGCCGCGCCGAGGAAGGCCCACACGATCATCAGGATGCGGAATTCGGTGGCGCCCACGCCGATATATGACATCTGATGGATGTGATGGGCGGCGGCGCGGATGTAGGTGTAGGCTGAGAAAAGCAGGAAGCACAGGAGAATGGTGAAGGCCGCGATCAACGACAGAAACGGCGATAGGCCGAACGCCACAATCAGCGCTATCTGGGAAAACAGATCACAGGTGTGATCGACCAGAAACCCGAATCGCGGCCGTTCATCCCGGCGGTATCTGGCTAACGACCCGTCCAGGGAGTCACCGAACCAGTTGAGGCTTATCCCAAGAAAAACCGCCCACAGCGACCAATAGCTCCAATTGCAGCCAATCAGGCCGAGCGAAGCAATAAGCGAGCCGAAAAGGCCCAAAAACGTCAAGTGCAACGATGTGACGGAACGGGGAATGCGCGGAAGAATCCACCGGATGAGGCTCTGTTCGGATGCCGCCAAAAAACTGCGATTATGACGCCTCGGCCCCGAACCATTTTGCATCACAAACCTCGAAATCAATTTCTGGTGACAACGTGATCAATTTCCTGTGACCACGCGCCGCACGCTATTTGCGGCGCAGCAAAAGGTCAAGGTCGAGTGAACAGGATTTTCGCGGGATCGACACTCTGAAACGCCGTAAAGGGCGGTTGATCGAAAAAATTATAACGAATTATCAGCGTGATGCGCCTTGGTGTGTTGGTCTTGCAACGCTCGGGGTTTTTACTGCAACCGCGGGTGGCGGATAGCTTCGATCAAGAGGCGCCCCGAACCGGCAATATTCGCCGGGCCCCACGCGCAGGGGAGCATTCTCGGCGGCGGGTAAAACATTTGCCGACTCATGGCGTTGATTCACGAGGCAAACCGTAGCAAAAACGTTTGTCCTTCGGGCACTTCACGCTCTGCACCGTTTGGTTCGCCTCACGAACTGCGCGTTCCATTTCATTCGTCAGACAGAGCCGGTAACGGAAGACTGCGGCGACATAGGAATCCACGTCGCGTTCGCAGGTCGCGGTCGCCGGATGGCCACCGGCGCCGGCGCGCGCGCATTCTGGCGGATAGGGCGGCGCGCAATAGCCAAATCCCCAACGGTCATCGCGCGCCGACGTGGTAAAAGGCGAGAATGTCTGCAAAAGCGCGGCCGCGGCGAACCCGCCGGCGGAGATCAAGGCGCGAAAGGAATCCGTCATGCGCGCCGCCTTGCCGGGGACGCTCGCGATGGTCGCGCTATCAGCGGCGGCGGCTGGCCTCGCCGCCGCGACGGGCGCGCCCGGCTAGAGGCTCTTGACCGCATAGGCCGTGGCCGCGGGGCCGGCCGCCGTATTCAGCGCGGTCGAAAACAGCGACATGACCTTGTAGAAATCCATCGCCAGGGACGCGGACACATAGATCATGTCCTTGTTCTGCATGGACATGTGGCGCGCCAGGAAATAGGTGTTCGCGTCCTTGAAATGTAGGCGATAGACGACATTGACCGTTTTTGCGCCGGGCGGGATCGGATAGGTCGGATCAAGATCACGCGCGAGCCAGGCCGGCTCCGAACGAAGCAGGAACACGCCATCCGGATCAGCCAGGCTGTCAAGAATGCCGCCGGATTTGGCGACGGCCTCCTCGACCGTGATCCCGGCCGCCTCGAAAGGAACCAAAGCGTTGCGGCCAGCGGCGCCGAAGACCGTAAAGGTTTGCGGCTCCTGCTCGACGGTGATTACGTCGTCGTGACGGACATAGATATTTTCGCGCGGGGTCTTCAGTAACGCCTGCATCGGCACACGACCGGTGACATCGCCCCGGGTGAGCGAAATGAAGACATCGTGCACCGGGGCCTTCACGCCGCCCGCCGCGGCAATGACATCGAGAATGCGGTCGCCGCGATTGGACAATGGAATGCGCGCGCCATTGGTCACTTCGCCGGTGACCGTGACGTCATTGCTGACATTGCGCGGCACGGTGACGACCGCCTGCGGCTCGATCGCCTTGCCGGCCAGACGGGCGACAATGGTCTTTTCGACCTGTTCCGCCGTCATCCCCGCGACGTGGATGCGCCCGGCATAGGGCACGGTGATGCCGCCGTCGCGCCCGACCACCTGTTCGGGGATGCTGGCGGAATGCGATCCGGCGGTGACGCCGTTGATCGCGGCCGAGGAGAACAAGCCGCCGGAGGCCGCTTCCCAGATCGTCACCTGCACGGTGTCGCCGACCCCGATGACGGTCGAAGGCGCGCCGGCTCTCGCGCCGAACCTCTCATAAAGCGAGGACTGCGGGTGGCGGGCGAGAATCGACACCGTGCGCTGATCGATATCCGCGACAAGATAACGAGGAATCTTCTCGCCGTCACTTTTCGCCTCGCCGACCACCTGATTGGCGTTGGGGCCGGCGGAAGGCAGCGTCGAACAGCCCGCAAGGGCAAGCGTCAAGCCAAGCAGCGCGGCGAGAGTAATTTGCCGAGACGGGATCATTCAATCCTCAATTAGAATTTTTCGGCCGCATAAGTGCGGCAAGCAAACGCACAGGTCAACCTCTAACAGGCGAAACCGGCCGAACCGTCGATTTTGCCAGGATGCCGTGGCGCCGCCGCCACAAGGCTCGCGCTCTTGGGTTAAACTCGATGAAGTCTTTTTGGTTAATCGAGATTCATGGTTAATAGCTTGGCGGCGCGCCAGGAATGGCCAAAATCACGCTGTCAGATTGCGCAAGAACGCGTCGAATGCGGCAAAAAACGCCGATCCCCACATCGCGGCGCCCATCGGGGCGGCGCTTTCGGACGACATTGGCGGCCCCAAATCAAACGCCTTGGCGATGATCGCCTCGCGCCAGTCGGCCTCGGATAGCGGATCGAGATAGGAGATTTCTCGCCCCTTCTGCTCCCGGAACGGCGCGATGTCCGAAGCCAGGACCGGCGCTCGGGCGCGCAAGGCCTCGGCGACCGGAAGCCCGAAGCCCTCGGCGAGCGAGGGCGCGAGA
The DNA here is from genome assembly GCA_021813805.1 of Pseudomonadota bacterium. Taxonomy (GTDB): domain Bacteria; phylum Pseudomonadota; class Alphaproteobacteria; order Rhizobiales; family Beijerinckiaceae; genus Rhodoblastus. The sequence goes on along the minus strand of JAKAJL010000075.1, from coordinate 4,067 downwards.
AGAGCCCGGCAATGATCGAGCAATCGCTTATAATCGGGGGTCGGGAGCCCCGCGACCTCGATCACATGGCCGCGCAAGGCCGCGTCTTCCAGGACGGAGACGATCTCCCCGTTGTTCCACCCGCGCTTGCCGATCACCAGGAGTTTCGGGGCCTCGCGGCCGAATCGCGCGACCAGCTGGCGCCAGACGCGCAGCAGGAGCAGATGGTTCTTTCGCGGTTCGATCGTGCCGCAGACGATGAAGAAGGCCGTTTGAACGAGGCGACCGTCCTCATGGCGCGGCGCGGCGAAAATCGGAGCGACCGGCGGGGCGATCCGCACGATCGGCAGGTTCGGCCGGCCACGCCGCGCCAAATGGTCGCGCAGGCTGTCTTCGACGGCGCGGCTGGCGACGGCCGCGCCGGCGCCACGTCGCGCCAGAAGGTCAAGCCTTTGCGCGTGCAACGCCGGTTCGCGCCCCCAGAACCACTCAGGTCGCTCGACGGCGAGCAGATCATGGATCCAAAACAGCGGCCTGACGTCTGGCCGCTCGTCGAGCCAGGCGACATGCCGTTTCCACTCCAGGGGAAAATGTGTGGCGTTCAAATAGAGCGCGCCGCGCGGGGCGGCCCGGCGCGGCGACTGCGCGCCAGGCGGCAGGTGACGGATTATAGTCCGAGCGATATGGAGCGGCCTGTGCGGCCGAGAGGCGACGATGCGCGGCGGGACGCCCGCCCCGCCGCCCGACGCGTCGAGCAGACGCGCGACCACCACTTCATATGCGGGCGAGCCCTCATGAGCGGCCAGGTCTTCGCGCCAGACCGCCGACGCGCGCTCGATCGCGGCCAGCGCGGCATTTCGTGACAAAACGCGTGGGCCGGTGAAGCCAAGGCCGACCGCAAGGGCCTTGAAGTCTCCGTGAATGAGAAAATGCCGGGCGAGCAACACGTCGATCCGGTCAATACCGTTCGGCGTCGCGTTCAGAACGCGGGTGACGAGGCGCGACAGGTCATAAACGATTGATGGGGTCATGAGCGACGGCAAAGATTTCAGTGGAGGGCCAAGCGCCGGCCCCAGGATGAATTACAGGACGCCGAGGCCTATTGATAGCGATTTAGCCGCCGGCCTTTCCGTTGCACGCCAGCGGCGCCGCGCGACGGGTCAACATGGTGGCGCTAAACAGTAACCTCTCTATAATCATCTCGCCACGTCCTCTCCAGGGATGGACATTGGGCCAAACGGGAACATTTAGCATGGATGTGATGATAGCTGTCACAAGACGGATTCTTTGCGTTTTTCCGCGCTACGAACCGTCGCTCGGCTCGTTCGAATACGCCTATGACGTCACCGCGGGCCTGCGCGCCTTCATGCCGCCCCAGGGGCTTCTGGTCATGGCGGCGGCTTTGCCCGACGGCTGGGAGGTGCGCTTTCGCGATGAAAATATCGCGCCAGCGCGAAAGCGTGATTTTACCTGGGCGGACGCCGTCTTCGTCAGCGGCATGCATGTTCAGCGCCGCCAGATCGAGGAAATCTGCGACCGGGCCCATCGCTTCGGCAAGGCGGTCGCGCTCGGCGGCCCCTCGGTTTCCGCCTGTCCCGAATTTTATCCATCGGTCGATTTTCTTCATATCGGCGAAATGGGCGACGCCACCGACGCCCTCTTCGCCCATCTGGCAACGGATTGCACGCGCCCGGCGGGGCAAATTCGCTTCGAAACCAAAGAACGGCGGGCGCTTGAGGACTTGCCCATTCCAGCTTATGAACTCGTCAGTTTCGACCGCTATTTCATCGGCTCGATCCAGTTTTCCAGCGGCTGCCCTTATACCTGCGAATTTTGCGACATTCCTGGCCTTTACGGGCGCGTGCCGCGGCTCAAATCGCCGCAGCGCATCATCGCCGAACTCGACAAGCTGCGCGCCTGCGGTCTCAATACCTCGGCCTATTTCGTCGATGACAATCTGATCGGCAACCGCCGCGCCTTACGCGAACTGCTCCCCCATTTGATCGAATGGCAGGAGCGCAACAGCTTTCCGATTTCCTTCGCCTTCGAGGCGACTCTCAATATCGCTCGATACGACGATCTGCTGGAGCAGATGCGCGCCGCCTGTTTCACCGCCGTTTTCTGCGGGATCGAGACGCCGGAGCAGAATGCGCTCGAAGCCATTTCCAAGGAGCAGAATCTCTTCCTGCCGATCGAAGAGGCGGTGCGCCGCCTCAACGCCAAAGGCATGGAAGTGATCGCCGGCATGATCACGGGCCTCGATTCCGACACTCCGGTTACGGCGGACGCGATCGTCGCCTTCGTCGAGCGCAACCAGATTCCCATGGTCACGCTCAATCTGATCCAGGCGTTGCCGCGCACCCCACTGTGGGACCGGCTCGCGGCCGAGGGTCGGCTGAGCGACGATCCAGAGCGCGAGTCGAATGTCATATTCAAGCGCGGCTACGACGAGGTCGTCGGCGACTGGCGCGAGGCGCTCAAGCAAATCTATGATCCCGCCCGCCTTTTCGCGCGCTACGATCATTTGACCAAGACCGTCTTTCCCCATCGCCGCCCGCGCCCGCGCGCGCCAGGCTCGGTCACGCCCAAGGATGTGCGGCGCGGTTTCAGGATGCTGTTCAAAATCCTGTGGAAGCTTGGCGTCATCGCCGATTATCGGCGCGAGTTCTGGAACTACGCCCAGCCCCGCCTCAAAGCCGGCCGGATCGAGGATGTGATCTCGGTCGGCATTCTCGCCAAACAGCTCATCACATTTTCGCGCAAGGCCTGCGCCGGCAAGCTCAACGCCTCCAATTACGCCCACAAGCTGAGAAGACCGGGGCCAGGCGCGCGCGTCGCCGCCTGGGCGCGCCGGCTCGGCGCGGCGAGCTGAGTCGCTTCGTTGCATCGGTTAAGCGAACATCGTGGCCGAGCGCCTGAATTTCGCGACCGCAATAAGCCACCGCATCTGTGATCTGGACGAACGGCTCGGGACGGCACTGTTCGTCCGGTCCCACTGTGGCTCTCATCTCACAGCGCCAGCACGGATTCGGTGACGATTCAATTGGCGCCAGCGTTATCAACGATTCGGTCATATGTTGCCTGCATAATTTGAAATGACAAAGCTATTAGCGACGCGCGCCGTCTCAATAATGCCTTAAACACAATATTGATTGGGATGACGCAGAGGATTAAGAATTGAACAGCAAACTTATTGGGAGATTAGACCATTCTATATTACGTTTTTTACATTACGTGTTTGCGGCAAGCGAGCATGGAAGCTTTCATCGTGGCGCGCTGGCGTTGGGTGTTGAAACATCCGCCTTGAGCCGCCGCATCCACGATATCGAGGTCACGCTCGGATTCAATATTTTTGAACGCCTTCACAACGGCGTGCGGTTGACGAGCCAGGGCAGCAACTGGCTCAATGGAGTTCGCCCGCATTATGAAGCGCTGCGGGACAAAACGGCGCTCGCCTCATCGGCCGCCAAAGATAATTCAATCCTCCATATCGGCGTCAGCGCCCCGCTTGGAAACGGCGATATCGTCGAGTTGCTGTACCGCGCCGGCGAAAATGGCTCTATGGCAAGCTCGGTGCTGGTCGATGGACCTTGTTCCCTTCACCGACTGGGTGTCTTGCGGCGACAACTCGATGTCGCCTTCGTCTGGGATTGCTGCCCGGACAAAGGCTGCCGATCAGAGATTCTTTGGCGGGACCGCCTGTTTGTATGCTTGCCGGCGAACCACCGGCTGCTCACGCGCGCCGACCTTTGCTGGTCCGACCTTGAAGGCGAGCGTCTGCTCGTCCCGCAAGGC
>JAKAJL010000075.1:0-283 GCA_021813805.1 Pseudomonadota bacterium | reverse complement strand
CGGTCCGCTGTTTGATCCCTGTCTTCTGGACCGGATCGGTGAAATCGAGCCCGGCCCGGAAATCGAGCATTGCGACGCCGCTCAGGTCACGGTGCTGACCAAGATCATGCTCGGGGCGGGCTTCAGCATCGCGGGCCATGCTCTCGCGCGGTCGGTTTTGCCGGGGATCGCCTGGCGGCCGTTGGCCGGCGAGAACAGCGCAATCGCCGTCAAGGCCATTTGGCTCGATTCTAACGCGAAGCCGCTGCTTCACCGCCTTCTCGTTCGGGCTCGGAATATGGGC
>JAKAJL010000074.1 GCA_021813805.1 Pseudomonadota bacterium | reverse complement strand
ACATACTCACGGGGAGTGATGTCCACGCGGACGTCGTTCCACTCCTCGGTGGGGATCTCGGCGAGCCGCCGTTCCATCAGCGCTTCGCCCGTCGAAACGATCTGGATGACGGCGGCGTGGCCATCTTCAAGATCGCGCTCGATCGAGCGGAGCAGGGTCGGCGTTTTCATCGAAGTCAGCAGATGGCCGAAGAACCGCTGCTTGGTCGACTCGAAGGCCGAGCGGGCGGCGGACTTGGCCTGGCGGTTTAGGGTTCCTTCGGAGCCGGTGATGTTGGCGGCTTCCATCGCCGCGTCGAGATGGTTGTGAATGATCGAGAACGCCCCGGCATAGGCGTCATAGATGCGGCGCTGCTCGTCGCTCAGGCGGTGCTCGACCAGTTCGTATTCCACGCCGTCGTAGGAAAGCGAGCGCGAGGTGTAGAGGCCGAGCGAGCGCAGATCGCGCGCCAGCACCTCCATCGCCGCGACGCCGCCGTCCTCAATGGCTTCGACGAATTCGGCGCGGGTGGCGAAGGGAAAATCCTCGCCGCCCCACAGGCCAAGCCGCTGCGCATAGGCGAGATTGTGGACCGTGGTCGCGCCGGTCGCCGACACGTAGACGACGCGGGCGTCCGGCAGCGCATGTTGCAGGCGAAGTCCGGCGCGTCCCTGTTGAGAGGGGGCGACGTCGCCGCGTTCGCTCTTGCCGCCGCCGGCGTTCTGCATGGCATGGCTTTCGTCGAAAATGATCACTCCGTCGAAATCGGAGCGCAACCAATCGACGATTTGCCGGACGCGCGAAACCTTCTCAGCCTTCTCGTCGGACCGTAGCGTGGCGTAGGTCGCAAATAGGACGCCTTCAGAAAGCGTGATCGGCTTGCCTTGCGGGAAGCGCGACAATGGCGTGACCAGCAGGCGCTCCATGCCGAGCGCCGACCAGTCGCGCTGCGCGTCCTCGATCAGCTTGTCGGACTTCGAAATCCACACCGCCTTTCGGCGTCCCTGAAGCCAGTTGTCGAGGATGATGCCGGCCGACTGGCGGCCCTTGCCGGCGCCGGTGCCGTCGCCGAGCATGAAGCCACGCCGGAAGCGGACAGCATTCGCGGCGTCGGCCGGCGCGGCGCTCACGCTGTCCCAGGTCGCATCGACGATCCAAGATCCCGCGAGATGCGCGCCATGCGCCTCGCCGGCATAGATCACGGTCTCTAACTGGGCGTCGGAGAGCAGCGCCCGGATGTTGGCCGGCAACATCGGTCGATAGCTGGGCCTGGGCGGTGCGACGCTGGCCATCGCCGCCGATTGCACCAGCCTGGTGGGGTGTGCCTGAGAGCCGGGAATACGGATCGACTGCAATCCGTATTCCTCATAGATCGCCTCGGTCAGGCGCGCGCCCTCGGGCGGCGTCCAGTCCACGGTGTCGTAGGCGAGTTCGACGCCCTCCGGGTCGATGGAGGAAAGCGCGGCCGGGCGTGCGGCGGCTGCGCGGGAGAGAGTGCCGCGCACAGTTTTCGGCGGCGCGGAGGTCGCCGCCGCCGCAACGGGCAGCGTGACAGGAAGGCGCGGCGGCACATGCGCCGCAATCCAGTCGAGCAGCGTGGCGACATCGGGCGCCATGCCCGGCGAAGTCGGGAACAGGGTCGGATCGTCGGCGGGCAGCTTGTCGATGACGGTCAGCCGCGTCGGAAATGTCGTGCCGTGCCTGGCATAGACCGCGCCGGCGATCGCGGCGGTGAACACGATGCGGCCACGCTCCTGTAGCCGCGCGAAGACGTCGCGCCAGTCCGGCATGTCCGGGCCGACATTGGCGCCGGTGATCGCAACCAGCCTGCCGCCGGGCGCGAGACGGTTCAGCGCCGAGGCGACATGCCGGAAACCGGCATTCTGCACACGGCCCGCCACATGCGCCATCGCCGAGAATGGCGGGTTCATCAGCACAACCGAGGGCACGGCGGAGGCGTCGAGATGATCGTCGATCTGCGCGGCGTCAAAGCGGGTGACGGAAATGGCTGGGAAGAGCGAGGTCAGCAGATCGGCGCGGGTCTCGGCCAGTTCGTTGAGAATCGGCGTGCCGCCGGCCGTCGCCGCGAGGATGGCAAGTAGGCCAGTTCCGACCGATGGCTCCAGCACACGGTCGGTCGGCGTGATCGCCGCCGCCGTCAGCGCGGCGAGGCCCAGCGGCAGCGGCGTCGAGAATTGCTGAAACGTTTGGCTTTCTTCGGAGCGGCGCGTGTGCGTCGGTAACAACCCAACGATCCTGGTGAGCACGGAAAGCCGTGCAGCCGGAGACGCGGCTTTGCGGAACAGCGCCTTTCCGTATTTGCGCAAGAAGAGAACGGTCGCGACCTCGCACGCGTCATAAGCCGCTTTCCAATCCCAGGCGCCAGCGGCGTCGGAGGCTCGACAAGCGGTTTCCATGGCGCGGCGCAGAAGGGCGGCGTCGATCTGTTTGCCGCGTTCGAGATGCGGAAGCAGCAAATCCGCGGCGACAAGAATGGCTGACGACGAGCCGAGCGGAAGCGACGCGGCCGGCGCGGCGGCCACGGAGGACGGGATGTTCATGGAATGAAGCCTCAAGGAGAGCGGGACAGGACAAGTCCGCGCTACGCTCTCTCTCGACCTCGCGGACTCATTCCGTTCCGGCGGGCCTCTTCCTCTCAAAGACCGGACATGAAAAAAGCGCCCGACCGTGAGGTGGGCGCTCTTCAGGGTTTACTTCCGCTGTCCTTCGGCGATCTCGCAAGCGATGAGCGCACGCGCTTTGCGCATCAGATCATAGCCGCAGATCGCGATGTGGCCGAAGAATCTCGCACAGGCGCCGTGCTCGACCCAATCGGCATAGGCGCAATATTCTCGAACATCGGGCCGGAAGGCCCGCATGTCACGGGCCCAATGGGGCTTGGGTTCAACGATGACGGTCATGCCATTTCGGGTTTCCGGCCATGGCAGCGACCGTTCGTGCGGCGGATGTTCGCGATCCGCTGCGAATATGGCCTCCATTTCCATCATGGCGCGTCTCCCCGCACATCGGGGCGAACGAAGCCTTTGGGGTCGTCGGGATCTGGCGGGATGTAAGCGTCATAGGGATTGCCGTCAGCCAGATGACCGAAGGGCGTGAAGACGTAATCGCCGTTGTCCTGTCCCACGGCGCAAATGACGTATCGGGGGCTGCCCGTTACGGCGTCGAGGCATTCCATCAGGGCGAGATTTCCGTCGCCCGCTGCGCGCAGCAGCGTCTGGAAATTCGTCCGGGCGAAGGAGGGGATACTCATATCCGGTCTCCGTCGTTGGAAATCGTCTCGGCGAGCCAGCCGTCGGTGTAGATCCAGCCCAAGGTCTCGCCGGTGGCGAGATCGAGCACATGCGCGCCGCCGCCGAATCCATCGAGTCGCGGCTTCGAGCAGGTGTTGGCGTACTGGAATCCCCACCGGCCCGTGAGGCCAAACTGGGCTGCGCAGCGTTTGACGAACTGGATCAGGCGCTCGGGATCGCCGGTGACGTCATCGCGCATCCAGAGGTTCGTGCCGCCGTGCTCGGGCTGGATCGACAGCAGAAACCCTTCGGAGGGTGGTTCCTCCGAGGCGTCTTCCGCGGACAGCGCGTTGTAGAGTTCGAGGGCGCGGGCGGCGTTCTCGGGCGTGCCGACATCGAGCAGGCACGAAAATCGAGTGAAATAGTCAGCCATGTCAGGCTCCTGAAACGAAAAGGCCCGGCCCGCGCGGCATAGCCGCGCAGACTCGAAAAACTGGGCCGGGCAGGTTGGGGAATTGATGGCGAAGTCAGCGGAGAGCGGTTTGCGCCGCTCCCCGCGGGGACGATCATTCGGCGGCGATCATGGATTCATCGTCCTCATCAATGTCGGCGGGGTTTTCTTCCTCGTCCTCCCCGGTGAGGAAGGCGGGAAGAGCGTCATCGGCGCCATCCTGGTCGGCGGGTTCGGCAATCGTGTCGCCAACGGCGGCAGCGAGGCGCAGCGGCTCCGGCAACCAGCCGGTGTCTGCCAGCAGCCGTTCGGCCTCCTTGGCCATGTCGCCCTTCTTCATATGGCCGATGAGCTGCGCGGCCCGTTCCCCGGCGCCCTCGCGGACGGCTTCGATGATATTGGCCTTGGTGACGCGGCCAAGATAATTGCCGACCGTCGGCCGCCATCCCACCTGCGCCATGTCGAGGCCGGTCGCCCGCGCCAGACGGTCCGCCTGCGCAAGGCGGACTTTCAGCCCGTGCTCGCTGACGCCGGAACCGCCGTAGGGATTGGGCCGCTCATAGAGCGCGTTGACGCCATAGCTGACGCAATGGGCCAGCAGGTCCATGCGATTGTCGTCGTCGAGCGCCACAAGCCAATCCCACAGGGCTTCGTCATCGGCCGGAACATGGTCGCCCCAGCGTTCATGCCGATCGGTGACGGATTGCGCCGACGGGCTGTCCTTCAATTCCTCCGCCTGGGCGGCGAATTGAATCTGCCGGACATTGGCTTCGAGCGCGCCCGTCGCGGGCCGATGCAGGAACGTGTCCGACACCAGCTTGTGCAGCAGCGCCGTCATGGCGACATGCGGATGGCTGGCCACGGCGTCGCGCAGGGCAAGCGTGCGATGCGCCGTCAACTCGGTGATGAGGCGTTCGGGCAGCGGCTTGACGCCATCCTCCTCGTCTTCCTCCGCCGCCGGTGCGGACTGACCGCCGATAGTGATGACGGCGTGCTGGTTTGCGGGCGCCGCCGGTTCGCCGGTCCCATCCTCCACGATCTCACGCGCTTCGTCACCGTCCGGCTGGATCGGTCGTTCGTCCTCTGGGCGGATATAGCCGCGATCGGCGACCAGCTTGCCGTTGGCGTCGATGGTGACGAAAACGCCCGCGATGGCGATCTCGGCCGAATCGTAGCGAACGGGCCGGTTGTCGAGAGCTTCCATCGCCGCCTCGATCTCGCCAAAGCGCTGATCGATCTCGTCCGGCAGTTCCTCGACGCTCTCATATTCTTCGGAGAGGCCGTTATATTCGGCCTGCAAGGCGTCGCGCGTGGCCTGTTCCGCCTCGGTCATGGCGAGCGGCGTGCCGGAGATTTTCCGCAGGCCCTGGGAGACGCCGTAGGGAATGCTGAGGCCGGCCTCGACCCATTTCCAGCCCTCGGTGGCGATCTCGTCGGCGCCCGCCCTGAGCTTCTCGGCGACCAGGCGGTCGAGCAGGCCGACGTCCTGAAGCCAACCGCCGTCGTCGGACTGGAAAAGATCGCGCAGCACGACGCCGCCGGCCGCTTCATAAGCATCGACGCCGACGAAGACGACGCGCTTGTCGGAGGCGCGCACCGCAGTCTCGGTCAGCATCCGTCGGATCTGCCAGGGCTCCTTCTGCCAACCGGCCCTGATCGTCTCCCAGACCTGTTCCTGCCGGGCGTGGTCTGGCGAGACGGTGAAGGCCATCAGCATTTCCAGCGTCATGCCGTCCTCGGCATAGATATCAAGCAGTTTTGGCGAGACAGCCGCGAGGCGCAGGCGCTGCTTGACGACGTTGACTCCAACGAAAAACGCGGCGGCTATCGTCTCCTCGGTCATGCCCTTGTCGCGCATCGCCTGAAACGTGCGGAACTGGTCGAGCGGGTGCAGCGGCGCGCGGTCGATGTTCTCGACCAGCGAGATTTCGTCGATCATGATGCCGCTCGCCGCGTCGCCGACAACGCAGGGGACCGGGGCGGTCTTGGCGAGGCGCTTCTGCTTGGCGAGAAGTTCGAGCGCCCGATAGCGGCGCCCGCCGGCGGGCACCTCGAACATGCCGGTCTCCTTGCCCTCCGCGTCGAGGACGGGCCGGACATGCAAGGACTGGATGAGGCCGCGCCGCGCGATGGACTCGGCGAGTTCCTCGACCGACATGCCGGCCTTCACACGCCGGACGTTTGCCTGGCTGAGCACCAACTTGTTGAAGGGGATGTCGCGCGACGACGACAGTGTGATCTTCTGGATGGCAGAGGCCATGGTCCTTACTCCGCGACGGACGCCGAGAGACTCTCCCTCGACCCGAAATCCGTCACGAAGCGAAGCGCCGCCCTCTTCCTCTAGGTACGCCAAGTCTGTAACCAACTGGAATAAAAGGAGAAACCAGATCGGTCAAAACTACCGATTAGTCCTTCGGGGTGCAAGACCCCGACCGCCACACGGTGCAGCGTGGGGCGAGAAGCAAGCGGGTGAGGTGAGCCGGGTGATTCCGACAAGCCATAAATCAGTAGAACCCGTTGAAGCCGGGCGCGAGGGGACTTCCGATCCCGACGCGGCTCGGCAAGCGAGACCGCCATGGAGAGGGAAACCGAACCGATGGCTGACTCCCCGTCAAGAGGGTCTCCACCAACTCGGAAGTGGGTGGAGCGGTCGCAAGACCTGTGGAGCGCCGGCGCGCTGTTTAGAGGTGCGCGCCAGGGGCGTCTGATTGCTCAGACGCCAGCCGCCGGGAAAGCCTGCAAGGCTCGGAGGTCTGAATCCACACGGGGAATAGTCGGCTCCTAAAGCGGACAAAGGACGGCGGTGGAACTTGGGAACCTGCTCGTGTTTCCGAACCCCTCGGGGAACGGATGGTCGAATCGACCGGCGAACACGCGGAGCAGGGACGGAGCCTGTGTAGTAGTTCGAGGACGGGAAAGCCGTCCACATGGCGAAGGCAGGCAGTGGATACAATTTGCTGGCAGGAGATCGACACTTGTCGGACGCGGTGAATACCGAGTTTATTCTCGACATGCAGCGCAAGCTGTATCGGTGGAGTTCCACGGACCCCGAGAAGAGGTTCGCGGATCTGTTCAACTTCGTATGCGACCGCAGGACGCTGTTTCACGCCTGGGAAAGACTCGCCCGCAACGCGGGCAGCCGGACACCCGGCACAGACGGCGTGACGCGGGACACGATCCAAAAGCGCGCCAACGGCGCCGCGGGTTTTCTGGAGGAAATCCGGCAAGACCTGCGGCAAGAAACTTACCGGCCACAACCTGTCCGGCAGAGGCTTATTCCGAAGCCGGGAAAGCCGGGAAAGTTCAGGCCATTGGGCATCCCCACGCTGAAGGATCGACTGGTTCAAATGGCGCTCAAAATGGTGCTGGAGCCCATATTCGAGGCGGATTTCTATCCCATCTCGTATGGCTTCCGGCCCGGTCGAAGCACTCATGATGCATTGGCGCGAATTCAACAACGCCTGCATCCTTCATCCACTGGTCCATCCTGGACCCGCTATGTGATCGAGGGGGACATCAAGGGCTGCTTCGACGCCATCGATCATCACGTGCTCATGGAGCGGGTACGTCGTCGCATTCGGGACCCCAAGGTCCTGCGGCTCGTACTCGCATTCCTGAAGGCGGACATCATGATCGAGGGCAATCTTCGACATCCGGTGACGGGAACCCCGCAAGGGGGCGTCATCTCGCCGTTGCTGGCCAATATCTATCTGTCGGCTATCGACGAGCGATATAAACGCTGGATTCCTGACCCAAGGGAGGGAGTAAGCAAAGTAAGCGGTCGCCACAGCTGGGATCGCAAGCTTGGCCGTCCAACTTTCTACATGGTGCGCTACGCGGACGATTTTGTCGTCCTCGTGCAAGGAACCCGGCAGGAGGCCGAAGAGGAGCGTCACGCGCTGGCGCAGTTCCTCAAAGAGGAATTGCGTATGGAGTTGTCGATGGAAAAGACCCGCATCACCGATGTCCGAGAAGGCTTCGACTTCCTCGGCTATCGGGTCGTACAGCAACGGTCGCCCGCAACGGGTCGGCATGTCGGCAATCTCTTCATCCCGAAGAGCAAGCTGCAATTGTTGCGCGACAAGATCAAGGGCAAGGTGAGGAAAACGCCAACCGGCCGGACTCTCGCCGATCTCATAGACACCATCAATCCGATGATCATCGGGTGGCGAAACTACTACCGATATGCCTCACGGGCGTGGAAGGAGTTTGGCAAACTCGATTGGTGGCTGGATCAGCGCATCACTCTTTGGTTGCGCAGGAAACACGATAAAACAACGTGGGCGGAGCTGTTCCGTCAATATGCGCAATCGAGGAGCGGGAAGCGAAAACGCTGGCAACACGGCAAACGGCAAATCGCTCTGTTTACCGAGGCTCATCAGAAACGCTTCCCGGAC
>JAKAJL010000073.1 GCA_021813805.1 Pseudomonadota bacterium | reverse complement strand
AGACCAAACGGCGATGAGTTCTTCCTGAACGCCCTCGTCTCGCCGCATCGCCATCGCTGAAGTCCCCTTACGAATCCGCTCAGATCACGGAATCAGCGCATGGCGACTTCGTCAACGGGCTGTTAAGCGCACGCTTAATCTCTTCAGTTTTCTAAGTATTTGTGGCTTACGTTTAAGTCGCTGAGCGATATAATATCGTCCGCCGTATTCATGAAGCCAGCGTTGGAGCTCTAGAGTCATTTTTGAAAGAGGTTCTAGGTGCGATGCTCTATATGCATCAAAAACATCTTCTAGCTCGATCGTCTCCAAAGTTAACTCGCCGGGCACAGATAAATGCTTTCCAGCTTTGTCAATTTTACTTTTCGAAAAAAACAATTTGATATCCCCAGTAACAGGATCGTTCAATCACAAGCTAGCCAAGCGATGCTTCACCGTCGAGCGGCGTTCTGCCTTTATTCATATCCTTCTGGGGGCGAAAAGGCGAGTGCCTGGCGCGCGATAACGAACTTCAGCTATCCGCCGAACGCGGCCGTCTCGTCAGGGTGCCAAGCGTGTAAGTTTCCCCATTTGGGGAACAACGACGATTTCCAACGCATTGGGGTGCCGACATATCGACGTCGTCTTGGATCGCGTTATCCGTCATGCGCGTTCATTACGAGTACCGTTGCCGAGATAGGCAAGTGCAATACCAGATGCACGCGCTTCTCGTGGTCCGTCGCTAGGTTCGTAGCCTCACCATAAAGCCGCAACTGCCCGAGATATTTCTCCGCCTGCACCTGCCATTGCGCCTTTCCTCCCGGAAAACTCTTGTGGTCGACGACGATGATCTCGTCCGGCGTCTCGACCACGGCGTCGATGCGGCCAGAAAGGGTCTGGTCGCCGATGCGATGCGTGATCGGCGCCTCCCGCCGCAGAACGCCATTGGGCCATTTCTTGGCGATGAAGGCGCGGAAGCGGTCGCTCATCGTCACGACGTCGCGGGGATCGAGGCCCGTGACGCCCCAGGCGTCGAGCAATCGGGTCGCCATGGCGATCCGCTTTTCAAACGGCAATGCGGGATCATCGGCCGCGAGGAAGCGATGCAGCGCCTCGCCGACATGCGCCATATCCGGCGATCCGGCAAAGGGCGGTCGGGCCCCGAGATCGATTTCCTCGACAATGCGCGCGTTCTTGTCCTCCGCCGCGTCGCTGGGCCGCAAGGCGAGCGGCTCAAAGACGGGAGCCGCTCCCGCGGGGCTGACGTAATCGTGCGAGATGGCCTCGATGGCCGGCGGATCGGCTGGCGCGAGCGTTTCGACGCGAACGTCATGTTCGACGCCATTGATGGTCATCCTGGTCGCGCCCGCCGTCGGAACCGCAACAGCCGGACCGCCGGCGGCCGACATTAATTCGTCGAGCCAGACGAATCCGTTTTTGGTTGGCGGTAGCGCCAGGACAAGATAGTCGCGGGCCCGGGTCGCGCCGACGTAAAGCAGGCGCGCGCGCTCTTCACGCTCGATTCTCGCCGCCTCCTTCCCCTCGGGCGCGTTCTGCGCCCTTACGTCGAGATCGACGCCCGTTTTCAGCGATCCGAAAGGCCATGGCCAGAGGCGCAACCAGCGTTCGGCGAGCGGATCATGCCAGTCGATGTCCCTGGCGGCGCGGTCGCTCATGACATGGAGGCCGAAGGGATCGTTCCGCATTTCGCGCTCAAGGTCGGTGAGAATGACCATCGGCCATTCGAGGCCTTTGGCGCGGTGATAGGTCAGGATGGTGACGGCGTCCCGCGCTCGGCTCGGGGGCTGCTTGCCTTCCTGGTCCGCCAGCCATGCGCACAGGTCAGTGACGGTCGAAGGCGCGCGATCCTGTTTGCGCTCGTCCTCGTAGCCCGCGACAAGCGCGCGCAAGGCTTCGAGATTGAGCATGCGGTCCGGTGCATTGCCCCACCGCCGCACTGCGTCGGCGACGCCGCCCGCCATCAGCACGGCGTCGGCGAATTCCGCCGGCGACTTGTGTGCGCTCGTCTTCGCGACGGCGCGCAAGTCCTCCGCCATCGGCACGAGCGCCGCCAGAGCCTCGTGGCTCCCGTCTTCGAGAGACGCCTCTAACCATTCCGGCTGATCGTCTCCGGAATGCAGCAGGTGGGCCATTTCCGCCAGAGCCAGCGAGTCGCGCTGGTCGGCGCACCAGCGCAAGGCGGCGAGCGCCAGTTTCACCTCGGGGGCGCCGAACAACCCATCGCGCTCCAGGGCGACCTTGAGCCCGAAGCTCGCCAGCGCCGAGGACAACTGCAAGCAGCGGGCGTTGGAGAAACACAGGATGGCGATGTCGCCCGCCGCAAGCGGCCGGGAGTGACCGTTGTCCGCAACCGGCCATTCTTCTGGCCTCGCCAACCGCTCCTTGATCCCGTTGGCAAGCGCCGTTGCGCGCGCGGCTATTGTCTTTCCTTCAACATGCCAGACGTTCAGCGGCGTGCGCTGATCACAAAGATCGTCGCGATCCGTCTCTTCGACGCGGACGGATTCTTGCGGCAGGCCCATGGCCAGAAAGGTCTCGCCGAACGCGTCATTGGCGAAGGCGACGAGACCGGGGCGACTGCGGTAATTCTTTCCAAGCGTCTGACCCTCGCCGTTCATTGCCTCCTGGATTTTCGGCGCCACGCGCGCGATCAATTCCGGGTCGGCGCCGCGGAAGCCGTAAATCGCCTGTTTGGGGTCGCCGACCCAGGCGCTGGTCTGGGCGATCTGCGACAGGGCGACGAACAGCGCCAGTTGCAACGGGCTCGTGTCCTGGAACTCATCGACATAGACGCTTTCGATCCGTTCGCTCAGCGACGGCGCAAGATCGGGCCGCTTGAACAGGCTCAGGGCCAGGCGCTCCTGATCGACGAAATCGACCAGGCCCCATTTGCCCTTGTGGTGTTGATAGGCCTCGATGGCTTTCGCCGCGCAGGCGAAGACGGTCTTGATATAGCGCTCGACGTTTTCGACCAGGCGCGGGTGGCGGGGGAAAGCGCTGGCCGCCCTGCGCAGAGGCTCGAAATAGGGATCGTCGGCCGCGGTCGCTCCGAGCTTGGCCAACCGTGCCCAATCCGGCCAGGAAATGTCGGCGGCTTTCGGCGTCCGGGCGATCTCGCGCAACTTGTCCAGTGAGCGAGACGTGCCAACACTAAGCCCCTCACTATTTGGGTAGCGCGCAAGCAGCGCGACGATGGCGTCGCCGAGCGCCGCGTCGAGGCTGGCCTCGGTCTCGCCGGCAAGCGGCTTCAGGGCGATGCGCGCGAAACCCTCCGCGGAACGGCGGGCGAATTCGCCAAATTTTTCGGGCGCCATGTCATTGGCGCGGGCGCGGCCGACAATGTCGTTGACGTCATCCCGCCAGTCGTAAGGCTTTTGTCCCTCGAAATGGCCGAAGCGGCGGGCGAGATCGTCCAGTTCGGACGCATGTCGCGCAATGGCGTCGTCCGCAGCCTGCCGGAAGACCCTGGTCTGGGCGTCGTCGCTGATGACATCGGCGACGGGTGAAAGCCCGAGCCCGAGCGCGAATTCACTGACAAGGCCGCCGCAGACGCTGTTCACCGTGCCGATCCTGGCGCCGAGAAGCCGCACCGCCTGCGCCGCGAGGCCTTTTTCCAGCAGCCTGGCGCGGATGCGCTCGCGCAATTCCTCGGCCGCCTTGACCGTGAAGGTCGTCGCGAGAATGGCTTCGGGATTGCGGCCCGCGACCACCTCCGCCTCGATCATCTCGGTGAGGCGGTAGGTCTTGCCGGTGCCGGCCGAGGCGGTGACGATATCGACGCCGTGCAGGCTTTTTCTCGAACTCATGCTTCCCTCCCGCACAAGGTGGCGAAATCGCAGTAGCGACATTTGGGCGGCGTCATCAGGATCGGATCGTTGAATTTCGCCTGATCGACATTCTCCTGGGCGAAGGCCGCGCGCACCGCGCCATCGGCCATTTCGGTCATGACGGCGCGCCAGGATGTTTCGATTTTTTCCCATGTCTCGTTCGGGGTTTCCCCCTCGACGGCGACGACCGACCCGTTGAAGCCCTGAGCGCCAGTGACGAAGCGCTTCTGGCGCAGCATGAAATAGCCGGTCGGGACGTCCGCATTCGCATCGCCGACATGTCGGGCATAAACGGCGAGCTGGATCGCGACGCCGTCGGCGATTTCCTTGCGCCGGTATTTGTCGGTGCGCTGCCATTTGAGGTCGATCACGACTTCGCGGCCGTTCTCCTCCCTGGCGAGCAGATCGATGAAGCCGCGAATGCCAGTGTTGGTGTCGAGGCGTCCCTGGTCTTTGAATTCCTTTTCCATCTCGACCACGGAAAGCTTGTTGGCGCGCAAAAATTTCGCCAGTTCGGCCAGAGCTTCAGGGATCGCCTGTCGCGCCGTCGCGAGGTCGCGCGCCGCTCCGGGCAGGAGCAGGGTCGCGGCCATTTGCGGCAGCAGCTCCTCAAGCAGCGATCGCGCGCGGCTTGTCATTTCCGCTGGATCGGGTGGCGCGCCCGGCTGGAACAAAGTCTCCGCGATCTTGTGAGCCAGCGTGCCGAACAAGGCGTCGCCACCCGCCAGCGATTGGCGGACGCCGCCTTCGAGCGCGCTGACATAGTTCAGGGTCCATTGCAGCGGACAGCTCAAAAGCGATGAAAGCGAGCTGGCCGACTCGAAGTCACGCGACGCGATCCGACCGGCGGGCGCCGACCATTCGGCGCGACGTTCCGGCAAGGCGCCCGCCGTGACTTCTTGCCGGGTTAGGACGCGCCCGGCAAATTGCGGCGCGGGTTCGGACAAAAGCGTCTCGGCGCGCGCGCCAATCTGCTTTTCGAGTTTGGGGCGCCCGGCGACCAGCGCATGCCACAGCGGGTGGGACTTGACCTCCTCGCCGCCTGACATCGACGGCCGCACCAGAATGAGCTTCTTGCGGGCATGGCGTACCGGCCGCTCCCAGGCGCTGGAAATCCGGCGAAGCGCTGGCGACGGATCGTCAAGGGCGACGCCCGCCTGCTTGAGCGCCTCGCGTTCGTCCGAATCCCAGATGGCGCGTTGGGCGATTTCGCCATTGTCGGCGAAGTGCCACCAGATGATTGTGTCAGCCGCCCCCCAGATTGCGCCGGGATGGGTGACGGCTCGCCACGGTGCGGCCTCCGCCAAGGCGGTCGGATCGCTGACGCCGGAGCCGATGACCTGCTCGATCATGCGTTCGATCAGCAGGCGGTCGAACCTT
This sequence comes from Pseudomonadota bacterium, assembly GCA_021813805.1. Taxonomy (GTDB): domain Bacteria; phylum Pseudomonadota; class Alphaproteobacteria; order Rhizobiales; family Beijerinckiaceae; genus Rhodoblastus. The sequence goes on along the minus strand of JAKAJL010000073.1, from coordinate 2,889 downwards.
TCGGCCTCGGTCGCCTCGATGGCCTCGGCGAGATCGTTCGCGGCGGTCGCCAGCGCCAGGAACAGGGCGTCGTCGGTAGCGCCGAATCGCGCCGTCGCCCATGCGGCGACGCGGTTGGCGATCCCACGCGCGGCGGCGCGCGGCATGCCCAGGTTGGGATCGTGTCGCTCGGGCTCGACGAAGGCGCGCCAGTTGGCGATGGTTGCAGCACGTTTGGCGTCGGAGTCCTCTGGCGCCTTTTCGGCGAATTTTTTGGTGATTTCCGCGAAGGTTTCCTGCCAAAGCGGACCGCCGACGCCAGGGGTCTCGGCCACTCTAGATGCGAGTTTGTTGGCCACCCATCGTGGCAAGGGGCTTAGCGGCAGGAGCAGGAAATCGAGCAGGCTTTTCGGATCGGGCGGATCCCAGGCCAGCGCGAAAGCCAGCGGCAGCACCTGCAACAGGGCACGATGCGGCGAAGAAGCCGACGCGCCGAGCCGAGGAAGGCCGACGCGTCGCAAAGCATGATCGAGCAATGCGCTGTCGTTGCCGAGGACAAAGACGAGACCGTCGTTGGAGGTTTTATCTGCGGCGAGCCATGCGGCTACGGCTTCGGTGGCGACGAGTTCGGTGTCGGCGGTCAGAAGGCAGACGGAGCCATCGCCGGCAAGTTCACGGGCTGCCCCCTTGCTTTCGAAAGGCGACAACAAGCGCGCTAGATCGGTCGAGCCCTGAGCGTTCGGCGGCGCAGCGGCGGTGGTGACGGAAACGCCACAGGACTCGAGGGCGTCCAGCAGACGCCGCCAGCCGACAGGCAGATCGGCGCGCGCATCGACCAACTCGATGGACGACAAGGGAAGATTTGGCTTTTCGGCCAGCGCCGCAATCGCGGCATGAAGTCGATCGGCGAGGCCCCGAGGCAGATCCGCGCCGGCGCTTTCGGCAGCTGCAAGGTCCACAAGGCGTTTCCCGGGTATTGGTGTTTCCGGCCGCCATCCGGCCTCGACGAGTTCGTCACGCCACTTCAGCAACTCGCGCGCGGTCGACCACGGGTCCTTTTCAAAAGACTCCGACCAGAAACGCCCGTCGCCGCAAGCTTCGAGCTTGCGCCGGTAAATCGCGATGCGCTTGACGCCCGCGTTGGCGGGCGCGCCGAGGCCGAGCATGGTCTCGACGTGATCGAGCAGGCGCATCGGACCGACGACAGCGGCGTCCACGACGGCCGCGCCAGCGCCGGGATGTTCGGGCCAGGTGCCGGCGTCGGCAAACCAGGAAAACACAAGACGAAGGGACATGGCGGCCTCCTGGCTAAACGATTGGGGCGAAAACATCGGCGGAACAGGTCGCAAGCGCGGACCAGCGACATGACCTGAATGGGTGGTATGCATTGGCGCTCATCGCGCGTCCCCAATCAATTCGAGGCCGGGATGATGGGCGCGTCGGGATCGTGCGGGCCCGGAACGAGGCCAGCCGGCACGACGCCGCTCGCGCCGTCGACATGGCATTCCTGGTCGTCAAAGAAGATGTGCGCGCAGGTCGCGGCGAGGATCGGCGCTTTCTCATGCCCGCCGACAAAATGGGCTTCGTCGGCCGGCGTCCCCCAGGAGCGCAAGGTTTGGATGACGCGCTCGTGGGCCGGCGCATTTCTGGCGGTGACGATGGCTGTCCTGATGCGGCTTGTGCCGTCCGGACGCAGGAAGCGCTTTCGCAATTCCGCCAATTTCGGAAGGAAGCTCTTCCCGAACGGCCCCGGCGCCATCGGAATTTTGGCATTCCTGACTTCATGCTCCAGGAATTTCTCCAGCCCCTGTTCCTTGTAAATGCGATCCGACTCGGCGCTGAAAACGACAGCGTCGCCGTCGAATGCGAAACGCACTTCGTCGAACGGTGCTTGAGCGGCAATATTGGGCGCGGAGCCAAGCCGCGCCCCCGCGGCGCCGGCGGCGACGACAGCGCGCACGTCATCATGATCATTCGACAAAAACAGATCGATTCCCCAGGCGGCGACGAAAGGCGCCACGGACCGGCCGGAAGTGAAACTGCCATGTCTGATCGACAGCCCATGTTCCTTGCAGGAATTGAAAGCGCGCAATGAGAGGTCCGGCGAATTCTTCGACAGGACAATGACCTCAACGAGCCGCTCGCCAGCGGCCGCGTTCAAGGCGAGAAGACGCCTTACGACCTCGAACGCCGCGCCAGGCTTCAGCGGCGCCTTTTCCCGCGCCCTCTGCAATTCGGAATAAGCCGAAACTCCTTCGGCCTCGAATAACGCGTGTTCTTCTTCTAGGTCGAACAACGCGCGAGTCGAAACGCCGATGTTCAGCGGCAATCGGACGATATTCGGGCCCATGCCGAATGGACTAGCGGTCATAGATGGAAGTCTGCGCAATCGATGTGACAAAAACGGACGGAGGCGCGAGGGCGATCCCTTGGGATCGCCATGCAGATTCTCGTTGCGCGATGGTACGACCGCTCTGTGGCCGGCGCAATGCCGACGTTAGACAATCCCCATGGGCCCCGTTTGACACGATTGTCGTGAGTTCAAAAATTCGCCTTGAGTCTCGCTCGAAAGAATAGACCTGATTTGCCGCCGCCGAAACTCACCCCGCCGTTTGGATCTGAACCTGTCTATCACTCGCGCCGTCGGCGGATCTGGCCACGACGACTGTGCGCCCTCCCTCGGACGGCCGTCCCTCTGTCCAAAAGATGCTGTCGCCGTCGACACGGGGCTCGCCGAGCGTCAGGCTTTCCGTGACGACCAGATCGCCAGTTATTGTCGAACTCCAGGTCCCATAACTGCCGACTTTGCTGGTCGACATGTCCACCGTCTCCGTCAATCGATCAAATCCGGACCGCTGTCCAGCCACTCGTCTAGGCCCTAAACTCATAAACGGGATTCCCGAACGGGCG
>JAKAJL010000072.1:7740-8244 GCA_021813805.1 Pseudomonadota bacterium | reverse complement strand
TCCGATCTCGATGGGCGCCGCGCCCGCCTGAAGCTGGCGGCTGAAATCGGCGCGCAACCAGACGATGCCCTCCACCTGACGGGCGATCATCGCCCGATCGGCCTGCTGGATGCTTTGAAAATAACGCGGCCGAAAAAAACGCGAATGTTCGAATTGCGCGGTAAAGGCTTGCGTATTGGCGTCGGGGGCTTCGACAACCAGCGCCAGGGGTACATTGCGCGCGTCGAGGGAGACGCCATAGCCGAAGATCAGAAGAAGAACCGCGGGCAGCAGAAAGGCGATGGCGATGCTCGACGGATCGCGGCCGATCTGGAGGAATTCCTTGCGCAGCATCCCGCGCAAACGGCCGATGGATCCCGCGATCATGCCGCTTTCACCTCCGCGTCGTCATGCTCGATCAGGGCGATGAAGGCGTCCTCCATTGTCGGGTCAGGGCTTTCGGCGGTCTGGAAGCGCGCCTTGATGGCCACGGACGATCCTTCGGCGAGGATGCGTCCACGGGCC
>JAKAJL010000072.1:0-7730 GCA_021813805.1 Pseudomonadota bacterium | reverse complement strand
ATGATCACCAGACGGTCGCAATATTCGGCCTCTTCCATGAAATGGGTGGTGACCAGCACGGTGACGCCCGATTCGGCGAGCGCGTTGATCCGTCGCCAGAAATCCCGGCGGGCGAGCGGATCGACCCCCGATGTCGGCTCGTCCAGGAAAATGATCTCCGGCTCGTGCATCAAGGCGCAAGCCAAAGCCAGCCGCTGTTTGAAGCCCAGCGGCAGTTCCTTGCTTGTCGCCTCCGCGAAGGACTGCAATTCGAGTTCCGAGAGGGCCCAGGCGATGCGCTCGCGCTGCTTCGCGCCGGCAAGCCCGTAGGCGCTGCTGAAGAAACGGAGGTTTTCCCGCACCGACAAATCGCCATAGAGCGAGAATTTCTGCGCCATGTAGCCGATGCGTCCGCGCGCCGTCGCCGCCGCCGTGCGCAGATCGAAGCCGACCACGCTCAATTTGCCGGCCGTCGGCGGCAACAGGCCGCACAGCATCCGGAACGTCGTGGATTTCCCGGCGCCATTGGCTCCCAGCAGGCCGAAAATCTCGCCCCGCCGCACCGTAAAGCTGACATCGTCCACGGCGGTAAACGCGCCGAAACGGCGAACAAGATGCTCGACGACGATGCAATCTTCTGCGTTTTGCGCCGTCCTCCCCAGTTTTGCGTCGAAATCCAACTCTGACGATGCGACAGCAGATTGCGACTGGCCCTCACTGACGCGGTCCTTGAGCAGCGCCACGAAGCTGTCTTCGAAGCGCGGCGGCGTCGGCTGGATTTCAAGGCTGTGAGCATCGGGCAACGGAACCTCGCCAGGCGATGCGGGCGCGCGATCCAGAACGACGCGCACATGGGCGCCCTGAATGATGGCGTCGAGGACGCCCGGAGCCGCCGCCAATCGCTTCTGCAGCCGGCGTTTGCTCATGTCGCGCGAGGTCACGCGGAAGCTGCGTCCGCGCATCCTTTCCGTGAAGGAGCCCGGGGTCCCATCGCCGATCAGCCGTCCCTCATGCATGAGCAGCACGGCGCCGCACCGTTCCGCTTCGTCGAGATAGGCGGTGCTGAGCAGCACGGTCATGCCCTCGTCCTTCGTGACCCTGTCGATAATGCCCCAAAGCTCACGCCGCGACACCGGATCGACGCCGACCGTCGGCTCGTCGAGCAGCAGCAGAGTTGGAACGCGAACTAGGGTGCAGGCGAGGCCGAGTTTCTGTTTCATTCCGCCCGACAATTTCCCCGCCAGCCGAGCCGTGAAGGGCGCGAGGCCGGTCATATGCAGCAGTTCGGCATAGCGCGCCGGGCGATCGGCCGCCGCGACATCCTGAAGATCGGCGTAAAGGTCGAGATTCTCTTGGACTGAAAGATCCTCGTAAAGGCCGAAATGCTGCGGCATGTAACCGACGAGGGCCTGGACTTCGAGGGGGCGCGCGCCGACATCGAGCCCCAGAACCTCGATGCGGCCGCCATCAAGGCGCAGCAGGCCTGCGATCAGCCGCATCAGCGTGGTCTTTCCAGCTCCGTCTGGGCCGATGAGCCCTGTTATCGCCCCCTTTTCGATGCGCGCGCTCAGCCCGTCCAGCACCGTGACGGCTCGCCCGCCGGCGTTGAATTTCTTGCCGATCCGTTCGAGCAATATCGCCGGGCCGTTCTCATTTTGCGCCATCGCCGGCCCCGCATCCGGAGGCCGCGCCCGGCGTCAAGGCCTTCCGCGGCTGCAACAGGTCGATGGTCACGGTCGCGGGCATTCCCAGCCGCAAATCATTGTCCGGATCGCAGACATAGACGCGGAGCTGATAGACCAGCTTCGTGCGCAGTTCAGGGCTCTCGATGGTCTTCGGGGTGAATTCGGCGGTGGGCGAGAGATAGCCGACCCAGCCGCGATAGGCATGACCCGGGGCGCTATCCGTATGAATGGCGGCGCGCATCCCCAGCTTGACTTTCCCCAGTTCCGTCTCGGGCACATAGGCGCGCACCCAGAGCGGGTCGGTCAAGGCGATCGTATAGACGGGCGTGCTCGGGGAGGCCATGTCGCCCGGTTCGAGAATGCGGGCCTCCACGATCCCGTCACTGGGCGCGTATAATTTGGTGTCGGCGAATTCCCTCTCCGCCAGGGCCGCCGCCGCTTCGGCGGCGTGGTAATTGTTCCGCGCGGCGACGATGTCTTCGTCGCGGGGGCCTTTGACCGCGAGGGTATAGGCCTGCGCCGCGGCTTCGTAGTTTTTCTGCGACGAGTTCAGTTGCGCCAGGGCGTTGTCGCGGTCTTCCGTCGAGGCGGCGCCCTTCGGCAGAAGACGCATCGTGCGATCATAGAGCGTCTTGTTGTTCTCATAGACGGCCCGCAACGCCTCCATGGTCGCCTTGGCCTGGGCGATCTCCTCTGGCCGCGATCCATGGACCAGCCTGTCCAGGGCCGCCTTCAGACTGTCGGCCTGCCGCCGGGCCTGATCCAGGCGCGCGGCATAGCGCCGGTCGTCGATGGTGGCGATGAGGTCGCCTTTTTTTAGCCTGTCCCCTTCCTGCACCAGCATCCGGACGACCACATCGCTGTCGTTGAAGGCAGCCTGGACTTCCCGGATGTCGATGTTGCCGTAAAGGGTGAGGACGTCGCCTTGCTGGCTAGGCGGGCGGAAGAACACCCACCAGACCCCGCCGACGATCGCGGCGCCGACGAGCGCTCCCGCAGCCAACCGACGGCGCAGATTCATTTGTTTTCTCCTGTCGTCGCCACCACGGCTTCACGGCAATCGGCGCATGATTTCGGGTCGGCCCACCAGCCGCCTCCCATCGCCACCAGCAGTTGCGCGCTATCCCGAAGGCGCTGGGCCCGCGCCGCCACATAGCCGAGGCGCGCCTGATTGACGGCGCGCGCGGCGTCGTTCAGCCGCAGCACATCGACTTTTCCGGCTTGATACCTGATTCGCTGAAGTTCGAGAGACTGCTTCGCCTGATCGACGGCCTTTCGCTCGGCCTCCGCCAGCTCGGCGTCGTGGCCGAGCGCGCGCATGGTGTCCGCAACCTGCCCCAATGCCAGGAGAACCGTCTGACGATAGAGAGCGAGCGAGGCGCGAAAAGCCTCGATCGCCCCCTCTTTCTGGGCTTCCAGGGCGCCGCCGTGGAAGACGGGCGCGGACAGGCCTCCCGCCAGGCTCCAGATCACGCTGGATCCCTGGAACAGCTGAAACGTGGACAGGCCCGCGGCGCCGACCGAAGCGGACAAGGGAAAACTCGGGTACATCTGCGCCGTGGCGACTCCGACCGCGGCGCTGGCGGCATGAAGCTGCGCCTCCGCCGCGAGAATGTCCGGGCGTCGCCGCACAAGGGTCGACGGCACACTGACCGGCAGACGGGGCGGCAGGGCGAAATTATCGAGGTCGAACGCCGGTGGCGTCCACTCCGCCGGCGACCTGCCGGTCAAAACGGCGAGGGCGTCCTGCGCGACGGCCATGCGCTGCTCCACCGGCGGCAGCAGGGCCCGGTCGTTGCTGAGCTGGGTTTCGGCGGCGAGAACGTCGCTGCGCGTGACCTTGCCCAAGGCGAACTGCTGGCGCACCAGCGCTAGGTTCTTCTCGTCGTCGGCAAGAACGCCCTTGACGGCCTGGATCTGCTGGCGGGCTTCCGCCATGGCGATCGCCTGGGTCACGGCGTTGCCGGTAAGGGTGAGACGCGCCGCCTCGAGCTCGTGGGCCTGGTTTTCCGCCAAGGCCTCCTGCTTTTCGACCTGGCGGGCCGTGAGGCCGAAGACGTCGGGCGAATAGCTGACCGTCGGCCCCCACGACAAGATGCTGTAAGTCGGGAGTTCCTTCCCCTGCAACAGGCCGAGGGCGAAGGCCGGGCCGCGCTGGCGCGAAGCCGAAGCGCCAAAATCGACCTGGGGATAATAGGCGCCGCGCGCCTGGACGACCGCCTGCCGCGCCTGGGCCAGCGTGGCCTTCGCGGCGTCGAGGGTCGGGCTGCCGTCTATCGCCTCGCGCACCACCTTGTCGAGCGAGGCGGACCGGAACATCCGCCACCACTCGGCCGGAATTGTCCCGGCCTCGACCAGCCGCTGCGATGGCTCGCCATTTCCCGGCGCCAGGCTCGGCGTGGCCCCGGCGGGAATGTATTTCAAAACGCTCGGCGGCGCGGGGCGCGAGAAATCCGGCCCAACCTCGCAACCGCTCTGGGAGCCGACGCAGAAGGCGAGCGCCAGGATGCGCGCCACGGAGACCGGCCGGTCCATGCGACGCTTCACGACGCTTCCGCCGCGGCGGCGACGCCGAAGCGCCGCCCCATCGGCCGCCGTCCCGCGGCGGTTTTGCGAACAAGTTGGCCGGTTGCGACCGTCACGAAGTCGACAATTTCGCTTCTATGTTCCATCGGCGTTTTTCGCATTTCGTTTCCACATTGAAGCCGAAAGTGAGGCGTAGACGACTTTAGCGCCCCGTCAAGCCGACGTTGATGAATTGTCCGGGCTGTATTTAGCCATGAACGCGACAAACACGGGCTCGGCGTCGCCGATGATCTTCGTCGCCATGGCGAAACGCACGATTCGTATGGTCTCCAGAACCTTGTCGGCCCGAATTCCCTGTTTGGCGATTTTATCCGCCATGGCTTTGACGCAGGCAGGGCTGGATCCCGCCAAAGCCGCCGCAAGATAGATTCAAGGCGTGCGTCTCCTCGTCCAAGGCGCCAGCTTGGGGCATGGCGTAAGCGCGGGAATGCATGTGCTCGTGGATCAGCGATTCGTCCACCGCGACGGATTTTTCGATCGCCGCCGGCGCTCGGCCCATGCCCGCGCGCATGGCGTTAAGGATCTCAGCGGCTGTGGGGGATGATGTCGACATAGGGGGCGTTCACCAGCGTCGGAATACCGCCAGGCCTGCCGTAGTCGCGCAGCGCCATGGTGCGCAGATCGAGCCGTAGCGTGTTCGGCGTCGCCAGCCGCGGTCTCAGCCCGCCGTCGATCTTGATCTCTTCTTCGACGAATTTGAGATTTCTGGCGAGGAGATCCATCTCTTGCGCGGCGAGTTCCGCCGCCATGGCGATCGGCCAGAACGCGGGGACGCTCATCAGCGAAGGTTCGGAAGGTTTGCGTGGCTGACTTTTCGACATGAAGAATTCCTTGTCCCCGGAACGACGCCGAGACGGCGTCCAATGCGCGCATCGGTCAGGAGCCGCGCGAGACGCGGCCGCTTTCGCCTGGGTCTACGATCGACGCACCATCGAACGCGGCAAATTTCCGGTCCCGGGGAATTCCGTCGCGCGGAACGCCATGCCTGGCCGTGCAAAAATCCGGCTCCGGCATGGGCCGCGCCTCCCGTTCTATCGCGTGCGGTCGTCACACGGTCTCGAGCGCGAGGGCGATGCCCTGACCGCCGCCGATGCACAACGTGACAACGCCACGCTTCAGGCCGTCTCGTTTCATCGAATGCAGCAGCCGCGTCGTCAGGACCGCGCCGGAGGCGCCGATGGGATGGCCATGGGCGATCGCCCCTCCTTCGACATTCACAATGTCCTCGGCGAGGCCGATCTGCCGCAAAACGGCCAGCGTGATCGCGGCGAAAGCTTCGTTGATCTCGATCCGCTCGATGTCGGCGACCGTCCATCCCGCCCGTTCGAGCGCTTGACGCACCGCCGGCACGGGCCCGATCCCGAACATGCCCGGCTCGACCGCGCCGACGCCATAGGACAGCAACCGGGCCATTGGCGCGAGCCCGTTCGCCTCGGCGAAACCCCGTTCGGCGACAATCATCGCCGCCGCGCCGGAATTCAGCCCAGGAGCGTTGCCTGCCGTGATCGTGCCCTCTTTGCGAAACGCGGGCTTCAAATTTGCCAGACTCTCGATGGTGGTGTCGGGCCTATTGTGCTCGTCCTTGACGAAAGGCTCCGGTCCCTTGCGACCCTTTATCTCGACGGCCACGATTTCAGCGTCGAATTTTCCGGCGGCTTGGGCCGCCGAAAAGCGGGTCTGAGAACGCTCCGCCCAGCGATCCTGGTCAGCCCTGGTGATTTCGTACTTCGCGACCAGATCTTCGGTATGCCAGCCGGAATGCTGATCGGAAAAGGCATCGTTGAGGCCATCGCGCAGCATCGAATCGTAGACCTGTGCGTCGCCCATCCGATAACCCCAGCGCCCGCCGCTCATCAGGTAGGGCGCCGCATCCATATTCTCCATGCCGCCGCCAATCGCGGCGTCGGCAAAGCCAAGCCAGATCTCCTGGGCGACGGAGGCAATGGCCTGGGCGCCCGAACCGCAAACGCGGTTGACAGTCATCGCCGGCACATCGACAGGAATTCCGCCATGGATCGCGGCCTGGCGCGCCGGGTTCATCTTGTTGCCGGCCTGGATGACGTTGCCCATCGCCACGGCGCCGAGCTTTGCCGGATCGAGTTGCGCGCGGCGGAGCGTTTCTCGCACGACCATCGCCCCAAGTTGGACAGCGGGCGTCGATTTCAGGCTGCCATTATAGGTTCCGATCGCGGTTCGGACGGGGTGGCAGAGAACGACTTCGCGCCTGGACATGGATCACCTCTGGGTTTGGCCCTGGAAATTGAGCGATAGAACGAGAAAACCGCATTGATTCATTTCATTCCCTCACGCCGTCAACCATTTGGCGACGTCTTCGGACTTGGGCAGGCCGCCGGCGTGCACGACCTTGCCGTCGATGACGAGGCCGGGCGTTGAGGCGATTCCATAGCCGGCGATGGCCGCGTAGTCGGTAATCTTTTCGAGGTCGATTTCGACCCCAAGCTTTTTGGCCGCGGCGCGAACCATCTCGGCGGTCGCCTCGCAACTTTTGCAGCCAGAACCGAGCACTTTGACTTTTTTCATGAGCGCTTCCTCCTCAGGAGAACAGGACATTGAACAGATAGCCGACCGCCAGGATGCCGGCGGCGACGACCGCGACGAAGACCGCGATGAGGCGCGTGGTCATGACCTTGCGCAGGATGACCATTTCCGGAAAGGACAGGGCGATGACGCTCATCATGAAGGCGAGCGTCGTGCCGAGCGCCGCGCCCTTGCTCAGCAGCGCCTCGACGACGGGGATGATTCCGGCGGCGTTGGAATAGATCGGAATGCCGATCGCCACGACCGCCGGCACCGACCACCACGCCCCCTTGCCCATGATCGACGCCAGAAGCTCGGTCGGCGCGTAGCCATGAATGAAGGCGCCGACGGCGATGCCGATGATGATCCAGTGCCAGACCCGTCCGACGATATCGCGCATCGCCTCAAGCCCCGCCTCGATGCGATCGATGACCGTCGCATGGTCGGGGACGACGACCGCCGCGCCGGCCCGAACGTTGCGGACCCATTCCTCCAGCCAGCCTTCGAGATGGAGGTGGCCGATGATCCAGCCGGAGACGATGGCGACCATCATGCCGAAAGCCAGATAGACCAGCGCGACTTTCCAGCCGACGAGCGCGAACAGCAGGCCGAGGGCGACCTCATTGACCATCGGCGCCGAGATCAGAAAGGAGAAGGTGACGCTGAGCGGCACCCCCGCCGAGACGAAGCCGACGAACAGCGGCACGGCGGAGCAGGAGCAAAAGGGGGTCACGATGCCAAGCGTCGCCGCCGCGACATTGCCGAAGCCCTCGCGGCGGCCGGCCAGCAAGGCGCGGGTGCGCTCCGGCGAGAAGAAGCTGCGCACGACCCCCATGCCGAAGACGACGAGCGCCAGCAGCATCAGCACTTTCGGCGTGTCGAAGACGAAGAAGCGCGCCGCCTCCTCGATGTGGCTGCCGGCCGGCAGTTGAAGCCAGCCGA